>NZ_CP192543.1:1333702-2000553 GCF_050632365.1 Rahnella sp. PAMC25559 | reverse complement strand
AAGAGAACAAACTGAGCAATGGTCGCAGAAGAAAGCCTTCCAGCCGGAGCGTTTGCATACGCGCCAGATAATGCGACTGACTGGCACGGGTCAAACGTTCGCCAAAACGCTTTTGCTGGCGGAACTGCTGGATGACGTTCATGCCGTTAATGACTTCGTTGAAACCGTCATTGATGTCCGCCAGATAGCTCCGGACTTTACGAACAATCGGGGTACTGTAAATCTGGTACAGCCCCATCACGACGAAAACCGCCGGGAAAATGCATATCGCCACCGAGGCCAGACGCCAGTCGAGGCTGAACATTGCCACCAGCATCGCGCCGATCAACGCAATACTGCGCAATACGGTCGAGACGACGGTCACGTACAGATCGCGGATCACTTCAGTATCATTTGTGACACGAGAAATCAGTTGCCCTACGGGCTGGGTATCAAACGCACTCAGCGGCTGGCGCAGTGCAGCATCCATCACATCGGTACGCAAACGCTGAACCACGCCCACTGCGGCCCGGTTAAAAAGCAGCGCCTGGAAATAGTGCAATCCGGCAGCCAGAAACTGCAGCAGGATAAAGCACAGTGCCAGCAGACTGATTTTGTCCCACGGCATTTCGCCTTTGGCGACATAGTGGTCGATAAAGAAACTGATCAGAATCGGCCCGGTCACCTCTGCTGCTGCCGCAATCCACAACATCAGCACCGCGACAGAAAGAGGTTTTCTGTAAGGCTTGCCATAGACCAGCAGGCGCTTCAGCGTCGGCCACATCTTTTGAATTTTACTCACTTTTTGCTCAGCCACGTTGTTCCGGCTCCTGTTCCTGCGGTACATCGTCCAGTGCGGCTTCCAGTTGCTGATAACGGAACATATCGCGATACCATCCTGACTCAGCGGCAAGTTGCTCATGGCTTCCGCGCTGGGAAATACAGCCGTGGTTAAACACCAGAATCTCGCTGGCTTCAGTCAGTGCGGAGAGACGATGGGCACTGATGATCACGGTGCGGTCGCTGCCCCACTGACGCAGGTTGTGCAGGATCTGATGCTCTGTCCTGCCATCAACTGCTGACAATGCATCATCGAGGATCAGAATTTCCGCTTTCAGCAATAGAGCACGGGCAATAGAAATTCGTTGCTTCTGCCCGCCAGAAAGCATCACTCCGCGTTCTCCGACCTCTGTTTCATAGCCGCCGGGTAAACGCAGAATATCGTCATGAACGCTGGCAAGCCGCGCCGCTTCCTCGATCTCTTCCCGGCTGGCCTCCGGACGTCCCAGCGCAATATTTTGTGCGACGGTGTCAGAGAACAGGAAAGGGGTCTGGCTCACAATCGCCAGACGTGCGCGCCAGTCATCCAGGCGGATCGTTTTCAGCGACAGGCCGTGATAAAGCACATCCCCTTCAGTGACATCAAACTGTCGCTGAAGCAGCGACAGCAAGGTACTTTTACCGGAACCTGTCGGGCCGCACAGACCGAGCATTTGCCCAGGTTGCAGGGAGAACTTCACAGAGGACAAGGCCGGATGCGTTGTGTCGGGATAGTGGAAATCCGCAATATTTGCTTCAAGTACAGCACGTCCGGCAGGCAGAGGCGCAGTACCATCCACGACACTGGGCGCTTCCTCAAGCAGGCTGCGGATGCGGCTGTAGGCGGCACTACCGCGTTCAACGATATTGAACATCCAGGCCAGCGCCAGCATCGGCCAGATCATCAACCCGAGATACATGACAAAACTGGTTAACTGCCCGAGTGTCAGATGCCCGTTAACCACCATCCAGCTACCACCGCCGATAGCCAGCAAATTAGCCATGCCAATCGAGACATAAATAGTCGGGTCAAAACGGGCATCAACACGCGCCACACGCATGTTTTTCGCACCGGTATCCGCGGCCACATCAGCAAACTGGGAAGACTGATGGTTCTCAAGGCCGAAGGCTTTAATCATACGAATACTGGTCAGGCTTTCCTGCGCCTGATCGTTTAATGAGGAAAAGGCAGCCTGCGCGGTTTTAAAGCGATGATGAAGTTGGTCGCCGTAGCGTTTAATGATAATTGCCATCACCGGCATAGGAACCAGCGACAGCAGCGTCAGCTCCCAGCTGATTTGCGTCGCCATCACGATAAGAACAGCAAGCCCCATGACCAGCGAATCAACCAGCGTCAGAACGCCTTCGCCTGCGGCGAAAACCACGCGATCGACGTCATTGGTTGCCCGGGCGATAAGATCACCCGTACGGTGGCGTAAATAGAAGGCCGGATGCTGACGGCTGAGCTGCCGGAAGAAATCCTGGCGCAGTTCAACGGCCAGCTGATAGGACGCACCGAACAACAGCACGCGCCAGACGTAACGCAGCAAATACACCACAATTGCCGTGGCGACCATGAGCCCAAGCCACGCAAACAGTACGCCGGTTGACATCGTTTTGGTCGTGACGCCATCAATAATGACACCAACTAGCTTAGGCGGTATCAATTGCAGAATGGCAATGATAATCAGCAAGGCAACGGCACCCAGATACCGGCGCCATTCACGTCGGAAGTACCAGCCTAATTGGGCGAACAATCTCACGCAGTGATTTCCATACAAATAATAATGATGATTTTATTGAGAAAAAGCGCCCGAACCAGGCTTCTTTTCTCATCAGGCGACAAGGATAACAGAGTTAACTGGCGATTCTGATGAAACTTTTTACTGTAACTTTTGCATCAAATCGGCAATGCGGTGGTGGATTTTATGCGTTCCATCGCAAAACTGGAGGTCACATCATTCAGCCCTGGAATGCCGTTCACAAGTCGCTTGTAAAAGTTATCGTAGCTTTTCATATCGGACACCTGCACCTGCAGTAAATAGTCATATTCACCGGCCATCCGGTAGAAACCCAGCACTTCAGGAAATGCCTCAACCTGCTGAACAAAGCGCTGGTACCACTCGCTGTTGTGATGCTGAGTTTTGATGAGCACAAACGCCGTCAGGCTCAGCCCTAGCCGATCGCCGTCCAGCAGGGCCACTTTCCCGCGAATAATGCCGTCATCCTCGAGGCGCTTAATCCTTTTCCAGCACGGCGTGGTGGTGAGATTGACCGCATCTGCCAATTCATTCAGAGATAATGTGCAATCTTTCTGCAACAGGGAGAGCAATTTAAGGTCAATTTTGTCTACCATACCGGCCTCCGGGAGGAAATTTTTCTATTAAATCTTATCTTCGTGGGTTAAAGGGTAACTTATTTCTCCGGGAGTTACGTTATTCTTGTGTGCATCAAGACACTTTTATGAGCCTGCATCATGCGCAATTCCTGGGTTAGTCACGCTATTAAAGAAATCGACGCCGATTTTCAGCGTTCCGCCGATACACACCTGATTCGCCTGTCACTCAACGACTTTCCCGGAATTTCACTGTATCTGAAGGACGAAAGTACCCATCCTTCCGGCAGCCTGAAACATCGCCTTGCCCGCTCTCTGTTTTTGTACGGTTTGTGCAACGGGTGGATACGTGAAAACACGCCTATTGTGGAAGCTTCTTCAGGCAGCACCGCCATCTCTGAAGCCTATTTCGCACGCCTGCTGGGATTGCCTTTTATCGCCGTGATGCCTTCTTGCACTGCTCCGCGAAAAATCCAGCAAATTGAGTTTTACGGTGGCCGGTGTCACTTCGTCCAGAACTCGGGGCAGATCTATGCCGCATCCGAACAACTCGCCCGTGAAATGAACGGGCATTACATGGATCAGTTTACCTACGCAGAGCGGGCAACCGACTGGCGCGGGAACAATAATATTGCTGACAGTATTTTCCGTCAGATGTCGCATGAGCCGCATCCGATACCGCGTTATCTGGTGATGAGCGCGGGAACCGGCGGCACTTCCGCAACGCTGGGCCGCTATATTCGCTATCAGGGGCATGATACGGAACTGGTGGTCGTTGATCCGGAAAACTCAGTATTTTACGATTATTATCAACAGCGTGATGCCAGCGTCACTGCGCAATGCAGCAGCCGTATTGAGGGGATTGGCCGCCCTCGCGCCGAGCCATCGTTCATACCAAGTGTCATAGACGACATGATGCGCGTGCCTGATGCGGCCAGCATCGCGACGCTTCACTGGCTTGAGAAGGTGCTGGGGCGTAAGGTCGGTGGCTCAACCGGTACCAACGTCTGGGGTGCGCTGCAACTGGCTACGCAGATGCGTGAGAGAGGGGAAACCGGCTCCATCGTCACCCTGCTCTGCGACAGCGGCGAACGTTATCTGAATACATACTTCGATGAGAGTTGGGTAGCGAAGAATATCGGGGACATTTCACGATACGCACAGCAACTGGAAGGACTAAGTTAACTCCGCGTTAAATACGTCGTAAGAAAGGAAAAAAGCCGGGACAGATGACCCGGCTTGCTGCAAAACCTTAATATTCGGGGGAATAGGTGAGGTTTGGTGTGTGCAGCCAGTGTTGCAAAAAGTGAGACACCGCCTGATGACGGCAATGCCCGATAATTTGTAAGTGCGGCGACTTCTCTTTCAGAACGGGTAACGCGTTCCCCATAATCAGCCCCATCCCGACGCCCTCGAGCATTTCCTTGTCGTTCATGGCATCTCCAAACGCCATACACTCTGACATGTTGATCCCCAGACCGTCCGTCAGCAATGCAAGCGCGCTGCCTTTGTTGCTGCCTGCGGGCTGCACATCAAGACAATCCATCGCAGAGAAACATAAATCGATGCGCGGGCCAAAGTGAGCTTCGAGCTGAGGCACCAGCGACAACAACACGTCATGCGGGGCGCAGAAACACACTTTGCTGTTACCCGAATCCGGTAATAAGCGCAGATCCTGTAACTGATAGCGAAAGCCACTGAACTGATGCGGAATGAGTAAATCCGGATCGTCGAGAGAAGTGAACCAGCCGTCATCGCGGAAAACATGCACACTGGCTGGCGTGTCCCACGAGGTATGCAGTAATTCGTGCGCACAATCCTCGGGTAAATCGCTGGCGTGCAGCCGGTGGCCACTGAGATCATGAATACGGGTACCGTTGCCGGTGATGAGATAGCCATCCAGCCCGATGTTAGCAAGAATATCTTTCATTTCGAGATAATGACGCCCGGTGGCAAAGGTCAGCGTTACCGGCTTTTCAGCTAACTGCCGCAGCGTGGACAACGTTTTGTCGCCCAGGGTGTGATCAGGTAAAAGCAGCGTGCCATCCATATCAAATGCAGCTAAACGGTACATATTTCCTCTCTGAGCGGCGTTGTTTTCACCCGCAAAGTATGGACTGAGATTTACGGAACTAATAGTGAACACTTTATGAATACTGTTCCGGTTTTAGCTCACACTTTGGTTTTTTACTTCAGGTCTGGTCGCGTCAGCTGGGATATGCTGAACAGGAAAAATTCACCCTACTCCTGAGGTTCCGTATTTACCGTGCGTCTGCAAAATCGGCTTAATCAGTTTCAGCGTCTGTACCTGAAAACCGGATCGCATCTGGCTCAATTTACCGTGGCAGAATTGGCAGAGATCTTCTGTTGCAGCGAACGCCACACCCGAACGCTACTGATGCACTTTCAAAATGCCGGCTGGATCCGCTGGCAGTCGCAGGCTGGTCGCGGAAAACGCGCATCGCTAAGCTGCCTCAAAACACCGGAAGAGTTACGCGGAACGTATTTACAGGAATTACTGAAAAAGGGTGAACATTCTGCCGCGCTGCAACTGAGCCAGCTGGATCCTTCGCATCTGAATACCCTGCTCGCGCCGCATCTTGGCGGCCAGTGGCAGGAAGATGCGCCGACGCTGCGCATTCCCTATTATCGCCCTCTCCAGCCTTTAGATCCGCTGACGCTTACCGGCCGCGCTGAACAACACCTGGCGCATACCATACATGCAGGTTTAACGCGCTTTATCCCCGGTGATACCTCACCGCAGCCCAATTTGGCGCATCACTGGCACGTCAGTAATGACGGAAAAACCTGGCAGTTTTTTCTGCGCAGTCAGCTTTTCTGGCATAACGGTGAACCGTTAAAAACCACGCAACTGGTCGCACGCTTTCAGCAACTTCGCGAGTCAGCACGCGGTAAACATAATCTGGCGTCAGTGGTGACATTATCTCAGCCTCATGCGCTGTGTTTGCAGTTCGATCTGGATAAACCGGATTACTGGCTGGCACACCGTTTTGCCGACCTCAATTGTCTGCTGGCTCATCCGGACGACCCGCATATCGGCGCCGGACCGTTTCGCCTGACCACCTTCACCCCTGAGCTTATCCGCCTTGAGCAACACACCTATTACCCTTTACAACATCCCTATCTGGCCGCTATTGAGTTTTGGATCACTCCACAGCTTTTTGCTCAGCGGGACAATGTCAGTTGTCAGCATCCGGTCAGAATTATTCTTGGCGAACAGAACGAGCTTTCGCAGGTAAAACCCATCCGGCGAAGCACCAGTCTTGGTTTTTGTTACATTGCTACTAACTTGCGACGCGGCGTGCTCAGTGAAGCACAGGCGCAAAAAGTCATCCGAATTATCCAGCGCAGCGGCATGCTGGATAATCTGCCGATCGATCATGATCTGGTGAAAGCCAGTAAAGAAATGCTGCCCGGCTGGCCGATCCCGGTTCACGACCATATGGATGTTCAGCTGCCTGAAACTCTGCGTCTGCTTTACCATCCGCCCGTAGAGTTTGAACTGGTGGCTCAGGCGTTACAGGAAAAGCTGGCGGAAGAAGGTTGTGCGCTGGAAGTGGTTTATCACGCGGGCCGGTTGTGGGAAGACGGCGAATTACTGGAATCGGCAGATCTGCTGCTGGGCGACCGGCTGATCGGTGAATCTCCGGAAGCCACGCTGGAGAACTGGCTGCAACAGGATCCGTTGTGGCCGGGGATTTTGCGCGAAGAAGATCTTATCTTGCAGCAAGGACGATTGAGCCATATTCAGCAAATCCCGCAGGAAAACAGGCGGTCTGAAGAACTGCGCGATCATTTTTATCAGTGGATGGTGCGCAGCATTATTACACCGCTTTTCAACTATCAGTATCAGGTGAGCGCGCCGCCACGCATCAGCGGCGTTCAGCTGACGGCATGGGGCTGGTTCGATTTCTGTCAGGCGTGGGTTCCGCCGCCGTTGCAATCTGAAAATGACTGAAGCAGCTGTTTCGCTACACTACGGCGGCAAAGGTAAGTACCATGAGCGTGATTTTGCTGCCCGATGCGCGGTCAGTTCAGTAAACAGGAAATCAGAATGAAAAGAGCAGTGGTGGTTTTTAGCGGTGGACAAGATTCAACAACCTGTCTGATTCAGGCTTTGAAAGAGTATGACGAAGTACATTGCGTCACTTTCGATTACGGTCAGCGTCATCGTGCTGAGATTGAGATCGCGCAAAAACTGTCAGTGCAGTTGGGCGCGCGTGCCCACAAAGTGCTGGATGTCGGTTTGCTCAATGAACTGGCGGTCAGCAGCCTGACTCGCGATAACATTCCCGTACCGGGCTTTGGTGAAGAAACTGAAGGCGGTTTACCCAGCACATTTGTACCGGGTCGCAATATTCTGTTCCTGACACTGGCGGCCATTTACGCTTATCAGATCCAGGCAGAAGCGGTCATTACCGGTGTGTGCGAAACCGATTTCTCCGGCTACCCGGATTGTCGTGATGAATTTGTCAAAGCGCTGAATCATGCAGTGTCTTTGGGTCTGGCGCGCGATGTGCGTTTTGAAACCCCGTTGATGTGGCTGAATAAAGCCGAAACCTGGGCGCTGGCAGATTATTATCAACAGCTTAGTCTGGTTCGCCATCATACTCTGACCTGTTACAACGGCATCGCCGGTGACGGGTGTGGAGAGTGTGCCGCCTGCCACCTGCGCGCCAACGGTCTTCAACAATATCAGCAAGATCAGGCGGGCGTGATGGCCAGTCTGAAAAAGAAAACCGGTCTGCGTTAAAGTACCTTACGGATAACCGCGGGCAGCCATTTCGCTGCCCGCGGTTATGTCAGTCATTCATGACTGGCCGCGTCATTTTCCAGCTCAAGTTCACGTAATCTTTCCAGCAACTCACCTTCCAGCGGCAAGGCCTTTTGTGTGCGTAAATCAATACACACGAAGGTCAGCGTAGCATCCGCCACGACATCGCCCTCACGGGTCACCACCTGCTCAATGACCCCGCTGCGACCATTCAGCTGCTGAAGGCTGCTGTCGATGCGTAAAACATCCCCGAGCACCGCAGGCTTGCGGTAATTGATGTTGATATTTACCACAATGAAAGCAATGTTGTTTTGGCTCATCCACTGGAAGCCGGACTGATTGTCCAGCCATTCCCAGCGGGCGGTTTCCAGAAACTCCAGATAACGTGCATTGTTAACATGCTGGTAAACATCGATGTGAAAACCACGAACTTTAATAAACGTATGCATAGTGATTAAAAAACTCCTGCGTCTCGCCTGAGGTACAAACCAAACTGGTCAGATGTCTTAAGAGATTAGCAGAAGAAAACGGCGGCAACCGTTAAGGGTTCGCCGCCGCGACATCCGTCACAATTTCAGACGGTCCTTGTTACGTTCAAACAGTGCAGCGCCAATACCCGGCACTTCGCGAAGCTGTTCAATATCAGTGAATTGCCCGAGCTCTTCACGGTAGCTGATAATGGCCTGCGCCTTCTTCATCCCTACACCGTTCATCGCCCTGGCAAACTCTTCCGCTGTGGCCGTATTAATGCTGACGGTGGTGTCATCAGCCACCGCGGCCTGCTCTTTTTTCACCTGCGGACCCGCCACTTTCCCCGCCGTTGTTGCCGGTGCCACTGATGTCGTGGCTACAGTACCGGATGCATTGGGTGCGGCCTGTAACATCACAGGCAACGTTGAAAGCCCAAGAGCCAGAGCGAGAGAGAGTGATGTAATGCCTAGTTTTTTCATGCTGTATCCTCCATGTGTTTGACAGCACGGAGAGAGTGCATCAGGAATAAAAACCGGACAATGGGCAACTTTCAGATGTGGAAAAGGCCGCGAAAGCGGCCTTTGTTTGTTGCAACGCGTTGCAAAACTTTGCGGCGTTTACTGGTTTTGTGCAGCAGAACCGAACTTGATTTTTGCTTCCTGACGCAGGTTTGTCAGCAGCGCATCAAAGGTCACGTTTGAGGAGGTTTGTTGCATTTCCTGCGCAAAACGTGCGGCATCCGCTTCCGGCACAGCACCCGGGGTAACGGCAGTGAGTTTAATCAACACGCTGTTCCCTTTTGGATCCTGAGACAAGCCGTAAACGGCCTGGTCTTTCTGTGGATGCGGCAATGCGAAGACATTTTCTTCAAAAGCAGAAGGCTGCTGGCTGCGCTGTACTTTCTGCACATCACCAAAGCTCAGACCTGCGGCTTTCATTGCGTCATCGCCTTTACCCTCTTTCAGGGCTGTCAGCAGTTTCTCGCCTTCCATGCGTGCCTGATCTTGTGCTTTCTGGCGTTTAACCAATGTAGTCACCTGATCTTTCACTTCAGCAAAAGGCTTAACGCCTTCGGCTTTGTGCGCATCGACGCGAATGACAAACGCACGATCGCCATCAACAGTAATGATGTCAGAGTTACTGCCAGGAGCACCGTCCTGACCAATCAGACCACCTTCAAAAATCGCCTGCACAACAGGTTTGAAGTTGATGCCTGCCGGGATTTGATTCTGAGTGAACCAGTCAGTGTGTACCGCTTTCACACCGGCAACTTCTTCAGCCGATGCCAGAGACTCGTTGTCGTTCGTCGCGGCTTCACTGACTTTCTGCTGCAGCGCATAGTAAGAATCCAGTGACTTCTCTTGTTTGAGCTTATCAATGATGCTGGCGCGCACTTCAGTCAGAGGCTTAACCTGTTCAGGTTTGATGTCTTCAAGACGCAGGATGAAGAAACCATTGTCCGATTTAATCACACCGGAAACCTGACCTTTGGTGGTCAGATTGGCGCTTTTGAATTCTGGCAATGTGGTTTCAGGTTCCATCCAGCCTAAATCCCCACCCTGCTTCGCACTCAGTGCATCGGTAGATTTAGTTTTCGCCAGTTCTGCGAAATCAGAACCGCTTTTAAGTTGGGTAGCGACCGCATCAGCGTCAGCCTGAGTTTTCAGGACGATTACGCTGTAACGACGACGTTCAGGCTGGCCAAACTCGTTCTTATGCTGGTCGTAATACGCGCTGATGTCGGCATCAGTCACGTCGGCTTTACCCTGCATGGCCGCGGCATCCATTTCGATGTAGCTGACTTTCACCTGCTCAGGGGACAAGAAGTTATTCTTGTTTTGGTCGTAGAACGCCTGCACTTCTGCATCAGTAACTTGTTGCTTAGCGGCCAGCGTGTCTGTGTCCAGCGTTGCCGTATGCACGTCACGGGTTTGCAGGATCAACGCGCCGAGCGTTGTGCTTTCAACAGGCAGAATAAAGTCAGTCTGACCGTAGGCTTGTTCGAGCTGCTGGCTGATCAATTGCTGTTTCATTAACTGAGCAAAATTATCTGCGCTGTAACCCATGCTCTGGATGCTTTGCAGGTATTTGGCGTTGTCGAAACGGCCATTAGTCTGGAATTGTGGGGTCGCAAAAATCGCGTCTTTGATCTGCTGGTCGCTGACGGCAATGCCGAGCTTTTTGGAATACTGATCCAGCAAAGTGACGTCAATCAGGTTGTTCAGGGATTCCTGGCGCAACTGCTGCATATAACCATCGCTGCCCGCCAGCGCAGAGAATTGATCTCCAAGCTGTTGCTGCAGTCGGCTACGCTGGTTTTGCACTGCTTGTTCCAGCTGTGCACGACCGATTTCCTGACCATTCACTTTCGCTGCATAGTCGCCTGAACCGCCGACCAGGTAGTTGCCCACCCCTGTCAAAATAAAGGACAGAATAATCAGGGCCAGAATGATTTTGAGCACGACGTTATTGGACGCCGCGCGTAAATTGTCCATCATAGTGAGGCAACACTCCGCTGTAATAAAAAAAGCGCACCGTTTTCGATGCGCCTTGTATCTTACCTTACCAGCCCGGTGACGTCAGGTTATTGTTTAACAACCAGACCTGAGTAAACAGGCATCAGTGATGCGCTTCACACAGATTTGACGTCAGCCCTTCGGGTAATTAGCCGTTAACGGCATCTTTCAGCGCTTTACCTGCACGGAAGCCAGGTACTTTAGCTGCTGCAATGCTGATTTCTTTACCGGTCTGTGGGTTACGGCCGGTACGCGCTGAACGTTCACGCACTGAAAACGTACCAAAACCTACCAGAGCGACTTCTTCCCCAGCTTTCAGGGTATCCGTCACAGATGCAAGAACAGCATCCAAAACACGTCCCGCTGCGGCTTTAGAAATATCAGCACCGGCAGCAATTTTGTCGATCAATTGTGACTTATTCACTCTTTTCATCCCCTCTTAAAATTCTCTCATCACGCCGAATTTCCCTTCGGACGTGACCGCGCTGCTGTTATATCAATCTTGTCAGGGCTATGCAAGCGACTGAAAGCAGCCTGAAACCTTCTGACCGTTGACTAACTTAACGGCACAAAAAAAAGCTGGCAAGTGAGATTTCACCTGCCAGCCTGAGTTTTATTCAACTGTGTAAGTCGACGTCACTATTTTGCCGCTACCGGTAATGCACCGTAAGCTGGATTTTGCAGTGCAAAGTTCAGAACATCATCAATGCGCTTAACCGGATGGATCTCGAGGTCTGCCAATACGTTCGCTGGAATTTCTTCCAGATCGCGTTTGTTATCGTCAGGGATCAGCACCACTTTGATACCACCACGGTGTGCAGCCAGCAGTTTCTCTTTCAACCCACCGATTGGCAGAACCAGACCGCGCAAGGTGATCTCGCCCGTCATCGCCACGTCGGCGCGAACCGGGTTACCCGTCAGACAAGACACCAGTGCGGTACACATTGCAATACCGGCACTCGGACCGTCTTTCGGCGTCGCCCCTTCAGGTACGTGAACGTGAATATCACGTTTTTCGTAGAAGTCAGGGTTGATGCCCAGTTTGTCAGCTCGTGCACGCACAACCGTCAGCGCGGCCTGAATGGATTCCTGCATCACTTCACCGAGAGAACCGGTATACGTCAGCTTACCTTTGCCCGGTACGCAGGCCGTTTCGATAGTCAGCAGCTCGCCGCCCACTTCGGTCCACGCCAGACCCGTCACCTGGCCTACACGGTTTTCGGTATCCGCACGGCCATAATCGACCTTCTGCACGCCGAGGAAATCTTTCAGATTATCGCCGTTAATTTCAATGTGCTTGATGGCTTTATCCATCAGCAATTGTTTAACCGCTTTACGGCAGAGTTTAGACAACTCACGTTCTAAACTACGCACGCCCGCTTCACGGGTATAGAAACGAATGATGCCGATAATCGCACTGTCATCTACCGTCAGTTCGTTCTTTTTAAGTGCATTACGTTCGATCTGTTTCGGCAACAAATGCTGTTTGGCGATGTTCAGTTTTTCATCTTCGGTATAACCGGAAAGACGGATCACTTCCATACGGTCAAGCAGCGGTGCCGGGATGTTCATTGAGTTCGACGTTGCGACAAACATCACGTCTGACAGGTCATAATCGACTTCCAGATAGTGATCGTTGAACGCGACGTTTTGCTCAGGATCGAGCACTTCAAGCAGGGCTGAAGCCGGATCGCCACGCATGTCAGAAGACATTTTGTCGATTTCATCGAGCAGGAACAGCGGGTTTTTCACCCCAACTTTCGCCATTTTCTGGATCAGTTTGCCCGGCATGGAACCAATGTAAGTACGGCGATGACCGCGGATTTCCGCTTCATCACGCACCCCACCCAGCGCCATACGGACATATTCACGCCCTGTAGCACGCGCGATGGACTGACCCAGTGACGTTTTACCGACACCCGGAGGCCCTACCAGACACAGGATCGGCCCTTTGATTTTGCTGACGCGCGTCTGCACTGCAAGATACTCAAGGATGCGATCTTTAACACGCTCGAGGCCAAAGTGATCGGTATCCAGAACTTCCTGCGCTTTACGCAGATCTTTTTTCACTTTACTGCGGGCATTCCATGGCACCTGAAGCATCCAGTCGATATAACCACGAACAACGGTGGCTTCGGCGGACATCGGCGACATCATTTTCAGCTTTTGCAGTTCAGCTTCTGTTTTTTCACGCGCTTCTTTCGGCATTTTAGCCGCTTCGATTTTGCGTTTCAGCGCCTCATGCTCATCAGGCGTGTCGTCCATTTCGCCAAGTTCTTTCTGAATCGCTTTCATTTGCTCATTCAGATAGTACTCGCGCTGGCTCTTTTCCATCTGCTTTTTGACACGGTTACGGATGCGTTTCTCAACCTGTAACAGATCGATTTCCGATTCCATCATCGCCATCAAATACTCAAGACGCTCGGTGATATCAAACATTTCCAGTACGGACTGTTTATCAGCGAGTTTCAGGGGCATATGTGCAGCAATGGTGTCAGCCAGACGTGCAGCATCTTCAATGCTGTTGAGTGAAGTCAGCACCTCTGGCGGGATTTTTTTGTTCAGCTTGATGTAGCCTTCAAACTGATTAATCGCTGTGCGTACCAAGACTTCCTGCTCGCGTTCATCCACGGCAGGAGATTCAAGGTATTCTGCCTGGGCAGCAAAATGCTCACCACTGTCAGAAAGCGTGGTAATGCGTGCGCGTTGTAACCCTTCCACCAGCACTTTTACAGTGCCATCCGGCAGCTTCAGCATTTGTAATATTGAGGCAACCGTACCTACGGAGAAGAGATCGTTAACGCCCGGCTCATCGGTAGACGCTTCTTTCTGCGCAACCAGCATGATTTTTTTGTCGTGATCCATCGCGGCTTCAAGGCACCGAATCGATTTTTCCCTGCCAACAAACAACGGGATCACCATGTGCGGATAAACCACCACATCGCGCAGAGGCAATACGGGGATTTCTATGCGTTCAGAACGCTCAGGGTTCATAGAGCTCTCTCTTAGTTTAGCTTCCGCCAGGTTAAGGAAATCTCGTGAAACACGAGTCAGACGGGTTTCAGCAAGTCGTTAACTGAGTATATGGGGATGAATGTCCGACATTCAACGATAAGAATGTGCGAAAAAAAAATGGGGGACTAAATCCCCCATTTTGTGGCTAACTCTCTGGATAGTTTGGCTAATTATTCACCAGACGCTTGCTGCGCCTCGGGTTTGCCATAAATCATCAGAGGTTCTGACTGGCCCGCAATGACGGATTCATCAATCACCACTTTTTCCACATCGTCGAGCGACGGCAGATCATACATAGTATCCAGCAATGCGGCTTCAACGATTGAGCGCAGGCCACGGGCACCGGTTTTACGGTTCATGGCTTTTTTAGCAATCGCAATCAGCGCTTCATCGCGGAATTCCAGTTCAACGCCTTCCAGATTGAATAACGCCTGATATTGCTTAGTCAGGGCATTTTTCGGCTCTTTCAGAATTTGAATCAGTGCTTCTTCATTCAGTTCACTCAGGGTCGCCACCACAGGCAGACGGCCAATGAACTCAGGGATCAGACCAAACTTGATCAAATCTTCCGGTTCAGCCTGTGCCAGCAACTGACCTTCAGTGGCTTTTTGCTCTTTGCCTTTAACTTCAGCACCAAAACCAATACCGGTACTGGTGTTGATACGCTGACCAATCACTTTATCCAGGCCGGCAAACGCACCACCACAGATAAAGAGGATTTTCGACGTATCGACTTGCAGGAATTCCTGCTGCGGGTGCTTGCGTCCGCCCTGCGGCGGCACAGCGGCAACCGTACCTTCAATCAGTTTCAGCAACGCTTGCTGAACACCTTCACCGGACACGTCACGTGTAATCGATGGGTTGTCAGACTTGCGGGAAATCTTGTCGATTTCGTCAATGTAAACAATACCGCGTTGCGCTTTCTGAACGTCGTAATCACATTTCTGCAGCAGTTTCTGAATGATGTTTTCAACATCTTCCCCCACGTAACCGGCTTCGGTCAGTGTGGTGGCATCGGCCATAGTGAATGGCACATCCAGGAAACGCGCCAGGGTTTCAGCCAGCAGCGTTTTACCGCTACCGGTAGGCCCGATCAGCAGAATGTTACTTTTGCCCAATTCGATACCATTGCTGGTGTCACCATTGCGCAAACGTTTGTAGTGGTTATACACCGCCACGGCCAACACTTTCTTCGCAGGTTCCTGACCGATAACGTAATCGTCAAGGTGCTGACGGATTTCGTGCGGCGTCGGTAAAGCACTACGTTCGCGGTGTGGCGCGACTTCTTTAATCTCTTCGCGAATAATGTCATTACACAAATCGACACATTCATCGCAGATATACACTGACGGCCCGGCAATCAGCTTACGCACTTCATGCTGGCTTTTGCCGCAAAAAGAGCAGTACAGCAGCTTTCCTGAACCGTCTTTGCGCTTATCTGTCATCAGTAAACCTCTTCTCTAGTATCAGTCCCGCAGCATTACAATAACACTGCGACACGACCATATTACACAACAGCCGCATGGTGGCTGATGTCTGTTCATTCATGTTATGACTCACATCGGGCGGAAAAGTGTCATCTGTGATGTACTCTTTTTCCTTCACAGGAAAATATCCGCCCGGATAACCTCCGTATGAGTATAACTATAGACCATCAGCCCGGCACAATTGAGCCGTCAGGCGCGATGGGTAAATACGGAATCCACTAAACCGTACTGTACAGCCTCATCAGCAGACAGGAAACGGTCACGCTCTGTATCGCGCTCAATTTCTTCCAGTGTCTTGCCGGTATGTTTCGCCATCAGCTCATTCATACGGGATTTCACTTTCAGGATTTCTTTCGCATGGATCTCGATATCCGTTGCCTGCCCCTGGAAACCGCCCAGTGGCTGGTGGATCATCACGCGTGAGTTTGGCAGGCAGAAACGCTTACCTTCCGCACCCGCAGTCAACAGGAACGCGCCCATTGAACAAGCCTGACCCATACAAATTGTGCTGACGTCCGGCTTGATGAACTGCATGGTGTCATAAATCGACATCCCGGCAGTGATCACGCCACCCGGTGAGTTGATGTAAAGGTAGATGTCTTTTTCCGGGCTTTCTGCTTCCAGAAACAGCATCTGGGCAACAATCAGGTTAGCCATATGGTCTTCGACCTGGCCGGTCAGGAAGATGATGCGTTCCTTAAGCAGACGGGAGAAGATGTCGTATGAACGCTCGCCCCGTGAAGTTTGCTCAACCACCATGGGTACCAACGCCATGTTTGGTGCAAATTGCTCTCTTTCACCACTGTATGACATAACCGTCTCCTAATAGATTCTGTTTGGCGCTATTTAAAACCGATTCTACTTGAGATAGACACACATGACTATGCTCAAGCGGCCAAGTCGCCATTTACACGCCTGACGGTCGTTATCAGTCAGATTCTGACTACAAATTTACCTAAGTTCGTGTTTATCAATTGGGGGATTTAGGCCCCTTTTTCAAGCCTGCCGTGATAATTCTTTTCTTTCTCCCCCAATTTGAGCCGTTCACATCACTGTTGCTGATGACTATCGAACGTTTCTACGTAGGTTGTGCCTTATAGAGCTAAATATAGTGCAAAAACAACAGTCAAAACAAAAATACCTGATTTTTGGCAAATAAAAAGCCCGCAGTGAAAACTGCGGGCTTCAGGAGGTGAATCTGCGGACAGATTCAGCAACGTGCAATAAAATTATGCAGGTTGAGTCTGGTTCATCAGCTCGGTAAAGGTAGTGGCTTTTTCAGTCACTTTCGCTTTAGACAACAGAGTTTCGACCGCTTGTTCTTCCAGCGCGACGTTACGCATGTTGTTCATCAGCTCTTTGTTTTTGCTGTAGAACTCAACAACTTCCTGTGGATCTTCGTACGCAGAAGCCATTTCTTCGATCAGCGCTTTAACGCGATCTTCGTCAGCTTTCAGTTCGTGCTGGCTGATCACTTCGCCCAGCAGCAGACCGACAACAACGCGACGTTTAGCTTGCTCTTCGAACAACTCGCGTGGCAATTCCAGCGCTTGTTTTTCGTTGCCACCAAAACGCTGTGCAGCCTGGCGACGCAGAACGTCAACTTCGCCGTCGATCAGTGCCGCTGGCACGTCGATTTCGTTAGCGCTGACCAGACCGTCGATTGCCTGAGTTTTGATGCGGTTACGAACAGCACCTTTCAGTTCACGTTCCATATTTTTACGCACTTCAGCACGCAGACCATCAACAGAACCATCAGCCACGCCGAAACGTTTGATGAATTCTGGGGTCAGTTCTGGCAGCTCACGCTCTTCAACTTTCTTCAGGGTAATAACGAACTTAGCCGCTTTACCTTTCAGATTTTCAGCGTGGTAATCTTCCGGGAAGTTCACGTCAATCGTGAATTCTTCACCGGCTTTGTGACCGACCAGACCTTCTTCGAAGCCTGGGATCATGCGGCCCTGGCCCATAGCCAGTACGAAATCAGAGGCTTTGCCGCCTTCGAAATCTTCGCCGTCGATAGAACCGGAGAAATCTACAGTAACGCGGTCTTCAGCGGTGACTGCTGCATCCGTTTCTTTCCAGTCAGCTTGTTGCTTACGCAGAGTTTCCAGCATGGTATCAACATCAGCGTCGTTAACTTCAACAACAGGTTTTTCAACTTCGATGTTTTCCAGATCTTTCAGCTCAACTTCCGGGTACACTTCGAATTCTACGGAGAAGTTGAAGTCTTCACCCTGCTTGTACTCACCCGGGATGTAGTTAGGTGCGCCAGCTGGATTGATTTTTTCTTTGATGATTGCATCAACAAAGTTGCGTTGCATCAGATCACCCAGTACGTCCTGACGTACTGACGCGCCATAACGCTGTTCGATGATGTGGCTTGGTACTTTGCCTTTACGGAAGCCGTCAATACGTACTTTTTTAGAGACGTTGATCAGTTCACTGCTCACTGCTTTTTCAATGCTTTCAGCAGGAACAGTAATCGTTACGCGGCGCCCAAGGCCTTGAGTGGTTTCAACAGAAACTTGCATCTTGTTACCTCAAAAAAAAATCACAGTGCTCGGTCAACTCCAGAAGTCGTTCTCAAGATGAGCGCAAACTTACCTTGAAAACGACTTCTAAGAACCGGGACAGTTCTGTATCAGAACGTAGCCCTGTATTCGAGAGCGTCCGAAACCATTCCGGAAAAATTAGACGCGACATTATAGCGACGCAGACGCATTGAGTCGAGGACGGTGTCTGTTGCACGGGAGGGAAACTCACACGGGAACTCGATCCTTCGAAAAATGCGGTCGATGCAGAGGCGAAAACTGCCCTTATCGTCTGCCGGTCGTAAGAAAAACAAAAACGGCCCGCGGGCCGTTTCATGAAATTCGCATCTACTAATACCGCATCTGACAAGGAAAGTTCCAGTGATACTGCGTCAAACGACGATATTTATGCCTTTTGTGAATCAGATCGCGACGATCAGGCCATTGTTCCGGCACCACGACACGGCGGCGATGCCGGAACCGTGTCCTGTAACCCTTCCCATTCTTTACGGGTGTAGGTGTGTAATGCCAGCGCATGGACGCTGCCTGCGAGTTCTTCGGTTAAGTGGCCATAAATAGCCCGGTGCCGCGCCAGAAAACGCTCTCCCAGGAATTTATCGGACACCATAACGACTTTAAAATGGCTTTCTGAGCCTGCCGGTACATTATGACGATAGCTTTCGTCAGTCACTTCCAGAAACGAGGGCTCGAATGCCTCAGCCAATTTTGCTTCTATTTGCTCACGAATCATCGCTATCTCCTTACACCGCATCAGCAGAGAACTGCGCCCGTCGGGTTCCCTTCAGTAACATTCCTTCACTTTCATTCCCTACCCTTAAAGAATAGGCTGTTTTCCGACGTCCACGTTAATCACATTAAAAAATTTATAAGAATGATTGATAAAAACGGCGCTCAGTCTGTCAAAGAAATCGCGGCTTCGCCACGCATGAAGTTCGTAATCCGCTTTCCTGATGAAAAAAAACGCTAAAAAATCGCTTTTCCAGATTGTTGGGACTTCCACCCGCAAATGGCAATGTTATGATGTCGGCATATTTTTGAGCACTATTCCCTTATAAATATTGAGAAAACACACATGTTAAAGAAAATCATTTTTCCCGTTCTGGCGATGCTGATGCTGGCAGGTTGCGCCACCAGCACCAACACGCTGGACGTGTCGCCGAAAATTGTTCTGCCTTCGCAGGATCCAACGCTTCAGGGCATCACCATCAGCATCAACGGCGCGGACCAGCGTCAGGATCAGGCACTGGCGAAAGTGAACCGTGACGGCCAGCTGATTTCCCTGACACCTTCCCGTGATCTGCGTTTCCTGTTGCAGGAATCTCTGGAAAAACAAATGACTGCCCGTGGTTACATGATCGGTGCTGACGGCGCAGTCGATCTGCAAATCGTGGTGAACAACCTGTATGCAGACGTGCAGGAAGGCAACCTGCGTTACAACATCACCACGAAAGCAGACATCTCCATCATTGCTACCGCGAAAAACGGCAGCAAGCAGGTGAAGAACTACCGCTCGACGTATAATGTTCAGGGTGCACTGTCAGCCACCAACGCTAAGATCACCAACGCGGTGAATACCACGCTGGGCGATGTCATCAGCGACATGGCGTCAGACACCAGCATCAGCGATTTCATCAAAGCTAACGCACGCTAAGCTTCGGTTTAATTCTGTGCAATCCATTCTGCCCGGCGAGTCCGGGCAGAATGCTTTATAAAGTCAGTGAATTTACTCCCCGATAATCATCCCTTCCTTTATTATGCCCATGCGCCACTCTTTCACCGGTTCGCAGGAACATACTTTTCATGATCAGTCAGTACTTTAAGATTTTCACACAGCGAAATACCCTCATTTTACTTCTGCTGGGCTTTGCCTCCGGTTTGCCACTGGCGCTGACCTCTGGCACCTTGCAGGCGTGGATGACGGTCGAGAATGTCGACCTGAAAACAATCGGTGTTTTTTCGCTGGTCGGGCAGGCGTACGTGTTCAAATTCCTGTGGTCGCCGATGATGGATCGCTACACGCCCTCTTTTCTCGGGCGTCGGCGCGGCTGGCTGGTACTGACGCAACTGCTGCTGGTGGTCGCCATTTTTGCGATGGGCTTTATGGATCCTTCAAGAGATCTCTTCTGGCTGGCGGCCCTGGCGGTTTTGATTGCTTTTGCCTCGGCATCTCAGGACATCGTCTTCGATGCCTATAAGACGGATTTATTGCCTGCGCAAGAGCGCGGAAACGGTGCGGCGGTGTCGGTGCTGGGCTACAGGCTGGCGATGCTGGTGTCCGGCGGGCTGGCATTATGGCTGGCCGATCGTTATCTCGGCTGGCAGCACATGTACTGGTTGATGGCCGCCCTGATGCTATGCGGCGTATTGGCTACGCTGATGGCGCCGGAGCCTGAAAATTCACAGCCCGCACCGCGCACCATGGAAATGGCCGTGGTGGCGCCGTTAAAAGACTTTTTTGGCCGTAACAATGCCTGGCTTATTTTACTGCTGATCGTGATGTACAAAATGGGCGATGCATTTGCAGGCAGCCTGAGTACCACGTTTTTGATCCGCGGCGTGGGATTTAACGCCGGAGAGGTCGGGCTTATTAACAAATCGCTGGGGCTTCTGGCGACAATCATCGGTGCCCTGTTAGGCGGAATGCTGATGCAGCGTCTGAGCCTGTTCCGCGCGCTGATGCTTTTTGGGATTTTGCAGGCCGTCTCGAATGCGGGTTACTGGATCCTCGCCGTCACAGATAAACATCTGTATTCAATGGGCGCGGCGATTTTCTTCGAAAATCTGTGCGGCGGCATGGGTACTGCGGCGTTCGTCGCCTTACTGATGACGTTGTGCAACCGCTCTTTCTCCGCCACGCAGTTTGCGCTACTTTCCGCTCTTTCTGCCGTGGGCCGTGTTTATGTCGGTCCGATTGCCGGCTGGTTTGTTGAAGCCTACGGCTGGCCGTGGTTTTACCTGTTCTCTATCGTGGCTGCCGTACCCGGCTTGCTGCTGCTGGCAGTCTGCCGCGACACGCTGGAATACACGCAAAAAACCGACAGTTTCCTGCCGCGGATCCATTTTGGCACGCCGTATCGCTGGGCGTTGCGTTGCATGATTGTTGGCAGTTCGCTGCTGGGTTTGTGGCTGATAACGCTGATATTCAACAGCCTCGGCTGGGCATCGTGGCCATCGCTGACGATACGGCTTCTGGAAACCGGCGCGCTGATCTGTCTGGTGGGGATTGTTCTTGGGAGCCTGCTCGATTTTCTCTCCCTGCGCCGCACTGCCCGGGCATGATTTTCCCGCCATTCATTTTCAAAATGAATGGCGGATTTGATTTAACAATCCATCTATAAATATTGCTCAACAATTTACCGCCAAAAAAAATAATATTCTCAGTTCTATTTTTTCCGTCACGCATTTCATGCTTTTTATTTCACTTGAAATCTACATTAATTTAACATTAATTAAACCTTATGGCCGGATAATCAGTGAGAATAATATTTACAAATTCCGTCACCCCTTGTTTTTCATCACTATAGAAAAAAATCTATACGCAACATATTGTTGCCCACTGTGAATTGTCACGATCCGTGACATGTGTGACTGCGTTAACATAAAGTGTCAACAGCGCTTTGACACTTGTTTAAGCGTGTTTACAGTCCTGCAACCTTCCCGTAAAATGCCCGCACACCTGAAGCGACAATAGAGCCCTAGTTATTGAGGTCGTTAGATGAGACTTAAGAAATACAATAAAAGTATTGGGATGTTGTCCTTATTTGCCTCCGCGTTAATGTTAAGCGGTTGCAATACGGCATTGATGGATCCCAAGGGAGCAATTGGACTTGAACAGAGAACGCTGATTTTGACGGCGATCGGTTTAATGCTGATCGTTGTTATTCCAGTTATTATCATGGCGTTTGCGTTTGCCTGGAAGTACCGTGCTTCCAATACAAAAGCAACCTACAGTCCTAACTGGTCACACTCCAACAAAATTGAAGCCGTCGTCTGGACTGTTCCAATTATTATCATTGCCATTCTGGCAACGATTACCTGGAAGACCACCCATGCGCTTGATCCGTTCAAGCCAATCGTATCTGACCAAAAACCGATGACGGTAGAAGTCGTTTCTCTGGACTGGAAATGGTTGTTCATTTATCCGGAACAGGGCATCGCCACTGTTAACGAACTGGTTATCCCGAAAGACGTGCCTGTTCAATTCAAAGTCACTTCAGACTCTGTCATGAACTCGTTCTTTATTCCTCAGTTAGGCGGACAGATTTACGCGATGGCTGGTATGCAGACTCAGTTGCATTTGATTGCAAATGAAGCCGGTACCTACAAAGGCATCTCGTCAAACTTCAGTGGCCGTGGTTTCTCTGGCATGAAGTTCAACACAATTGCGACCCCAACCCGTGGCGATTTCGACACCTGGGTAGCGAAAGTGAAAAGTGCACCGAACCAACTGGCAACCACTGATGACTTCAACAAACTGGCAGCACAGAGCATCGACAACCCGGTCGAATACTTCTCTGTAGCAAAACCGGGTCTGTTCAAAGAAATCATTGGCAAATACTCCATGCATGACATGAAGGCAGCGCCAGAAGGTCATACCATGCCAATGCCAGCCGGCAGTGACATGAAAGGCATGGATATGGGTGGACAGTCTCACGCAGCCGGAGCCGAGGAATAAACGATGTTCGGAAAATTAACGCTTGATTCGGTTCCGTATCATGAACCGATTATCATGGTCACCGTTGCCGCAATCATTTTGGGCGGTCTGGCAGTCGTTGCCGCGCTGACCTATTTCGGCAAGTGGAAGTACCTGTGGACCGAGTGGATCACCTCCGTCGACCACAAAAAATTAGGTATCATGTACATCATTCTGGCCTTCGTCATGCTGTTGCGTGGCTTTGCCGATGCCATCATGATGCGTAGCCAGCAGGTGCTCGCGTCTGCGGGAGAACCTGGCTTCCTGCCTCCTCACCACTACGACCAAATCTTTACCGCGCACGGCGTGATCATGATTTTCTTCATGGCGATGCCTTTCGTTATCGGTTTGATGAACGTAGTCGTTCCTTTACAGATCGGTGCGCGCGACGTTGCGTTCCCGTTCCTGAACAACGTCAGCTTCTGGTTCACCGCTGCCGCTGTGGTATTGATCAACATCTCTCTGGGTGTCGGTGAGTTCGCACAGACCGGTTGGTTGGCCTATCCGCCGTTGTCTGGTAAGGAATACAGTCCAGGCGTGGGGGTCGATTATTGGATATGGAGTCTACAGATATCCGGTATTGGTACCTTGCTGACCGGTGTTAACTTCTTTGCGACCATCCTGAAGATGCGCGCACCGGGTATGCCGCTGATGAAAATGCCGGTATTTACCTGGGCCGCACTGTGCACCAACGTGTTGATTATCGTGTCCTTCCCGATTCTGACCGTGACTGTTGCACTGCTGACGCTGGACCGTTATCTGGGCACCCATTTCTTCACGAATGATATGGGCGGCAACATGATGATGTACATCAACCTGATTTGGGCCTGGGGCCATCCGGAAGTGTACATTTTGGTTCTGCCAGTATTTGGTGTGTTCTCTGAAGTCACGGCAACATTCTCCAAAAAACGTCTGTTCGGTTACACCTCACTGGTATGGGCAACCATCGCCATCACCGTGTTGTCGTTCGTCGTTTGGTTGCACCACTTCTTCACCATGGGTTCAGGCGCTAACGTCAATGCCTTCTTCGGCATCATGACGATGATCATTTCCATCCCTACCGGGGTGAAAATCTTCAACTGGCTGTTCACCATGTACCAGGGTCGTATCACGCTGAATGCGGCGATGCTGTGGACCGTTGGCTTTATCGTCACCTTCTCTGTGGGCGGTATGACCGGCGTTCTGTTGGCGGTTCCGGGTGCTGACTTCGTGTTGCACAACAGCCTGTTCCTGATTGCTCACTTCCACAACGTTATCATCGGTGGTGTGGTATTCGGTTGCTTCGCAGGTCTGACTTACTGGTTCCCTAAATCCTTCGGCTTCACGCTGAATGAGAAATGGGGCGTGCGTTCATTCTGGTTCTGGATCATCGGTTTCTTCGTTGCATTCATGCCGCTGTACGTTCTGGGCTTCATGGGTATGACCCGTCGCGTCAGCCAGAATATCGATCCTGAGTTCCACACGCTGCTGGTTATTGCGGCATGCGGTGCGGCGCTGATTGCTATCGGTATCCTGTGCCAGCTGATCATGATCTTCGTTTCCGTTCGCGACCGCGACCAGAACCGTGATCTGACCGGTGACCCGTGGGATGCACGTACTCTGGAATGGTCAACCTCTTCTCCTCCTCCGTTCTATAACTTCGCTATCGTGCCGCAAATTCACGACCGCGATGAGTTCTGGGACATGAAAGAGAAAGGCAACGCGTACAAGCAACCTGCAAAATATGAACAAATTCATATGCCACGTAACAGCGGCGCAGGCTTCATCATCGCTATGTTGAGTCTGGTTTGCGGTTTCGCATTAATCTGGGATATCTGGTGGCTGGCAGCATTAAGCTTCCTGGCTCTGGTGGTTTCCTGGATTGTGAAAAGCTTCGACGAAGATGTTGATTACTACGTATCAGCTGAAGAAGTCGAACGTATTGAGAATCTACATCATGAACAAATCCGTAAAGCAGGTGTGAAACATGGCAACTGATACCCTGACTAACCACGACGCAGCCCATGCAGAGCATGGGCACCACGATGCGGGCGAGACCAAAGTCTTTGGCTTCTGGATCTACCTGATGAGTGACTGCGTACTGTTTGCGAGCTTGTTCGCAACTTACGCGGTACTGGTGCACGGGACTGCGGGTGGACCGACTGGTAAAGATATTTTTGAACTGCCGTTCGTTCTGGTAGAAACCTTCTTCCTGCTGTTCAGTAGTATTACTTACGGCATGGCGATGTTGGGCATGAACAAGGGCAGCGTCAAAGCGGTCAATGGTTGGTTGTTCCTGACCTTCCTGTTCGGTCTTGGCTTCATCTGCATGGAAGTTTACGAATTCCATCACCTGATCAAAGAAGGTTATGGCCCGGATCGCAGTGGTTTCCTGTCAGCCTTCTTTGCGCTGGTCGCCACCCACGGGATCCACGTAACCTGCGGTCTTATCTGGATCATCGTGATGATGGTACAGGTGAGCCGTCGTGGTCTGAACGCCGTTAACCAAACCCGTCTGATGTGTCTGAGCCTGTTCTGGCACTTCCTGGACGTTGTCTGGATCTGTGTATTCACCGTTGTTTATCTGATGGGGGTATTAGCATGAGTCATTCTGCCACTTCCCACGGCGGCGCAAGCCACGGCAGCGTGAAGTCATACCTGATTGGCTTCATCCTGTCAGTGATCCTGACGGTTATCCCGTTTGCCATGGTCATGAGCGATACTGCTTCGCATTCACTGATCATTGGCACCGTGGTTGCATCCGCGGTCATCCAGATCGTTGTCCATCTGGTGTTCTTCCTGCACTTAAGCACTGCATCGGAAGCGCGCTGGAATCTGGTGGCATTTCTGTTCACCGCTGTGATTATCTTTATCGTCGTTGTGGGCTCATTGTGGATTATGTATAACCTCAACCTCAATATGATGGTCAGTTAAAGAGCCGAGCTGCACGTGATGATTAAGCAATACCTGCAAGTAACGAAACCAGGAATTATTTTCGGCAACTTAATTTCTGTCATCGGGGGATTTCTCCTTGCTGCCAAAGGCAACATCGACTTCCCACTCTTTCTCGCCACTTTGGTGGGCGTTTCGCTGGTCGTCGCATCGGGTTGTGTATTTAACAACTTCATCGACCGCGACATCGACCGGATCATGGAAAGAACGAAGAACAGGGCCCTGGTAAAAGGACTTATTCCGCCGAAAACAACCCTGGTTTACGCCACTATTCTGGGTATTGTGGGCTTTGCGTTGTTGTATATCGGTGCCAACCCGCTGGCCATGTGGCTGGCGGTGATGGGCTTTGTGATTTATGTCGGCGTTTACAGCCTGTACATGAAACGCAATTCGGTCTACGGCACGTTGATTGGCAGCTTGTCTGGCGCGGCGCCACCGGTCATTGGTTACTGTGCCGTTTCCGGCCAGTTCGATACCGGTGCGTTGATCCTGCTTCTGATTTTCAGCTTGTGGCAGATGCCGCACTCGTACGCGATTGCCATCTTCCGCTTTAAAGATTATCAGGCTGCAGGCATCCCGGTTTTGCCGGTTGTCAAAGGCATTTCCGTCGCCAAGCATCATATTACCGTCTACATTCTGGCGTTTATGATTGCCACACTGATGCTGACCCTGAGCGGCTACGCAGGGTATAAGTACCTGATCGTCGCCGGTGCGGTGAGCGTCTGGTGGCTGGGCATGGCATTAAAAGGTTACAAAGCGGAGAACGATGTGGTCTGGGCGAGAAAGCTGTTTGGCTTCTCTATCATCACCATCATGTCGCTGAGTTTCATGATGTCTGTGGATTTCAGTTCAACACCGACGTCGATGTTAACCTACGTTTGGTAACATGAGCTGTTAGCCTGACGCGCTGTCATTCATTCCGATAATCAGCACACTGAAAGGCCAGTAGCGATACTGGCCTTTTCTTTTATTCTGACGGAAAGCAAACCCGTAATATCTGCTAAAGATCCATCGTTTTACCCTAACTCGCCAAAAGCACTACAATGCACGATTGTTATTTTGAGGTAGTAATGTGAACGATAACCAGATGACCCCGCAGGAAAGTCGGGCAACATGGGGACTAGGGACAGTTTTTTCTTTACGCATGCTTGGCATGTTCATGGTGTTACCCGTCCTGACCACCTACGGTATGGCGTTATCCGGTGCCAGCGAAACGCTGATCGGCATCGCAATCGGTATTTATGGTCTGGCACAAGCCGTATTCCAGATCCCGTTTGGGTTGATGTCTGACCGCGTTGGCCGTAAACCACTGATCGTCTTTGGTTTAATCATCTTCTGTATCGGCAGCATTGTGGCTGCTTCCACCGATTCTATCTGGGGCGTGATCATCGGTCGTGCCCTGCAAGGTTCCGGCGCCATCGCCGCCGCCGTGATGGCATTATTGTCAGATCTGACCCGCGAGCAGAACCGCACCAAAGCGATGGCGTTTATCGGCATCAGCTTCGGTGTGACCTTTGCGATTGCCATGGTACTCGGACCTGTCATCACACACGCCTGGGGCTTACACGCGTTATTCTGGGCGATCGCCGGTCTGACGCTGGTCGCCATCCTCATCACTGTCGCCGTAGTCCCCTCCCCTGCCACCCATATTCTGAACCGGGAATCGAGTATGGTGAAAGGCAGCTTCAGCAAAGTGCTCAACAACCCGAAACTGCTGAAACTGAATTTCGGTATTCTGTGTTTGCACATCCTGCTGATGTCGAGCTTCGTGGTATTACCGCAAGTGATGGAGCACGCTGGTTTCCCGCCGGCTGAACATTGGCGGGTGTATCTGGTCACCATGCTGACGTCGTTTGTTGCAGTGATCCCGGTGATTATTTATGCCGAGAAAAAGCGCCATATGAAGCAAGTCTTTATGGGCTGTGTGGCCGTATTGTTACTGGCTGAGCTGGTACTGTGGTCGGCGGGCCTGCATTTATGGGTCGTCATCGCGGGTATCCAGCTGTTCTTCCTGGCATTTAATGTCATGGAAGCCATTCTGCCCTCGCTTATCAGTAAAGAATCTCCGGCCGGGTATAAAGGTACGGCGATGGGGCTGTATTCCACCAGCCAGTTTATCGGCGTGGCGATTGGCGGGAGTTTAGGCGGATATGTTTATGGTAACGCCGGTGCCGACGCGGTCTTTCTGCTGTGTGCGGCTATTGCCGTGGTCTGGCTGCTGGTCAGCGCAACCATGACCGAGCCGCCGTATGTCAGCAGCCTGCGTATCACGCTTTCTGAGCTGGCCGTAAAAGACTCCGCCCTGCAGGCTCGCATTCTGGCCCAGCCAGGCGTAGCCGAGGCCGTTGTGGTCCCGGAAGAATTCAGCGCCTACGTGAAAGTCGATACCAAACAGACTAACCGTAAAGCGCTTGAACAACTGGTCAGCGCAGCCTGAGATCAAACGCTGTGCTAAAAAATGGCACAGCGTTTCATTTTCATCCCCCCTTGTGACTTTCCTCACTTAAAAATTTTCCTCAATCATTATCCTCAAGAATTCCTTAACAAAATTTTGTCAGTGATGACGGCTTTCGGGCCTTTTGAGGATCTCATGAAAACCTATGCTTTAGTTGGCACCGGCGGACGCTCGGGTTTATACATTGAAGCGATCACCGGTAAATACCGCCACAACGCAAAGTTTGTGGCCTTCTGTGACACCAATCAGACCCGCATGGACTATGCCAATCAGCAACTGGTGCAGAATGACATCGCGCCGGTTCCGACCTGGAAAGCCGCGGATTTTGGCGACATGCTCACGGAAACCAAACCTGACATCGTGATTGTCACCAGTATGGATCGCACCCATGATGATTATATTGTCCGCGCCCTGCATGCCGGTTGTGATGTGATCACCGAAAAGCCGATGACCATTGATGAAAATCGTGCGCTGCGCATTCTCGATGCCGTCGATGCCACCGGTTATCAGGTGCGGGTGGCGTTTAACTACCGCTACGCGCCGCATCACAGCAAAATCCGCGAACTGCTGATGCAGGACACCATCGGCGACGTGCTCTCTGTGCATTTCGAATGGCTGCTCAACACCGAACACGGCGCCGATTACTTCCGCCGCTGGCACCGTGACAAACGCAATTCCGGTGGCCTGCTGGTGCACAAATCTACGCATCACTTTGACCTGATGAATTTCTGGCTCAACAGTACGCCGGAGAAAGTCTATGCCCAGGGTGACCTGCGTTTTTACGGCAAAGAGAACGCTGAGAAGCGCGGCGTGACAGAATTTTATCCCCGCGCTCACGGCTATCCGCAGGCGCAGAACGATCCCTTTGCGCTGCACATGGAAGACAACGCCCAGCTCAAAGCACTGTATCTGGATGCTGAACATGAAGATCACTATTTCCGCGATCAGAGCGTGTTCAGTGACGGTATCAACATTGAAGATACATTGTCGGTGCTGGTGAAATATCAGAACAAAGTCCAGCTCACCTATGCGCTGAACGCGTATCTGCCATGGGAAGGTTTGAACGTGGTGTTTAACGGCACTCAGGGGCGCATCGAAATGAAAATCGTTGAGATGTCCTACGTCAATGCGGGCGGTAAACGCGAAAACGAAGGCAGTATCGAGAAGGCAGAAATCACCGTTTACCCGCTATTTGCTGAGCCGTGGAAGGCACAATTCCAGCTGGGAGAAGGCGGCCATGGCGGCGGCGATAATGCCATGCTGGAAGATCTGTTCGGCGAACGCAGAGAGGATCCGCTAAAGCGCGCTGCCGATCACCGTGCTGGTGCGATGTCGATCCTGACCGGGATAGCCGGAAACTTGTCGATGCAATATGACAAACCGATTTACTTCAAAGACTTCGAACTGGTGAAAAGACTGCGGCAGCGCAAGTAACTGATCATAAAAAAGGGACGCTTATCTCAAGCGTCCCTTTTTCATTTGCCCGGATAAAAAGGCTATTAATCTCTGAAGTTTTTAAACTGGAACGGTTGTCCGAGATCACCGTTGCGCACCAGCGCCATGACGGCCTGCAAGTCATCACGCGCTTTACCGGTGACACGCACTTCATCACCCTGAACCTGCGCCTGCACTTTAATCTTGCTGTCTTTAATCAGTTTGACGAGTTTCTTCGCCAGGGCGGATTCAATTCCGGAATGCAGTTTCGCTTCAACGCTGTACGTTTTACCGCTGTGCTCCATTTGCTCAGGAATTTCCAGCGCTCCGCCTTCAATGCCACGTTTGGCTAACTTCTCACGCAGAATATCGACCAGCTGGTTTACCTGAAAATCTGATTCGCTGGCGACTTTGATGCTCTCGTTTTTTTCATTGAGATCAAAGCTGGCAGGAATGTTGCGGAAATCCCAGCGGGTTTGCAGCTCACGGCTGGCATTTTCCACGGCGTTGCGCACTTCCTGCATGTCGATTTCGGAAACAATGTCAAAAGACGGCATAATCGCTTCTCCCTGTAGTTTTTTGTATTGCACGTTATATGGCGTGCATAATACCGCCTTCAACCGTCGATGCCAAACGACAGCACAGCACCGAACATAAAATGCCCCGATGGTCAAAAAGTGCAGGTGAAAATGTGATCTACAGCACGAATGTCTATACTAATAAGATAACCGGACAGCAGAATATTCTTTCAACAACCGATTACCACGGCGTATTTCGCCGCATCACCCAGGAGGCACAATGAAAATAACAGTATTAGGTTGCGGTGCACTGGGACAACTTTGGCTATCAGCGCTTTATCAGCAAGGTCACGACGTTCAGGGATGGATCCGCATTCCACAACCGTTCTGTGCCGTAAACGTCATTTCTCCTGATGGCACGGCGTTTAACCGCAATATGCCAACCAACGATCCGCAGCATCTGGCACAAAGCGAACTGCTGCTGGTAACGCTGAAAGCCTGGCAGGTTTCCGGCGCGGTCAGTGCGCTGATGCCGATGCTCAATGATAATTGTACCCTGCTGTTGTTGCATAACGGCATGGGGACAGTGGATGAATTGCCCGCCAATCGTTTTGCTATTTTACAGGGTGCCACCACGCATGCTGCCCGGCACGAAGGCAATGCGATTATGCACGTTGCAGCGGGAACGACGCACATCGGCCCGGTGACGCCGCGCGGTGCGGCGCTGAGTTCACTGGCAGATACGTTACATGACGCCCTGCCGGACGTTGCCTGGCACGATAATATCAGGCCATCACTGTGGAATAAGCTGGCAGTCAACTGCGTGATCAATCCGCTGACGGCGCTGCATGAATGCACCAACGGCGATTTGATCGGTTATCCTCAACAGATCGAGCAAATCTGTCAGGAAGTGGCGCAGGTCATGGCGATCGAAGGTTATGAGATCCACAGCGAGTCGTTACTCAGTTTTGTTTATCAGGTGATCGACACCACGGCGGCCAATCACTCCTCGATGTTGCAGGATATACAGCATCAGCGTCACACCGAAATTGATTACATTACCGGTTACGTGCTGCGCCGCGGTCGCAAACATGGGCTGAGCCTGCCTGTAAACACCCGGATATTTGAACACATTAAAAGAAAGGAAAACGACTATGAGCGCATCAGTTCTGGTCTGCCTGGCACCTGGTAGCGAAGAGATTGAAGCGGTAACCACCATTGATTTGCTGGTTCGTGCGGGAATTAACGTAACAACCGCCAGCGTGGCGGGCGACGGCAATCTGGAAATCCGCTGCTCACGCGGGGTAAGAATTTTGGCCGACGTTGCGCTGGTAGATGTCGCGGACGACGATTTTGACGCGATCGTTCTGCCGGGTGGCCTCGGTGGTGCCACCTGTTTCAGCGAAAGCCCGCTGCTGGTTGAGAAAGTTCGTCAGATGCACATCAGCGGAAACATTGTGGCAGCGATTTGCGCGGCGCCCGCGCTGGTTCTGGAATATCACGATCTGTTCCCGGTCGGCAATATGACCGGTTTCCCCGGTCTGCGGGATAAAATTGATCCGATAAAATGGTCAGACCGCCGGGTGATTTTCGATCCACGTGTCAATCTGCTAACCAGCCAGGGACCGGGCACATCGATGGAATTCGCCCTGAAGATTATCGATCTGCTGCTGGGGAAAACCAAAGCAGCTGAAATCGCCGCGCAGCTGGTGCTGTCACCGGGAATGTATAATTACACCGACGAAGGCGCACGGGAATCCTGATCGGATAGCGGCAAACAAAAAGGGGCTCAGCCATGCTGAACCCCTTTTTTACATCATGAATGCTGAACTAGGGACGATACACTTTCACATTATTAAAGCCCTGTTCTTTCAGATACAGCGCCTGTAAACGGCTCATCACGCCGCGATCGCAATACAGCAAATAGGTTTTGCTCTGATCCAAATCGCCAAACTGCGTCGCCAGTTTATAGAATGCCAGCGCCTTCACTTCGACATTTTCCAGCGCCAGCGGATCCGCATCCACTTCATCCGGTGCGCGAACGTCCAGCACGATATCCGTGGAAACAAACTCAGCGACGGTTTCTACTTCCGGCACTTCCTGAGCAGCCTGCTCAGCAATTTCACGGATGTCACAGTTACGCGCTTCACTGACCACTTTATCGAGGATGGCAAAATTGAACATTGCCTCTTCCGCTTCGATTTTGGCTTTCACCGCTTTTACCGTCGGGCTTTTTGAAATCACACCGCAATATTCCGGCATGGTTTTGGCGAAATCTTCAGTACCAATTTCACGGGCAATCTTGATGATGTGTTCTTTATCGTGCGAAATCAGCGGACGCAGGATCAGGGTATCAGAAACGTTGTCGATCAAACGCAGGTTGGTCAGCGTCTGGCTGGAAACCTGTCCCAGCGCTTCACCGGTCACCAGCGCCTGAACGCCATAACGCTCCGCAATAGAAGACGCTGCGCGCACCATCATTCGTTTCAGCACGACGCCCATCTGGCCGTCTTCGATTTTTTCGAGGATCTCACCGACCACCGGCTCAAAATCAATAGCGATAAAACGCACGCGGTGCGAGCTGCCAAAACGATTCCACAGGTAATGAGCCACCTGTTTCACGCCAATTTCATGCGCCGCGCCGCCAAGGTTAAAGAAGCAATAATGCACACGACAGCCACGACGCATCAGCATATAACTGGATACGCCGGAGTCGAAACCGCCGGAAATGAGTGACATCACGTCTTCCTGCGTACCGATTGGGTAACCGCCCTGACCTTCGAGACGGTTTTTCACCAGCACCAGTTTATCGTCGTTGATTTCCAGTTTCACCGTCACTTCCGGCGAGGTCAGGTTGACACGCGCAGACTCGATGTGTTGGTTCAGGCCGCCGCCCACGTAACGTTCTACGTCGCCGGAGCTGAAATCATGCTTACCGCGACGTTTAACACGTACGCAGAAAGTTTTGCCTTCGACTTCAGAACGATAGGCTTCGAGTGCCTGTTCGAAAATATTGTGAACGTCTGTGTAAGGGCGGTCTTCCACTTCTTCGACATAGCGGATGCCCGGAATGCGGCAAAGCAATTCCTGGATAAGATCGTGTTTACTTTCGTCTTTGCTGCGAACTTCGATATGATCCCAGTGGCGAACGACTGCCAGTGTCTCATCATGCGGTCGCACAATGTTGCGAATGCTGCTTGAGAGGATCTTAATGAAGCGCAAACGCACAGATTGGCTCTTGATGGTGATTTCAGGGAACAATTTAATGATAAACTTCATGGCAGTCTTTTGTTAGCAGGTTAAAAAACGGGGTAGTAAGTCGCTGAATAAGGATCTAGGATCCTATTATTGCTAAGCCTTATGTTTGTTTGTGAAACATAAGTTTTGTGCCACATTGGGCTTAGCAATAAACTCAGCGGCGCAGAGTATATCACTTTTAATGGATATTCTGCGCGCAAAACCAAACAGCAGTGCCATGCTTAACGGGAATGTCTCCCGGAGCTGAGAGCCGACCCTGCCGTCTCAGCACTCTGGTCATCGATTCTGATCAACGATATTGAAAGAGAATTATGCCGAAAAAATCTGCACCACCCGCCAATTTCGAAACTGCTCTGGCCGACCTGGAACAGATCGTTTCACGCCTCGAATCAGGCGAATTGCCTTTAGAAGAGGCGCTGAATGAATTCGAACAAGGCGTCCAGCTGGCGCGTCAGGGACAGCAAAAGCTGCAACAGGCCGAACAGCGTGTACAAATTCTGCTCGACAGCGATGAAGATGCACCGCTGACACCTTTCACACCGGAAGCAGAGTAACGGTTTATGTCTGAAGCGATTTCTCTTTCTCCGGCTGGCGAGTTTTCACGTGAACTTCGCGCGATGCAGCAACGCGTAGATGGCGTACTGACCGCTTACATTGACGCCCTGCCGCTGGCTGATTTACCGCTGGTTGAAGCCATGCGCTACGGAGCACTGCTCGGCGGCAAACGGATGCGACCTTATCTGGTGTATGCCACCGGTCAGCTATTCGGGCTGGATTTGAAAAATCTTGATGCGCCCGCTGCTGCGGTCGAATGCATCCACGCCTATTCGCTGATCCATGACGATCTGCCCGCAATGGACGACGACGATCTGCGTCGCGGCCAGCCAACCTGCCACATCAAGTTTGGCGAAGCCAATGCCATTCTGGCAGGCGATGCCCTGCAAACGCTGGCGTTCTCTGTCTTAACCGACGGGGAAATGGCGGACGTGGCGGTCAAAGATCGTTTGTCGATGGTGTCCGAGCTGGCTGGCGCCAGCGGTGCCAGCGGCATGTGTGGCGGACAAGCACTGGATCTGGCCGCAGAAGGCCAACAGATAAGCCTCGACGCTCTGGAAAAAATACACCGTCATAAAACCGGTGCGCTTATCCGCGCCGCGGTGCGCATGGGTGCTCTGGCCGCCGGTGACACCGGACGCGCCGTATTGCCTATACTGGATACCTATGCACAGGCGATTGGCCTGGCGTTTCAGGTTCAGGACGACATCCTTGATGTCATCGGGGATACCGCCACGCTGGGTAAGCGCCAGGGTGCAGATCAACAACTCGGTAAAAGCACTTACCCTGCCCTGCTGGGGCTCGACGGCGCAAAGGCCAAGGCCATGGACCTGTATCAGGAAGCCGTTTCCGCACTGGACCAGCTCGCTGCGCTTTCTTACAACACAGCGCCACTTCTCGCGTTAGCCAGCTTCGTTATTGAGCGCGATAATTAATACTTACTATGAGCAACTGATGAGTCTTGAATTAGCCAAATACCCGACACTGGCGCTGGCGGAGAATCCTGAAGATCTCCGTTCACTTCCTAAAGAGAGCCTGCCCAGGCTCTGCGACGAACTGCGCCAGTATTTACTGGCCAGCGTCAGCCAGTCCAGCGGGCACTTCGCGTCCGGTCTGGGAACGGTTGAACTGACCGTCGCCATGCATTATGTCTACAACACGCCGTTTGACCACGTCGTCTGGGATGTCGGCCATCAGGCCTATCCTCACAAAATTCTTACCGGACGCCGTGACCGGATTTCCACCATCCGTCAGAAAGGCGGTTTGCATCCTTTCCCGTGGCGCGGTGAAAGCGAATACGACACGCTTTCCGTCGGACATTCCTCGACCTCCATCAGCGCCGGTTTGGGCATGGCCGTTGCCGCCGAACGCGAAGGTAAAAACCGTCGCACCGTCTGCGTGATTGGTGACGGCGCAATCACCGCCGGTATGGCATTCGAAGCCATGAACCACGCCGGTGATATTAAGCCCGATATGCTGGTGATCCTTAACGACAATGAAATGTCGATTTCAGAAAACGTCGGCGCGCTGAATAATCATCTCGCGCAATTGTTGTCGGGTAAGTTGTATTCCCATCTGCGCGAAGGCGGCAAGAAAGTCCTTTCCGGCATCCCGCCGATCAAAGAACTGGTGCGCCGTACCGAAGAACATCTGAAAGGTATGATGGTGCCGGGCACGCTGTTTGAAGAGCTGGGCTTTAACTATATCGGACCGGTGGACGGTCACGACGTGGTGGCGCTGGTGCAAACGCTGAAAAACATGCGTGACCTGAAAGGTCCGCAGTTGCTGCACATCATGACGAAAAAAGGCAAAGGCTACGCGCCGGCCGAGAAAGATCCGATCGGCTGGCACGCGGTGCCAAAATTCGATCCGGCTTCCGGCATTTTGCCTAAAGGCAAAGAAGGCCTGCCAACGTATTCGAAAATCTTTGGCGACTGGCTGTGTGAGACTGCCGCCAAAGACAGCAAACTGATGGCCGTGACGCCTGCGATGCGCGAAGGCTCCGGCATGGTGCGCTTCTCCCGCGAGTATCCGCAGCAGTATTTCGACGTTGCCATCGCCGAACAGCATGCCGTGACGTTTGCCGCAGGGCTGGCGATTGGCGGCTACAAACCGATCGTGGCGATCTACTCGACTTTCCTGCAAAGGGCGTACGATCAGGTGATCCACGATGTGGCGATCCAAAATCTTCCGGTGCTGTTTGCCATCGATCGCGGCGGTATCGTCGGTGCCGACGGCCAGACCCATCAGGGTGCGTTCGACCTGTCATTCCTGCGCTGCATTCCGAATATGATCATCATGACGCCAAGCGATGAAAACGAATGCCGCCAAATGTTGCATACCGGCTATCATCACAACAGCGGCCCGGTGGCCGTGCGTTATCCGCGCGGTAGTGGCACCGGTGCAACCTGCGAACCGCTGGCATCCCTGCCGTTGGGCAAAGGTGTTGTGCGTCGCGAAGGTGAAAAAGTGGCGATCCTGAACTTTGGTACGTTGCTGCCGGATGCGCTGGAAGCGGCTGAGAAACGTAATGCCACCGTCGTGGATATGCGCTTTGTTAAACCGCTCGACGAAGCACTGATTCTCGAACTGGCGGCAAGCCATGAAGTGCTGGTGACGCTGGAAGAAAACGCCATCATGGGTGGCGCAGGCAGCGGTGTGAATGAGCTGCTGATGGCAAAACGCATGTTAGTGCCGGTATTGAATATCGGTCTGGCGGACCACTTTGTGCCACAGGGCACACAAGACGAAATCCGTCATGATGTCGGGCTCGATGCCGAAGGTATTGACCGTCAAATCACCGACTGGCTGGCCTGATCATTTCCCCTCTTTCGCCTGAAAGAGGGGTTTCTTTCCCCACATCCTCCTGTCTTCCCCAATCCCGCCATTCTGTGAGCTACAGTTAAGCATGCTAATCATTTTTTAACGCCTGCCGGTTATCACGCAGGCTTTTACGGAGAGATGCAATGCAATACACCACGTTGGGAAAAACCGGTCTGAAAATATCGCAACTGTGTCTGGGTTGTATGACGTATGGCGAACCGGATCGCGGCAGACATGCCTGGACCTTACCTGAAGAAAGCAGCCGCCCAATCATTAAACAGGCGCTGGATGCAGGCATTAACTTTTTTGATACCGCCAACAGCTATTCCGATGGCAGCAGCGAAGAGATCGTCGGGCGGGCGCTGAAAGACTTCGCGAAACGCGACCAGATCGTCGTCGCCACCAAAGTGTTTTATCCGATTACCGGCCTGGAAGGCGGATTGTCCCGCGCGTCGATTATGCAATCTATCGACGACAGTTTGCGCCGCCTCGGCATGGAGTATGTCGATCTGCTACAAATCCACCGCTGGGATTACAACACGCCAATTGAAGAAACGCTCGAAGCACTCAATGACGTGGTGAAGGCCGGTAAGGCGCGTTTTATCGGCGCTTCTTCCATGCATGCCCATCAGTTTAAGCAGGCGCTGGATGTTTCGCAGCAAAATGGCTGGGCGCGCTTCGTCTCGATGCAGGATCAGTACAACCTGATCCAGCGTGAAGAAGAGAAGGAAATGTACCCGTTGTGCCTGGAAGAAAACATCGCGGTTCTGCCGTGGAGTCCGCTGGCGCGCGGTAAGCTTACGCGCCCATGGGGAGAAACCACCGCCCGTTCGGTGTCTGACAGTTTTGCCAACACGCTGTACGATGCCACGGATGAAGCCGACGGTAAAATAGCCGAACGTGTGGGTAAAATCGCGGAAGATCACGGTGTTCCGCGTGCGCAGATCGCGCTGGCGTGGATCCTCAGCAAACATGTGATCACCGCCCCTATCATCGGCGCTTCCCGCCCTGCCCATCTCGACGATGCGATTGCTGCGCTGAACATCAAACTGTCGATTGAAGAAATCGCCGAACTTGAAATGGCTTATGTGCCGCATCAGGCTGTCGGATTTGAGTAAAACGGGCGAATCTCTCTCAGGTTAAAAAACAGAAAAGGCGCTGCAGAATCAACATGCAGCGCCTTTTTTACTTCTTACACACCGTCAGAACATCGGCTCAGGCAAAATGGTCGAAACCCTGCCATTCCAGTTGCACCGGTGAACCGGCCCGCATCAGTTTGAGGCCTTCGGAAAGGGGAGCAATCTGGCCGATGCAGGTAAAATCAACGCCAAGATGACTCAGCGCCGCGTCCACCGCGCCGCGATTGATTTCCGGCACGGTGAAGCACAGTTCGTAATCTTCGCCGCCGGTCAGTGCCCATTTCAGTGCCTGTTCCGTATCGCCGAGTGACTTCATGGCATCAGAGAACGGAATGGCATCCAGATCCAGGCGCGCACCGCAATCACTGGCTTTCAGAATGTGCTTCAAATCGGAAATCAGCCCGTCGGAGAGATCGATAGCCGACGTCGCTAAATCACGCAACGCCTGACCTTGCAGAACGCGCGGCGAAGGCCGCAGATGGCGTTTGAGCAGGAACTCACGCGTTGTATCATCAGTGATGTTCAGCTGTTCCAGCACAACGGCCAGACCCGCGGCACTGTCGCCCAGCGTACCCGTTACGAAAATCCAGTCGCCCACACCGGCACCAGAACGCGTCAATGCGCGACCGACCGGCACCAGCCCCTGAATGGTTAACGTCATGCTCAACGGACCGCGGGTGGTATCACCGCCAATCAGTTGCATACCGTAGTAATTGAGTTGTTCGAACAAGCTGTCACTGAAAGACTGTAGCCAGTCAGCATTGACCTCGGGCAGCGTCAGCGCGAGAGAAACCCAGGCAGGATCCGCGCCCATTGCCGCTAAATCACTGAGATTCACCGCCAGCGCTTTGTAGCCGAGATCGGCCGGAGAAATGGTTTTCAGGAAATGGATGCCTTCGACCAGCGTATCAGTGCTGACGGCGAGGAGTTGTTTTTCGCCAACCGTCAGTAAGGCACAATCATCACCAATGCCTAACTGAACATCCTGTCTGGCGGTTCTGAACCGGTTAAAGTAGCGATTGATTACGTCAAATTCGCCGGATGCCATAATACAATTCCAAATCGTTAGAATGACTTAAGGCCGGAAAACCGGCCTTAAGAAGGGTGTCACACAAAGGATAAGCGAGGTGACATCACCAGAGTATCAACGAAGTCAGTAATCGGGTGAAAATGAGTGTGATCATTTATCCGTCGGGCTGACCCTTGCTGACATTATTTCTTGCGAATATGCGGGCCCGCTTTGTCCAGCACACCGTTCACAAATTTGTGACTGTCTTCAGCGCCGAAGGTTTTCGCCAGTTCGATCGCTTCATTGATGGCCACTTTATAAGGGACATCCTGGCGCTTGCTCAGCTCAAACAGAGCCAGACGCAAGATCGCTCTTTCCACCTGGCCTAATTCATCCAGCTGACGTGACAGGTATGGCGCCATCAATGCATCGAGTTTCTCTGCACTGTTTGCTACACCAGCCAGCAGTTCGCGGAAATAGGCAATGTCTACATCTTTGACATCCTGCTCGGTCAGGAATTCTAATTCAACATCGGCGATGTCATTTTTCGACAACTGCCAGGAGTAAAGCGCCTGAACGGCACATTCACGGGCGCGGCGACGAGCAGCAGGTTTCACGGATTTCCCCTTAACTAGATTCAGGCCTTAATAGCCTTGATAACATTAATCATTTCAAGCGCGGTCAGTGCAGCTTCTGCACCCTTGTTACCGGCTTTTGTCCCTGCGCGTTCAATGGCTTGTTCGATGCTTTCTGTCGTCAGCACACCAAAGGCAACCGGGATTTCGCTGTTCATGGCAACGCTGGACAGGCCAGAGCTGCATTCGCCCGCGACGAATTCAAAGTGGGCTGTGCCCCCGCGGATCACTGTACCGAGCGCAACAACGGCGTCGTACTTTCCGCTTTCAGCCAGAGCGCGGGTTGCCAGAGGCAATTCGTATGCGCCCGGGACCCAGACTACGGTGATGTTGTCATCGCTGACCTGACCAATACGTTTCAACGCATCAATAGCACCGGAAAGCAGGCTGTCGTTGATGAAATTGTTAAAACGAGCAATCGCGATCGCTACGCGCGCGTTAGGCGTGGCTACAACACCTTCAATAACGTTCATAGTTTTCCTTAAAGTGGGTTCAGGAGTTTCTCAACCCCAGCCGCAGGGGGGCGGATTCTATCATAAAATTACCCTGTCTGGACACGGGCTTTTCAAACCCGTGCAAACAGAGGAGGAGTAAAATGCTCAGTACACCGGCTTCAGACGTAAACGCAGGTCCGGGCCAATCTGCCGGACATCACTGAAAACGAATTCCGGCGCATCTTTCAGATGCTGCAATCCGGGCAGTTCGCACAGTGCGCGGCCATTATCACCCAATAACTTAGGCGCCATATAAACGATTAATTCATCAACCAGACCCGCTTGTAATAAGGCCCCGGCAAGTTGAGCGCCGGCTTCCACCCAGATGGAATTTACCTGACGTTTCGCCAGTTGCATCATAAGCAGGACCAGATCGATGCGATTCTCGCGTCCCGGAACGCACCATTGTTCAACGGAATCAGGCCAGGCCAGCTGATCTTTTTCAAGACGGGCCAGCAGAACGTCGCCGGGTAAATTCACCAGCTGATGCTGTGGCGTCACGCGGTTCTGGCTGTCGAGGATAATTCTCAGCGGCTGGCGAAGGCTCTGCTCAGGGTAAACGGCCTGCACATCACTGCCCAGTTCGCGCCAGCGCACATTCAGCGAGGGGTTATCGGCCAGCACCGTGGCGCTGGTGCTCAGAACCGCTGAGCTTTCTGCGCGAAAACGCTGCACGTCAGCGCGCGCCGCCGCCGAGGTGATCCACTGACTTTCGCCGGAGGCCATCGCCGTTCGGCCATCCAGCGATGCGCCCATTTTCAGTTGTACGTAAGGGAAACCGGTGCGCATGCGTTTCAGAAAGCCAAGATTGACGGCTTCCGCCTGCGAATGCATCAGCCCATGGCTGACATCCACGCCATTTTGCTTCAGACGGTATAACCCTCGCCCGGCAACTTCCGGATTAGGATCCTGCATCGCTGCCACAACCCGGGTGATGCCTGCCGCCAGTAAAGCATCGGCACAAGGCGGCGTGCGGCCATGATGGCTGCACGGCTCAAGTGTCACGTAGGCGGTCGCGCCTCTGGCTTTTTCACCGGCCATGCGCAGCGCATGGACTTCGGCATGAGGCTCACCGGCACGCAAATGGTAGCCTTCACCGACGATTTCACCCCCGGAGACAATGACACAACCGACGTTCGGATTCGGTGTGGTGGTGAAACGCCCGCGACGCGCCAGCTCGAAAGCGCGCGACATAAAACGTTCATCGGAGGGTAATTCAGCAGATTGTGGTGCAGCAGGCTGTTCGGGGAACATCAGTTTTCCTTAATCCTGAAGACGGGCGATCTCTTCACCAAATTCACGAATATCTTCAAAGCTGCGATAGACCGATGCGAAACGAATGTAGGCCACTTTATCCAGCCCTTTCAGGGCATCCATCACCAGATTGCCGATCATCTTCGCGGGGATTTCACGCTCGCCGGTGGCGCGCAGTTGCGACTTAATGTGGCTGATGGCGGTTTCAACATCGTCAGAACTGACCGGCCGTTTTTCCAGCGCTTTCAGTAAGCCGCCGCGTAATTTATCTTCGTTGAAGGGTTCGCGGACTTCATTGCTTTTAATGACACGCGGCATCACCAGTTCCGCCACTTCAAAAGTGGTGAAACGTTCATGGCACACCAGGCACTGACGGCGACGGCGGACCTGCGATCCGTCACCCACCAGGCGGGAATCAATCACTTTAGTATCAACAGCAGCACAAAATGGGCAATGCATAGCACTTCCTGATCGCGAACTCAATTGGACATCAGTTTAACCCGAAGTGTGCAGACAACAAAGGCTGTCGCTACTTTCATCGACATCGGGTTAAACTTAGGCTCTCTATTAGTGCCCGGACGGATGTTACATCGGGCAGAAGAAAGGAAATCTCTGATATGACGAAACACCCTCGCCTTTGGCTTATCGGCGCCACGTTGCTGAGCCTGCAGGGCTGCGCGCAGCAAAATCCACAGCTGCCGGAATTGAAATCGGAAGTGGGTCAGCTGAATCAGAAACTGCAACGGCTGACCGATTTGGCGGTCGCACTTGAACAGCAAACCACGCTGAACCGGCAGTCCAGCAATGGCGTCTATTTGCTGCCTGCGGCTAAGAGCCCTGCCCTGCTGAAAAGTGATCTGGGTGAGCTGACTGTGACGTTGTTGCGCGTGGCACCGGATGCCAGCGGGTTACAAGCGGTGTTAGAAGTGAAAAACGATGCCGGCAATCCGCTGCCGCCATTTACCGCGTCACTGAGCTGGGGCCAGCTGGATCCGGTCACCGGCAAACCGCTGACCGTCGATATGCAAACCCAAAACATTAACGTGGAAGCGGATTTGCTGCCCGGACCGGTGAAAACCTTCGAGGTGAAATTCAGTCAGGTCACCATGGAAACGCTGGGCTTTGTCCATCTGCACAATATTGTCGCCACGGTACCGCCTTCTGCCGCACCCGTTCAGCCATAACATCCCGAATTTCAGGCAAAAAAAACCCCGCAGCGCGGGGTTTTTTGATCACTGAACCATCAGCAGATTAAGGCAGAATCGAAGGCTGATCTGCACCTTCTTTTTCCACTTTTTGCTGCAACATGTGTTCACGCTTCATACCCAGTTTCAGGGCCAGCGCCGAAGCAACATATATCGATGAAGCCGTACCGATTGAAACACCAATCAACATGGTCAATGAGAAACCACGCAGCAATGCACCACCAAACAAATACAGCATCAGGATCACGACTAACGTGGTACCGGATGTGATCAATGTTCTGTGCAACGTCTGGGTCAACGACACGTTAAAGATTTCGTAAGATGTCCCGCGACGGATCTTGCGGAAGTTCTCACGAATACGGTCCGATACGACGATGCTGTCGTTAAGCGAGTAACCGATAACCGACATCAGTGAAGCAACGATGGTCAGGTCAACCTCGATATGGAACAACGAGAGCACACCCATGGTGATCACAACGTCGTGAGCAAGCGCGATAACAACACCTGCCGCCAGACGCCACTCGAAGCGGAAACCGACGTAAACCAGGATAGCGATCAATGCCACTAACAGCGCCATCGCACCATTTTGCGCCAAATCAGCCCCTACGCTTGGGCCGACGAACTCGATACGTTTCACCTGGGCATTCTGGCTGGTCGTTTCGTTAATCACGCTAAGAACTTTAGCACCCAGTTCCTGGCCGCCTGTTTCACCCTTAGTCGGTGGCATACGAACCATGATGTCGCGGCTGCTACCAAAATTCTGTACCAGCGGTTCTGCAAAGCCTGATTTCTCAAGCGAAGCGCGCATCATGTCCAAATCCGCAGGTTTTTCCAGCGAGATTTCAATAACCGTACCGCCGGTGAAATCCAGACCCCAGTTAAAACCTTTCACACCGATAATGGCGATAGAAAGGATCAACAGGAAACCAGAGATACCGAAAGCCCAGTAATCCCAGCGCATAAAGTCATAGACTCTACGGCCGTGGTTTAATTGTTCAACAGTATATTCCTGTGCCACAACGCACTCCTCAGATAGACAGCTTTTTGATGCGCTTGCCGCCGTACAACAGATTTACGAGGGCACGAGTACCGACGATTGCGGTAAACATTGACGTCGCTACACCAATACCGGTTGTAATCGCAAAGCCTTTAATTGCCCCGGTGCCGACGGCATACAGGATGATGACCTTGATTAGCGTCGTGACGTTGGCATCAAAGATGGAGCTGAACGCGCCTTTGTAACCTTCATCAATAGCCTGCTGTACTGAACGTCCGTTACTAAGTTCTTCCTTAATACGTTCGTTAATCAGTACGTTGGCATCCACCGCTACGGCAAGGGTTAATACGATACCCGCAATACCCGGCATCGTGAGTGTTGCCCCAGGTATCAGAGACATGATCCCAACAATAAGCACCAGGTTAGCAATCAGCGCAGAGGTCGCAATCAGACCGAACTTCTTATAGAAGAACAGCATGAAGATAATTGAGACCACAAGTCCTGCCAGACAGGCTTCCAGACCTTGCTTGATATTTTCCATCCCTAAGGTCGGGCCGATGGTACGTTCTTCAACAATCTGGATTGGCGCGATCAACGCACCGGCGCGCAGCAGCAGAGACAGCTGACGGGCTTCATTCGGATCGTTTACCCCGGTGATACGGAAGCTGTTACCCAGACGTGACTGAATCGTCGCCACGTTAATAACTTCTTCTTGTTTCGCCAGAATTGAACGGCCATTGGCATCTTTCTTACCGCTGTCTTTGTACTCCACAAACAGGGTAGCCATCGGTTTACCGATGTTATCCTTAGTGAAGTTAGACATGGCGTTACCGCCAGCGCTGTCGAGAGAGATGTTAACCTGCGGCTGATTGTACTCATCCATGCTGGATGTGGAGTCAGTGATATGGTCACCGGTCAGGATCACGCGTTTGTACAAGACAACCGGGCGGCCTTCACGGGTATTTTTCACTTCGCTGTCACCCGGCACGCGGCCAGACGCTGCAGCTGTGGCATCCACATTGGTATTCACCAGACGGAATTCCAGTGTCGCCGTGGCGCCCAGAATTTCTTTCGCACGCGCCGTATCCTGAATACCCGGCAGCTCAACGACGATACGGTCAGAACCCTGACGTTGTACCAGCGGCTCGGCCACACCCAGTTGGTTTACACGGTTACGCAGGATGGTGATGTTTTGCTGAACGGCATACTCGCGGGCTTCATTCATGCGAGCATCAGTCATCACCACGCGAATGGCGTTATCGCCGCTGTTGGTGATCACTAAATCGCGGTGACGTGGGCTCAGGTAGCTGACCGCAGAATCGCGGGTGGCAGCATCACGAAAACGCACTTCAACGCCATAGTTGTCGAGCTTACGCACCGTGGCATAAGGAATATTCTTGTCGCGCAGATCGCTGCGCATGTTGTCCATCGTCTGCTCTTGCAGCTTACTCAGCGCAGTATCCATATCCACTTCCATCAGGAAGTGCACACCACCACGTAAGTCGAGGCCCAGCTTCATCGGCTCGGCGCCCAGCATGCTCAACCAGCGCGGCGTTGCCGGTGCCAGGTTAAGTGCAATAACAAACTTGTCGCCCAGCGCTTCAGTCAGCGCTTCACGTGCACGAAGCTGTACATCCGTGTCTTTGAAACGGGCAAGAATAGCGCCATTCTCCAGAGCAACTGATTTGATCTGGATTTTGCTTTGATCTAATACGTTACGGACTTGGTCCAGCGTTGCTTCACTGGCGTCGGAACCCCGAGCACCAGTGATTTGAACAGCCGGATCCTCACCATAAAGGTTGGGAAGTGCATAAAGCAGCCCGACGATGACCACAACGATCAGCATCAGATACTTCCACGCAGGATAACGGTTTAACACGGCAGTTCCCTTCGGGAAAATCGAAAATTAGATAGACTTCATCGTGCCTTTTGGCAGGACAGCTGCCACGAAGTCACGCTTGATCATCACTTCGTTAGTGTCGTTCAGTGCGATGACGACATAGCCAGTTTCAGCCACTTTCGTTACGCGACCGATCAGGCCACCGGTGGTCATCACTTCGTCACCTTTACCGATGGAATCCATCAGTTTTTTGTGTTCTTTAGAACGTTTCTGCTGCGGGCGCAGGATCATGAAATAGAAAATCAGACCAAAAACCACCAGCATAATAACCAGAGAGTAAGGACTTCCCTGTGACGGTGCGCCGGAAGCTGCGACAGCATCGGAAATGAAAAGACTCATTTAAATTCCCTCATTGTTGTTGTGAAGCAAAATAGTTGTTGTAAAAAAAACCGTATTTCCAAAATGGAGTCTGGCGATGAAACGTCTCGCACAATACCCCATTATGACGGCTCAACAAATGATAAAATCGGCACCGCCTTTCGGAGATGCCGACACGACTAAGAAATCAGAAGTTTAAAGGCGGAACCGGTTTGCCTTTACGCTCGTAGAAGTCTGTCACAAAGAGCTCTAATTTACCCTCTTCAATAGCCTGGCGTAAACCGGCCATCAAACGCTGGTAATAGCGCAAATTGTGGATGGTATTCAAACGGGCACCCAGAATTTCGTTGCAACGGTCGAGATGATGCAAGTAGGCGCGGCTATAATTGCGACATGTGTAGCAATCACAGTGTTCATCCAGCGTTGTCGTATCAGATTTATACTTGGCATTTCGGATTTTGACGATGCCATCGGTGACAAATAAGTGACCGTTACGCGCGTTACGCGTTGGCATAACACAGTCAAACATATCCACACCGCGACGCACGCCTTCCACCAAATCTTCCGGTTTGCCGACGCCCATCAGATAACGAGGTTTGTCTTCCGGGATTTGCGGGCAAACGTGCTCAAGGATACGGTGCATGTCCTCTTTCGGCTCGCCTACCGCCAAACCGCCCACAGCGTAACCATCAAAGCCGATATCTACCAGCCCTTTTAATGATACATCTCGTAAATCTTCGTAAACGCTGCCCTGAATAATCCCGAACAAAGCATTCTTATTATTCAATTCGTTGAAGCGATCGCGGCTGCGTTTTGCCCAGCGCAAAGACATCTCCATGGAGCGTTTTGCGTAATCCCAGTCAGCAGGATACGGCGTACATTCGTCGAAGATCATCACGATGTCAGAACCGAGATCGTATTGGATCTCCATGGATTTTTCCGGGCTCAGGAAGACCGGATCGCCGTTGATCGGATTGCGGAAATGCACACCCTCTTCTTTGATTTTACGCATCGCCCCCAGGCTGAACACCTGAAAGCCGCCGGAATCGGTGAGGATCGGGCCGTGCCAGTTCATGAAATCGTGCAGATCGCCATGCAGTTTCATGATTTCCTGACCCGGGCGCAGCCACAGGTGGAAAGTGTTGCCCAGCAGGATTTGCGCGCCGGTATCTTTAACTTCTTCCGGGGTCATGCCTTTTACGGTGCCGTAAGTGCCCACGGGCATAAATGCCGGGGTTTCGACCACGCCACGTTCAAAGACCAGACGTCCGCGACGTGCGCGACCATCGGTAGTGCTTAATTCGTACTTCACATTGCCTCCAGCATCAGAGAAACAGTCTGATGAGGTTAAGTCCGTGGCATCACGCCCGGAAAAGAAAGCCCGGATACACCGAGTGCGTCCGGGCGGGTAGTTACAAAAACGTTACTGGCCGACCACTTCCTGCGGCGCCAGCGGGTTACGGTTGATGAACATTGCATCACCATAACTGAAGAAACGGTACTGCTCTGCGACTGCCTGATGGTAGGCATTCATCGTATTTTTATAACCGGCAAACGCCGACACCAGCATGATCAACGTCGATTCAGGCAGATGGAAGTTAGTGATCAGGGAATCAATCACCTGATAGTGATAACCCGGATAGATGAAGATCTTAGTATCGCCGAAGAATGGCGCAATCAGCGCATCTTCGCTGGCTTTCGCGGCACTTTCCAGCGAACGCACAGAGGTGGTACCCACGGCCACGACTTTATTACCGCGCGCTTTACACGCCAGCACGGCATCAACCACGTCCTGCGGCACTTCGGCATACTCGGCGTGCATAATGTGGTCTTCGATAGTGTCCACGCGCACCGGCTGGAAGGTGCCCGCGCCTACGTGCAGCGTCACAAAAGCGAACTCCACGCCTTTGGCTTTCAGCGCATCCATCAGCGGCTCATCGAAATGTAAACCGGCGGTCGGCGCGGCGACGGCACCCGGACGTTCGCTGTAGACGGTCTGATAGAGCTCGCGGTCGGCATCTTCATCAGGGCGGTCGATATACGGCGGCAGCGGCATATGGCCGATTTCGTTGAGCAGAGTAAAGACATCACGATCTTCATTAAATTCCAGCTCAAACAGCGTATCGTGACGGGCCACCATGGTGGCTTTAATGTCTTCTTTATCACCGAGCAGCAATTCCGCACCCGGTTTAGGGGATTTGGACGCGCGAACGTGCGCCAGAACGCGGTGCGAATCGAGCACCCGCTCGACCAGCACTTCAATCTTGCCGCCGCTGACCTTACGGCCAAACACGCGGGCCGGGATCACACGGGTATTGTTAAATACCAGCAAATCGCCAGGCAGGATTTTATCGAGAATATCGGTGAACACGCCGTGCGTTAACTCACCGCCCGGCCCGTCCAGAGACAACAAACGACAGCCGCTGCGCTGGGTTTGCGGATAGCGGGCGATCAGGGATTCAGGGAGTTCAAAAGAAAAATCGGCAACACGCATGGTTTTTCACTTCACTTTAACGACAAAAACAGGCGGCTTAGTCTAGTGGGACGAGGCATCCCCTGCAAGCTTCTGCGCGAATAAAGGCGGCCACCCTGTCAGGGATCACATTTACTGCGTTATACTCGGCCAATGAATTTTTTAGCTCACCTCCATCTGGCCTCTCTGGCCGACAGCTCCTTGTTAGGCAATCTGCTGGCGGACTTCGTTCGCGGCAACCCTGAAGGGCAATATTCCGATGACATCGTCAGCGGGATCCGCATGCACCGCCGCGTCGATACCCTCACCGATTCCCTGCCGGAAGTCAGAATTGCGCGCAGTTATTTTCGTGATGATTTTCGCCGCGTATCGCCCATTACTCTGGACGTTGTGTGGGACCATTTTCTCTCCCGCCATTGGGCCAGCATTCATCCGCAGCAATCCCTGGAAGATTTTCTTGACGATTGTCAGCAGGAAATTGAACCGCAGCTGCCTGAAATGCCTGAGCGTTTCCAGAATCTGAATGCTTATCTGTGGCCGGAACGCTGGATGGAACGTTATGCCGCGCTGCCTTTTATAGGTGACGTATTACGCGGCATGGCCAGCCGCCGGCCAAAGCTCAGTGCACTGACCGGCTCATTCCATGATATCGAACTGAATTATGACGCCCTCGAACAGCTTTTTTGGCAGTTTTATCCGGTCATGATGCAACAGGCGAAAGACCGGCAAATCTGACAAACCGCGTTGAATTTGTGAGAGTGAACACAATATTTTGCAATTAAGTGTCTGTTGTTAAATAACGATGGGACATACTTCAAAAACTGATAGCCGGATGCTATCTGATTGATTGGCGCGATGGGGTTTATTCACTTCGGGCTTGCCCCTATACTGGCAGTCGTTTTGTTCACCCTTTCCTCTCACCTACGACGCCCTTTTGGGTTTCATAAGGAGTAATATTATGGTTCTGGTAACTCGCCCAGCCCCTGACTTCACCGCAGCAGCAGTACTTGGTAGCGGCGAAGTAGTTGAAAACTTCAACTTCAAAAAACACACTGCAGGCAAACCAACTGTTATCTTCTTCTGGCCAATGGACTTCACTTTCGTCTGCCCTTCTGAACTGATCGCGTTTGATCACCGTTACGAAGAATTCCAGAATCGTGGCGTAGAAGTGGTAGGCGTGTCCTTCGACTCCGAGTTCGTTCACAACGCATGGCGTAACACCCCTGTTGAGAAAGGCGGCATCGGTCCTGTTAAGTACGCGATGGTTGCTGACATCAAACGCGAAATTCAGAAAGCTTACGGTATCGAACATCCGGACGCTGGCGTTGCACTGCGCGGTTCCTTCCTGATCGACAAAGAAGGCGTTGTACGTCACCAGGTAGTGAACGATCTGCCACTGGGTCGTAACATCGACGAAATGCTGCGTATGGTTGACGCGCTGCAATTCCACGAAGAGCACGGCGAAGTGTGCCCGGCTCAGTGGGAAAAAGGCAAAAAAGGCATGGGCGCATCTCCGGATGGCGTGGCTAAATACCTGTCTGAAAACGCGTCAAACCTGTAATCCCTTCACGGATTTCACGTTCAATAACGGTCAGCTTTGCTGGCCGTTTTTTTATGCCTGCCGTCCGGCGGGATCACATTTTTTCCCCTTCCTTTCCTTACGCTCCTCTTTTACGTCTACGCTGAAAACGACATGTTTCGTTCACAATGGCGTGCGCTTTGCATCATTTCCTCAGGCGAACGGAACACAGTCGTCATAAAAAAAGTGATATCACACAATAACCTGAAGGTTATGACTTAAAAGACAGGGTTAAAACAGGAGCCTATATGTTACGGAAATCACTCATCGCGCTCACCATGCTGACCAGCCTGCCGCTCTACGCCGCGTCCAGTCCTGCGGTAGAAGCCAAAAACGGCATGGTCGTCACCTCGCAATATCTGGCCTCACAGGTCGGCGTCGATATTTTGAAAATGGGCGGTAACGCCATTGATGCCGCCGTGGCTGTCGGTTACGCGCAAGCCGTCGTCAACCCATGTTGTGGCAACATTGGCGGCGGTGGCTTCATGACGGTGCATCTGGCCGACGGAAAAGACACTTTTATTAACTTCCGGGAAATGGCACCTGCAGCAGCCAGCGCCAATATGTACCTGGATGCCGACGGGAATGTGAAAAAAGGCGCAAGCCTTTACGGCTATCTGGCGGCTGGCGTGCCGGGCACGGTATTGGGCATGGATACCGTCCAGAAAGAATACGGGACGCTGACACGTCAGCAGGTCATGGCACCGGCCATTAAACTCGCACGTCAGGGTTTCGAACTGACCCGCGCCGATACCGATATCCTCGACACCAAGGTCGATCGCTTCAAAGAGGATCCTGAAGCAGCGCGCATCTTCCTGCGCAAAGATGGCAGCGCGTTGCAGCCCGGCGATAAACTGGTGCAAACCGACTTAGCCGACACGCTGGAAGCCATCTCGAAAAACGGCCCGGACGCTTTCTATAAAGGAAAAATTCCGCAGGCGGTCGAAGCTGCCTCTAAAAAAGGCGGCGGCATCCTGACGGCGGCAGATTTCGCAAATTATAAAGTCACCGAAGACACGCCGGTTTCATGCAGCTACCGTGGCTATAAATTCGTGTCTGCGCCACCGCCAAGCTCCGGCGGCGTCACGATGTGCGAAATCCTCAACATTGTGGAAGGCTATGATCTGAAAAGCATGGGGTTCAATTCAGCGGCGTCGATTCACGTCATGACCGAAGCCATGCGTCATGCTTACATGGATCGTAATACTTACCTCGGCGATCCGGCGTTTGTGAAAAATCCTGTCGATCGTCTGATCAGCAAAAGTTACGCCGAAGAAATCCGTAAGAAGATAGAAGCGGATAAAGCCACCCCATCGACTGCCGTTCAGCCGGGCATGGAACCACACGAAAAACCGGAAACGACGCACTATTCCATCGTCGATAAAATGGGTAACGCCGTCTCCACCACCTACACCATCAACGGTCTGTTTGGTTCTGTGGTGATCGCGCCCGGCACCGGTTTTTTCCTCAACGACGAAATGGATGATTTCACGGTAAAAGTCGGTGAGAAGAACCTCTTCGGTCTGGTCCAGGGCGTTAAAAATTCCATCGCCCCCGGTAAGCGCCCACTATCGTCGATGAGCCCGAGTCTGGTGACTAAAGACGGTAAAATCTTTATGGTTCTGGGATCGCCGGGCGGTTCACGCATCATCACCATTACGTTGCAGTCCGCGCTGAATGTCATCGACCACGGCATGGCACCGCAGGAAGCCGTGAACGCACCACGTATTCACCACCAATGGCTGCCGGACGAAGTGTATTACGAGCAGCGCGGCGTTTCTCCGGACAGCCTGAACATCCTGCAAAAGATGGGCTATAAAATGGTGGAACAGACGCCGTGGGGCGCGACGGAATTGATTATGGTGGGTTTACCGGGCGCGGCAGGTGTCACCTCTGCTACTTCCGGTAATGACTCGGCGGTATCAGGCAAGGTTCGCGAAGGTTATCTCTATGGCGCGAATGATGTGCGGCGGCCAGCAGGCGCGGCCATCGGCTATTAACTGACAACAAAAAGCCCCCGATACCTTGAAGATATCGGGGGCTTTTTTTAACCGAAAGGTAAGTGCTTGCTTACTTGCTCAGTGCCACTGCCTGCTTCTTGCGGTCATTACGCAGCTTGAAGGCGTACCCTATCAGCAGGGCGGCAACCCACACCATACCGACGTAAAGCGACACGCGGGTGTCCGGGAAGTAACCAATCAGGCCGATGATAAACACCAGGAAGATAATCCCGAATACCGAGGTATACACGCCGCCACGCAGCGGGAACTCGAGTTCTTTAACCTGCTGCTTGCTCAGCTTGCGACGAAAACCAATCTGGGAGAACAGGATCATTATCCATACCCAGACGGTCGCGAAGGTCGCCAGAGACGCGATCACCAAAAACACATTCGAAGGCATGATGTAGTTGAGGTAAACCGCAATCAGCAACGCGGCCATCATCACCAGCACCGTGACCCACGGTGTGCCCAGACGCGACACTTTGCTGAACATTTTAGGCGCCTGCCCCTGCTTTGCCATTCCGTGCAACATACGGCCCACGCCAAACACATCGCTGTTGATCGCCGAAAGCGACGCAGTGATCACCACGAAGTTCAGAATACCCGCAGCGGCAGTGATCCCCATATGCTGGAATGTCAGTACAAACGGACTCCCCTGCGTACCGATCTGATTCCACGGGAAAATCGACATGATGACAAACAGAGTACCCACGTAAAACACCAGAATACGCAGCGGAACCGAGTTAATGGCTTTCGGAATCGACTTCTTCGGATCTTCCGCTTCACCGGCCGTAATACCAATGATTTCAATGCCGCCATAAGCGAACATCACCAGCTGTAACGACAGGATAGTCCCCATGATGCCCTGGCTGAAGAATCCACCGTGGCTCCACAAATTATGGATACCTGTTGCCTGGCCGCCATTGCCGATGCCCCAGAAGATAATGCCGAAACCCGCCACGATCATGATGATAATCGTCAGCACTTTGAAGAAGGAGAACCAGAACTCCAGCTCGCCGAACACCTTCACACTGACTAAATTAATCGCGCCGATGATCAGCACGACGCTGAGCACCCACGTCCACTGCGGCACATCCGGGAACCAGACGCCCATATATATGCCGAAGGCGGTAACGTCGGCGATCGCCACAATGAGGATTTCGAAACAGTAGGTCCAGCCGGTGATATAGCCCGCCATTGGCCCGAGGTAGTCCTGGGCATAACGTGAGAACGAACCGCTTTGCGGGTTATGCACCGACATTTCGCCGAGTGCGCGCATGATGATAAAGGCGATGATGCCGCCGACCAGATATGCCAGCAATACGCTGGGCCCTGCCAGTTTGATGGCATCCGCCGATCCATAAAACAGCCCGGTTCCGATGGCTGATCCCAATGCCATAAAGCGAATATGACGCGTTGTCAGACCGCGTTTTAGCTTCGTGCCCGGCGCTTCTGGCTGCCCGGTTGGTTGTTCAGCTGATTCTTGCATGTACCTTAACCCGTCTCTGTATTTTAAAAATCACAATGCCAATTCAAAAAAACACCTGCACCCTGCCAATGAAAAAGCCACGGAAAAGGTTTCCGTGGCCTGATTGGCGAACAATTCACTCAACTACTGTGGAACTTTCACCCGATAATTATTGATGCGCCGTGACGCTGCGCGGGCCACTGATTTTGTCATAGATCCCCACCAGCACCAGCATTAATACTGACGGCGGTAACCAGGCAAGACCTTGTGCAGCCAGTGGCAGGTTCGCAGTCCAGGCAGGCATGATATCAGCAAAGGCCGAGGTTTTGATGCCATCAACAATACCGAACACCAGACTGACCAGCATGACCGGCGCCACGATGCGCGTCGTATTATTCCACCAGCGCAGGGTGAAGCTCAAGACCACCAGCGCGATACATGGCGGGTAAATGGCCGTCAGCACCGGAATTGAAATCTGAATCAGATGGCTCAGGCCGAGGTTAGACACCAGCATTGAGAACAGACCCAGAATGAACACCAGTGTTTTGTAAGACAGCGGCAGGTACTGAGCAAAGAACTCCGCACAGGCGCAGGTCAGGCCAACCGCCGTCACCATACAGGCGATGAAAATCAGCGCGCCGAGGAAGAAGCTGCCGACGCCACCAAAGGTATGCGCCACATAGGCATGCAGGATCACCGCGCCGTTGGTCGCGCCAGGCACCAGCGATGCACTGTTTTCGCCAAGTTTGAACAGGCTGAGATAAACCAGCACCAGACCTAAACCGGCGATCAACCCTGCCAGAATTGTGTAACGGGTCAGCAACTTAGCATCAGACACACCGCGTGAACGGGCGGCATTGACGATCACAATCCCGAACACCAGCGCTCCCAGCGTATCCATCGTCAGATACCCGTTTACGAAGCCACTTGAGAAGGGAACCGTTTGATAAGCATCGACCGCAGGCATTGTCTGCCCGGCTGGCCACAGCAGTGCGGCAACGCCCAGCGCAGCCAGTGCAACCATTTTCAACGGCGCGAGGAAATGCCCGACGGTGTCGAGCAGACGGCCCGGATACAGGGAAATGCCGATCACCAGCGCAAAATAAATCACGCTATAAATCAGCAGAGGCAGCGGGCCGTCACCGGTCATCGGCGCGATCCCCACTTCAAAGGAGACGGTCGCGGTGCGTGGCGTAGCAAACAGCGGGCCCACGGCCAGATAGCAGACGGTGGCCAGCAAAATACCGGCACCACGGCCAATCGGAGAGCTCAGGGCGTCAACACCGCCCCCGACACGCGCCAAGGCAATGACGGTCATCACCGGGAGGCCGACGGCTGTGATCATAAACCCGGCAGCAGCCCACCAGACTTCAGGACCGGCCTGCAGGCCAACCATTGGCGGGAAAATAATGTTTCCGGCCCCGACGAATAAAGCGAAGGTCATGAAACCTAACGCCAGAATATCTTTATTTGTTAAACGAGTACTCATGATTGGTGTCGTGTTGCCTGTTCAAATGAATAAAGTGTCCGTTGCTGTCGTCGTGCTGCTCGGTCAGAAGGATGAATGGCGAACAAAGCCAGAGAGCACCAAAATGAAGCCGGAAGGAGCCTAAAACGCCTGATGATATGCAGATGATTACGTTGTTATGCAGGGAGTATCGAGCGACAGCGGGGGCTAAGGTAAACGTTTATAGCGCAGAAAGGCAAGCCGAGATCCAAAAAGCAGAGTCTTCAACCAGATTAATGCTTGAGAGCAGCGATTATCACTAAATACAGCCACAAACACGCAATATGATATGTATGATTTTTGAACGAAGTAAGCACAAGATATGCCCCGAAAAGGCAAAAAGTGCGTGAAATCACCACGAACGGGCAATTTCACGCACGATATCCAGCAGATTAATGAGGTCAATAAATAACCGGTAACACCTTTACCAGACGCGCGCAGCGATATCGACGACCAGTTTTAATTTTTCCCACTGCTGCGCTTCGGTCAGGCTGTTGCCCTCTTCTGTCGAGGCGAAACCACACTGCGGGCTGAGGCAAATCTGGTTGATATCCAGATACTCAGCCGCTTCTGCAAGACGCGCTTCCACCGTTTTCGCCAGCTCCAGTTCGCCGGATTTTGTGGTGATCAATCCCAGAACCGCCTGCTGATGGCCTTTTTTGATGAAGCGCAGTGGCTCAAAACCACCGGAACGCTCGTTGTCATATTCAAGGAAGAAAGCATCGATGTTCACGCCGCCAAACAGAATCTCCGCAACCGGCTCATAGCCGCCTTCTGAAATCCAGGTGGAGCGAAAGTTGCCGCGACAAACATGCAGACCAATTACCAGATCGTCGGGTTTCCCGGCGATGGCTTTATTCAGCACGTCTGCGTAAGTGCGTGCTAACTCTTCCGGAGAATCCCCACGTTCGCGGATTTGCTTCTTCTGATCTTCTGAACACAGGTACGCCCAGACCGTGTCGTCGAGTTGCAGATAACGGCAACCGGCATCGTAAAACGCCCTGATGGCGTCACGGTAAACCTGTGCCAGATCGTCAAAATACGCTTTCAGGTCGGGGTAAACCTCTTTGCTGATAGCGTCACGGCCACCGCGAAAATGCATCACACTCGGACTTGGAATGGTCATTTTTGGCACCGCGCTGCCGCTGATGCTTTTCAGGAAGCGGAAATCTTCCAGCATCGGGTGTGCGCCAAAACCGAGTTTACTGACCACTTTAATGCTGCGTGCTTTCGTTTGTACGCCGTTGAACTGGATCCCCTGCACCGCGTCGTAACCTTCCACGCCGTCCAGCCCTTCGAAGAAATCGAAGTGCCACCACGCCCGGCGGAATTCGCCGTCAGTGACCACTTGCAGACCGGCTTCACGCTGCAAATCCACTACGCGACGAATTTCAGTGTCTTCCACAGCGCGCAGTTGAGCGGCATCAATCTCGCCAGCCTGAAACTGTTTACGCGCTTCTTTAATCGCCAGCGGGCGCAGGAAACTGCCGACAACGTCGGCGCGGAATGGAGGGGTTGTACGTTGCATGCATGACTCCTTTTAGGCACCCCGCGGCGTATGGCGGAATACCAATGATTTACAAAGTAAATAATTGCGTTGCGTTATATATAGACATCTGGATGTCTAAACGTCTTTGATTGGATAGTGTCATGCAGCACGCTTATCAGCAACAGAGGAATCTTCATGGGACGTGAATAAAATTCACGTTAGTGGGAAGAATGTTCATTTAGAGGAAATGTTCATTTGGAAGAGTAAGAAAGCCTGAAATCCGCAGATAACAGGCTTGAGAGGGTTAAGGCTTAACGGAAGCTTGCGCACCGGCGTCTTGCGGAACAATCAACCGCGGCGCCAGCGTAAACATAAAGCGGGTGCCGACACCCACTTCGCTCATGACTTCCAGTCTGGCGTTGTGATGGCTCAGGGCATGTTTGACGATCGCCAGGCCCAGCCCGCTGCCGCCGGTCTGGCGGGAGCGTGCTTTGTCTACGCGATAGAAACGTTCGGTCAGGCGCGGAAGGTGCTGAGGCGCAATACCCGGCCCGTTGTCGCTTATCTGGAACTGCGCGCCGTGCGGCGTTTGCTGCCAGCTGACTTCAATGCGGGTGCCCGCCGGGGTGTGATTGACCGCGTTGTACACCAGATTGGAAACCGCGCTGCGCAGTTGATCTTCGTTGCCAAAGACCTTCAGCTTGTCGTTTATGCGGAATACAACCTCATGCTGACCGCCGCTCAGCGTCTGCACTTCGCGCTCCAGCATGCCGAGCATCACCGGAATATCGACTTTCTCGTGCAAATCCATATTGGCAGAAGCTTCTATTTTCGACAGCGTCAGCAACTGTTTTACCAGGCCATCCATGCGTCGCGTCTGCTCCTGCATGGTATCCAGCGCTTTGGAACGAAACGGCTCTTCCAGCTTGGCGTCTTCCATCATTTCCAGATAGCCCTGCAAAACGGTCAGCGGCGTACGCAGTTCATGGCTGACGTTAGCGAAGAAGTTGCGTCGCGCGCCCTCGAGCTGACGCATCTGCGTGACATCCCGCGCCACCATCAGTAATTGCCCTTCAGAATAAGGCATCACGCGAAACTCCACGTAATGCTCATTATTCAGTTGAAGATTCAGTGCACGGCTGAAATCCCGGGCCTGGATCCAGGCACGAAACTCCGGATAGCGCAAAAGGTTAAAGATGTGCTGCCCGTTATCTTCCGGCCAGCGAAAGCCGAGCAGTTCCTGCGCCAGACCGTTACACCAGAAAATATTGCCCTCTTCGGTGGTCAGCACCACCGCATCAGGTAACGATTCTGCACCGCTGCGAAAACGTTTAATTAATTGCCCTAATTCGCGACGACGACGACGGTTACGCATCTGCATCTGGTTCAGCCCGTAGAACAGCGGCTCCCAGCTCCAGCGCCCGTTTGGCGGGGTGATGCTGCGGTCAAGCCACAGCCAATGTGAGAGTTTAAGCTGGTTGTAATAGTTCCAGCCCAGCGCCGCCAGCAGCGACGCAAAGAGAAGCCAGCCAAAATGGCCGACAAAAATGCCGAGAATGATCGCTGGCAGGCAAAAGAGGAAAAACTCGCCGGCCAGCCGTTTCCATGACAAACGTTCTAACACACAGATTCTCCGCTGTGGGGATTAATAACGCGTTGAGAAACGGTATCCCGTGCCACGGACAGTCTGAATCATTCTGTCATGTCCACTGGTTTCCAGCGCTTTACGTAAACGACGAATATGCACGTCCACGGTGCGATCTTCCACATAAACGTTAGTGCCCCAGACGTTATTCAGCAACTGTTCGCGGCTGTAAACACGTTCTGAGTGGGTCATAAAGAAGTGTAATAATTTGAATTCGGTCGGCCCCATGTCGAGCGCCTGCTCGTTGGCCATCACCCGGTGAGAGGAAGGATCCAGGCTCAGCCCCTGCATGTCGATCACCTCTTCCACCGCCATCGGAGAAATGCGGCGCATTACCGCTTTGATGCGGGCAACCAGTTCTTTCGGAGAAAACGGTTTGGTGATGTAATCATCGGCACCCACTTCGAGGCCGCGCACCCGATCTTCTTCTTCACCGCGTGCGGTCAGCATCATCACCGGGATTTCGCGGGTCAGGGCTTCACGTTTAAGGTGCTTAATAAACTGAATACCGGAGCCGCCCGGTAACATCCAGTCGAGCAGGATAAGCTCAGGATAAGGCTCGACCAGCTGGGCCACCGCGGAATCAAAATCTTCAGCTTCAACAGCCTGATAGCCATTTTGTTCCAGTACAAAACACACCATTTCACGAATAGGAGCTTCGTCTTCAACCACTAATATACGTCTAGCCATCGTAGGTCCTGCCAATAGGTTAGCGATCTTTTATTTGATTGCGGGCGCCATTATGCGTCAGTTTTGTGACAGATTTATGAATAGAAAGGATGGTTCATTACCCGGCAATTTAACAGCCATCTTGCTGAAATGCGTCCGATTTTCTCAGGACATCGTCCCCCGTCGGCGTTTATACTTTGCGCCATTGTTACCGCACCGCGAACCACAGGGAGTTTCATGCGCCTGATCCACACCTCAGACTGGCATCTTGGCCAGTATTTCTTTACCAAAAGCCGCGCCGCCGAGCATCAGGCCTTTCTGCGCTGGCTGACGGAACAGGTGGAAAATCATCAGGTTGATGCCGTGATCGTGGCCGGTGACATTTTCGATACCGGCTCACCGCCGAGCTATGCCCGCGAACTGTATAACCGCTTCGTGGTGGAATTACAACGCACCGGCTGTCAGCTGATTGTGCTGGCCGGTAATCATGATTCCGTCGCCACGTTAAATGAATCCCGCGAGCTGCTTTCCTGTCTCAATACCCGGGTGATCGCCACCGTCGGCGAAGATCTGTCTGAGCAAGTGCTGGTGTTAAATCAGCGCAATGGTACGCCGGGAGCCGTACTGTGCGCGATCCCCTTTTTACGCCCGCGCGATTTAATTGCCAGTCAGGCAGGGCAATCCGGCAGCGACAAACAGCTGGCCTTACAGGAAGCCATTGCCGCGCATTATGATGCGCTGTGGCACGCTGCGCAGGCCAAACGCGACCAACTGGGTCTGCCGCTGCCGATCATCGCCACCGGCCATCTGACCACCGTTGGCGTCAGCACCTCTGATTCCGTGCGCGACATCTATATAGGGACTCTTGATGCCTTTCCGGCGCAGGCGTTCCCGCCGGTGGACTACGTCGCGCTCGGCCATATCCACCGCGCGCAGTGCGTGGCAAAAACGGAACATATCCGTTACAGCGGTTCCCCTATTCCCCTCAGTTTTGATGAGCTGAGCAAAGCCAAAAGCGTCTATCTGCTGGATTTCGACGGTGCCACGCTCAACGCCATCGACACGCTGGAGATCCCCGTTTTCCAGCCGATGCAAATCATCAAAGGCTCGCTGGCGGAGATTGAACGGCAGCTGGCGCACTTCACCGGAGGCGATGTCACAAAACCGGTCTGGCTGGATATTGAAGTGGCGACGCAGGATTATCTCAGCGACATTCAGCGCCGCATTCAGGCGCTGACCGCCGAACTGCCGGTGGAGGTCGTGTTACTGCGCCGCAGTAAAGAACAACGTATTCACAGCATCGAACAGCAGGAAAAAGAAACCCTCAGCGAGCTGAGCGTCAGCGACGTTTTTGAACGCAGATTGTCGCTGGAAGCGGATACGGATGAACCGCGCCAGACGCGGATGCGCACGCTGTTCGCCCAGGTTGTCGAACAGGTCACCAGCGGTCAGAGCACGGAGGGCAGCGCACAATGAAAATTCTCAGCCTGCGTTTAAAAAACCTGAACTCGCTGGCAGGCGAATGGAAAATTGATTTCACCGCCGAGCCGTTCGCCAGCAACGGTTTGTTCGCCATCACCGGCCCGACCGGCGCGGGGAAAACTACCCTGCTCGATGCCATTTGTATGGCGCTTTATCATCGAACTCCTCGTATAAAGGATATCTCTAGTCAAAATGAACTGATGACCCGCCATACCGCCGAATCACTGGCCGAAGTGGAGTTTGAAGTGAAAGGCATCGGCTATCGCGCATTCTGGAGTCAGCGCCGCGCAAAAAACTCACCGGACGGCAATTTACAGGCGCCCAAAGTCGAGCTGGCCTTGCTGGCCGACGGAAAAATTCTGGCAGATAAAGTGCGCGATAAACTCGATGCCATCGCCGAACTGACCGGACTGGATTTTGGCCGTTTCACCAAATCGATGATGTTGTCGCAGGGCCAGTTCGCGGCGTTTCTGAATGCCGACGCCAACGACCGCGCCGAGCTGCTGGAAGAACTCACCGGCACCGAAATCTACGGTCTGCTGTCAGAACGCGTGTTTGAACAGCATAAAGAGGCACGCGTCACCCTGGACGGTTTGCATCAACGCATGGCCGGTATCGAACTGCTTAGCGAAGAACAGCGTCAGGCGCTGGAAACAGAACTGACTGAGCTGAATGCGCAGGAAATCAGCCTCAGCCGGCAGGCGCAGCAGCGCCAGCAGGATCTTAACTGGCTGCAACAGTGGCAGCAGGTGCAGCAAAAACTTCAGCAGTCTCAGCAGCAACTGAGCGCCGCAGAGCAGGAAAATTTGTCTGCCGCGCCGCAATTGCAGCAACTGGCACGCAGCGAACCGGCAGAAAAACTGCGTCCGTTACTCAATGATCGCCAGCGTTGTCAGGATGAATCGCAACGACTTGAGCAGCAACTGACGCAGCTCACGCAGCAACAGGAACAGCAAATTGCACAGATGACGCCGCTGACTCTGGCGGTAGAACAGGCGCAAACCGCACGCCTGAAACAGGCGGAAGAACAGCGACAGACGCAGACGCTGATTGAAGAAAAAATCCTGCCGCTGGATGGCGAAATTATCCAGTGGCGTAAATCACTGGCCGACACGCAGCAGTCGGTCAGTGACATGCAGAAACTGGTCAGTGAGCATAACGCGACGCGGGTGCAAATGACCGCCGAACGTCAGAAACTGGACGAAGAAAGCCGTCAGCATCAGACCCGTCAGACCGCGCTGACCGATGCGCTGAACGCCGCACAACAGCGTCAGACTGAGCTGGAAAAACAGCATCCTTTGGCAACATGGCAGAAACGGCAAACAGAGCTGGCGCAGCTGCGCCCGGTGCGGCAACAGCTGTATTCACTCGCGCAGATTTTCCCTCAGCTGAACCAGCGCGTGCAGCAACAGCAAAAAGATTTGGCGCAATATCAGACGCAGCTGGCCGAAGAGGAACAGCGGCTGGGCGCGATCCGCCTGCAATGTCAGAAACAGCTGGAGCACCTGAACGACGTCAAAGCATTGCATAAACAGGAAATGCTGATCGTCAGCCTTGAAGCTGAACGAGCCAGTCTGCAAAGCGGCAAAGCCTGCCCGCTGTGCGGTTCCACATCCCATCCGGCCATTGAACACTATCAGGAGGTTAAACCTTCTGAAACGGCGCTGCGCGTCGAGAAAATGCAGCTGGAATTCGATGCGGCAAAAGCCAGCGGCATTGAGCTGGCAGCGAAAATCAAAAGCCTGAAAGAACAGCAAACACGCGTGCAAACCCAGCTGGAGCAGGAAAGCCAGCAACTGAATGCGCATACCGAAAACTGGCAGCGACTCAGCGCGCCGCTGAATCTGACATTCGGATTGCAGGATACCCTGGCCATTCAGCAGTGGCTGGCGGAACGCGACGAAGAAGAACAGCAGTCACAGGATCTGATTAACCAGCACGAACAACTGGCGCGGGCGTTGCAGCAGGCGAAAGATGCCCTGAATGACGCCCTGAACGCGCAGCAGAAAGTGCAGCAGCAAAGCGTATTGCTGACCGAACGCATTACCCGACTGGAAGAGACGCAGGCTAAAACTCAGCAGGACTTTGCGCGGCTGCAAAAGCTGTTCACGGAAGGTGAGAAATCTCTTTCAGAACTGAATGCCAAACGCCTCGAACTGTTCGGTGACCGCCAGGTGGCGCAGGTTCGCGAGCACTTACATCAGCAACAACAGGCGGCGGAAAAAGCGGTCAGTGACGCACAGGGCGCGCTGCAAAAAGCGCAGGAACTGCGCGATCAGCTGGCCGGTCAGCTGGCGAGTATGCAGCAGCAACAATTGCAGGCTACGGAACAATTGAAGCGGGCGGAACAGGTGTGGCAACAAGCGCTGAGCGCCAGCGGATTTGCCGATGAAGCCGCGGTGACACTGGCCCTGCTCGACGACGCACTGCGTCAGCAACTTCAGCAGCGTAAAGAACATCTGCAACAACAACTGGCGCAGGCGAACGCATTGCTGAGCGATGCCAAAGCACAGCGGGAAAAACATCGCCTTGCCCGCCCTGCCCGTCTGAGTGAAACAGAAAACGATCTCGAAACCCTGACGGCGCAGCAGGCGGAACTGGCACAACAGCTGAAAGCCTTACAGCAACGTCTGGGCGAAATAACCAATAAACTTAACGACGATAAAGCGCGAAGCGGCAACCAACAGGCGCTGATTGCTCAGATTGCGCAGGCACAGCTGACGTGTGACGACTGGGGCTATCTGAATCAGATGATTGGCTCAAGCGACGGCGCGAAATTCCGTAAATTCGCGCAAGGTCTGACGCTCGATCACCTGGTGTATCTGGCGAACCGTCAGCTGGAAAAACTGCATGGCCGTTATCTGTTGCAGCGCAAAACCAGCGATGCGCTGGAGTTGCAGGTGGTCGATACCTGGCAGGCCGATGCGGTGCGCGATACCCGCACGCTCTCCGGAGGCGAAAGTTTCCTGGTCAGTCTGGCGCTGGCGCTGGCGCTTTCTGATCTGGTGAGCGATAAAACCCGTATAGATTCGCTGTTCCTCGACGAAGGTTTCGGCACGCTCGATGCTGACACGCTGGACACTGCGCTCGACGCCCTCGACAGCCTGAATGCCTCAGGTAAAACCATCGGTGTGATAAGCCATGTGGAAGCCATGAAAGATCGCATTCCGGTGCAAATCAAAGTCACCAAAGTGAACGGGCTGGGTGTCAGCCGCCTGAGCAGCGAATTTAAAGTCTGAACGTCAACCCGCAGGCCATCCCGCTAGCAATCTTGCTACCGGTTGCCCTGCGGTGGATCCCCTCTCTGCACATCCGCACAATAATCGCACCGTCACGGTGCGTCACAGCCTGTCAACCTGCTGAATTATCGGTTATTTCCTTCGGGTGACGATCTGGCACGCCCTGTGCTTACTGTTATGTATACAAGTTGCAGTACAAGCTGCACTGCCTGCAAAACAGCCAAGGGGAACGCCGATGAAAAACGACAAACCTGAAAACCTTCCGGTCAATACACAACGCCGCCAGATGATGAAATGGCTGGCGATTACCGGCGGTGTCATGACACTCGGCGGGATGATCCCGACCACCGTTTTCGCCGCCGATGATGATGAAATTCGCATCGGCTACTGGCCTATCGTCGGCGGTTTGCCTCTCTATGTCGCTCTCGAACAAGGGTTCTTCAAAGAGGCCGGGCTGAACGTGAAAGGCGTTAAATTTGCCAGCGCGCAGCAAATTGTTGAAGGGATGATCACCGGCAGGATCCACGGCTGCGCCAACGGTACGGCCACCGGCGCACTTGGGCTGGGGGCCATTACTTCCCCGGATCTTTTCAAAATCATCTGCTCGAACCCGTCCAATCATCAGCTGGTGCTGGATGAATTTCTGGTGCCGCTGAATAGCACCGCGAAAGCAATCAGCGATCTGAAAGGCAAAAAGATCGCCTGCGGTCCGGGGATCCAGAACGTCACCATGGCGAAGATCATTCTGGAGAAAAATGGATTCACCAATCCTTCCGTGATTGAACTGCCGGTCGGGCAACACGCGCCTGCGCTGGCCGCCGGACAAATCGACGGTGTGTATACGCTCGAACCCACCGGCACCGTCGGACGCATGAAAAACCTCTCCCGCACGCTGGAAACCGGCGTGATTTCGAAATACGTGCTCGGCAATGCGGACGCCCCGTGGTTTGGCGGCGCGGCGGCGCTGAACTCCAGCTTTATCGCCAGCAAACCTGAAGAGACGAAAAAGTTTATTGCCGCTTATCAGAAAGCGGTGGAATTCATTGCGGCGCATCCTGATAAAGCCCGTGAAAACGTCGCCGGTTACACCAGCATTGAACCCGCGCTGGTGAAAGAAGTGCCACTGCCAGGCTTCGTGATGTATCCGGGGTTAAAAGGCGAGAATCTGCAATGGTTCCAAAAATTTTATGACGTCTTTACCGAAAGAAAAATCTTCAGCAAACCGGTGGATGTCGCTTCGCTGATCTATCAGGGATAAGGGGAAAAATGATGACATCACCATGGTCTTCAAGATTATTGCCACTGATCGGCCCTGTCCTGCTGTTTCTGTTCTGGCAACTGGCAGTGAGCGCAAAATGGCTGAATCCGGTACTGCTGCCTTCTCCCGTCGACACGCTGGGCTTTATGTTTCAGTCGTTTTCGGATGTCTCCATGCGCACCGACATCGGCGCGACGCTATACCGCACGCTGGTGGCGTTCGGCTTCGCCGCAGTCATTGGCGTCCCGCTCGGCGTGATTTTGGGCAGTAACGAAAAGGTCTATCGCAGCCTGGAATTTCTGATCGACTTCTTCCGCTCCACGCCCTCATCCGCGCTGATCCCGCTGTTCATGCTGATTTTCGGCATCACGGATGCTAACAAAATTGCCATCGCCGCCTTTGCCGCCGTGCTGGTCATTCTGTTTAACAGCGCCTACGGCGTGATGAACGCCAAGAAAACCCGCCTGATGGCGGCCAGGGTGATGGGGATTTCCCGCTGGCACATTTTCAAAGACATTTTGCTGATGGAAAGCCTGGCCCAGACGTTCGTGGGTCTGCGTACCGGTGTGTCGATAGCGCTGGTGATCGTGATTGTCGCCGAAATGTTTATCGGATCGGAAACCGGCCTCGGCCATCGGATCATTGATGCCCAGCAGGTCTTCAACATCAAAGACATGTACGCCTCAATCCTGATCACCGGTGCGCTGGGCTATTTACTGAACCTGGCCTTTTTGCTGATCGAGAAAAAAACTGTCCACTGGAGTAGCAAAGCATGACGCAACCTCTCTCGCTGAACCCCGGTTACAAAGGCCCGCAACTGCCGCAATACGCCACGCGACCGGATACCCATGTGACCATTCGCGGCCTGACCAAAGCCTTTGCCGGACAGCCGTTGTATACCGATCTCAATCTGGACTTGCCGCGCGGAAAAATCGTCTCGATCTTCGGCCCGAACGGCTGCGGTAAATCAACGTTAATGAACATGATTGCCGGGCTGATTCCGGTTGATAAAGGCGACATTCTGTTTGACGGCAAGACGCTAGCGCAGACCACCATCGGCTATGTGTTTCAGAACTACCGCGACGCGCTGTTTCCGTGGATGAGCGCGCGCGCCAACATCGCCTATCCGCTGGTGCGCCACGGCATGAGTAAGGCTGAGGTGAACGCGCGGGTTGAAGAACTGACGCAGATGTTTGATATCCGTTTTGATCTAAAACGCTATCCGTATGAGCTTTCCGGCGGCCAGCAGCAAACCGTGTGCATCATGCGCGCGCTGGCGACGCGCCCGGAAGTGATGTTCCTCGACGAGCCTTTCTCGGCGCTGGATTTCGAAATGACGCTGTTTATCCGCGATAAATTGCAGGAAGTGCAGCTGGCAACCGGCGTCACCATGCTGATTGTTTCTCACGATCTGGAAGATGCGGTATTTCTGGCGGATGAAATCTTACTGCTGACGCGACGGCCAACACAGATTGCGGAAATCGTACCTTTCGATCTTCCCCGCCCGCGCGGTTCAGAAATCATGAGCCACCCGGAGTTTATCCGTGTGAAAGCGCATACGCTGGACGTTTTTAAACGGGAGATGGCGCTTTAACGGGGGAGTGTTGATTAAAATCAGGGGCGCAAATTCTGCGCCCCTGAAAGCTGATGATGGCTTACAACGCAAAACGCGACTGCGGCCACAACCAGGCGGCACCGCGCACGCCGCTGGAATCGCCGTGAACGGCCTTGAGGATAGGGGTTTCGCATTCCCCGCCGAATACCCACTGCTTCGCCAGCAGAGGAACGGTCTGATACAAACGATCGACGTTACTCATGCCGCCACCGAACACAATCACATCCGGGTCGAGAATATTCACCACGTTCGCCAGCGCTTTTGCCAGACGACGTTCGTAGCGGCCAAGTGCCAGTTCAGCGGTTTCGTCGCCCTGCTCCACCAGCGCAATAATCTCTGCACCTTTGAGACGCTGGCCTGAAAGACGGAAGTAGTCCTCGGCAAAACCGGTACCGGAAACAAACGTCTCGACGCAGCCTGATTTCCCGCAGTAACACGGCACTTCGCGGGCGAACTGGATTTCTTCTTCATCCTGCCACGGCAGCGGATTGTGCCCCCATTCGCCTGCATTACCGTTGCCGCCTGCGTGCGCCACGCCGTGCAGCGCCACGCCCGAACCGCAGCCGGTGCCGATGATCACGACAAACACGGTCTGACGGCCCGCGCCTGCGCCATCGGTGGCTTCGGACACCGCCAGGCAATTGGCGTCGTTGGCAATATGCACCTCACGGTTGAGCAGCAGCGCCAGATCTTCATCCAGCTGTTGTCCGTTCAGCCACACGGAGTTTGAGTTCTTCACTTTACCGGTAAACGGAGAAAGCGTGCCGGGAATGCCAAGCCCCACGCTGCCGCGCTGACCGGTGGCTTTCTCGGCGTCCAGCACCAGCCCTTCGATCGCTTTCAGCGTGCGTTCGTAGTCATTTCTCGGCGTATCGACCCGTTTGCGAAACAGCTCTTTACCTTCATCAGATAACGCGATGACTTCTATTTTTGTGCCGCCTAAATCAATGCCAATTCGCACGTGTCGTTCTCCTTTTACACTTTGCAGGGTCAGTTTTTTTGTGTTTATTCAGTTTAGAAGCCAGAGGCGTCTGTCACCAGAATAAGCTGTTATGCAATGTTACAGGGCGCGGTGATTTCTTAACGACGACGGACTCTCAATTGGTTATCATGCCGCCCTGCATTCATTTATTCAGCGTACCACGAGTGCGCCGGAACAGGGATAACGCCATGTTATGGTTTAAGAATTTGTTGGTTTACCGTTTGAGCCGTGAAGTTTCGTTATCTGCTGACGAAATGGAAAAACAGCTCAGCGCTTTCACCTTTACCCCGTGCGGCAGCCAGGACATGGCGAAAACCGGCTGGGTTTCGCCGATGGGTTCTCACGGTGGCGACGCGCTGACTCACGTCAACGGCGGCCAGATCCTGATCTGCGCCCGTAAAGAAGAAAAAATCCTGCCTTCTCCGGTGATCAAACAGGAGTTACAGGCCAAGATCGACCAGCTCGAAGGTGAACAACACCGTAAGCTGAAGAAAACCGAAAAAGATTCCCTCAAAGATGAAGTGCTGCACAGCCTGATGCCGCGCGCATTCAGCCGCTACAGCCAGACGTTCATGTGGATCGATACCGTGAACGGCCTGATCATGGTCGATGCCGCCAGCGCCAAAAAAGCCGAAGACATGCTGGCGCTGCTGCGCAAAAGCCTCGGTTCACTGCCGGTCGTGCCATTAACGATGGAAAGCCCGATCGAACTGACGCTGACGGAATGGGTGCGTTCCGGCGACACGCCGGCCGGTTTTACTTTGCAGGACGAAGCCGAGCTGAAAGCGATTCTGGAAGAAGGCGGCGTGATCCGCTGTAAGAAACAGGCGCTGGTCAGCGACGAAATCGCTACTCACATTGAGAACGGCAAACTGGTGACCAAGCTGGCGGTAGACTGGCAGGAACGCATTGCCGTGGTACTGGCCGATGACGGCAGCATCAAGCGTCTGAAATTCAGTGACGTTATCCGTGATCAAAACGAAGATATCGACCGCGAAGATTTCGCAGGCCGCTTTGATGCTGATTTCGTGCTGATGACCGGAGAACTGGCGGCGCTGATTCAGAATCTGATTGAAGCGCTGGGCGGCGAAGCGCAACGCTAACACCGCATGCCAAATGCAGAAAAGGCGCTCATTGGGCGCCTTTTTTACATTTATTGTGTCTGAAGGAATTACTTGGTCAGGTATTTACACAGGTATGAGGTGGTTTCACCCACCTGCAAGTTGAATTCACTTTTGCCCGGAATGTAGAAGGTTTCGCCTGGCTTAAACACCTGCCAGTCCGGAGAGCCAGGGATCAGCACTTTCAGCGAGCCACTGATGACCGTCATTTCTTCCGGTTTTGCTGTGCCAAATGTGTATTCACCGACGGCCATCACGCCAACGCTGGCGGCACCCGTACTTTCGCTGTCAAAACCAATCGATTTTACTTTCCCGTCAAAATACTCATTATTTTTCAACATTGATTGGCCCTTTGCGATAAATTTAAGAGCTTCCATATTAGGGGCAAAAACCCGCGGCTGTCACTGATTATTACAGGTTTATCCGCACCAGACGACACCGCCCGCAAAGCGTCATCACTGATTTGATTTTACGCCTGCACAGTGCCATTGTGGGGAGTCAGCTTTCTGCAATCACCGCAGCCCGTCACCGCTTACGCCACCAGTTCTGCCGCCAGTTGCACCATCAGCACATTCGCCAGCAGCACCGGCACATCGAGATGTTGCTCAAGCACTTTAACGTGATGATGGTTGTAGCCGATACAATCGAGCACCACCACTTCCGCCCCCTGCTCAGCAAAGCGTTTGGCCGCTTCCGTCAGTGCCTGATCGTCCGTTAAATACGGGCTGGCCACCGCAAAGCACGGTGGTTTTTCCAGTTTTCGCCATTTGTTGGCCTGCCAGCCAATCTGCGATTCCACCGGCACCACGATTCCTGCGCGATGCGTCCCCACCATCGCACCGATCAACGGAGGGATCATGCGTTCAGGCTCGATCAGCAATGCACTGCTTGCGTGTAACTGACCAAACTCGCCACCGCACAGCAGCAAAATCGTGGTACATCCCTGCGCTTCCAGCTGATCGATTTTTTCCTGCAATCCGCGTTCGGCGTTGGCCGCAGACAGTAAAATCTGCGAACCATCCAGCAAAACGGCGACCAGCACTGCATCGCCCTCTTGCGGCGCATAACGCTGCTCTATTTGCTCCCTGCTTAGGCCGTCCAGTAACCCGAAGTGTGTCACGGGTTCGTCCGGCAGATGCGCCGTCAGCAGCGGCATAATATCGCTGCGCGGTGCCTGACCAATGGTCAGGGTCGCAAAAGAAGTCATCATAAGCGTGATTTCCCATCTTTCAGGCCATACAGCCCGGAAAGACGCAGTGAACGGAGAAACTCAGATATCGTCAATGTGTTGGCTAAACTCATCACAAAATCCTCTTAAAACACGTAACCGGCGCAAACGCGCACGAGCTAAAACGGTTACGAACGCTGTTCATCATTGGAACAGTCATTGTGTCGTACTGGCTAAAAATAAGCCCTGGTGTCGGTCTGGTACTCGCTTTACTTTTAACGTCAGCAGTCACGCCTGACGTATTTACTGCAAATCGGACAACTTCAGATTATTTCCCCAGTCATCATCACCGAGTTTCTCAGCAATTTTTCGGGTAACGGCAATCAAACCGTCTTTTATTCCGTCCGGTATGCCCTTTCCTTCAGAAGGTGAAGAGAACGACAAACCTAATCCAACAATTTCATTGCGGTGTTTATTAAAAATGCTGGTGGCTAAAGAACTGATGCCCTGCAACGTTTCGTTGTTGGCAAAAGACAAACCGGTCTGCCGGATTTCAGCCAGGCGCACTAATAATAAATCGATGCTTTTCGGCGAATTCGCCGAGTTCACGTGATAAATACCCTTGTAACGCTCGCGCACTTCTTCGTCGCTGTAGCGGGCCAGGATCGCCCGGCCAATGGCCGTTTCATGCGCAGGCAGCAGGCTGCCCGCCGGTGTCATCACCTGCAGATACGTCCTGCCGGGAAACATGCGCATGACCATAATGTCGCGCCCTTCCAGTATCGACACGTATCCGGTGCACTGGGTCAGCTGGCTCAGCTGCGTCATATAAGGTGATGTCGCATCCACCAGCGGCGTCGAAAGATAATGGCTGGATACCGCCAGTAATAATTTTCCTATGCGATATAAACGGCTGTCCGGATCACGCTCTAACAGCCCTTGCGTTTCCATCGTCATTAATAACCGGGAAACCGTACTTTTTGGCAATTGTAAACTGCTCACCACATCACTGAATGACAAACCCGGATGCCCCTGACTGACACCCTGCCGGGAAAATAACTTCAGCACTGACGTCGCATTCTCTAATGTGCTCATAAAGAGAGAAGTTCCGATATGTGGAACAAGGTTCCTGTTAAGTTGTTTGAAAAATAGTGCTGATACGTGTCAGCGTCAAGGCGTTTATTTTTGCGCAAATGAAATTGCGGTTAAGGAATATGCTTAAAGATAATCCTAAGACCATTTAATAAAGAGAAGGAGGGGGAATAATGCCGAATATTTATGAGGTGACGGATGTAAAACCCAGCAGAATGTAGCGATTAAAGATTCCGCAAAATATACAGCGCAATGGAGGCTTCAACGAGGATAATCGTGATCGACCAGATAGCAGGCATCGCTTTGCTATGCTGGTGAAAGAATGACATCAGGGGTTTCATCATGGGGTCCGTTGTGGAAGTGTAAAGTAATCACCTGAGGTATTACTTTACGCCTATGCATTCACCAGAACAATATCGACCGGTCGTGACGCAACGCACATCTGATGGCCCGTTTTGTTTACGCCTGCCAAAATCCTGCCTGTGCGGACATAAAAAAACGAGCCATCAGGGCTCGTTTTTTATGTCCACGCCAGGCGTTCAGCGCACCATCTGTAATGCCAGGGCATCCATGATGGCATTGACGACCTGTGCGGGATCCTGCGTGCCGTCCACGACATGATGAGCGGCCTGCTGATACAACGCTTCACGCTCATTCAGCACCTGCATCATTTCCTCAGTAATCGGCTTGCCCGTCAGCGTCGGACGCTGGTCTTCCATCGGCGCATCTTCCAGACGATTGGCAAGCGTAGAGGCCGGTGAACGCAGATAAATCACGGTGCCGGCCTGACGCATAAACTCACGATTTTCGGCAGAGAGCACCACGCCTCCGCCGGTCGCCACCACGGTGAGCGGTGAGCTGATGGTTTTCAGCGTCTCGGTTTCACGGCGGCGAAAACCCTGCCAGCCTTCACGGTCAACGATATCAGCCACACTGAGGCCGGAGGTGCGCAGCAAATGCAGATCGGTGTCGGAAAATTTATAGCCCAGCGCATTGGCCAGAGCACTTCCAACCGTCGTTTTGCCCGCGCCACGCGCGCCTACCATGAAAATGGGTTGTGTCATTAACGCTGTCCTTAATTCCCTGGGAGCCTCGTTGCTCATCTGATGAAAATCCATCATTGACCTGAAGGATAAATGTCAAAAATCGTACGTTGAAATGCCGACGCGGTGTACTCGCGAAATAGTACAACAAAAAAGCCTCACTGGCAGGTTTTTGTCACCTGCCGGTGAAGCTTCTGTAGCGTTTTATTTACGCCCCCCCTGGCATGATACTGATAAATCCTTGCAGCGCAATATTCTCAGCAGGGTCAGGCGGTAAAGTGCTGTATCAGTGTGGTTTACAAATATAGACCAGAGCCGGGGGGAAATTCTTCACCACACGAATTTTTTTCCAGGTGAAGTAGCGTGAGAGCATTTTTTCAGAAAGATGACTGTACTGGAACAGCACCAGCACCCCGTCCTTCTCCTTCAGTTGCTGCTGTGTTCTTTGCAAAATTCTCATGCTGATCCGCGTGGGTATTGAGAGCAGAGGCAGGCAGGAAAACACGGCGTCGTAGCCGCCCGTGAGATGTTCCGCGGAGTGCGCCATGACCTGCAGACGCGGGTCGTCGATCAGATTCAGTTTACGGATAAACGCAGGCTGGATCTCAAAGGCATCAAGCCGGGCATCAGCACGCATACGGTTCAAAATACGTCGGGTCAGTACGCCATCAGCAGCCCCTAACTCCGCGATATGTAAGGATGTTGTCCAGTCGATCTGGTTGAGCATGGCATGGCACAACCAGGGAGACGACGGCATCAGCGTTCCCATGGTCCGTGGTGAACTAATAAAATTCTGCAAATAAAAAAATTGATTCTGGATCGAAAGACCGGTGTTCTTAATCGTCATTCTCGCGGCATTCAACATATTAACCACCTCCTGAAAACATAGACCCTTATATAACAGAAAAATTCTTAAGAAATGATTATTAAGGGGAATAAACGTCAGGAGGAACAATTAAAAACAAATCACATGAGATAACTCCCAAAAAAGGAGGTATGCGCAGGTCCGGGTACAAATAAAAAGGCCAATGTCAGGTGACATTGGCCTTCTCACATACTCTCTGAAGTCAGTCAGATGTTATTTATACAACTCAACATTTGCACGGTTCAGGCTGGAGTCACCCGGCGTACCGGCACCGACAACGCGGTAATGTGTTGCGCCTTTATCGCTGGCGATCTGGTTCAGCGCATCCGTCATGCTGCCTGGAACGGTGCTGGGGGCGCTGACAGAAACCATACCCAGTGACTGATAAGTCCCACTTTCAGCCTGCTGTGCAGTGATTGGGGAAGCGGCCAGCGCAGAGAATGAAGCAACCGTAATGGCAACAGCAGTAATTGCAGGTAAGAGTTTCATATTACGCACCTTTCTTTCGTTAGTTTCGTTAATTAATGGAGCGGAAGCAATCCGTTGAAATAATTATCGCTTAACGAATGAAAGCAGGCGTAATGCAACGTAAAGAAGTTTAACCTTTGTGGTAAAAATAAGGAGGGAATGAAAGTAAATATGTAGACACTGATAAGCTGAGGAGAATTAAAGATATTTTATGGAGAAATGATGAAGAGTTTTCAAAGTTATTTAGGACCGGCACAACATTCGCACGAATCGACGGCGGAGTGCAATCACTGATATGATTATTTTTTATGAATTTTCTGCTTCCCTGATCACCTGCACAGTCAGGAACGCAGATTCGGGTTTCCGCGCGGGCGGAACTCATTTTAACAAGAAACGTAAAACGCTTTTATGGAGAGCATAAATTATGGCAGGTGGTAGCCTTCTGGCTTTGATCGATGACATTGCATCAATTCTTGATGACGTAGCGGCGATGAGTAAAGTCGCGGCCAAGAAAACGGCCAGCGTACTGGGAGACGACTTAGCGCTCAATGCGCAGCAGGTCACAGGGGTTAAGGCTGACCGGGAGCTGCCCATCGTCTGGGCGGTGGCTAAAGGGTCCATGCTGAATAAGGCCATTCTGGTGCCGCTGGCTTTGCTTATCAGCGCCTTTATTCCCTGGGCAATTACGCCGCTGCTGATGATTGGGGGCGCGTATCTGTGTTACGAAGGGTTCGAAAAAATCGCGCATAAACTGATGCCCGGCAAGCATCATGAAGAAGAAAAACCGGCGGCTGAGCAGGTAAAAAATGAAGCCGACGCTAAAAAGCTCGAAAAAGAGAAAGTAAAAGGCGCCGTCCGGACTGACTTCATTTTGTCGGCCGAAATCATTGTGATTTCTCTCGGTATCGTCTCCGCCGCACCGTTCATCAATCAGGTCACCGTCATGGTGCTGATTGCCGTCGCGATGACCATTGGCGTGTACGGGCTGGTGGGGGCGATTGTGAAAATCGACGATGCCGGTTTATACCTGAGCAAACTGTCCGGCGAAAGTAGCGTCATGAACGGCGTACGCGCATTTGGCCGCGGCATCGTGAATCTCGCCCCGTGGCTGATGAAAACGCTGTCAGTGGTGGGGACTGTCGCCATGTTCCTGGTCGGTGGCAGCATTATCAGCCACGGGCTGCCGTTTATGCACAGCCTGATTGAGCCTCTGACGCACGGCCACGAAAGCTGGGTGAATACGCTGATTACCGGTGCAACGGATTTAGTTGTCGGTCTGATTGTCGGCGCGGCCGTACTGGCGCTGGTAATGATTGGGCAGAAAATGTTTGGTAAGAAATAAAACCGCCATATTTCGATAATACCTCTGCAGCGAAGATTAACACTCTGCTGCAGAGGCTATTGTCAGCTCAGTAAAACCCACGGCAATTAAAACATCTGCCATGATTAATAGAAAAGGTGAAACAATCCGCGATGGCGCCTTGGAAAATGGCTTTCCTCAAGGATCTTGAAACGCTCATCTGAATCAGGTGTGCGGTAGAAATGAAGTCTCTCTGATTTATAATAGCCTCGAATATAGTAGGCCTGATATTCGCCACTTTTACTTTGCCCCCATGAATGATCATTGGGTGCCGGTGGCTTGTCTGTGACTGAAAAGCCCGCCATCTCAGGTTGATATTGAGGATAATTCCAGCTTTGCATATTATTAGTGCATCCGCCGTTATGATAGGCCGCCTGACATTCCTCAAGGGTACTGAATTTCTTCATTTTTCCCTTCATGTAGTGTCTGGCAGCATACTCGGAGAACTGACAAAGGGCCATTGGGCTGCCGGATGTATGGCATTGTTCAGCATTTTTAAAAATCATCGGATCATTACGAGAAGGAAAAATAAAAAAACCGGCTATCACCAAAGCGATAAAAAACATGGCGATATTCTGACGTGTAAACCTATTAATAATACGATCATACAGTTCGTTAAAATAATTAAAAACCATGGAAATATCCTTATAAACACATGAGGTATAAAAAGACCCATGGAGTTTATAAGCTTTCGGGGAAGAGTTCACTGCCAATTTATTCACTGACCGCGTTATTTATTAAACCATAATTTATTTATATAGTAATTACCCCACAAGCCGTTATATATATTCCTCATGAATATTTCACAATAACAATATCAAAATCTGCTTAAACTCATTGCCCCTGCCGGTCGGGAAAGACAATGAGCAAGCGTCACTGATTTCAGTTCTTCGATGCCACCAGCATCATAATATCGCTGGTGAAGGTGCCGTCGGGCTGTATCTCGTAATGTTTTACCACGTCATCTGACATCACTTTTTGCAGCTCACGGATAGCCACAGCGAAGTGTTCCGGGGTGCGCATCCTTGCGATCCAGCTGGTGTACTCCAGCGGCAGACGATCCGTTGTGACCTCACCGGCGATCAGACCGGCTTCAGACGCCATCTTCAGCCATTCACCTGGCGAATAATTGCGAACATGCGAAGTGTCGCGCAGCACCTCGACGGTTTGCAGGTAAATATCCAGCAGCGGATGCCCCGGCGACACGACGTCCATCATGATGAATTTTCCGCCCGGTTTCAGCACACGCGCCACTTCACGCAGCGCCTGTCCGACATCATGCCAGTGGTGTGCAGAATAACGGCTGATTATCACATCCGCGCTGTGGTCGTCGAACGGCAGCGATTCCGCCACGCCCTGCCGCACCGTGATGTTATTCAGCTGTTTGTCGCTGGCCGCCTGCGCGACCACATCCAGCATTTGCGCGGATAAATCATAGGCGATCACATTTTTCACCGCACCTGCGGCAACAAAACTGGCATGGCCTGCGCCACAGCCTAAATCGATCACCTGCGCCTCTTTATATGGCGCCAGCAGCGTCGCCAGACGTTGCAAATCTTTGCCCTGCGAGTGAACCGCGCTGGTCAGATAATCCTGCGCCTGTGAACCAAATTGCTTATCAACCGCCTGACTGTGGGTATTTTTCATGTTCATCATTGCTCCTGTCTGTCTTGTTTTTTGTCACAGGAATTCGGGTTTCGCGTGACCTCAAAATCACTATAGGCATTGTTCTATACGGGTACAATATGAGCGTTTATACTGGTATGAGTTGATTCCTGTCTGAGAGAAAACAATGATGGATAATACAGAGTCGCTCAGCGGCCCGAAGGCGCTGGGTTTATTTTTGCGCACGCACCGCGAACGTACCACGCCTGAAATGGTCGGCCTGCCGGGGTCCTCGCGCCGCCGGACCAGCGGACTGCGCCGCGAGGAGCTGGCACAAATCAGCGGTATCAGCGCCACCTGGTACACCTGGATTGAACAGGGGCGCGATGTGTCAATCTCTGCCACTACGCTCAACAGTCTCGCCAAAGCGTTACGGATGGAGCCGGCCGCCCGCGACTATCTGTTCAGTTTAGCCTCGATGAAAGACCCGCAGGCGGTGCCCTCGCCCACGGCACCCGGCGTTGGCCTGAAAAACTGTGTCAATCAGCTGACCTGCCCTGCCTACCTGCTCGACAGCAGCTGGAACGTGCTGGCGTGGAATCCGCCAGCCGGTGCCCTGTTCAGCGGCTGGCTGGATGTGGATCCTCAGCCTAATCTGCTGGATTTTATGTTTCTCAATCCCTTAGCGCGTCAGCTGGTCACCGACTGGGCGGAGCGCGCCAAGCGGGTGGTCGCTGAATTTCGCGCTGAAACCAGCCATTACGCGCATTCAGATGCGGTGCGTCAGACCGTTATCAGCCTGCGTGAACGCAGCGACGGGTTTGATCAGTGGTGGACGCAGCAGGAGGTGCTGGCGCGCGAAGGCGGCGAGCGGCATTTTAATCATCCACGTGACGGGGGAAAAAGTTACCGCCAGCAGACCTTTTTCCCGGCGGGATATGCCGAATGTAAGCTGGTTATGCTGGTGCCTGAAGGGGACAACTGACGGGCTGACAGCCCTGTTTTACCTCACTAAATCGGCGTTCCCGGCAATTGACATATCATTGCCGTATGTGTGAGGCTGATTCGATTGATTCCCCGTATTATTTCTACACTGACGGATAATGATCATGATGACACGCCAGATTTATCAGGATGACGACATCGAGATTCGTGTGGCGACCGAACTTGAGGCCGTGCTGCACGTTGCGGCGATCCAGGATTCGGTCAATGAAATTGGCGCCTGGGAAACCTGGTGCACCGAAAGCTACACGGCGGATGACAGCCGCAAATATCTCGCAGACAGTGAACTGAAACGCCATCGCGGCGCTGAGTTCAATTTCTGTTTGTTTGAGCGCGCCAGCGGTAATCTGATTGGCAGCGTGAGCCTCAACCGCATCGTTCATGAATATAAGTTCGCAAATCTTGGCTATTGGATGCGCACCGGTTACACCGGGCGCGGTCTGGCAACGCTGGCGGTCAGAGCCGCGGCACGTTTCGCCTTTACCGAACTCGAACTGACGCGACTGGAAATTGTGGCGATGGAAGGCAATGCCCGCAGCCGCCGCGTGGCGGAAAAAGCAGGCGCCACTTCCGAAGGCCTGCACCGCAACCGGCTTTATTATCATGGTCAGCCGCGCGACGCCTGGGTCTATTCCCTGATCCCAGGCGATCTCTGAGCTGGCTTCACAAAAAAGATAAGGCACTGAACATGACTTTTTCTACCCATACCGTATCTACCGACTGGCTGGCGAAGAATCTGAATTCACCGGACGTCGTCATTATCGATTGTCGTAAATCCAAGCCCGGCATTACGCCGCCGATTGATTTCCATGGAAAATATCTCGAAGCGCACATTCCCAACGCCATTTACGTGGAAGTGGACGCCATCTCCGATTGCTCAACCGGCCTGCCGCATATGATGCCGACGGCGGAGGCGTTCTCCGCGTCGATGAGCCGTTTAGGCGTGGCCGACACGCAAACTATCGTGCTTTATGATGAAGGCGATTTGTTCTCCGCACCACGCGTCTGGTGGATGCTGACCAGCTTCGGCGCGAAAAGTGTACGCGTGCTGGACGGGGGGCTGAATGCCTGGATTGCCGAAGGTAAACCGACACAAAGCGGCGAACACACCCGTGTGCCATCAACGTTTAACGCAAAACTGGTACGTCCGGTGGTGGTCGACGCGCAGCAGGTCAAAGCGTCACTCGGCAAGGTGCAAATCATCGACGCCCGTTCGCTGGCGCGCTTTAAAGCTGAAGCGCCGGAACCGCGTCCGGGTCTGCACGGCGGCCATATCCCCGGCAGTATCAGCGTGCCTTTTACTGAGCTGACGCAGGACGGGCACCTGAAAGCGCCGGATGCGCTGAAAGCGACCTTTGAACGTCTGGGCGTGGATCTGCATAAACCGGTGATCACCAGTTGCGGATCGGGCGTGACTGCCGCCGCACTGGCATTCGGGCTGGATGCGCTGGGTGTGAAAGAGGTGTCGCTGTACGACGGTTCCTGGGCGGAATGGGGCGACGTAAACGAAGATTACCCTATTGAAACGCACTGAAACCGGTGAAGCGCGTAAACCCTCGCCGGGCTGAGAAGCCCGGTTTTTTTATGCCGTTTTTTGCAAGGTGAGCTCGCTCACGCCAAACGACTGAGCAATCTCTTTCATCAGGGTGATCACGCCGTAAGCCCGTCTCGGGACTTCCGTGAACGCCTCGATCAGCAGCGGCTGGCTGACCGGTTCCTGCGCGATTTCACGCAGCGCCTGCCGCAACAGGAGCAGATGTCCGGGGGAGGTGTGTGGCGAAGTGATAAGCGGCAGGCCGGGAACGGCCGCCGTTTGTCCGACCACAATCAGGCCGCGAAGCGCGTCCGGTTCTGAGCGCTGCAGCAACGCCATGGTGACGCAATCCACCGCCGCGATATCCGCTTTATTCTGCTGAACAACGTGCAGCGACTCCCGGTGGCTGCCGGTGGCGCTGGCGGCAGAAAAGAATTGCCCGGCGTGTGCCAGCGGCGCAACCAATGCACGCAGGCTGTTGTAGCCAGACTGAGAATCGGTGCTGTTAAAGGCCAGACGCCGGTGGCGGAAATCGGCCAGATGGCGCCCCTGATCGTCCTCGCGCGCGACTAAAAAACTTCTATAACGAAAACCATCACAGCCCGGCGCGAGATAGCTGAATGTGCCGACCAGTTGCACCTCAGGCAGGCTTTCTACCAGCGGAAATCCGCAGGTCTGGCTCAGCAGTAAATCAGGCATTTGCCAGTGAGCCAGTAAATCCTGCGGCCAGCTCAGGGTATCGGGGGTATCAGACAGGCCAAGCCGCCGGAGTTTATCGCGCAAAACGCTGGCGAAGGCCTCCACGTCGGCAGGTGAAATGGCGTACATCGGTAAGGACATCAGCATTATCCGGCGACTCCGTCAGAGGGTTTCCTGCTGATAATCATAGTCGCTGCGCTGCGGTTGCGCCGCTATTGCGTCCGGCGCAAAAGGATGGCTTTCCACTTTTACCGGGGAACGCGTGTGGTCGCGAAACCACTGCCGGTAACCTTTCACCACAAACCCCTCGCTGCGCGCTTTGTACGCTTCGCGGTCGGAAAAATAAACCTGACGCAGCGCAAACCACGGCACCCCCGGTAAATCGTGATGCACCAGGTGATAGTTCAGATTGAGAAACAGCAGACGCCACACAAAACCCGCTTCGTTCAGTGTCGATCTCGCTTGCGGTGCATGTTCTGCGCGGTGCTCGAAGAAGGACCGGACTTTGGTCAGGCTCAATGCCGGATAACTCACGGCCAGAACAAAATACAGCGGCGACAGCCCGCGCTGCGCCATCCAGCCAAGTAACACCGCCAGCATCGCGCCATGCACCAGCCACATAGTTGCCGGGCGCCACTCTCCGCGCAGTACAGCCAGCAGCGCCCCGGTCAGCGTACTCACGATATCTGACAGCGGGCCGAGCAGCATCCTACCCGGCAAGGTATTGCGCAGGCGGACAACCGCTTTCATGGCGGGCGACAGACTTTCCCAGCTGGCGCGGCTGAAATAATAGCCCTCCGGGTCATCGCCGGGCAGCGTGAGATGTTCATTGCGGTGATGTTGTAAATGCGTATCGCGATACAGGCCGTAGGGATACCAGACCGCCAGCGGCAAGGTGCCGAACAGCTGGTTCAGCCAGAGTTTGCGGGTCGGATGCCCGTGGATGAGTTCGTGTTGCAGCGACATATACCAGGTGGTGAACCAGACAAGCAGCGGCGTGCCCAACCATGGCCCGAGTTGATGCCAGTAAAACACCGTCGCAAACCAGCCGCCGTATACTGAGACAATCAGCAGCCAGGTGGGAATTTCCAGCCGCCACCAGACATGACGGGAGCGGGAGGTGATGTCGGCCCGCTGACGGGCGCTGAGGTAAAACGAAGAGGACGCCATAATGTGCCAGAGTAAAAAGACCTGACACATTATCGGGCAGCCGGAAGACGCCGCTAACTAACTTAAAACACTATCTATTGCCAGCCAGCGGCTAAAGGACTCAGCCCTGTATATCTTTTTGCAATGCCTGAGTAAATTCTTCCATCGGGCAGAAACCTTGTTTATCGACAGTACAGCCGTCGATTTGCAACGTCACACGCTGAGGCGGATTTTTAAGGCTCAGTGCCACATTGTTACGGATCTGCTTCGCCGTCGGATAAACGTATTCGATTTTCATCAGATCTTTATTGGCCTGCTTGTCATGCCAGCGCTGGAAGACCACGGTGCCGCTGATCGGCGTACGTTCGTACTGGCCAGGCAACTGGTAATCCTGCGTTTTCAGTGCGGCGAGCAGAGAAGCGATATTGGAATCATGCCCGACCAGCACCGCCAGTTTTGCCTGCTGAGCCGCTTTCTCATCGGCGGTATTGGCGTGTTGTGGATCCAGTGCACCGGCAATAAAGGTCAGCAGCGGTTTAGCCGCGTTCGCAGCAATGGCCGGAGAGCCAAACAGCGTCTCGTGATACAGATTTTTGATATTTTCCAGCTGTGTCCATTGCTCAGGCGTACTGATTTTTCCCCAGGCAATATCCTTCATCGGGAAACCTTCGTAATACTGCAACATGAACGCATCGGTCGCGCCGGTCGCCATTCGCAGAGGCCCGGTAATTCCCGGCTCTTTGCCCTGCGTCAGCACCACTTCCGATGGCTGAGAAGCCAGATCGCACTGCTGCTTCTCTTTACAGATCTTGCTGTTTTTGTAATCGAGGATGCTTTCCAGCAACTGGTAGTTTGGCTTGAGGCGCTGATTCAACCCCGTCAGACCGCCCTCGCCTGCGTGCTGGTTAATGGAATTCAGTGCGCCGGTTTTAAAGGTATCGTTCACTTCTGCGGTAATGATCGGGTTAAACACCGGATCCATTTTGCCGACTTCAACGCGGTTAAGTACCGTGACATCACAGCCAGGGAAAGCCCCGGTGGTGAAATGCTTCGCGGTATCAATGGTGCGCGGCAGGCTGTTGGCGTAGGTAAAGACCTGTGCATTTTCCGGGCATCCGGTGGCGGGCAGCAGTTTGTCCTTTGCCAGCCAGGCGCGGAAATAATGCCCCATGTGTTCAGAAATCTGGCCGCCTTTTGGCGTCAGTAATCCGCCTTCGGTTTTCCACACCGGCCAGGTGTGCGTGGTGGATTCGGCAAGCACATCACCATAATTCACCAGCGGCGCGCGGATGCCGTGGCGGCTGAGCACCAGCACTTGTTGCAGTTCGAGATTATCAGACTGTGCAGCCTGAGCGGCCGGTAAGATGAGCGGTAAAACGCAGGCAAAGGCTGACAACGCAAGATAACGGGATGCTTTTTTCACGAGTGATCCTCTTAATGAATAGTTTTACAGATTCCCTGAAAACAAAAACACCGCAGAAACCAACGGATTGATTCCTGCGGTGAATTTTCAGCATAGTGGAATATTCATCAGAAGTGGGGGATCAGGTTCACAACCTGCGCCCTGTGTATTGTTCAGTCACAAAGAAACCGGATCAGAACTGATAGCGAAGCCAGGCAAAGAAAACATTGCCGTTATTGTAGGTGCCCGGAATATAGGTCGCCTGAAAGGTCAGTTTGTTATAGCCGACGGAGGCCAGCGGCAACACGATGGGAATGGGGATATATTCGTAATCATCCCGCGCCGTCACCGCCGCGGTATAGCCCAGACCTACCCGAAAATTTTTGTCTTCTGCGGGCGTCCATATTTTTTCCCAACCGTAACCGCCAATCGGTTCCCATTTATTATGCGAGTCTTTAAACGCCATGAAATAAATGCCGTGCCAGTTCCCTTTATCATCGTACCGGGAAATACCATAACCGCCGCCCCACGGGCGCTCATTATATTTGTCGGTTTTTTCTTTATCGTAGGTAAGACGGTTATGCCAGGTAATCACCGGCAGATAAACGTCCTGCGCCTCAGGCGCGTTCCAGGTTTCGGCCACGTTTTCTTTGAACGTATCCCACATGCCTGGAAAAATAGATTCCTTTCCATCCCAATTGGGTGTGCTCGTCGGATTAACACCGCTGTTGGTTGCCCAAACCGGTGAACTCAATCCCAGCGATAATACAACACCCATATAACAGATTAATTTGTTGATAGACATATTCACAATAACTCCCTGTTTAGGGGTGCATCATAAACAAATCATGGCTCAATAAATTAAACGAAGGTATAACAAAAACATCTGCACATTTTCAATTCGATGAATTTACAGCATTTAAGATTTCTATTATCAGATTTATCCGTAATTTATTTAGGCCTCGTTTAGATAAACGTCTTATGTGAGCTGATTCAGCAAAACAGGAATCATAAAACACATCAGGAATAATCTTAATGTACTGTATAGTTAATTGAAGAAAGTTTTAGAACTGAAAGCGGAACCAGCCAAACAATACGTTCCCCTTACTGTTGCCGCCGGGCACATAAGTGGCCTGGAAGGTCAGCCTTGAGTAGCCTGCTGACACCAAAGGCAGCACCATCGGGAAAGGAACGTAATCATAATTATCACGCGCCGATACAGCGGCAACATACCCGGCACCTAAACGAAACTCTTTATCACTCAGGGGTTGCCATATTTTTTCATAACCGTAACCGGCTACGGGCTCCCATTTATTAAAAGAATCTTTAAATGCCATGGCATAAAGTGCATGCCAGTTTCCTTTTTCGTCATAACGTGACACCCCGTATCCACCGCCCCAGGGATGCTCATTATAACCATCAATTTGTTTTTTACTGTGCGTGTGCCGGTTATGGCGGGTTAATACCGGAAGAAACAGATCTTGCTGCTGGGGTGCATTCCAGGTTTCAGCAATATTACTTTTAAATGTTGACCACAATCCGTCGTTATTTCCCTGCCCGGAGACTGCCTGAGCGGGCGGAATAATAAGACTTTCACCGGCCTGAACATAACCGGCACCTAATAATGAAAGGGTGAAAAAAGAATATGAAACTACTGCGCGAATATTCACGAAATGATTATTTTTCATTGGCGTTATTGCCCTGTTGAGTTGACCAGAACATTATATGACGTCAAATAAATATGAATACTGAATGATATATTAAGAAAACATAAATCGAATAAATAGATCTTTTTATGCCGTTAAAAAACAGCACCTTAGAACGATGATGACCGGCGGAACGCGGAAAATGAGTTCCGTCTGGCGGCGCTGACAGATGATCGCTTTCTTTCAGAGATGCCCTGACATAAAAAAATCCGCAGGCTTTCGCACTGCGGATTTTTATTACTGACGCCAGTTAAGCATCAACCGAGCTGTTTACGCGCATTGCGGAACATGCGCATCCACGGGCTGTCTTCGCCCCACTCTTCCGGATGCCAGGAGTTGCTGACAGTACGGAATACGCGCTCAGGGTGCGGCATCATAACGGTGACGCGGCCTGACAGGTTGGTCACCGCCGTAATCCCGTTCGGTGAGCCGTTCGGGTTCGCCGGATAGGCTTCCGTCGCCTGACCGTTGTTATCCACAAAACGCAGCGCCACCAGGTTGCTGTGCTCGATTTGTGCCAGATGCGCTGCATCACGCACTTCCACGTGGCCTTCACCGTGGGAAACGGCGATTGGCATACGTGAACCGGCCATGCCCTGCATGAACATCGACGAGCTGGCGGTCACTTCCACCAGGCTGAAACGTGCTTCAAAGCGATCAGACAGGTTACGCACAAAGCGCGGCCAGTGTTCAGCCCCCGGGATCAGCTCTTTCAGGTTCGACATCATCTGGCAGCCGTTACATACGCCGAGCGCCAGCGTTTGCGGACGGTGGAAGAACTCTTCGAACTCTTCACGCACGCGGTCGTTGAACAGGACTGATTTCGCCCAGCCTTCACCCGCGCCCAGCACGTCACCGTAAGAGAACCCGCCGCACGCCACCAGCGTGTGGAAGTCCTGCAAATCACGGCGACCGGCCAGCAAATCACTCATATGCACATCAACCGCATCGAAACCTGCACGGTGGAAAGCGGCAGCCATCTCTACGTGGGAGTTAACGCCCTGCTCGCGCAGTACCGCCACTTTCGGACGCGCGCCCTTCGCGATGTACGGCGCCGCCACGTCTTCGTCAGGAGCAAATGTCAGTTTGACGTTCAGACCCGGATCGAGATCCTGAGTTTTGGCCTGATGTTCCTGATCGGCACATTCCGGGTTATCGCGCAGACGCTGCATCTGCCAGGTGGTTTCTGCCCACCAGGTACGCAGCGTGGTACGGCTTTCGCTGTACACCGGCTTGCTGCCGGAAGAAATGATGAAGCGATCGCCGGTTTCTGCGGTGCCGAGATAATGTGTGCAATCCGCCAGACCAAAATCGGCCAGCGTTTTCTCAACCGCTTCACGGTCTGATGCACGCACCTGGATCACCGCGCCCAGTTCTTCGTTGAACAAGGCTGCCAGCGAATCGTTACCCAGCGCCGCGATATCGGCAGTCAGGCCGCAATGCCCGGCGAAGGCCATTTCAGCCAGCGTCACCAGCAGACCACCGTCGGAACGGTCATGGTAAGCCAGTAATTTTTGCTCAGACACCAGCGCCTGCATGGCGTTGAAGAAGCCACCCAGTTGCTCTGCGCTGCGCACATCAGCAGGCGTGTTGCCGAGCTGACGGTAAACCTGCGCCAGCGCCGTCGCACCCAGTGCGTTATGGCCGGCACCCAGATCCACCAGCAGCAGCGCGGTGTCACCTTTATCCGTGCGCAGTTGCGGCGTCACGGTGTGGCGCACGTCTTCAACGCGGGCAAATGCCGTAATCACCAGAGAAAGAGGTGAGGTCATTTCGCGTTGTTCGTTGCCTTCCTGCCAGCGGGTTTTCATCGACATGGAGTCTTTGCCCACCGGAATGGTGATGCCCAGCGCCGGACAAAGCTCTTCACCCACCGCTTTCACCGCGGCATATAACCCGGCATCTTCGCCAGGGTGACCGGCGGCAGACATCCAGTTCGCTGAAAGCTTAACGCGTTTCAGGCTGCCGATTTCGACAGCGGCGATGTTGGTCAGCGCTTCGCCCACGGCCATACGACCCGAGGCGGCGAAGTCCAGTAAGGCGATTGGCGCACGTTCGCCCAGTGACATCGCTTCACCGTGGTAGCTGTCGAGGCTGGCGGTCGTGACCGCGCAGTCAGCAACCGGGATTTGCCACGGCCCCACCATCTGGTCGCGCGCCACCATACCGGTGACGGTACGGTCGCCGATGGTGATCAGGAAGGTTTTCTCGGCAACCGCCGGCAGATGCAGAACGCGGTTTACCGCTTCAGCAATCTGAATATTTTCCGCATTCAGGTCGTCGCCGTTGGCTTTCAGCGTGGTGACGTCGCGGGTCATTTTTGGCGTTTTACCCAGCAGAACGTCGAGCGGCATATCAATCGGCTGATTGTCGAAATGGCTGTCTTCCAGAGTCAGATGCATTTCTTCAGTGGCTTCACCGATCACCGCGTAAGGTGCGCGCTCACGTTTACAGATGGCATCAAACTGCGCCAGCTGTGCCGGTGCGACGGCCATGACATAACGTTCCTGAGATTCGTTACACCAGACTTCCAGCGGGCTCATGCCCGGTTCGTCGTTGAGGATGTCGCGCAGCTGGAAACGACCGCCACGGTTGCCATCGCTCACCAGTTCCGGCATGGCGTTGGACAAACCACCGGCACCGACGTCATGGATAAACAGAATCGGGTTGTCTTCGCCGAGCTGCCAGCAGCGGTCGATCACTTCCTGGCAACGACGTTCCATTTCCGGGTTATCGCGCTGTACGGAAGCAAAATCCAGATCCGCATCCGACTGACCTGAGGCCATCGAAGAAGCCGCGCCGCCGCCCAGACCGATATTCATCGCCGGGCCGCCGAGCACAATCAGTTTCGCGCCAACGGTGATTTCACCTTTCTGCACGTGATCGGCACGGATGTTGCCGATACCCCCGGCCAGCATGATCGGCTTGTGGTAACCGCGCAGTTCAGGGCCGTTGTGGCTGTTGACGTTTTCTTCATAAGTACGGAAGTAGCCCAGCAGCGCCGGACGACCGAATTCGTTGTTGAACGCAGCGCCGCCCAGCGGGCCGTCGGTCATGATATCCAGCGCGGTCACGATACGATCCGGCTTACCGAAATCTTCTTCCCACGGCTGTTCAAAGCCCGGAATACGCAGGTTGGAAACGGAGAAACCGACCAGACCGGCTTTCGGTTTTGCACCGCGACCGGTTGCGCCTTCGTCACGAATTTCACCGCCGGAGCCGGTTGCCGCGCCCGGCCAGGGAGAGATCGCCGTCGGGTGGTTATGCGTTTCGACCTTCATCAGAATATGCGCCTGCTCCTGATGGAAATCGTACAGACCGTCTTTCGCATCGGCGTAAAAACGACCGACCTGCGAACCTTCCATCACGGCGGCGTTGTCTTTATACGCGGACAGCACGTGATCGGGCGTCTGTTCGAAGGTGTTCTTGATCATCTTGAACAAGGATTTCGGCTGCGTTTCGCCGTCAATAATCCAGTCAGCGTTGAAGATTTTATGACGGCAGTGTTCGGAGTTAGCCTGCGCGAACATATACAGCTCGATGTCAGTCGGGTTGCGCCCCAACGACGTGAAGGCTTCCATCAGGTAATCAATTTCGTCCTGCGCCAGCGCCAAACCCAGTTTGATGTTGGCCGTTTCCAGCGCGCTGCGGCCTTCGCCGAGAATATCAACGTGCTGCACCGGCGCAGGCTGATGCTGTGCAAACAGCGCACTGGCGTCTTCCAGATTGCCGAAGAGCGTTTCCATCATCCGGTCATGCAATAAAGCGCCCAGCTGTGCCCACTGCGCTTCGGTCAGCTGCGGTGCCTGCACGTAGAAGGCCAGACCGCGCTCCAGACGCAGAACCTGCGACAAACCGCAGTTGTGTGCAATGTCAGTGGCTTTGGAAGACCAGGGAGAAATGGTGCCAGGGCGTGGCGTGACCAGCAGTAAACGACCGGTTGGAGCGTGTTCAGCGAGAGAAGGACCGTATTTCAGGAGGCGTTGTAACTTGGTTTGTTCGTCCGAACTCAGCGGCGCGCTGACATCGGCAAAGTGTACATATTCGGCGTAGATATCGCTGACCGGAAGGCGGGCATCCTGACAGCGGGACAACAATTTGTTAATGCGAAAAGCCGACAAAGCGGGCGAACCACGCAGTATTTCCATAATCACAGATCTCTCGTCTTCGAAGACACTGACCACAGTGCTTCATTGGGCGCAACAGGGGGAAAACGCGGCCTATTATAAAGAAAGCCTTCGCCCGACGAAACCGTTTGCGCAGTGAATATTGATATTCATTTATAGGCAGGCATTTCGTGCGGGTATTATGAATAAAGTTGCAGACTGTCGTTTTGTTGAGCAAAATGCGTCAGCACTGGGGATATAACCATACAAACTGCACAGCATATCGTAAAAAAACAAGAGCGCCGCAGCGAGATAACTATTTGAAGCGACTAAAATTTAATTATTTCCTCATGGGAATTGCCGCCCTGTTGCTGGCGCTGGCCTTATGGCCTGCCGTGCCGTGGCATCGGGGTGAAGGTGACCAACTGGATCAAATAAAATCCCGTGGAGAATTGCGCGTCAGCACGCTCAATTCTCCACTGACTTTTATGGACTCACCGGAAGGTAATCTCGGCTTCGATTACGAACTGGCAAAACGCTTCGCAGATTATCTGGGGGTGAAGCTCGTCGTCTCTCAGCACACCACCGTCGACGCGATGTTCAACGAACTCGATCACGATAAAGCTGACATGCTGGCGTCCGGTCTGGTCTACAACAATGAACGGCTGAAAAACTACCGCGCCGGGCCGGAATACTATTCCATCTCCCAGCAACTGGTTTACCGGCAGGGCTCCGCCCGGCCAAAAAGTTTTGCCGACATTAAAGGCACTCTGGTGGTTTCCGCCGGAACCGCGCACATCCCGACACTGGAAGCCGCAGGCAAAAAATTCCCCAACCTGACGTGGAGCACCACTGACAAGATGTCGCCACGCGACCTTCTGCAGCAGGTGGAAAATGGCAAACTGGATTACACGCTGGGCGATTCAGTGACCATCGCGCTGATGCAGCGTGTCTATCCACGTCTTGCCGTCGCGTTTGACGTTACCGAAGATGAACCCGTCACCTGGTATTACCGCAAGCAGCCCGACGACGACAGCCTGTCCGCCGCGATGCTCGACTTTTTCAGCCAGATTGCCGACGACGGCACTCTGCAAAAGCTCGAGGAGAAATACCTCGGCCACGTCGGCGATTTCGATTACGTCGATACACGCACTTTCCTGAACGCCATCGACAAAACGCTGCCTGACTTGCAGCCATTGTTCGAAAAATACGCGCAGGATATCGACTGGCGCTTGCTCGCCGCCATCGCGTATCAGGAATCACACTGGGATCCGCAGGCCAAATCACCCACCGGCGTGCGCGGTGTGATGATGCTAACCCGTGCCACCGCCTCGGGGCTGGACGTGGATGACCGGACCGACGCCGAGCAAAGTATCCGTGGCGGCGCGCTCTATCTGTCGCGACTGATGGAGAAAATGCCGGACAGCATTCCGCAGGACGAGAAAATCTGGTTTGCCCTGGCCGCCTATAACATGGGTTACGGCCACATGCTGGATGCCCGCAAACTGACGGCGCAGCAGAAAGGCAACCCCGACAGCTGGGCGGATGTGAAGCAGCGTCTGCCTATGCTCAATCAGAAGCGCTACGCGGGCCGCACCACCTACGGGTATGCGCGCGGGACGCAGGCTTATAATTACGTGGAAAATATCCGCCGCTATCAGCTCAGTCTGGTGGGATATCTGACGGAAAAAGAGAAACAGCTGGCGCAGCAGGCGGCATTGCAGGCCCAGTTAGGCCAGGGCTATCCGGCGGTGGAAGCGAAGGAAGCGCTGGCAGAGTAAGGCAGGCGGGGTTATTCCGGCTCTGCGCCTTGTTCAGCAGCGCGTTGCGCCAGTCTGAGGGCTTTTTTCTGACTGCGACGATAACGGAAAAAAGCGCTCAGCTGTTCCGAACACGCCTGCGCCAGAACGCCGGAGGTAATCTCTATCTGATGATTCATGCCCGGATGGCGCAGCACGTCGAGCAGTGATCCGGCGGCACCGGTTTTAGCATCTGCCGCGCCATACACCACACGGCGGATCCGGCTGTGAATCATCGCGCCGGCACACATTACGCAAGGCTCAAGAGTGACATACAGCGTGGCATCAATCAGGCGATAGTTTTGCACCGCGCAGCCGCCCTGGCGCAGCGCCATAATTTCGGCATGTGCAGTCGGATCGTGATGCCCGATGGAACGGTTCCAGCCTTCGCCAATGACCCGGTTATCCAAAACCAATACAGCGCCCACCGGCACTTCGCCTTCATCCTGCGCTTTCAGAGCCAGAGTCATGGCATATTGCATCCATTCTTCGTCACCCTTTGTCTCGTTCATCACTGTCTCTGTCACTTCAACCTCAGCCAATATTTCCTGCGGCCATTATACCTTTGTTCAGCCGCCCCGCCCACGCCAGCCAGGTGTATTAAGCCAAACAAATTGATCTGATGAATGAGTAATATCTCTGATGGAGTTTACCTGATGCCGCATCGCGGACTCGCTTTGAAAAACACTGAGCGAAACAGATAATAACCTTAATATTCATGGGGATTAGCACTGGCTTTTTGCGATAAAAAACAGCAAATATTGCGTCAGATCAAATCGTGTTACCGGTAACAATCATAAGATTTCCTTGTACCCACTAAGAATTAACAATAAGGAAATACATTATGGCTACTGCAACTTTCTTTATCCCTTCTGTCAATGTCATCGGTTCCGGCGCACTCAGCGAGGCGGCCGCCGCCATCTCCCAACACGGTTTTCATCATGCATTGATCGTTACCGATAAAGTGTTATTCGATATCGGTGTCGTTAAACAGGTTCAGGAATTACTGGCGCAAAGCGATGTGCAAAGCAGCGTCTACCACGGTACGCACCCTAACCCAACCACCCGCAATGTGCGCGAAGGCCTGGACGTTCTGCAACGCGATGGCTGTGACTGCGTGATTTCGCTCGGCGGCGGCTCTCCACATGACTGTGCTAAAGGCATTGCGCTGCTCGCCACCAACGGCGGCGACATTAAAGATTATGAGGGCGTAGACCGCTCGGCAAAACCTCAGTTGCCGCTGATATCCATTAACACCACAGCCGGTACTGCGTCAGAAATGACCCGTTTTTGCATCATCACTGATGAAGAACGCCACATCAAAATGGCTATCGTCGATAAAAATGTCACACCGCTGATGTCCGTCAACGATCCTCATCTGATGGTCGGAATGCCTAAAGGGCTGACGGCTGCCACCGGGATGGATGCCCTGACTCATGCCATTGAAGCTTACGTCTCCAGCGCGGCTAACCCGATAACAGATGCCTGCGCACTGAAAGCCGTCACTATGATTGCAGAGTCATTGCGTACCGCCGTGGAAGACGGCGCCAATATGCAGGCCCGTGAGAACATGGCTTACGCGCAGTTCCTCGCCGGAATGGCCTTTAACAATGCATCACTCGGCTACGTGCATGCCATGGCGCATCAGCTTGGCGGTTTCTATAACCTGCCACACGGTGTTTGTAACGCTGTGCTGCTGCCTTTCGTGCAGGAATACAATGCCCGCGTCGCCAGCCCGCGCCTGAAAGAAGTGGCCGCGGCGATGCATATCGATGTGGCGGACATGAGTGACGAGCAAGGTGCCAAAGCCTGTATCGATGCCATCCGCCAGCTGGCACGCGACGTGGGGATCCCAGCGGGGTTGCGCGATTTGAAGGTGAAAGAGGAAGATTTTAATACGCTGGCGACCAATGCCCTCAACGATGCCTGTGCGCTGACTAACCCGATTCAGGGGACACATCAGGACATTGTCGGTATTTTTAAAGCAGCAATGTGATTCACTGAAAGAATTTCTCGAACTTGACGGGGGCGTTGAGGGAAAGAAAGTGCAGAAAAGGCCGGATAACCGGCCTTTTCTTTTTGCGCGAAACAGAACGTCACGCTTTACTCCAGCTGTTGTAATTCCCCCTGCTTGCTGACACGAAAGCGGTGTTCACAAAAGAACAGCAACGGATTGTCCTGTTTGCTGTCGCTGTAGCCGCTGTAGAGTTTCAGCGGCGAACCGATCCGGCTTTCCAGTTGCACGACCTTCTCTTCTCCCAGACAACGTAACGGCAACACCCATCCCCCTTTCGCACGGGCGATCCGGCTGCCTACCAGTTTTACCTGCGGCAGAAACAGCGACGTGTCATAAACCTGTCGCACCAGATTTTCCGGCGAGCCGGTGATCAGCCAAACCTCAGTGTCATCACTCTCGAGATATTCGCGCAGACGCCGCTGCACAACCGGGAACTCCACCACCTTCTGGCGAAAGGCGTTAACAAACTGTAATTCCAGCGCCTTTAAACGCGCCTCGCTGTGCCCGAAAGTGATTGCCCACAGCAGCAGGCTCATAGGCCAGCGCGCGGCGCGCCCCTGAAAAAATAGCCCCAGCCCAATCAGCGGCAATAAGGGCACCACCAGAATCAAATTTTGCGGCATACGCCAAAGCAGGAAGCGCAGAAAGGAACCAAACATATCCTGCTGATGCAATGTGCCATCAAGATCAAAAAAAACTACCCGTTGGTCAGGCTTCGTAGTCAATCCGTTACTCCTCGGGATCGTTGAACCCCATCATCCAGGTAAATATAAAACCAGCTAATACCGTAATGACTAAACCTGCCAGATACAACATCACTTTTCCAGAAACGATCGTCAGTGCCAGCGGCAATCCTGAAATCCCGAAGGTGATCACCGTGGCGACTTTCCAGTAACAGATGAGTGCGCCGCCGACAGCACCGCCCAGACAGGCGCCGATAAAAGGCCGCCCGAGCGGCAGCGTGACACCGAAAATCAACGGTTCGCCAATCCCCAGGATCCCGACCGGTAACGCACCTTTAATCACTTTTTTCAGACGGGCATTACGGGTTTTCATATAAACGGCGATCGCCGCGCCCACCTGCCCGACACCCGCCATTGCCAGAATCGGCAGCAAAGGATTGGAACCGTGAGCCTGAATCAGTTCTACGTGGATCGGCACTAATCCCTGATGCAAACCTGACAATACCAGCGGCAAAAATGCCCCGGCCAGAATGGCGCCGACCAGTAAACCACCTTTATCGATAGCAATATTGACACCGTGCGCAATGCCGTCCGAGATATATCCCCCGAGCGGTTGCAGGATAATAATCGCCAGTGTCGCGGTGATAAGCGTGGTGATAAGCGGGTTGAGGATAAGCTCCACGGACTCCGGTAACCCCTCACGCAGACGTTTTTCCAGCCAGCACATCAGCGCCACCACCAGCAGTACGGCAATCACCCCACCGCGACCGGGCTGCAACGTTTCACCGAATAAGGTGATCTGCGCCAGCGCAGGGCTGGAGAGAATACCGGCCATCACGCCGCCCATCGCCTGCGAACCCCCGAACACCCGCGCCGCATTGACACCGACCAGAATGTTCATGATGGCAAAAACGGCCCCTCCGAACACGGCCAGTAACCCAAGAATATTCGGATAATCGGTGGCAATCGATCCGGCGATGTCGGGGCGCTTGAGCAGGTTGATGATGCCCATGATCAGACCGGAAGCAATGAATGCAGGGATAAGCGGAATAAAGACGTCGGCAAGCTTTCGCAGCGCCCCGCTCATCGGCGCGGAGTATTTGGCTTTCGCATTCGCCTTGTTACGGGCAATGTCCGTTTCACCACCGCCGTTTTGGCGGGCAGGCGTAAGCTGTAAGCGCATGGCGTCGACGACTTTTGCCGCCGCACCCGGTCCGACAATAAACTGGTGCTGATCGCCCTGCTTAAGATAGCCCTTTATGCCGTCGAGCGTTTTCAGGCTGGTCAGATCTAAAAGCTGCTCATCCAGCACTTCCACACGCACGCGCGTCATGCAGTTTTCCAGCTTACTGATGTTTGCTTCGCCGCCCACACCCTGCAAAATTCTGGAAGCCAGCAGGTGAGTTTTATTCATCTCCGTCGCCATACTTATCCCCTTATGCTTAATCGGCCAGAGCCAGACGCAGGAATCCGTTATGTCTGGTCAGGCGTGCTTGCGCCTGTTGCGCATCAATGCCCGCCAGCAGCATCAGAATCGCCGGTTTTACTTCAAAATCAGTTTGCGCGAGCGCCTGTTCTGCAGCAGTCCGTTCCGCGCCGGTGGCCTCCACCACAATCCGGCAGGCACGATCCACCAGTTTGACGTTGGTCGCTTTCACATCCACCATCAGGTTCTGATAAACCTTGCCCGTTTTCACCATGGCACCGGTTGAAATCATATTGAGTACCAGTTTCTGTGCGGTACCGGATTTCAGACGGGTGGAGCCGGTCAACGCCTCAGGGCCAACCACCGGGGAAATGGCGATATTGGCTTCGCGGGCAATCGGTGAGTCCGGGTTACAGGAAATCGCTACCGTCGCACACCCCAGCGTCGTGGCATAACGCAGCGCGCCAATCACATACGGCGTGCGTCCGCTGGCCGCCAGTCCGACGACGGTATCTTTCGCCGTCAGGTTTAGATTTTTTAAATCTTCAATGCCCAGATTTTCATCGTCTTCAGCGCCTTCTACGGCTTTGAGCATGGCACCGGGCCCACCGGCTATCAGCCCGACAACCACGCCATGCGGTACGCCAAACGTCGGCGGACACTCTGACGCATCCAGTACGCCCAGACGACCACTGGTACCTGCACCGAGATAAATCAGGCGCCCCCCGGCAGTCAAAGAGGCCGCGGCGTGGTCAACGGCCTGAGCAATGGCTGGCAGAACGAGGCTTATCGCCTCGGGCACTTTGCGATCCTGGTGATTAAAGCAGGTCACCAGCTCCAGCGTGGACATCTCATCCAGATTCATTGTTTCCGGATTACGGCTTTCTGAGATAAGGGAACCTAAGTTCATGGCATTGCTCATGGCACACTCCTGAATTTTTAATTCAAAATAATCATCCAATACTTGAATATTTTATTCATCAATGCGAGGAATATTTGCTACTTTAGATAACATAATCAGTAAAACGTGATGTTGGTATTTTGAGGCACGGGGATAACCCACCATGAGTTGTATGATTCGGATCCGCCAGCTTTACCCATCGCTGGCACAAAATGATCGCAAGCTGGCTGATTTTTTACTGGATCAGCCGGAAGAAGCGCGCCATCTGAGTTCACAGAAGCTGGCTGAGATGGCAGGCGTCAGCCAGTCAGGCGTGGTTAAATTCGCGCAGAAGTTGGGATATAAAGGTTTTCCGGCGCTGAAGCTGGCGATGAGCGAATCCCTGGCATCGCCTAAAAACAGCCCACCGGTCACGGTACATAATCAGATCCTGAGCACCGACAGTCTGCAGGTGGTCGGAGAGAAACTGCTGGCGGAAAAACAGGCGGCGTTACGCGCCACGCTGGATATCAACGGCGAGGCACGATTGCAAATCGGATTGTCGATGCTGAGCGAGGCCAGAAAAATCGTGCTGACGGGGATCGGCGCATCAGGTCTGGTGGCGAAAGATCTGGCCTATAAGCTGCTGAAAATTGGCGTAACGGCCATCGCCGAATCAGACACCCATGTGCTTATCGCGACGGTTCAGGCGCTGTCTAAAAAAGATTTACTGCTGGCGATTTCCTCCAGCGGCGAGCGCAGCGAGATTAATCTGGCGGCGCGGGTGGCCAGAGAAAGTGGGGCTAAAGTGCTGGCGATCACCGGTTTTACGCCGAATACGCTGCAACAACAGGCCGATCATTGCCTGTACACCGTTGCCGAATTGCCGGCGACCCGTGGCGCCGCGCTCTCTGCCACGACGGCGCAATATTCCCTGACCGATTTGCTGTTTGTGGCGCTGGTTCAGCAGGATACCGAGCATGCGCCGGAGCGTATCCGCCACAGCGAAGAGTTGGTAAAGAAGCTGATTTGATCAGGATCAGTTCAGACAAGGATAGGCGCTGGCGTGGAACCTACGCCAGCGCAATTCTGATATACTGCGCGCCCTGATTATTGAGAGATGAGACACATTATGGCCCTGCTGATCACACACAAATGCATTAATTGCGACATGTGCGAACCGGAGTGTCCGAATCAGGCGATCTCGATGGGCAACGAGATTTACGAAATTGACAGCGATCGCTGTACAGAATGTGTCGGCCATTACGATAAGCCGACCTGCCAGAGTGTCTGCCCGATCGATAATACGATTATCATCAATCCGCAACACACCGAATCCAACGAGCTGCTGTGGGATAAATTTGTGGTGCTGCATCACGCCGTGTAAATCAGTTTTCGATTATCACGGTAGCACAGGCATAACGGCGTTCATCGGCCAGCGTCACGTGCACGGCTTTTACCCCGAGTTCCGCCGCCATTTCCGCCGCGCGGGCGTGAAAAATCAGCCCCGGTTTTCCCAGCACGTCGTTTACCACTTCGAACTGCTCAAACGCCAGACCGTTACGGATCCCCGTTCCCAGCGCTTTGGCGGCGGCTTCCTTGACGGCAAAGCGTTTTGCCAGGAAGCGAACCGGCTGCTGATGCTGCTGATAAACAGCCCATTCGCTGGCGCATAAAATACGTTTTGCCAGCCGGTCGCCACTGCGTTCAATCACTGCTTCGATACGGGTTATCTCAACGATATCCGTACCTAAACCTAAAATAGTCATTAACGACGTGCTTCCCGCATCAGATTTTTCATCTCGCGCACTGCACCTGACAAACCATCAATCACGGCCTGACCAATAATCGCATGACCAATGTTCAGTTCGTGCATTTCCGGCATCGCGGCGATCGGCTGTACGTTGTGATATGTCAGCCCGTGGCCGGCATTCACTTTCAGCCCTTTACCTGCGGCGTACGCAGCACCTTGTTTAATGCGATGAAGTTCTGCCTCACGCTCAAGATCCGTCTTCGCTTCTGCGTATGCGCCGGTATGAATTTCGATATAAGGAGCACCGACGGCAACTGCGGCATCGATCTGACGTAAATCCGCATCAATAAACAGAGAAACCAGAATACCGGCCTCACTCAGTCGCGACACGGCGACGGTCATTTTATCGATCTGTCCTGCAACGTCCAGACCGCCTTCCGTGGTCACTTCTTCACGCTTTTCCGGCACAAGGCAGCAGAAATGCGGAAGGATTTCACAGGCAATGCCAACCATCTCATCCGTCACTGCCATTTCGAGATTCATGCGGGTCTGAATAGTCTGACGCAGCAGGCGCACATCGCGATCGGTGATGTGGCGGCGGTCTTCGCGCAGGTGAACGGTGATGCCATCAGCACCCGCTTGTTCTGCAATAAACGCAGCCTGAACGGGATCAGGGTAAGCCGTACCGCGTGCATTACGCAGTGTCGCGACATGATCAATGTTAACGCCCAACAGCAACTCGGCCATAACAACTCCAGATTTTAGAATGGATTAATTTACGGGTGGATCAAAAAACCATTCCCGCAGTTTACACCCTTGAACGCTACGGCGTGTAGTGCGGGGGGTAAATTAGCTGGCAGAATTGTCAGAAGGTGCAACGGGTTTTTTAACCTGAAACTGGCGAAACAGCTCACGGCTTTTCAGCGGCTTACCGCCGAGATACGGCTTCAATGCGATGCGTGTAAAACGTTTGGCGGCTCGCAAGGTAGCGACGTCGGGGAAATCACGGCTGGCAAGCGCCTTCAGGTCTTTGCCGGTGAAACTGGTATTGTCGATAACCAGACTGGCGATAAACCCTTTCTCTTCGCGATAACGGTAGGTCATGGTGTCAGTGACTTCTTCGCCACTGCCTGCACAATGCAGGAAATCGACGCCATAGCCAAGATGGTGCAATAGCGCGAGTTCAAACTGCCGCAAGGCATATTCCGGAGAGCCCGTGGCGCCCGCAAGATTTTGCAAACAATTGAGATAATCGAAGAATAACGAGGAGTAGTTAGCTTCCTGCTCAAGAACACGGGAAACCAGCTCATTGACATAGAGGCCGCTGTAAAGCATCAAACCAGACAGAGGAAGTGCCAGAGACACCGGCTCGGCGTTACGCAGGGTTTTCACTTCTCCCCGCCCGCTCCAGCGAACCAGTAATGGCGTAAAAGGCTGCAGGCAGCCTTTCAGATTGGACCGGCGGCCACGCGCACCTTTAGCCAGTATGCGCACCCGCCCTTGTCCCTCAGTGAATAAATCCAGCATGAGACTGGTTTCACTGTAAGGTCGCCCATGCAAAACAAATGCGCGTTGCCAGCCTTCCATAGGCGCGGACCTTATTATAAGTCGTCTACATAACCCAGGCTACGCAGCGCACGTTCATCATCTGCCCAGCCGGATTTGACCTTAACCCACAATTCAAGATGAACCTTCGCTTCAAACATGTTTTCCATGTCCTGGCGTGACTCGATACCGATCGTCTTGATTTTTGAGCCTTTATTACCAATAACCATTTTTTTCTGGCCTTCACGTTCTACCAGAATCAGGCCATTGATATCGTAACCGCCGCGCTCGTTACTCACGAAACGTTCGATTTCAACGGTCACTGAGTAAGGCAGCTCTTCGCCGAGGAAACGCATCAGTTTTTCACGGATGATTTCAGAAGCCATAAAGCGCTGTGAACGGTCAGTAATGTAATCTTCAGGGAAGTGATGAATCGCTTCCGGCAGACGCTTACGAACAATGCTGGCAATGGTATCCACGTTGATACGTTTTTCCGCCGACATTGGGACGATATCGATGAAGTTCATCTGCTCGCTGAGGAACTGCAGGTGCGGCAACAGCTTCGATTTGTCAGTGACATTATCGATTTTGTTGATCGCCAGCAGCACCGGCGCTTTGATATCGCGCAGTTTGTTCACGACCATTTCGTCGTCAGGCGTCCAATGGGTGCCTTCAACAACAAAAATAACCAGCTCAACATCACCGATGGAACTGCTCGCAGCACGGTTCATCAGGCGGTTAATCGCCCGCTTTTCTTCCATGTGCAGCCCCGGGGTATCAACATAGATGGCCTGATATGGGCCTTCAGTATGGATCCCCATGATCCGGTGACGGGTGGTTTGCGGTTTACGCGAAGTAATGGAGATTTTCTGCCCCAGTAATTCGTTCAGCAAGGTTGATTTGCCGACGTTTGGTCGGCCAACAATGGCTATAAAACCACAGTAATTCTTTTCTTCGCTCATTCAAGCTCCAGCTGTATCAGCGCTTGTTCCGCTGCCGCCTGCTCGGCTTTTCTGCGACTTGAGCCGGTTCCTACAACCGGTTGGCTCAAGCCACTGACCTGGCAGTGGATGGTAAACTCTTGGTCGTGCGCTTCACCGCGAACCTGCACAACCAGATAAGAAGGCAACGGCAGATGGCGACCTTGCAAAAACTCCTGTAAACGGGTTTTTGGGTCTTTCTGCTTATCACCGGGACTGATTTCGTCTAAACGACTACGGTACCAATCGAGAATCAGCTTTTCGACGTTCTGGATATCACTGTCCAGGAACACGCCGCCAATGAGTGCCTCCACCGTATCCGCAAGAATTGACTCACGGCGGAAACCACCACTTTTTAATTCGCCCGGCCCTAAACGCAAGCATTCACCGAGATCGAATTCACGTGCCATTTCAGCTAACGTATTTCCACGAACCAGCGTGGCTCGCATACGACTCATATCGCCCTCGTCAACACGAGGAAAACGTTGGTACAACGCGTTAGCAATCACATAACTAAGAATGGAATCACCCAGGAACTCTAAACGCTCATTGTGTTTACTGCTTGCGCTGCGGTGAGTCAGTGCCTGCAATAATAGTTCCTGCTGTTGAAAAGTGTAGCCCAGCTTCCGCTGAAGCCTGTTTATTACGATGGGATTCATGAGTTACCAATAGATCAAGAATGCGTCAAAAACTTCAGCATACGGAACAGGCCTGCTTCGCCCTAAGCCAATCCAAAGCTGTTTCGTTTGCAGTGGCTCTCAGTGCTTTTTAATAAAAAATTAAAATCAGGAGAGCCAACTTTTATCGCCCGAAGGGTTATTCTACAACGTGTGGACATTTAATGCTGCGCTAATGTGCCCGCGATCACTGAAGTTGCAGGGGTATTATCCTCCTGCAACTCGAATAACTCAGGGGCAGCAACAGGCGTTAATGAATTCCACCGATACGGCTTAAACGAACGCCGGTAGGCCATTCACCTTCCTGTTTTTTAAAGCTCATCCAAATGGCAGACGCTTTACCCACTAAATTCTTTTCTGGCACAAAGCCCCAATAACGGCTGTCTGCGCTGTTATCACGGTTATCGCCCATCATGAAATAATGGCCGGCAGGGACAACCCAGGTGCCCATTGGCTGCCCTGGTTGGCGGTAATAAGCACCCAACTGGTCACGTGCGCCAGGCACAGTCAGAATATGGTGCGTCACATTTCCCAATGTTTCATTGAACTGCACCAAACGGACGCCGTCCTGAGGAACATTCGCCGTTGGCGGTGTTTCAAAGAAGCCACTGCTCGCTTCGCCACCCGAAGACTGACCAAATGTCTGAACGAAATCACTGGCAACGCCGGTGTCGTAAGTCACGGCCAGCGCGGTATTACAATTACTGCCGCTCTGACAGGCTGGCTGAATAGTCACTTGCTTACTGAAAGGATCGTAAGTCACACGATCACCCGGCAAGCCCACCAGACGTTTAATATAGTCCACCTTGGTATTCAGCGGATATTTGAACACCACCACATCGCCGCGTTTCGGCTCGCCCGTTTCGATAAGTTTAGTCTGAGTAATAGGATCTTTCAGACCGTAGGCATATTTTTCTACCACGATGAAATCGCCAATCAACAGCGTAGGCATCATGGAGCCTGACGGGATCTGGAAGGGTTCATAAATGAATGAACGCACCACAAACACGACGAGCAAAACCGGGAATACTGAAGCACAGGTTTCTACCCAACCTGGCTGCTTCGCCACCTTGTTCAGCGTTGTATCGTCAACAGCACCGCCGGTTTCAGCCTTAATTTTCGCAATTTTAGCCCGACGAGCGGGTGCCAGTTTAAAACGATCAAGGCACCAAATAATCCCTGACACCAGCGTTGCAATCGCCAGAATCAGGGCAAACATGTTAGCCATGCATACTCCCTACAACTCAATTAAGGATTTATTTATTGCCGTCTTTGCCCACATGGAGAATGGCCAGGAACGCTTCCTGAGGCAACTCGACGTTACCCACTTGCTTCATGCGTTTCTTACCATCTTTCTGTTTCTGCAACAGTTTTTTCTTACGACTTACGTCACCGCCGTAGCACTTAGCCAAAACGTTTTTACGTAACTGTTTAACCGTTGAGCGGGCGATGATATGTGCACCAATCGCCGCCTGGATAGCAATATCAAACTGCTGACGCGGGATGAGTTCCTGCATTTTCTCAACCAACTGGCGACCGCGACCTTGTGAGTTACCACGGTGAGTAATCAGCGCCAGGGCATCCACACGTTCGCCGTTGATTAGAACATCAACACGTACCATGTCAGAAGCCTGAAAACGTTTGAAATTGTAATCAAGTGAAGCATAACCGCGGGACGTTGATTTCAGACGGTCAAAGAAATCAAGAACCACTTCCGCCATAGGGATCTCGTAGGTCAGCGCAACCTGGTTGCCGTGGTAAACCATGTTGGTCTGAACACCACGTTTCTCAATGCACAGCGTAATGACGCTACCCAGATATTCCTGAGGCATCAGCATGTGGCATTCAGCAATAGGTTCACGCAGTTCCTGAATATTATTCAGCGCAGGAAGTTTAGACGGGCTGTCCACGTAAATGGTTTCGTTACTTGTGGTCACCACTTCGTAAACTACCGTCGGAGCCGTGGTGATCAGGTCTAAATCGTATTCACGTTCGAGACGTTCCTGAATGATTTCCATGTGCAGAAGACCCAGGAAACCAATACGGAAACCGAAGCCTAACGCTGTAGAACTTTCTGGTTCATAGAACAGAGAAGCATCGTTCAGGCTGAGTTTGCCCAGCGCGTCACGGAAGTTTTCATAATCGTCGGAGCTGACCGGGAACAGACCGGCATAAACCTGTGGCTTCACTTTCTTAAAACCAGGCAGGACTTTATCCGCAGGATTACGTTGCAGTGTCAGAGTATCGCCCACCGGTGCGCCGAGGATGTCTTTAATCGCACACACCAGCCAGCCCACTTCACCACAATTAAGAATATCTTTATCGACACGTTTTGGCGTGAAAATACCCAGACGGTCAGCGTTATAAACCTGTCCGGTACTCATCACTTTAATCTTGTCGCCTTTTTTCATGGTGCCGTTTTTGATACGCACCAGAGAGACGACACCAAGATAGTTATCGAACCAGGAGTCGATGATCAGAGCCTGTAAAGGCGCGTCAGGGTCGCCCTCTGGCGGAGGAACATCACGCACCAGACGTTCAAGCACTTCAGGGACACCAACACCGGTTTTTGCGGAACAACGCACCGCATCCGTCGCATCGATACCCACGATATCTTCGATTTCCTGAGCAGCACGATCGGGATCGGCGGCTGGCAGGTCGATTTTGTTCAGAACAGGAACGACTTCCAGATCCATTTCCATCGCGGTGTAGCAGTTAGCCAGAGTCTGAGCCTCTACGCCCTGCCCTGCATCCACGACCAGCAACGCGCCTTCACACGCCGCCAGTGAACGGGAAACTTCATAAGAGAAGTCAACGTGGCCCGGCGTGTCGATAAAGTTCAGGTGATAGACCTGACCATCTTTCGCTTTGTAATCGAGGGTCACGCTTTGGGCTTTGATGGTGATGCCACGCTCACGCTCCAGATCCATCGAGTCGAGGACCTGCGATTCCATTTCACGGTCGGACAACCCACCGCAAATTTGAATAATACGGTCGGACAGCGTCGACTTACCGTGGTCAATGTGGGCAATAATGGAGAAATTTCGTATATGCTTCATTATAAAAGTTTTTCTGCCTTGGTATTTCTGGATCATTCGCCATGAACATACAGCGACGGTTTGTAGGTTGGCTGTCTTTCGCCTGAGTCGCAGCATTCTACATGCCAGCACTGTGAAAACCTAGTCTCGACATCCCCTAAGTCCAGATTATGCAAGCTTTGCCAACGGGCTGAACTCACATTGACAGCGGATCCCTCCTGCCAGCTTCCCCGAAAGGGACCTCACGATTTTACTGCGAACCTCTGCGCATCACCCTAAGACAACATACGCTTTAGGAAAATACCCATATACAAAATGCATTATTAAAACCTAATATGTTGTTATAAAAAGAAAATATGATTTCAAAAATATCATTCAACTGCCCCATTCTTCCTTAAGCATCTTTTATTTTTTAACTCAATCCGGTCACAAGGTTATCATCATGATCAATGAAGGGCGGCTGCTTAGTCAGCATGGCTTTGCCAAAGCCAACTCGTGGATCACTCTGGTCCTGTCAATTCTCTTACTGGTCGCCGGAGCAGTGCAACTTGCCTTACTGCTGACCGTTGATCACTCAACTAACAGTCTCTACAGCGTTTTCTTTACTGCACTGCTGAGTATTGCGCTGGGCGTTGTGCTGATCTTTTTACGACGCCTGATCCGGCCTCAGCAAATATATCAGCTGCATGAAAATGGCATTTTGGTTATAAGTCAGGAAGATAAGAAAAACAGGTTCATCCCTTTTGAAAGGATTATGGATATATATCGTTTCAGGACGGGAAAATATACGCGACGGATTTTAAATACCATGCTGTTTCGCGAAGAAAATAGCAGAATCTGGCACCGTATCACCCCAAATATTGCGAACTCAGAACGGTTAATCGAGATCATTAAAACCGAACAACTGATTTTTCGGGGCCCGTGGGCATTAAATACTCTGGCTCAGGGCGGGGATATCCATTTCACCAGCATGACCCATTCACACTGCGGCTTAAAACGGTTTTTCAGTATTAAGCTTATGATGATGAATGAGAAAAAAATCAGACTTAGCGCGCTGGCACTCAATGCAGATGGCGGTAAAACAGTACCGATAGAGGATATTCAGTTTATCAGTGGTGGCAGCAACAGTCCGCTGGTCAGACTGCTCGATAAACATGGCAGAATTTTGTTCTCCGTGCCCTACACATCATTGTCCAGCGCCGATCTTTTTATCGCACTGATCGAACATATGATTCAGAACCGGATCCCGGTCAGGCATTAGAGTGAGAATATTAAGGCCGTTATATCACCCGATATAACGGCCTCAAATCAGGAAGGAAGTTTCTGATCGTGATCTGTGGCATAACGGAATGCATTGGGGGGAAGACCCACCTGCAAAATAACGGGCTGATAACCTGACTTGCCATCGACTTTAGCTGCCAGGGTTTTAGCAATCAAAAAACCAAGCCCGCCGCCAAGTACCGCCCCAACCACTGCGTAAACATCCGCTTTCATCAGTGACTGCAGCACACCGCCACCCAGTATCACACCAAACAGCGGCGTCATATACACCAGAAAAGCAGAACGCAGCAGGCTTCCTTCAGGAATACCCAGTTCGACTTTTTGCCCTGGCTCAAGGCGTTCAGAGATGTTGACCTGCAAATTATGTTCGGTTTGCGGCCCTAATTCGTTGAGCACACGGGCACCACAGCCTGACCGTGAATGGCAACTACTGCACCCCGCCTGCGTTTCGCAACGCAGTGTAGCAATGCCGTCTTGCCACGAAACCACCGTGGCCCATTCTTTCATCATGTGATCACCCGAAAATTCTTTAGTAGAAAGCGTTATTTTGCAGCGAAGACTATGCTGTCAGCAACACGTTTGGCCGTTGAAGGCGGTAATTCACCCACAACCGTAATTTCATTTCCATTACGTATTTCTGTTTGCACTGTTCTTCGCCCCTGCCTGATCAACTGCTCGGAAGGGCCATTAGTGGTTGCACTGACGTTAACAGAGAAACTGAAAAGCCCATCAGTATACAAACGAGACTCTATCGTCACCGGCATATTTGGCAAGGTTCTGCGGCTGCTGGCCACTTCGGTGACACCCGCCGGAAGCCATTTAACCTGCCATGCAAATTTCACCTGCTCGGAAGCGGGTAAGGAAAGCACAGGAGGCAGATTTGCTTTCTCGAGATCGCCTAAGGAGGTGATGACTTGTTTATCAGCGTCACTGAAACTGATGACCCGGAATTGTTCGAGCGTTTCGCCATCGCGATCCAACAGATCAACGCGCATCGGCAATTTCGTTTCTTCATCCACCCAAATCACATAGCTAAAACGAGTTCCATCGCGAGAAACGACGCGGATAACCTGACTCAAACGGTCAGCGGCACGCGCACGCCCTACTGCGATAAAATCGTAATATTTTGAGAGCAGGGAGAAATCACTGAAAACAATTGAAGGCAGCGAATCAACGATATGATCGCCATCCAGGGTGAAGGGTTGTAACCCGGTTTCAAAGTAGCTGATGTCTTTTCCACGCTGGACAATTTCACGGCGCGGACCATCCATCAACACTAACTGAGCCAGAGAGCTTCGGTTAGATATAGCATGACGATAGCGATAGGAATCAATTCCTTGCTTCGTGATGTTGATGAAACCCATTTCATAATTCAGTGACTGGCTGGCCTTGCCCATCTCTTGTAATAAAGCCTCGGTAGGTGATTCAGCCGAGGCGATACCAGAAGAAAGCAGGCCGCCTGTCACTAAACAAACGGCAAACCAAATTTGCTTCATTACTGCGTTTGCGTTCCTAAAGACTGATTTCCAGGGACCTGAACAGCGGCTTGCTGTGGAGTAACAGGCTCAAGTTGTAGCTGCTCAGAGTGCAAGCGGCGCTGCAATTCGTAGTCCTGCAACATAGCGTTGATACGCTTGCGTTGTTCCTGCACGTTCTGTTGCCCACTGGCCGAGTTACCTTCGCTTGGTACACCGAAGCTAACAGGGGAAGCTTTGCCCATCATAGGCAGGGTATTGAACGCCGGGGTTTCTGGCGAAGCACCGGTAGCGTCAGGCTGATTGTAGTGCTGGACACCGACAATCACCGCCAGCGACACACAGGCTGCGACACCGACCTGAGTCAGCTGGCTTGCCCAAGGGCGCACCTTCTGCCAGAACGGCATTTTTTGCCAGGTATGAGGCTGAGGTTGCGATTCGGTTGCAGAGCCAGGCACCAGTTTAACCGGCTCGTTTGCCAGCGCAGCGGCCACACGATCTGCGATATCCAGATGCACCACATTCCCAATATCACCACGCAAGGTATCGCGTATCAAATGATAACTCTGCCAGTTTTGTTGAAGCGCGCGGTCTGTTGATAACGAACTTAACAGTTCGGAATCAATGGCTTCACCATCCATCAGAGCGGAAAGCTTTTCTTTCTGCATGCCTAAGTACCCTTCCTGTGTCCGTCATCTCTAACGCTGGATGAGCGGTTGAACTTTGTTATCAATTGCTTCCCGGGCACGGAATATTCGGGATCGTACCGTACCCACCGGACAGTCCATGATGGTCGCTATCTCTTCGTAGCTTAATCCATCCAGCTCCCTCAGAGTAATCGCCATGCGAAGATCTTCCGGGAGTGCTTCAATAGTACGGAAAACTATTTGCCGTAACTCTTCTGACAACATCAAGTTCTCAGGGTTCGATATTTCTTTCAGGGCGCCGCCACTTTCGAAATTTTCGGCTTCGTTTGCATCCACATCACTCGATGGTGGACGCCGTCCCTGAGCGACTAAATAATTTTTCGCTGTATTGACTGCAATTCGATACAGCCAGGTATAAAAAGCACTGTCGCCACGGAAAGATTCCAGTGCACGATAGGCTTTAATGAAAGATTCCTGAACCACATCAGGCACATCGCCCTGTGGCACGTAGCGGGATACCAGGCTCGCTACCTTATGCTGGTAACGGATAACCAGTAAATTGAACGATTTTTGATCACCCTTCTGGACCCGCTCAACCAGAACTTGATCGGCTAACTGCTCGCTCATCCGAGGTAAAATCTCCCCAAAACTATCTCCGCGCATAAAGTCGTACTGCCAGCTTTCATCATTATATTCCTGAGCAAGTACTGCTTGGAGTTCACATGGAACCTTAAGTTCCACATCGCCATTGTTTTTTCTATTGAAGTCTCATGCCCGTGGCTTTTGCACGGAGGTTTAGGCTAACATGAATTTCCCTCTTCTTCTGCAAACATCATACGTTATGCAACCTTCATCTGAATTTGTTAGCGATGTATTGATAATCGGAAGTGGTGCTGCGGGCCTTTCTTTGGCTTTGCGACTTGCAGACCACTGTCACGTTACTGTTCTCAGTAAAGGCCCCCTCAACGAAGGTTCCACATTTTACGCTCAGGGTGGTATCGCCGCCGTTTTCGATGAAGCAGACAGCATTGCCTCACACGTCGAAGACACATTAATTGCTGGCGCAGGTTTATGCGATAAAGAAGCTGTTGAATTTATCGCCAGCAATGCTCGCCATTGTGTTCAATGGTTAATCGACCAGGGAGTCCTGTTTGATACCGAAACGAACGCCAGCTCAGAAGAGCGTTATCACCTGACCCGTGAAGGTGGTCACAGCCACCGTAGGATCCTGCATGCTGCTGATGCAACAGGTAAAGAAGTAGAAACTACGCTGGTAAGTAAAGCAAGAGCGCACCCCAATATTTGTGTTAAGGAACGCTATAATGCGGTGGATTTAATTACCTCCAGCAAAGTTGGATTAGCCGGTACTCAGCGGGTGGTGGGCGCGTACGTCTGGAACCGTGATAAAGAGCATGTCGAGACGCTGCGAGCCAAAGCCGTCGTTCTGGCAACGGGCGGGGCAGCAAAAGTGTATCAGTACACCACCAATCCGGATATTTCCTCCGGCGATGGCGTTGCCATGGCCTGGCGGGCGGGCTGTCGTGTTGCTAATCTCGAATTCAACCAGTTTCATCCGACCTGCCTCTATCATCCTCAGGCACGCAATTTCCTTCTGACTGAAGCCTTGCGCGGCGAAGGTGCCGTGCTTAAACGCCCCGACGGCTCACGCTTTATGCCGGACTTTGATGCACGTGGCGAACTGGCTCCGCGCGATGTGGTTGCCAGAGCTATCGACCATGAAATGAAGCGTCTCGGCGCAGATTGTATGTATCTGGATATCAGCCACCGCCCACCGGAATTCATCAAACATCACTTTCCGATGATTGATGAAAAGCTGAGCTCACTGGGCATTGATTTGACCAAAGAAGCGATTCCGATTGTTCCTGCAGCGCACTACACCTGTGGCGGCGTAATGGTTGATCAGCATGGGCGAACCGATCTTGATGGCCTCTACGCTATCGGTGAAGTCAGTTATACCGGTTTGCATGGCGCAAACCGTCTGGCCTCGAATTCTTTACTGGAATGCGTGGTTTACGGCTGGTCAGCGGCTGAAGATATCATCAAGCGCCTGCCTCACGTCAAACTGGCGAAAAACCTGCCGCAATGGGACGAAAGCCGGGTAGACAACTCCGATGAACAGGTCGTGATCCAGCATAACTGGCATGAGTTGCGATTGTTTATGTGGGATTATGTCGGGATCGTGCGTACCACGAAACGCCTCGAACGCGCGCTGCGTCGCATCATGACCCTGCAACAGGAAATTGATGAGTATTATGCAAACTTCCGCATTTCAAATAACCTGCTCGAGTTGCGCAATCTGGTGTTAGTCGCCGAACTGATTGTCCGCAGCGCCATGGAACGTAAGGAAAGCCGCGGGCTGCACTACACGCTGGATTATCCTGATTTACAGGAAAATCCACAGCCAACCATCCTCCAGCCCTGATGACGCGAAGTGCGAAGGAACGCACTTTTCTCATTTTTGCCTTTAAGTGCACTCTTCTCAGTAATTCAGATAAAAATCCGTGATCAATGCGCAAAATTCTTCGCTGTAGATCCCTTCAGATTTTCGCAGTGCCAGTTCTTGATCCCGCAATTCTGCGGGTTGCTTTGAGAGCGTGAGCAGCAGCCGGTTTAAAGGTTTACCCGGACGATCCCGTACGGCCATCCGCCAGTGGCTGAACCAGCCTTTCTGATGGGCCATGGTTTCAAATGCCATACCAATCTCATAAGGCAGCACAACGCTGAACACACCGTCAGGCGTGATGAGCTTTGCGGCGCACTCAAGCAGAGCATCGTGGGTCAGCGTTTCGGTATAGCGCGCCGCATTACGGGCCTCATCGCGGCAGGCCACTGCCGACTCAAAATACGGCGGATTGCTGACGATCAGGTCATAGGTTGCGGGGTGTGCTTCGGCAAAGAGATTGATATCCTGCTCAAACACAGCCAGCCTTTTCGCCCAGCAAGACTCATGGAAATTCTCAGCAGCCTGTCCGGCTGCTGCGGATTCCAGTTCAACCGCATCAATTTGCGTTTGCGGGCCGCTGCGCTGTGCCAGCATCAATGCAATAAGACCGCTGCCACAGCCGATATCCAGAATACGTCGTGCCTGCGTCACAGGAGCTGTAGCGCCCAGCAGAACACCGTCTGTACCGACTTTCATCGCACAACGGTCATGGGCGACAAAGAACTGTTTAAAGGTAAATCCATTACGTCGTAAAGGCTGAGTGGAACTGGCTTCTTTTGTCACTAATTTCACCGTAATTGCGCCTGCCATCAGGCCTGTGAACGAAAACTGACGTAGCATAGGGCAAAGAGATGCAGAGGAAAAGGCACACAAACCGCTTAAATAGGTGAAGATCGCGTCTAACACGTCTATAATCGGCGCCCCAAGTAGAGGTAGACCATGACTGTAACGAATTTTTCCGAACTCGAACTCGATGAACGCCTGTTAGACGCCTTAGGCGAAAAAGGCTATACCCGCCCGACTGTCATTCAGGCAGAGGCAATTCCGCCTGCAATGGACGGACGCGATGTGTTGGGTTCGGCTCCTACCGGCACCGGCAAAACAGCGGCATTCCTGTTGCCTGCATTGCAACATTTGCTGGATTTCCCGCGTAAGAAATCTGGTCCGCCACGTATTCTGATCCTCACGCCAACGCGTGAACTGGCCATGCAGGTTGCCGATCAGGCTCGCGAACTGGCAAAGCATACCGATCTGGATATCGCAACGATCACCGGCGGTGTGGCTTATATGAACCACGCTGAAGTCTTCAGCGAAAACCAGGACATCGTCGTTGCGACGACCGGCCGTTTGCTGCAATACATCAAAGAAGAAAACTTCGATTGCCGCGCCATTGAAACGCTGATCCTTGATGAAGCCGATCGCATGCTGGACATGGGTTTTGCTCAGGATATCGAAACGATTTCAGCCGAAGCACGCTGGCGTAAACAGACGTTGCTGTTCTCCGCAACGCTGGAAGGGGAAGCCATCCGTGAATTCGCCGAACGTATCCTGACCGAGCCGGTCGAGATCGAAGCCGATCCTTCACGTCGCGAGCGCAAGAAGATCCTGCAATGGTATTACCGCGTCGATGATGTGCCACACAAAACACAGATGTTGATCCACCTGCTCAAACAGGAAGATGTCACTAAATCAGTGATCTTCGTGCGTAAGCGTGAACGTGTACATGAACTGGTTGCATGGCTGCGTGAAGCAGGGATCAACTCCTGCTATCTGGAAGGCGAGATGGTTCAGGTCAAGCGTACTGAAGCCGTCAAGCGTATGGTTGAAGACCGCGTAAACGTGCTCGTTGCCACCGATATCGCCGCGCGCGGTTTGGATATCAATGACATCAGCCACGTCTTTAACTTCGACCTGCCACTGACTGCGGATATCTATCTGCACCGTATTGGCCGTACCGGTCGTGCGGGCCGTAAAGGCACAGCCATTTCATTCGTTGAAGCGCATGACCATCTGCTGCTGGGCAAAATTGGGCGTTATTTGAACGAGCCATTGAAAGCCCGCGTGATTGATGAACTTCGCCCGAAAACGAAAGCGCCAAGCGAGAAGACTACCGGTAAGCCATCGAAGAAAGTGTTGGCGAAGCGCAAAGAGAAGCAGAAAGCGTCGCAGGAAAAATCGAAAGTGAAAGTCAAAGTTCGCCATCGCGACAGTAAAAACGTCGGCAAACGCCGCGTAAAACCTGATGCTGCGAAAGACACGTCAAAATAAGTATCCGTTAATTAACTGATACAGATGAAAAAAAACCGCCTTTTCAGGCGGTTTTTTTATGGGCATCACACCCGGGAAACCCGTTAATTACAGGCTTTCTGTGAAGGTACGGGTGATAACGTCACGCTGCTGTTCTGCAGTCAGTGAGTTGAAACGTACCGCATAGCCGGAAACGCGGATAGTCAGCTGTGGATATTTTTCAGGATGCTTCACAGCATCTTCCAGAGTCTCGCGACGCAGTACGTTTACGTTCAGGTGTTGACCCCCTTCCACGCGTACAGTCGGTTGAATTTCCATTGGCACTTCACGGTATTCAAACTGGCCCAGTTCGCTTACAGCCACGATCTGGTCTTCCGCATAACCTGCTTTCGCACATACGCAGCGAGCTTCCGCTTTTTCATCATCCAGCAACCAGAAAGAGTTTTTCAGTGCTTCGTTGTTGGTTTTGGTAATTTGGATCCCGGTGATCATATATTGCCTCCATAATTGGCTACGATACTGTTAATTGATGGGTATCAGATTCTTACAGCAATCTGTTGTTCCTGCTCTCAGATATAACAGCACTACACCCCGCAATCTTTGACTAATATCAATCTTTTCAGTGTGGTCATTTCCTCATCACCGCATATTTATGTTTTACATCAATTTTTCCAAGCCTCTCGCTTAAATTATTTTTGTAAATTATCAATAAAATTTGCATACAAATCCTCAAGCCGCAGATAACTATGGGTAAAAGGAGGTGCGGGTTTCACTGTGATGAACGAGCAGGTAAGCTACGCCCATCAAAATAACCTTAAAAAGGAGAGCGTCAATGTCCACCACTCTCACCTGGCATGACGTGATTGGTCAGGAAAAAGAAAAACCTTACTTCATTGATACATTGAAGTTTGTCGCAGCGGAACGGGCTGCGGGCAAGACCATTTATCCACCGCAACAGGATGTGTTTAATGCATTCCGTTCAGCGGAACTGGCGGATGTGAAAGTCGTCATTCTCGGGCAGGATCCTTACCACGGGCCAAATCAGGCTCATGGACTATCATTTTCAGTGCGTCCCGGCATTCCTGCTCCTCCTTCGCTGGTGAATATGTATAAAGAGCTGGTGACCGATATTCCGGGGTTTGAGCGCCCAGGCCACGGCTACTTACAGAGCTGGGCCGATCAGGGCGTGCTGCTGCTCAACACGGTATTAACCGTGGAAGGCGGACAGGCACATTCACATGCCAAGCTGGGTTGGGAAACGTTCACCGATCGTGTCATTGCGGCGCTGAATGAAAATCGCGAAGGGATTATCTTTTTACTCTGGGGTTCTCACGCGCAGAAGAAGGGCAATATTATCGACCGAAACCGTCATCATGTGTTGAAAGCGCCACACCCTTCCCCACTTTCTGCACACCGGGGGTTTCTGGGATGTAAGCATTTTTCACAGGCAAATGCTTTACTGGAACAGCAGGGCCTCACGCCGATTAACTGGACGCCTGTACTACCCGATCAGGCATAAAAAAGAGGCACCCGCAAAGGTGCCTCTCTCATTAAATCAGTCTGTTGAAAACAGAATCAGGCCTTGGCTTTAGACACCGCAACCATCGCAGGACGTAACAGACGGCCATTCAGCGTATAACCCTTCTGCATCACCATGATAACGTGATTAGGTTCTAGCTCTTCGGATTCCATCATCGTCATCGCCTGGTGCAGTTCAGGGTTGAATGGCACGTGAATATCACCCACCACTTCCATACCGAACTTACGAACCGCATCCAGCATTGATTTCAGGGTCAGTTCTACCCCCTCAATCAGACCGGTCAGCTCAGGGTTAGATTTATCAGCCAAATCGATCGCACGTTCCAGGTTATCAATCACTGGCAGCAATTCGCCGGAAAATTTTTCCAGGGCGAATTTATGTGCTTTCTCAATATCCAGCTCGGTGCGGCGACGGACGTTTTCCACTTCCGCTTTAGCACGCAGCAGGCTGTCACGCTCACGCTGCTGGACTTCTTTCAGCTGTGCTTCTAATTCAGCAATGCGTTCATCGCGCGGGTCAACGACATCTGCCGCCTGAGTTTCCGCTTCCGCATGCAGCTCTTGTTCCTGATTCAGTTCTTCAGAGACTTGCTCGTCAGGTGTCTTATGTTCTTTACTACTCATGAATATCTCCGCGTTTTAGCATTAATCTTGCTAGTTGGCTTATTATGGGGATCAAAACCGGGGTTTCAAGGTTTGGTTTTGAATGAAACCGGTCATAATGCAGGAGTCATCACACCCTGCTGAGGATAACCACAGCGATGAATAAAAAATTTAAGTGCATTGGGATCGTCGGACACCCTCGCCATCCTTCCGCACTTGCCACCCACGAAATGCTCTATCACTGGCTAATTTCAAAAAATTACCAGGTGATTGTCGAGCGGCAGGTGGCGCAAGATTTAGCTCTTGAAGGCGCACAAACCGGTAGTCTGGCAGAAATCGGGAAATTAGCAGATCTGGCCGTGGTGGTGGGCGGCGACGGCAATATGCTGGGCGCAGCCCGCGTGCTGGCGCGTTATGACATCAAAGTTATCGGCATCAACCGCGGCAATCTGGGATTTTTGACCGATCTGGATCCCGATAACGCGTTACAGCAACTGGATGACGTTCTGCAGGGCGAATATATCAGCGAGCAACGCTTCCTGCTCGAAGCGATGGTGCGCTGCAAAGATCAGCAATGTCGTGTGAGCACGGCCATCAACGAAGTGGTTCTGCACCCCGGTAAAGTCGCGCACATGATTGAATTTGAAGTCTATATCGACGACAAATTCGCGTTTTCACAACGTTCGGACGGGCTGATTATTTCAACACCGACCGGTTCGACCGCGTATTCGCTGTCCGGCGGCGGGCCAATCCTGACCCCGACTCTCGAAGCGATAGCGCTGGTGCCCATGTTCCCGCATACGCTCTCAGCCCGACCGCTGGTGATCAACAGTAACAGCACGATTTGCCTGCGCTTCTCGCACATGAGTACCGACCTGGAAATCAGCTGTGACAGCCAAATCGCGTTGCCAATTCAACCAGGCGAAGAAGTGGTGATCCGCCGCAGTGAGTTCCATTTAAACCTGATTCATCCGAAAGATTACAGCTATTTCAATACATTGAGCACTAAACTCGGATGGTCGAAAAAATTGTTCTGATCCTTAAAAAATAATTCGCCAGCCCCTTTACTGTATATAAAACCAGTTTATACTGTATGTAATTACAGGTCTGTTGTTATGTACAGGAAGGTGATCATGCTGACGCAATTAACTATCAGTAACTTTGCTATTGTCCGTGAGTTAGAAATCGATTTTCATGCAGGGATGACGGCAATCACCGGGGAAACCGGTGCTGGTAAGTCCATTGCTATTGACGCGCTCGGACTCTGTCTCGGGAATCGCGCCGACGGCAGTATGGTACGCCTGGGTGCAAGCCGCGCAGATATCTGCGCGCGCTTCACCCTTGCCGACACCCCTTCCGCTAAAGTCTGGCTGGCGGAAAATCAGCTTGATGAAGGGCATGATTGCCTGCTGCGTCGTACAATCAGTAATGACGGACGCTCGCGTGGTTTTATCAATGGTACACCGGTGCCCCTGTCACAGTTGCGTGAGCTGGGCCAGCACCTGATTCAAATCCATGGTCAGCATGCTCATCAGCTTCTGCTCAAACCCGAGCATCAAAAACATCTGCTGGACGCCTACGCCGATCAACCTTTGCTCTTGGCTGAAATGCGTCAGGCATATCACAACTGGCATCAGAGTTGCCGCCAGCTGGCGCTGTATCAGCAACAAATCAACGAACGTGAATCCCGCCGTCAGTTATTGCAATATCAGTTGAAAGAGCTCAATGAGTTCTCACCGCAAGCGGGTGAATACGAGCAAATCGATGAAGAGTACAAACGCCTGGCAAACAGTGGGCAGCTTCTCTCACTCAGTCAGAGTGCGCTGTACTTACTGGCGGATGGCGAAGACCAGAATATTGTCAGCCTGCTTTACACCGCTCGTCATCAACTCGCCGAACTGGCCGAGCTCGACAGCAAAATGAATGAGCTGATCGTCATGCTGGATGATGCCTCAATTCAAATCAGCGAGGCCAGCGACGAGCTTCGCCACTACAGTGAACGTCTGGATATGGATCCAAACCGCTTGTTTGAACTTGAACAGCGCTTATCCCGCCAGATGAATTTAGCGCGCAAACATCATGTCCGGCCAGAGGAGTTACCGGAGCATCACCGCCAGTTACTCGAAGAACAGCAGGCGCTTGATGATCAGGAAACCAATCAGGCTGAACTGAGTGAGGCTGTCCAACATCATTATCAGCAGGCCATCGCGATTGCCGGGCAGTTGCACGAAAAACGTCAGTATTTTGCTGATGAGTTAACGCACCTGATCACGCAAAGCATGCAGGCATTGTCCATGCCGCACGGTAAATTTAAAATTCAGGTCCAGTTCGAGCCTGAGCATTTAAATATGGAAGGCGCTGATCGCCTTGAGTTCCAGGTCACTACCAATCCGGGTCAGCCATTGCAGGCTTTAGCCAAAGTGGCATCCGGCGGCGAGCTTTCACGTATCGCGCTGGCTATTCAGGTGATCACCGCGCAAAAAATGGAAACGCCGGCATTGATTTTTGATGAAGTGGATGTGGGTATCAGTGGTCCTACGGCTGCCATTGTAGGTCGCTTACTGCGTCAGTTAGGTGAATCAACACAGGTGATGTGCGTGACGCACTTACCGCAGGTTGCAGGTTGTGGTCATCAGCATTATTTTGTTAGCAAAGAAACCGACGGCGAAGTGACAGAAACGCAAATGAATCGCCTGGATAAAAAGGCGCGTTTGCAGGAACTGGCGCGTCTTCTGGGCGGAAGTGAAGTCACCCGAAACACCCTGGCTAATGCAAAAGAGTTGCTCGCAGCGTAAAAAGCTCAACTTTTTTACAGTTCAGCGGTCATACAGGTGCCCCGCAAAGGTTTCAAACTGATGAAAGGTCTATTATCATCGGCATCTTATGCCCTAAAGGAATGTAATGACTATGCGCTGTAAAACGCTAACTGCCGCCGCTGTAGCTCTTGTAATGCTTACTGCGGGCTGTTCCACTCTGGAAAAGGTGGTTTATCGGCCTGACATTAACCAGGGGAATTACCTGTCTCCTGCTGATGTTCAAAAAATTCACACCGGTATGACTAAGCAGCAGGTGGCTTATGTTCTTGGCACACCGATGCTGCACGACCCGTTTGGCAGCGATGTCTGGTTCTACGTGTTCCGTCAGGAACCGGGCCATGAAGGCGTCACTCAGCAAACCCTGACTCTGACCTTTAACGCATCAGGCACGCTGACTAATATCGATAACAAACCGACATTGTCCGACCAAAAATAATCGCCCGGTGTGATGGTCGTTGGTAATCACCAAACATCATCTTTCAGGGTAAAAAAATAAGGCGCCTCAGGCGCCTTATTTTTTGGAGCGTTCTGCGCGAATGCGCCGTAACTCTTTCGGGTCAGCAATCAGCGGCCTGTAAATTTCGATACGGTCGCCATCATTGACGATATCCGTCAGTTTCACCGGACGACTGTAGATACCGAATTTGTTCTTTTTCAGGTCTATATCTTTGCGTAATTCAAGTAAGCCCGAGGCCTGCAGCGCATGTTCAACATTACACCCCTCTTCCAGCTTAACGGTTCGCAGATACTGACGCTCCGGTAACGCGTACACCACTTCAACACGGATCTCAGACACTGTAGACCTCTTTTGCCCTCAGGGTGAATGCCTGAACCATACTGCCAGCAAGTTCCTTAAAGATTTTACCGAATGCTAATTCAATCAGTTTGTTCGTAAACTCAAAATCAAGGCTGAGCTGCACTTTACAGGCTTCCGGGCTAAGCTCGATAAAATCCCAGCCCCCGGTAAGCTTACGAAATGGACCATCAACCAGTTGCATATCAATACGCTTATTACTGATTAACGTATTCTTCGTCGTAAAGGTTTTGCTGATACCCGCCTTCGAGACGTCAACAGCGGCGGTCATCGACGTATCACTGTTATCCAAAATACGGCTACCAGTGCAACCCGGCAGAAACTGCGGGTAAGCATCAACATCATTCACTAACGTGTACATCTGCTCCACGCTAAACGGCACAAGCGCAGAACGACTTATCTGTGGCATATCATTTTCCAGGTGTCATAAAACGTACAGATAATACCATTTATCCGCCCGGTAATAAAAACTACGAAGCACAGGGAGCCAAAACAGGAAAAACCACAGTCTCAGACGCGTGGGGATTTCATTCGGCAACGCTTACAGTATAATAAGTATCACTATGACAAAGAAAAAAGCACATAAACCCGGTTCCGCGACTATCGCGATGAACAAACGCGCTCGCCATGAATATATCATCGAAGATGAATTTGAGGCGGGGCTTGCTTTGCAGGGATGGGAAGTCAAATCGATGCGTGCTGGTAAGGCAAACATCACTGACAGCTACGTCACATTCCGCGACGGTGAAGCCTTTTTGTTTGGCGCAACCATTCAACCTCTTAATGTCGCGTCGAGTCATATCGTCTGCGACCCTACACGTACAAGAAAATTACTGCTGAACAAACGTGAACTTGAAACGCTGTTCGGTAAAGTCAGTCGCGATGGCTACACCGTCGTCGCACTTTCCATGTACTGGAAAAATGCCTGGTCGAAAGTAAAAATCGGTCTGGCTAAAGGTAAGAAAGAGCACGACAAGCGCGATGACATTAAAGATCGTGAGTGGAAAGTAGACAAAGCACGTATCATGAAGCACGCAAATCGCTAAGTCTCTGGCTTAGCTTGGTGTTTTGCTGGTATACTGCGAAATAGTACTTGGGGCTGATTCTGGATTCGACAGGATTTGCGAAGCCCAAGGAGCATGCCGAGGGGCGGTTGGCCTCGTAAAAAGCCGCAAAAAAATAGTCGCAAACGACGAAAACTACGCCCTAGCAGCTTAATACCCTGCTTAGAGCCCTCTCTCCCTAGCCTCCGCTCTTAGGACGGGGATCAAGAGAGGTCAAACCCAAAAGAGATCGCGTGGACACCTTGCCTGGGGTGAAAGCGTTAAACCCAATCAGGATAGTTTGTTAGTGGCGTGTCCATCCGCAGCTAACCGGCGAATGTAAAGATTGGACTAAGCATGTAGTGCCGACGGTGTAGTAATTCTGGACGGGGGTTCAAATCCCCCCAGCTCCACCAAATAATGATCCGGTTATTACCAGATAAGTCCGGAGAAGTCCTGAAAGCCCGCATCCTTCCTAGGTTTGCGGGCTTTTTTGTGTCTGTAGAAGTCCGAGAAGATCCGCCTGAAACCGGCGTCTATTGGTATACGAATTGGTATACGCTAAGATATATACCAATAAACGTATACCAATTAGGGAAGATCCTTGCATGGCGCGGACTACACGCCCCCTCACCCACACCGAAGTACAAAAAGCCAAAGCCACAGATAAAGACCTCACTTTGCATGACGGCGACGGGCTCTTTCTCCTGGTCAAAACCACCGGCAAGAAAATTTGGCGTTTCCGCTATCAGGTACCTAACACATCAAAACGCACCATGATTAGCCTTGGCGCTTATCCTGCACTTTCACTGGCTGATGCTAGGGAAGTACGCGCTGAGAAACTGGCGATGCTAGTCAGAGGGATAGATCCACAAGCAAGAGCTGGCGAAGAAGCTGAGAAGCTCCAAATCGCTCAGGAAAGCATTTTCGTCAATGTGGCACGTAAATGGTTCGAGCTGAAACAAAGTCACGTCAGTGAAGACCACGCTAAAGATATCTGGCGTTCTATTGAGAAAGACATCCTGCCCAGTATTGAAAATGTTCCTGTTCAGGAGCTGAAAGCACGCGCCTTGATCCAGGTGTTAGAACCAATCAAAGCGCGGGGAGCATTGGAGACGGTCAGAAGGTTAGTGCAGCGCATAAATGAAATTATGATCTATGCGGTGAATGTTGGACTGATTGAGGCAAATCCAGCTTCAGGTATAGGTAATGCTTTCGAACGCCCGAAGAAGCAGCACATGCCCACAATACGCCCTGAAGAACTGCCCAAGCTAATGCGCACCATTTCGATGAGCAACTTATCGATACCAACGCGCTGCCTGCTTGAATGGCAATTACTGACGCTAATACGTCCTGCCGAAGCATCGGCAACAGCCTGGTCAGAGATTAATATAGAGAATAAGCAGTGGTGTATACCAGCAGAACGTATGAAGGCAAAGCGTGATCATATCGTCCCGCTCTCAGAGCAAGCTTTAGAATTATTAGAGATCATGCGTCCAATCAGCGGGAATCGTCAGTACGTTTTCCCTAGCCGAAATGATCCACGTAAGCCAATGAACAGCCAAACTGCTAATGCAGCATTGAAACGTATTGGCTATGGCGGGAAACTAGTTGCTCACGGTCTACGGTCAATTGCCAGCACAGCAATGAATGAAGGTGGCTTTAACGCTGACGTAATTGAAGCAGCACTTGCGCACAGTGATAAAAATGAGGTAAGAAAAGCTTATAATCGCTCTACTTATCTGAAGCAGCGTAAAATATTAATGGAGTGGTGGGGTTCACAGGTTTACTCGAGTTTCACTGATACCGCTAAAATGATTCGTAATTTAGAAAAGGAATAATTATGCAGCCAGTATCTTTAGATTCATTAATTACAGATGCACTTCCTTGGGCAAAGAAAATAGTCGCGGATAAAATCGGCCCAATAATATACACAAAAATTAAAAAGTCCATACGAAACTTCAGAGATAGACGATTCATAGATGAAAACATGGAATCATTTTTATCTAGAGTCAAAGGGCAATGTTCTTTAATAAATACCCTAGCCTTTCAAAATACGCCTGTTGAATTATTAAAAATATACGAACCGCTTAGTATATCAATTGATAACGAAAATGACCCCTATGAATGTATAATACACAACAACTGCGATATAATTAACAGCTTCAATCATGTTTTAATTACTGATTCAGCTGGCATGGGTAAGTCAACCATATTAAAAAGGATTGCACTTTTTTGTATCGACAATGATAAACATATACCAATTTACATTGAACTTAGAAGCATTAGAAACTCTAGCATCTCCAATCAAATAAAAAACAGGTTAGGCCTAAGCTCTGACTTTCCAGATGACACACTCAAGGAACTACCTTTTATATATTTATTTGATGGTATTGATGAAATCCCCCAGAATATAAAATCCGAGACTATACAATTTTTAAAGGAATTCTCTGAAAACTTCAAAAATAAAAAAATAATAGTAACTTCTCGCCATGATGGATTTTTATCTGAACTTTATACTTTTTCAAGATTCAAAATAATACCACTTGAATCATACCAATCATATAATCTATTAAGAAAATATGATAACTCCAGGACAATTTCCGCCACCTTAATAAAAGGACTTCAACGCGAAGAGGGTAAAATTCTTGATGAGTTTTTGTCAACACCATTGTATGTATCACTGCTTTATTGTGCTTACAAGTTCAAACCTATAATCCCTAGAAAAAAAGAATTATTCTATAGTCAAGTTTATGAAGCTTTATATGAATCACATGATTTGACTAAGGAACTTGGTTATGTACGGGAAAAACACTCAAAATTAGATTCGACTGATTTTCACTACATATTGAGAAGATTAGGCTTTTGGTGCTTAAAAAATGATGGGCGAGTTGAATTTACTAAAGTAGATCTATCTATAATAATAAAAGATATAACTTCAAATATATCTGGGATAAATGTAGATACTCCAATGTTTATCAAAGATTTAATTGAGACAGTCCCATTGTTTGTTAAAGAAGGGGCAATACTTCGTTGGTCTCATAAATCATTAATGGAGTACTTTGCTGCAATGTTCATATGTAGAGATACTAAAAACAAACAGGCTGACATCCTTAAAAAACTTTACCACAGTAATAACTCTATAAATTACACCAATCTTTTTGAGTTATGCGCAGATATTGATTACACAACATTTAGAGCTAGCATAGTTAAGGAAATATTTTGCGAATTTGTTGAAGAGACAGAGAGTAGAATATCTACTATAGAATTGAAAGGCTGCAATCGAAATGAGCATAATGCTAAATTCGTTGAAACTATTTTCACTGGTGATGTTATTGTATATATATTCGATAAACGCTTCGAATCACAAAAGCTAACTAATCTAATCGAAGGTGACATTAGTTTGTTCAAGGAGTTGCAAAAAGAAAATGCTTACATCAAAAATATGTTTTTAGAACTGTCTAATCTTTGGGTGGTCATTGCTAGAAGCGTTAATATTAAAACACATATACTTAACATTGTTAAATATCGCAATCCTGGATACTTTAGAAATTCATTAACACACACTAGTGATGACCCAAAAATAAGAAGATCGATGAGGAAAATAACTCAAGACAAACCTGAGGTAACTCTTTATATGTCTAAACGCTATTCTACACCTTGTAGATCGGTCTGTACTTTAGAACTTATCAACTCAATTATAGAGTTTGATACAAGCCCAAGATTAAAATATGAAAGCGCAATGATAGAACTTAAAGAGATAAAGCTTGATGAGAGTAATGGCATTAACATGCTCATTGACGGGTTTTAAATGTTGACTAGTTTCAATTTAAAAAGTTATACAATAGTCTGTTCTCTTATTTATCTTATGCAACTTATTTTCAGCTAACTACAGGTTGATACGATGGTGAAAGTTGGAGCTGATTTACCTCGGCGCGCGCAATTCTCCCCGCCTGCCCGCTGCTGACTTAGCTCGCTCGTTTTAATGCATGAAGAAAAGCCCCTGAAAGCCAGTGTAGCATGGGTTTTGAGCCATTTTGAGCACTCCCAATTGCATGCAAAACCATGCACCCTATGCATGCAGAGCTCGCTAGGGACAGGCTAGCCAGAGAAAAGGCTGTCAGGAGGGTCGGTTTTGCACCGCATTCATGAAAAATGCCGCCTTATTCAAAAGCGGCATTTGAGATTATTTTTTTGGGGGATTGAGACAAGCCGAAATTTATATTTTCTGCTTCAGATTTTCTCTTTTAACGATTTTACTGATGCTTTCATTCGTTTTAAATGCGCATGAGCATTCAAGCCTGGTGCACTGATAATAAGACTCCTTTGTCTTTTCGGTGATATAACGGCTTGTGCGAATATGAGCAACAGAGCTGCAAAGCGGGCAGCGCATCATTTGCTGTTACTCCTTACTTGAAGCAGCACACTCTGCCAGCTTACGTGCAAGTAACTCCCTTTTTATAGGGCTTTGTAATAGCGCCTCATCGACGCCAGGCAACGCAGGGGAATACATCCCTATTTTCTCCAGCACGGGTTCTGCATCCATGTTGAACTGCCCTATGCGAGCCGCACCGACAAGCGCGCTCCCAATTTCACTGCTGATAATTTTAGCGGGCTCAACATAATGACCCGTTTGTGTTTCCTGATAACTGACGTTGGATAACGCCAGCACTTTCAGCTTTACAGCACGAACCAGCGCCGGACTGAGATTATTGATCGCCAGTCGCCACTGATGGTCAGAATAGGCATTCAGTGCGCTGCGGTGTGCACTAATCAACTTTTGGCCCGCACTAGCACACCCCAACATTGCCGACTGTTTTTCGACATTCAATTCCTCAATCAGGTCATCGAACTCTTTAACTAATCCTTGCTGAACAGCCCGCTGACTGTGCGCATTCTTGAGTTCGTCAGTCATAACCCCGCGTGACTTGCGAAAACGCGAACGCCAGTTCTCTTCGTTCTCTTTGATTTCGCTGTACGCTGTTTCCTTTTCCTGGGTGCATCGGGAAATCGAACTTTCAATTTCATCAAGTGCACGCTTTTTCTCAGCAAACGCCGCTTTAGCCTGCTCAAAGTGTTGGATAGCGTCTTCAGCGTTTCCTGATGATGGCTTTTCGTTGTGACCGGCTTTGACCTGAAGAAAGTCCTGGATAACGGCTTCGACGGTTTTGGTTGAATCGGGTTTCATGGCATACCTCAGCAATATGTTGTCAATGTGAGGATATTGTGGGGAGGCTGACACAACATTTCTATCTGATGGCGTTTGTTCAGCGCTGGTACAACGGACTGAGATGTAAGCCAAGAAAGTGGAGGGAGTTTATATTTCTATAAATACTATTCACTACTATTCACTCTAAAATAAAATCGCATTAAATCATTAAGTTAAGTAGTGAACACTATATCTGAAGGTATTCACTCACCGTTCACTACTATTCACTGTCTTAAAAAGCCTTTTTCTGGCTAGCCCAAAATAATTTAATATTTTTTTCTATTAAAATTGAGTTCATTAATAACCAAAACCACTTAATCATTGTTCAGTAAACAACCTGCATGTCACTGTAGGCATTTGTAGGCAACTGTAGGCAACTGTAGGCATTTGGGCTTTTGTGACCTGATGTTGTTTAAAAAAACAAGCATTTTTTTTCAAGGTTTTTTAACGCAAGAGCTTGTTGCTAAACGCAAAAATATTATCAAAATAGGGGGCTCCTTAACGAAACAGCCGGTACTGGACGCGTCCAGCCGGATACTAATATGAGGTAGCACCATGCTCTCCACCGCTCAAAATACGCCCCCTTCTTCTGCCCCTGTGATGCCACCGGCCTATCCACGCGATCGCTTTATGCGACTGCCGGAAGTGATCCACACCACTGGCCTCTCCCGCTCCACCCTTTACGACTTAATCAGCCGTCAGCAATTTCCTGCCCAGATTTCTCTCGGTGGCAAGAACGTGGCCTGGCTGGCCTCCGAGATTGAGGGCTGGATGAATGACCGCATCGCCGCACGCACTCAGGAGACCATGCAATGATTTCTCTGTCTGTCGGTCATCATAATATTCAGCTCAATACACAAGAGGCGGCCTATCTTGCTGAAGGCCTAATGGCTGCCGCCTGCGGCAGAAAGAACCCTTTACCTGCATTTACCAGCAATACCCTGGGCGTGTTATCCGTGACAGCCGAAAGCGTTAGTTCTGAGGATGATTCACACTTCCGATCAAATCCGCAGCAGTCCGATCAAGTCCTGACCGATTGCTAAGGAGAAACGGCCAATGCTTCAAAAAAGGCTTTTCTCTGGCGAGCCCCTGCTCTATAGTTTTTGTGCTGCCGCAAAATCGGCAGCCGGGCGTAGGAACCCGTGTTTAACTATGGCGACACAACACGCGCCAGGCGTGTTTTTTTATGTCGTAGCCTTAGCGCACCTGTTACTTGCTCAGTGGTTTTTGTACCTCTGTGCTTATCAAGCAATGGTGGCTCAGGCGGGGCAGCCTTCGGGCTGGCCGGTTTCCATAGTTGCCGGTATTCCTACCCCCGTCTGGGCTACCACCCAAAAGTGTAGGAACTTCGGTGGTAGCTGTAATCAGCTAACTATGGAGGCCAATATTTTGGCTACTACCCTCGCATCCTTACACCCAAAATTTACGTTCCTGTTCGCCGCCGTTCGCCGCAATGAACCTAAAGCGCCGGTCTGCATGCTGCGCTCCACCGCCGACAGTGAACATTCTGCCCGTCGCCTGTTAGCCCGCGACTATGTGCTGTGCTTTGCCGGTCGCCTGCCCGCTCAGGAGACCGCATGAACAAGCTCGCTTCCTTCTATTTCCCCAACACCCATTACCCTATTCCGCACGCTGATTTCCTGCGCCTGCAACATGCACACAACGTCGGCGTGATGTTCCTCGACATGCTTGATACTCAGGACACCTTCGGGCATGTACCCAGCGGCGATCAGCTGAATTCCATGGCCTCCGTTGTTGCGCTGCTGACTGACCAGCTCGGCAAAGTGGTAGACACCTGCGAGACCGCAATAAAAACGCAAATGGAGGATGTCTACGAATGAATACGACTCAGCAGTCCTGCCTGCCGGTTGAAGTGCTCACCGCCATCTACCGGCGCGCCCTGGCACAGGCTTATCTCGATGCCTGTACCGCCTACGGCGTTGAAACCGGCTACTCGCTTGATGAACTGCAAATGACCATCGCGAAGGAAGTCGAAAGTTACTACGTCCGCCAGCACGGTACAAAGCTGGGTATGGACATCGCCTGCGCCATGCTCCGCGATATGGTGCAGCCCGATATTCTGGTAGCAAAACCCCGCCTGACACCGCTTGGAGAATCCATGATGGACGAGCTGTTCCGGCCTTGCCTTCACACCACTCCACATACCACGCTGCACTGACAGAGGCGCACATGACACAAATGATTGTTAAAAACACCGTGAGCGCCGCAAAAGGCCGCTGGCCTCAGCTTCTTTCCGCGCTGGGAATAAACGTTGCCCCTCACGGGCATCATTCTCCCTGCCCCGTTTGCGGGGGAAAAGACCGCTTTCGCTTCGATAATCGTGAAGGAAGAGGCACCTGGATATGTAACCAATGCGGTGCCGGTGACGGATTAAACTTGGTTGAGAGAAAACTGGATATCAGTGTGAAAGAAGCCGCCGTGAAAGTGGCTGAAATTCTGGGAGAGGTTCAGCCTCTTGCGGTTCATCAAGACGAGGCCGCAGTACAACAGCAAAAAGACCATGCCCGCCAAAGGGCAGCAGTACAGGCGAAAGCACTGGTGAACTCCGCCAGCAAAGCGGCAGGCAATGCCTATATGAAGAATAAAGGCTGGCAGGATAAGGAAGTGCTGACGTTACAGGGCAACGGCCTGCGCGTAGGCGGCGTAGATTTCGCGGCGGGTGACCTGGTCATTCCGCTTTATGATTTGTCAGGTAACATGGTCAACGCCCAGCTCATTAACGGATCAGGAGCTAAACGCATGCTTGCGGGTGGACAGGTTACCGGCGCCGCTCATCATTTAGAAGGGAACGACAACACCGTTATCTGGATGGCAGAAGGCTATGCAACGGGTCTGACAATACATGCGCTGACGGGGGAAACCGTGTATGTGGCACTGAGTACCAATAACTTCCCTCATCTGGCTGAGTGCCTTCGGGAGAAATACCCTGACGCCGTGCTGCTAATGGCAGCAGATAATGATCGGAACGGCATAGGGCAGAAGAAAGCGAAAGAAGCCGCAGGTCTGGTCAGCGGAAAGATTGCGCTCCCATTAGTCGCCGGTGACTGGAACGATGTGTTTATGCAGGAGGGACGTGATAAGACTATTGAACAGCTCCGCGCGTTTACTCAAAAATCACCGAATAGTCCTTTCGATACGGTCAGTGACGCAGACCTTAAATCCATGAGCGCGAGCGAGAAAGCGGAACTATTAATAACCCATTATGAACAACGGTTAGCTGTGCCGCAGGTGGGAGATGATCTCTGCCGCTATGAGAATGGCGCGTGGCAGGTATTACCCTACGGCATTCTCAGCCGAGAGATCGCCTCTTTATTTCAAAAGATCCGCGCCCCCTTCTCTGCACCTGGAATTAGCGGGATTATTGATACATTGAAGCTGATGGTTCCTCAAACAGGAAAACCGGCGAGAAGATTGATAGGGTTCCGAAATGGGGTGTTTGATACCGTCACAGGGCATTTTAGCCCCCACAGTCCAAACAACTGGCTGCGAACCGTAAACAGTGTTGATTACACACAACCTAAAGCCGGTGAAAATCTTGCAGAGCATGCCCCTAACTTCTGGCAATGGCTGACGCGGGCGGCAAACCAGCAAAGCGACAAGCAAGAGCGCATTCTCGCGGCGCTTTTCATGGTTCTTGCGAACCGGTATGACTGGCAATTGTTCCTTGAAGTGACAGGACCCGGCGGCAGCGGTAAAAGCGTCATGGCAGCCATAGCGCGCATGCTAGCCGGAGAAGACAACACAACTTCCGCAAGCATTGATACTTTGGAATCCGCACGTGAGCGTGCTTCTGTGGTGGGATATTCATTGATTGTGTTACCCGATCAGGAGAAGTGGAGCGGTGACGGTGCAGGGATTAAGGCAATCACCGGCGGCGATGCAGTCGCGATTGATCCGAAATATCGCGATGCTTATTCAACACAAATTCCGGCGGTTATTCTGGCCGTGAACAACAACCCTATGCAATTCAGTGACCGCAGCGGCGGTGTCTCGCGCAGGCGCGTGATCATCACCTTCCCTGAGGTGATACCCGCCAATGAGCGAGATCCACAGCTGATAGAGAAAATAGGTCAGGAGCTGGCCGTCATTGTTCGCCACCTGATGCAACGTTTTGCCGTTCCCAGTGACGCACGTGAGCTGTTAGAGCAACAACAGAATTCCGATGAAGCACTGGAAATAAAACGCAGTGCTGATCCGTTGGTAGATTTCTGCGGTTACCTGCTCGCTGTCAGCACGCCAAACGGCCTTTATATTGGCAACGCCAACATTATTCCGGCTAACCCGCGCAAGTATCTCTATCACGCATACCTGTCTTTTATGGAGGCGCGAGGGCATCAGCGCCCTATGAGCCTGACGGCCTTTGGGCGGGCCGTACCGCAAACGTTAAGGGAGTATGAGATTGAATTCTTAAAGCGCAAGACCAATCAGGGGATGCAGACTAACCTCACGCTAAACGATGACAGTGAGGCGGATTGGTTGCCGAAGTGCGAGTTATAGTCAATATCTTGAACAGAAATTGGCTTTAGCTGATTTCTGTTCTATTTACTATATACTCGCAGAAATAAAATTTAGCACTAATATTATATTTAATATATCTCTAGAGTTTAAATTCCATATGAAATACGAAAAAAACATTAAATCAAATACAAAAAATTACAGATCATCCTTAATCAAGAAACAATATGCATATTCCTGACAAATTCTTCATGCATATCCACTTTAAAGTTTAATATACTAGAATTGTTCATATTTCTTCATCAAACAATCGAATAAAGCACAAAATTTCATACGCTTATGGACTTATGCGTTTTCTTCCCTTTAGCTCATCATAGCAGCTAAGAAAAGTCAACTCATTGACAATCAATAACATAATAAGAAAAAAATCACTATGCGACAATTTTCAAGAGCAAACATTGATTAAAAAAAAGTCTTATGCTATATAATTACAATTAAGGACGCTCTCCAATCACTTCTAAGACAGAATTTTTATGAACAGAGATACCTTTAGGATTATGTTTGATCTTACAACAAGACAGCCGTGGTTATCTGATAAATTTGAAGCATTAGATCATTTATTATACGAAGAATGTAGCAATAATGAAACTAGAAGTTTATTGATTGATCTTATCAAAAGGTTCGAATTTTTAGATAATGAAAGATATCAAATATTAATGCGCCAAATGGCCATGGAGATAGTAACCGAACCTGAACTTCATGAACAGTCGACATTAATAGCAGCCATGTCAGTTGGTAGTGGTGCCGACAGTGGACAGGCAATTATATACTCACTAAAGGCATTGCTTCCTGAACTAAAGTGGGGGCGACATACATTAATAAATGATGCATTACAAGCATGTAAGACCTTTAATAAGCATGCTCCCTTAAAAGATATCATCCTTGTAGATGAATTTGTCGGAACAGGGCAAACTGTAATTGGAAGAATTAAAGCTATTAAGGCACAGTTCTTAAATTTAAAAAGAGATGATTTTACAGTACGGGTCAAAGTTATCGCTTCCACAGAAACAGGCATTGCAAATATCGAAGCAGAAGGAATTAGCATTACTTCACAAGTTATAGTAAAAAAAGGAATTACTGATTACTATGATGGGCATGCTGCCCAAGAGGGGATTAAATTAATGTTAAACTTAGAGGGTGTACTTTCGAAAGAATATGAAGGCAGAGAAATGCCAACAATGGGTTATGGCAAAGCAGAAGCATTATATTATAGGAAAGACACCAACTTACCAAACAGTGTCTTTCCTATTTTTTGGTGGGCTGAATACTCCAATAAAAAACTCAGAAACACATTGTTAATTCGAGCCATGAGAGATGCCTGATGAAAAAGAAAGACAAGATAAAAATCTCCATTATGAAGATATTATTTTCCGCCAGCAGCAATAAACTAGATAGTTTCTCTGCATTCAAAAGATCACGAATCCCATTTCCTGAATTTACACGGAACCTCAACGATCTTAAAGATGCTGGTTATATTAACATCGATGGAATACTAATAAATATTACAAATTCAGGTCGAGAATATGTGCTCATGAACCATAATTTTTTTGAAGGAGATAATAAATCTTGGAGAGATGTGCCTAAATCTATGCTTGGCTCAAAACTAGATGTAAATTATAAATATGTCCCTAGCATCAGATTACTTGATAAACAACTTAAGAGAAAACTTGACATATGACCAAGCGCTATGTGATATTTAATTCATGGCTTACAGAAGCTAGTATGTTAGAGTGGAGTCGCTCTCATGTTAAGGTTAGAGTTAACCCAGTTCATGAAAATCGCAAATTTTGCAATTTTCATGATGTTGATAATAAAACCTCGCAGCGAAATTTTCGCTGCTCGCTTTTATTATCTGGATTGAATCAGCAAAGTTTTGCGATTCGCAAAACTTTACTGCTCCAATCCACAGGCTAAAGTAATGAAGGTATCTTCTGTAAGCCATTTAAAATATGAAAAATAATGACATAACATCCTGGATAAATTTTTTTAGTGACCGAGGGGTATCGGCAGAACAAGTCGAGCTGTATATTCCTTACATTACTACTCTATTAAAATCAAAATCCCCTATAATTTTCGAAAAACAACATTTAGCTCATCTTATTGGCATTGACGAAACAATACTCGATAAAATGATTTCTTCTCCGAAAAGTTTCTATCGGGAATTTAGCATTCCTAAAAAACGTGGGGGCACTAGAAAAATTTCATCTCCCTACCCATCACTTCTTATGTGTCAAAAATGGATCTATAAAAACATCCTACTTAATGATAAACCACATAATGCATGTCATGGTTTTACACCGTCGAGATCAATTATTACCAATGCATCAGTTCACTTGTCTCAACCATGTTTACTTAAAATTGATCTTAAGGATTTTTTTCCGTCTATTCCAATAAATTGGATTATAAATTACTTCAAAAATAAAGGTTATACACATAATGTATCTTTCTATTTAGCTTCATTATGTTGTAATGACCGAAAAATGGCTCAAGGAGCCTCTACAAGTCCTTACTTATCAAACTTATTACTAAAGGGCTTAGATACACGTTTGAGTAATTTGAGCGAGAAATATCTATTATCTTACTCTCGTTATGCTGATGACATGTGTTTTTCAGGGAAATATATACCTCATAGAATGGTGGAAGTGGTAAAGAAAATTATTGAGAACTATGGACTGTTAGTTAATGATGATAAAACAGCTTTATTAATCAACTCCAATAAAAAGATAATTACTGGGATTTCAGTGTCAGGTGATACGCTTTCTTTACCACGTGAATATAAAAGGAAGTTAAAAAACGAACTACATTTCATTCAAAAACATGGTTACATTTCGCATATAACTCAGCAGAAAATAAAAGACCCCAATTATATTTTCTCTATCTTTGGACGAGTGAATTACTGGCTTCAAATTGAACCAGACAATGAACTTGCTATTAAAGGTAGGCGTCTCTTATTAGATATATTAAAAAACACTTAAAGGAATCCTTTATCTTTTAAAAAATTTAATAACACACTATCCTACCCCCCCCAAAAATAATAGACCTTGCTTATTCTTTCTTTCGAAGTGAAATTTCATTTTTCAGAAAATTTCTAATTTTTTTTAAAAAAAACTAACATGTTGCATGTTGACCATTTTTACGTGACGGTTCATGGATAGTTCAAAGTCGAGTGATCACAAATAACAACCTGATTTTAAAGCATATAATTCAAAAGTGAACACTGTGACCAGTTTTTCCATAAATCTTTATTTATCGCGCAGGCTAGTCAGAGGCACCCTACTCAAAGAGTTCAAAATATGAACATAACGAAGCACGGTTATCTGCATTGGTATACATTTAGGTATACGACAAAAATTTGAATTCATAATTAACCATTTAAAACATCAAGTTATCTATTTATCTCAACTTCCCCCAGCCCACCAAACAAGGTTTCGGTTATTACCAGATAAGACCGTTACCGCAAAGAAAGCCGCAGCCCGCAAGGGTTTGCGGCTTTTTTATTGCCTGTTATCAAACCGCATTTGTGTACCTCTCACGCCCCAAAAAATTTCATTGATCTATTTCTTCGACTAATTTAGAGTTTACTTAAATTAGTAAACTCTAAATTAAAAAATGAAAAATACCGAAATCCGTTTTCTGCAAGAAGGCGCGACTCAGGCGGCACAACTTCTTAAGTCCATGAGTAACACCAATAGATTAATGATTCTTTGCATGCTCATTGACTCGCCAGGCACTTCTGCGGGCGATCTGAGCAGGCTGACCGGATTGAGTCCTTCCGCGACCTCCCAGCATCTGGCAAGGATGAAGGAAGAGGATTTGATTGAATGTTCCAGAGATGAGCAAAGAAGGAATTACTTCATCAAAAATGAATCGATTCGAAAAGTTATCGCAACGTTAAAGGACATTTACTGCCCTGAGGATGTGAAATGATTGTGAAGACCGTAAGTCCATCTGAAGCACAAGAGCTTATGAACAATGGCAGCACATTGATCGATATCCGCGAACCTGCAGAATTTTTGCGTGAACACGTTCCGGGAGCACACTCTTTCCCGCTGTCTGACATCGTATTGGGAAAAAGCATTAAAAATCTTCCGATACAACATCCGGTCATTTTTCACTGTTTAGCAGGCTCCCGGACAACTCAAAATGCCGAGGCACTTGTCAGAGCTGCGGCACCCGTCCCCGTACTGTTGCTTTCAGGAGGAATTAACGCCTGGAAAAGCGCAAATCTTCCAACCGTAGAGGATAAAAAACAGCCGCTTCCGATTATGCGACAAGTTCAAATCGCAGCCGGAACGCTTATCCTTATCGGGATCCTGATGGGATACACAATCGATACAAGCTTATTTCTTTTGTCCGGATTCGTCGGTGCGGGCCTTCTTTTTGCGGGTATCAGCGGCTGGTGTGGAATGGCGATCCTGCTTTCCAACATGCCGTGGAACAGGATTAAAAAATAAGTATGGGGTTTTTAAAAAGCCGCAGCCCGTGAGATGTGCGGCTTTCTGTGCAGTTAGTGCCAGTGATTCTTTTCAAACCTGCCCTTCGCTGCGGAGGAAGCAGATTGGCAGGGCATTTACTGTGCTTCTAAATAGTGCTTGAGCGTCATTCGCAAATCTGGCGTTAATTCTTTGATGTTATTAAGCATCCAGCGCAAATATGCCGGATCATCTTGCGCGATTTCCTCAATTTTTTTACCACGATACTTACCGAACATCATTGTGCTCACCAGCGCAGGACGCCCGGTGATCGTCACCATCTGTTCAGGTGTCCAGCCTGACTCTTCCATAATCCGAATCAATAACGCCGCCGTGATATAGCAGTCAAAAAGCGCACGGTGATGATGAAGCTCCGCAGGCGTTTCCACTTGCAGCTTGAGGGATTTGTATAACCCCATGTTGCTGTACTTGATGCCAGGCCATAAACGTCGCGCAAGTTTGACAGTACAAATCCATTCACCTGACATCTCAGGGAGCATACGCTGGTCAAAGCTGGCGTTATGGGCAACATAATATGGGCTGCCGTGGTAACGAGGAATGATGTCCTCTATCCAGGGTTTATCGGCCACCATGGCTTCAGTTATTTTATGAATTGCCATCGCCTGATAGCTAATAGGACGGTCGGGACGCACCAGATCGCTCATCGGATTGACGATCTGTCCATCTACGATATCGACAGAAGCAACTTCAACCACACCACCTTGCAATCCACAGGTTTCCGTATCGATAACGCGCAACATATTCCACTCCAGATGACCAGCAAACGCCGACTAAAAATGTAAGCGTAAAGGAATGAACTCACTCTGCCAACCGCTGAATCATTGAAAAGTAAACCGTGGCCATCGTTCACTGCTAAATCCAGGAACGACCGCACAGAAACAACGCGGCGGCCACCCTTTCCTGAATTTATCTCTCAAATTAATCTGCCAGCTACTGCAACGACTCATATTGTTTTCGATACTCAACGCAGCGTCAGAAACTGCCCGTTCCCCAGTTTCTCGGGTTGGCTTACATTCATCACCAGGAAGACGTCTGCAACCTGAAAGGAGTTAAACAAGAATGAGGTCTATCGCTGTGTCTCTGAGAGCCTGTTGAGCCTCATCGCTGATATCCGTGTCCGTAATGATGGTGTCGATTTTTTCCATCGGCAGCACCAGGTTATACCCGCGACGACCAAATTTAGTGGAATCGGTGACGACGACAACGCGCTGAGCGGCATCGGCCATAATCCCGCTGATGCTGTAGCCCTCATTAAACGTCGTGATGCCGGTCGCCGCATCCAGACCATCGGCTCCCACGAACATCAGGTTAGCCACGATGCCCTGCAAGGCATACTCCGTGATGTTGCCATGCAATGAACGCGTTTTGTGCCTCAGTGTTCCGCCACAAACAACCAGCGTGATATCCGGGTTCTCAGACAATACAAAAGCCGCCGGTAAGTTATTAGTAATGACCGTGATATCGCCGGATTTCACCAGTTCCTCAGCCAGCAACATAGTGGTGCTACCGCTATCAAGGATCACCGTATCGCCGGGCTTCACCATGCCTGCCGCAGCCTGCGCAATGCGCTTTTTAGGATCGCTGGCCTGAAGATAACGCTCTTCGAGAATCAATTCGTCCTGCGGCTTATCCTGCCCGTCACTTGCCTTGTCTTCACGCTTTGCCGCGCCGCCATGAAACCGGGTGAGTTCGCCTTTTTGACCCAGCAGGGTCAGATCCGCACGAACAGTCACCTCAGACACACCGAAAGCATTCGAAAGCTCAGCAACCTGAACGGTGCCTTTCTGATTCACTAATTCAACAATTTTATTGCGACGATCGTAAGTATTCATCCTGTTTAGTCCAAAACGTCCTATTTCGCACAGTGTAAACAAAAGATATCGAAGTGAGGATAAAAAATTCACGGGGATGTGAAATACAGCACGCTTAGCTTGCCGCCGGCCTCGCCATAAAGCATCCCCCCTCTCTCGCCACTCAATCCAAAATGAAAGAAAATGAATGAAATGACTTACGAAATATTACGATCATCATCACGAAACACAAACAACGCTATTGTTAGACTTTCGAAAAGACACGAATATCTTCGAAAACAAACGGAGGAAAAATGAAAGAAATAATCAGGAAGCATAAGAGTGGCGAAAGTATCGGGATATGCTCAGTCTGCTCAGCTCACCCTTTAGTGATTGAGGCCGCGCTAAGAGAAGATCTGCACAGTGGTCGTAAGGTGCTGATTGAAGCTACATCTAATCAGGTTAATCAGTACGGCGGTTACACCGGTATGCTGCCGATTGATTTTCGCGATTTCGTTCTCGCAATAGCGGAGAAATTGGGGTTTCCGGTTCAGCGTCTTATTTTGGGAGGTGACCACCTCGGGCCAAATTGCTGGCAGAGTGAAAATGCTGAAAGTGCGATGAGCAAAGCGGAAGTCTTGATCGCACGCTACGTCGAAGCCGGATTCAGCAAGATCCATCTCGATGCCTCGATGTCCTGTGCGGACGATCCTGTCCCGCTTGATCCTCTCGTTGTGGCTCAGCGCGCAGCCCGTTTGTGCAAGGTCGCGGAAAAGGTCGCGACACCACAGCAGAAACAGGTGCTGACGTACGTTATCGGGACAGAAGTTCCGGTACCCGGTGGCGAAGCGTCCGCGATCAAGCATGTTCATGTGACCGAAGCCAAAGATGCCAAAGCGACGCTGGATATGCACTATCAGGCATTCCGTGAAGCAGGGCTGGAAAGTGCCATTGATCGGATTATCGCCGTCGTTGTTCAGCCGGGAGTTGAATTTGACCATAGCCGGGTGATCCATTATCAGCCCACTCTGGCAGAGGATTTATCAGCTTTTATCGATCACACCCCGCTGGTTTATGAAGCGCACTCTACCGATTACCAGACCCGTGATTCATACCGACATCTGGTAAAAGACCATTACGCGATCCTCAAAGTGGGTCCGGCACTGACGTTCGCGCTGCGTGAGGCTGTATTCGCGCTGGCCAATATCGAACAAGTCTTGGTTGCACCTGAATCTCGCAGCCAGATCCTCACAGTGATCGACGGCGTGATGCTGGATGAGCCGGGCTACTGGAAGAAGTATTACAACCCGACGTTCAGCCTGTCACTTATTGATCTGCACTTCAGCCTTTCCGATCGCATTCGCTACTACTGGCCACACGCCCGTATTAATCGCGCGATGGAAGTCCTGATCGGCAATCTCCAGTCACTTGATATCCCGCTTGGTTTACTGAGTCAGTACCTGCCAGCTCAGTTTGAACGGGTGATGTCGGGTGAACTTGCCAGCCATCCTCATGAACTGATCATCGACAAAATCCAGGATGTATTACGTGCCTATCACTTCGGCTGCACGCCACAAGTGACGGCCTGTGGAGAATGCAACCATGCATAACTGCCAGGTATTTGTAAAAACAGGCATCGCCTTCGAGGATTACCACGAAGCACTGACGCACATCGGTGAATCTATGGTGCAGGCGGGCGTTGTACAGACCAGCTATCCGCAGGCGTTATTGATTCGTGAAGCGGAGTTTCCAACCGGCATTCAGCTCGAACACCATGCGGTGGCTATTCCGCATTGCGAAGCCATGCACGCCCGCACCCCGTCCATTTATCTGATCCGTCCGGACGCACCAGTGGAGTTTTTCCAGGCTGATGATGAAGGCACTGTCGCAGCTTCGCTGATTATTGCGTTGATCGTCACCCATCCCTCTGAGCAGTTGGTGTTATTGCGCAAATTATTCAGCCAGCTTCAGGAACCCACGTTTTACGAAAGCCTGCTCACTGTGCCTGAAGACCAGCTGGCAGAACTGTTCAAACAACACGTTTTTGTCCCGGCGCAGGAGAAAGCTGCCGCCGTGTAAACCTGAATCCCCTGTACCCAAAGCCTTACAAAAAAATAACACCAAAAAACAGACCATCAAGGAGCCTTACCGTGAAACGAAAAATTATTGTTGCCTGTGGCGGAGCCGTTGCCACCTCAACCCTGGCAGCAGAAGAAATCAAAGAGTTATGCGAAGCACATGGCATCAAAGTGGATCTCGTGCAGTGCCGCGTGACGGAAATTGAAACCTACATGGACGGCGTCCACCTGATTTGTACCACGGCCAAAGTTGACCGCACGTTCGGCAGCATTCCCGTCGTACATGGGATGCCGTTTATTTCCGGCGTCGGTATGGATGCTTTGCGCGAACAAATACTGACCCTGCTGCAGGAGTGAGCCATGTTTACCGAAATAATGCGCTACATCCTCGATCTAGGGCCAACCGTCATGTTGCCCGGCGTAATCATCATTTTCTCGCTGATATTAGGGATGAAATTAGGCGATTCGTTTAAATCTGCCATTCACATTGGCATTGGGTTTGTGGGTATCGGGCTGGTCATTGGTCTGATGCTGGATTCCATCGGGCCTGCAGCGAAAGCGATGGCTGAGCATTTTGAAATCAATTTACAAGTCGTGGATATCGGCTGGCCGGGATCGTCACCGATGACCTGGGCATCGCAAATTGCGCTGGTTGCTATTCCGATTGCTATCGGTGTGAACATCATTATGTTGCTGACCCGCATGACGCGCGTGGTCAACGTGGATATCTGGAACATCTGGCATATGACCTTCACCGGCGCAATGTTGCATCTCGCGACGGGCTCGTACTGGCTGGGGATCATGGGTGTGGTGGTTCATGCGGCGTTTATCTACAAGCTGGGTGACTGGTTTGCCAAAGATACGCGGGACTTCTTCAATCTCGAAGGTATCGCTATTCCTCACGGCTCCTCGGCCTATCTCGGCCCGATCGCCGTGCTGGTAGATACTCTCATTGATAAAATCCCAGGGCTGAACAAGATCCACTTCAGCGCAGATGATGTTCAGAAACGCTTTGGTCCGTTTGGCGAGCCGGTCACTGTCGGTTTTGTGATGGGCCTTATCATCGGTTATCTCGCCGGATATGACATCAAGGGCGTATTACAGCTGGCAGTCAAAACCGCGGCGGTTATGTTGCTGATGCCACGGGTGATCAAACCCATCATGGACGGTTTAACGCCAATTGCACGCCATGCCCGTACCCGCCTGCAGGCGCGCTTTGGAGGACAGGAGTTCCTGATTGGTCTGGATCCGGCGCTGTTACTCGGTCATACCGCCGTCGTATCAGCCAGCCTGATCTTTATCCCGCTGACAATTTTGATCGCCGTGCTGGTTCCGGGAAATCAGGTGCTTCCGTTTGGGGACCTCGCCACCATCGGTTTCTTTGTCGCCATCGCCGTTGCTGTACATCAGGGCAACCTGTTCCGCACGCTGATCTCAGGCTGCATCATCATGAGCATCACGTTGTGGATTGCCACGCAAACCATCGATTTGCACACCCAGCTGGCTGCAAATGCCGGTGCGCTAAGCGCAGGTGGCAGAGTGGCGTCGATGGATCAGGGCGGGTCACCTGTCACCTATCTGTTGATTCAACTTTGCACACTGAAAAACGTTGCCGGGCTGAGCATCATCGGCACGCTTTATGCCATTGGAGTATTCCTCACATGGCGTCGTGCCCACAACTTCACCAAAACTGAAAAACTGGCCGCAGCTCAGGCTAACGCGTAAATCTTCATCCGGCGGGGGAATTCCCCCGCCATAAGGAAATCGACTATGAAATCTGTCGTTGTAAATGCTGGCGGGGCGATGACCGTGGAAGAACGCCCGATGCCTGTGCTAAACGCCCCGGATGATGTGCTGGTGCGCATTGCCTATTCCGGCCTCTGTGGATCCGACATTCCACGTATTTTCTCACAGGGTGCACATTTTTATCCCATCACGCTGGGACATGAATTCAGCGGCCACGTGGTCAGTATCGGAAAAAATGTTGATGATATTCAGGAAGGTGATGCTGTGGCTTGCGTGCCGTTATTACCCTGTTTTAAGTGTGAAGAATGCCGTAAAGAGGCTTACTCACAGTGTAAGCACTATCAGTTTATTGGTTCACGCCGCGACGGCGGCCACGCAGAGTTTGTCGTGGTTTCCCGTAAAAATTTATTCCGGCTTCCCGAAAGTTCTTCACTTATTCAGGGCGCATTTTTGGAACCCATTACCGTCGGCCTGCACGCATTAAAACTCGCGGGGGGATGTGAGGGCAAAGAGGTGATCGTGATTGGCGCGGGCACTATCGGCCAGTTGATCATCCAGGCGGCGGCGGCATCAGGCGCAAAATCCGTGACAGCGATTGATATCAATCAGCAACGCCTGGATCTGGCACTGAGAACCGGTGCCAGCCATGCCTGCAACAGCGCTGAAATGAATGCTGAGGAAATCCGTCAGCATAACCACGAACGTCGCTTTGACCAGTTGATCATTGAAACCGCCGGTACCCCGCAGACCGTGGCACTCTCGCTGGATATAGCCGGGCCCAAAGCACAGGTCGTTCTGGTCGGTACCTTGCATAAGGAACTGACGCTTAACGTCGCCACCTTCAGCCATATCCTGCGCAAAGAGCTGACGTTGCAGGGCAGTTGGATGAATTACTCTGCGCCGTGGCCAGGCAGTGAATGGCAGCAGGCAACGCAGCTGTTTGCCGAAAACAAATTGAACCTTGAGCCGCTTATCGCGAGCGTTGGCAATCCGCAGGAGTTCGTTGCGGATGTGACTGCACTGGCGGGCAAACCCATGACCGGAAAAATTCTGCTGGATATGACAGGGAGCTGAAGCAATGTATCTCATTTCAAACAGGGAAATGCTGCTGGCGGCACAACGCGAAGGTTATGCGGTGCCAGCTTTTAACGTCCACAATCTCGAAACCGTTCAGGTGGTGGCAGAAACCGCAGCGGCCATGAGCTCGCCAGTGATTCTGGCGGGAACACCGGGAACATTCAGCTATGCGGGAACCGATTATCTGATGTCGATATGTCAGGAAGCGGCACGCCAATATGGCATTCCGCTGGCGCTGCATCTGGATCACCATGAAGAACAGACCGATATAGAGACAAAAGTCCGTGCAGGGATCCGCTCCGTCATGGTCGATGCTTCACACCTTCCCCTGGCGCAAAACATCGAAAAGGTCTGCCAGACGGTACGCTTTTGTCACGCATTTGACGCCAGCGTAGAGGCTGAGCTCGGGCGTCTTGGCGGGCAGGAAGACGATCTGGTGGTGGAAGACGGCGACAGCTTTTTCACCGATCCGGTTGTGGCAAAACACTTTGTGGAAACGACCCGTATTGACTCGCTCGCCGTCGCGATCGGTTCTGCTCACGGCTTGTATCAGGGAGAGCCCAAACTGGATTTCACCCGGCTGGGGCAAATTCGCCAGCAGGTCGATATTCCTCTGGTGTTACACGGTGCCTCGGGGATCCCGGAGCATATGATCCATCAGGCGATTGAACTGGGGATCTGTAAAGTCAATGTTGCCACGGAGCTGAAGATCGCCTTTGCCGATGCGGTAAAAGGGTATTTTTCTGAACATCCTGACGCCAACGATCCGCGTAAATACATTGTGCCGGGAAAACGTGCCATGCAGAAAGTGGTCGAGGAGAAGATCAGAATTTGCGGGAGTGCCGGGCGATTATAAGTGCCAGCGTTCATAAACCGGCTCACTCAGCGAGCGGGATAAGGAAACAAAGCGGAGAGATTTCTCCGCTTACCAGACTTTTATTATCGCGCCGGTTGCAGCCATCAATACGTTCTGATTTTATGGGTGTTCTTCGAAAGTGAATGGAAACCGCTATGACAACGCTCAACCACTTTGGTCAGCCCATCGGCGATGCCCTGCCCGACTGGCAACCGCGAGAAAAACCGACGCACGTCCAGCTTGATGGCCTCTGGTGCCGCCTTGAGCCACTGAAAAGTGAACGCCACAGTCAGGATCTGTTTAACGCCTGGCATAGCATTGATGACAACCGTGACTGGACTTATTTTTCGGTGGATCGTCCTGCCACGCAGTCAGATTGTGATGCGTTTATTGCTCAGCAGGAGAAAAGCCAGGATCCGCTGTTTTTCGCCGTCATCGACCTCGCCACACAACGGGCAATCGGCAGCGTTGCTTTGATGCGTATCGATGCCGTCCACGGCGTTGCGGAAATTGGTTGGGTAAACTGGTCCCCACTGATGAAACGCTCACGTTTTGGCACGGAAGCTATTTACCTGTTGCAACGCTATCTGTTTGAAACCCTTAAATATCGCCGCTGTGAGTGGAAATGTCACAGCCTAAATGAACCGTCAAAACTGGCCGCGGAGCGTTTTGGGTTTCAATACGAAGGGACATTCAGGCAAGCGCTGGTCAATAAAGGTCGCAATCGCGACACTCTCTGGTTCTCGCTGCTTGATCATGAATGGCCCGCGTCAAAAAGCATGTTTGAACAGTGGTTGAGCGCGGAGAATTTCACACCTGAAGGCCAGCAGAAACAGCGACTGGAAACACTGAGAAAGTAAAACAGGTCCCGCATTTTCACTGACGCGGGACATGTGATAGCAAAAGATTATTGCCTGGCGGAAAGTACTGTAATATCTGGCCAGGCATAAATGATATTGCGTGAACGCCAGAGTGGCCCGGCATCGGTATAGCGTCCGGCCTCCCGGCCACCCAGAGCGGCATAAAAACGGATGGCGGATTCGTTGCCCTCTACCACGCCCAGCCCGGCAGCGCGATAGCCTGCTGCCGCGAGATATCGGGCAGCGTCACTGATTAAACGCTTGCCTATGCCCTGACGTTTAAAATCACCAGAAACATACAGGAATTTAATTTCAGCCATTTCCCCAAATTCAGGATTGGATGAAGCAGACGCCAGACAAAATCCCGCCAGTTTTCCGTCAGCCTCGGCCAGTAAAATGCATTGTGATTCAGCGGGATGTTCAAACTTGTCCTGCCAGAAGATTTTACGACGCGGCACGTCGAGCGCGGAAAAGGCCTCTGCGGGTGCCAGAGAGCGATAGGTATCACGCCAGATAGCAACGTGTAATGCAGCCAGCGCATCAATATCGGCCGGCTGCGCAAAACGGAATGTTAAAACAGGCACAGGATCCCTCACTTGATCTGGGTAAGTATCGGAAAAATAACGCTCAGGCCAGTATAGTCAGCTTTTTTCCTCGCGCGCCAGCAAACTACGCTTGCGCTCGACGCCCCAGCGATAACCAGAAATGTGACCGTCGGTTTTTACCACCCGATGGCAAGGGATCGCCACTGCCAGCACGTTTGCGGCACAGGCTCCGGCCACGGCGCGAACTGATTTGGGTGCGCCAATTTTGCGGGCAATATCCGCGTAACTGGCAGTGGAGCCGACCGGGATCTCGCGCAATGCCTGCCAGACTCGCTGTTGAAATGCCGTGCCGCGAATATCCAGCGGCAGATCCAGCCCCAACTGCGGCGCTTCGATGAAACCAATGACCGAAGCGATACGCTGTTCAAAGTCCGGGTCGCCGCCCAGCAATTCAGCCTGCGGAAAGCGATTTTGCAGCTCAATGATCAATGCCGTCGGGTCATCGCCGAGTAAGATCGCGCAAATCCCCCGCTGGCTTTCAGCGATCAGGATCGCGCCGAGCGAAGATTCTGCAATCGCAAACCAGACGCGCACATCACGCCCACCCGAGCGGAAAGCCTGCGGCGTCATGCCCAGCGTCGCCGCGGACGCCTCATAAAAACGCCCGTCGGAAGGATATCCGGCCGCGTGAATGGCCTCGGTGACCGTCGCTGTATCCGTCAGCTTTTCGCGTACACGGCGTGCACGCTGCGCCTGATGATACTCTTTCGGCGTCACACCTGTGTGGGCTTTGAAGAGCCGGTGAAAATGGTAGGCGCTGATGCCAACAGTGCCGGCCAGCTGATCCAGCGTCAGTACGTCTGTCGATGCTTCCAGCAGACGGCAGGCTTGCGCCACACGCTGCGCGTGAAATTGCGCCAGTGAAATCAGCCCCTGGCGACAGCGTTTACAGGGCCTGAAGCCTGCCTGCTCGGCATCTTCAGCACTGTCGAAATAGACAATATTTTCCGCTTTAGGTTGTCGCGACGGGCAGGAAGGCGCACAGTAAATGCCGGTGGTTTTTACCGCGTATACAAATTTGCCATCTGCGCTGGCATCGCAGTTAATCACCGCCAGCCAGCGCGGATCCTCATTCTGGATGCTGTCATGGTCGATCGTTACTGACCGGGGAAGGATTTCAGTTTTGCCTGACATTTTTTGCCTCACTTTGACTGACTGGATGAACATCAGCATAAACCGGGGATCTGCCGCCTGCCCTCCGGCTCTTGCTTTCTCATTCAGTCATCCCGGCGAACACGCATGACGCTCCTGGCCGGTCATGCGTGAGCAGTCGCCGTGCGACGCCAGACTGACAGCGGATTACAGGTCTAACGTGCCGTCAATCAGGGTAACGGAATCCCCTCCGATCCAGGGTTCGCCGTCAACGAAAGTGACCGTCACGCGGCCCTCGCGCTGAAGTTTTGTGCCCTGCCGTACGCGGTAGGTGTCTGCCATGTGTGCGCCATCCGGGAAGTTTGCCGCTTTCAGAACCCTTGCCAGACAGGCATTGGCGCTGCCGGTGACCGGGTCTTCTTTCAGCACACCGTCTTCATCAATAATCGCCCGCACTTCATAATCTGCCGCAACGCTGTCATCGTGCAAACCGTAAACCGCGATGCCGTTAACTCCCAGCTGTTTTTGGAGCTGACTGACGGCTGCTGCATCGGCAGAAATATTCAGGCAATCCTGCGCGCTTTCCATCCGCACCACCAGCCAGATGATACCCATGTCGACCGTAACCGGCGTCACATCGGCCTGGATTTTGCCCCCGCGCAGTGCGGTCGCCAGCAAGGTGAAGTGCTCTTCTTCAAGCGGTTTGAGCACCGCCGGAGGCGCGGAAAATGCCTGTCCGCCTTCTGCCAGCTGTTTCACCTGCACCAGCCCGACACCGCATTCCTGCACCAGATAGCCTGAGTTCTTTGGTTTCAGCCCGCTTTGCAACAGCGCATACGCCGTGCCGAGAGTCGGGTGCCCGGCGAATGGCAGCTCTTTATCGGTGGTGAAAATCCGCACGCGGTAATCAGCTTCCGGTGACGTAGGTGTGAGCACAAATGCCGTTTCCGCAAGGTTGGTCCAGCGGGCCATGGCGAACATGTCGTCGTCTGTCAGACCTTCGGCATCCAGGATAACAGCCAGCGCATTGCCTTTGAGCGGCTCGGCGGTGAACACATCAACTTGTTTAAAACGGCGCAGGCGGGTCATAGCTAATCCTTTTTAATCATTGAGGAATCAATAGCGAAGTGACTGAGTTTAGGAATATTTCGATAAGTTATCGAGAAAAATGTCAGTCGCCAATGGCTGATCTATGCTTAAGGCACTTTCCAAAACATTTTATAAAACACAAGGAACAGAAAGATGCCCGCGAAGGATTTGATAGGTATTGGCATCGGCCCCTTCAATTTGAGCCTGGCCGCGATGGCAAAAGATACGGAGAAACTTAACACTGCCTTCTTTGATGCAAACCCGGAATTCAGCTGGCACCCTGGCATGTTGTTGCCAACCGCCACCATGCAGACCTATGTCTTACAAGATCTGGTGACCACCGTCGCCCCGCGCAGCGAATTTTCCTTCATCAATTATCTGGTGGAACAGAAGAAAATTTACCGTTTTCTGGCAACGGAACAGCTGATCATCAGCCGCGATGAGTTTTCCGATTACCTGCGCTGGGCGTGCGACCGCATCCCCAATTTGCACTTTTCTGCGCCGGTAGAAAGTATCGATTTCGACGATAAGCGGCAGGAGTTTGTGGTGCAGAGTGAAAAAGGCGAGCACCGCGCGCGCAATATTTGTCTTGGCACCGGTCATGCGCCGTGGATCCCCAAAGCGGCCCGCGCGGCGCTGGGGGAGAATTGTTTTCATGCCGCTGAAATTGAACTGCGTGAACCCGATTTCACCGGCAAACGTATTGCCGTCGTCGGTGGCGGGCAAAGTGGTGCCGATATCATTCTCAATGCGCTAAGCGGCCACTGGGGCGAATTCGCCGAGCTGAGCTGGCTGTCGAGACGCCCGAATTTTCAGCCACTGGATGAATCGATTTTCACCAACGAATACTTCACGCCTGAATATGTGAATTATTTTTATACCCTGCCCGAAGAGGTGCGCGAGCGGGAGATTGCCACGCAAAAACTGCCTTCCGACGGCATCAGTTACCACACGCTGGAAGATATCTATAAGCAGCTTTATCACCGTTTTGACGTCCTGCATCAGCCGCGCAATGTACGTTTACTGCCGCACCGCGCGCTCGATCATATCGCGCGCAATGCCGCAGGAGATTTCAGTTTGCAGGCAAGACACGGGCTGGAAAACTGCGAAGAACATTTCAGTGCGGATATTGTGATCCTGGCGACCGGCTATCGCCCCGGTTTGCCGGACTATCTCGCGCCCATGCTCGGGAGGATCCCTTACGATCGTGAGCAGCATTTGCCGCTGCAGCCGAATTTCAATCTGCGCTGGGACGGCCCTGAACAGAACCGCATTTACGCAGTCAATGCCGGTATTCACAGCCATGGCAGCGCGGAAGGGCAACTGACGCTGACCGCCTGGCGCTCGGCGAAAATCCTCAATCATCTGCTGGGGGAAGCGCATTACGATTTGCAACCGGTGCCTTCGCTGGTGCAGTGGTGGGCAGGTAAATAGCAGGCACAAAAAAGCGGAGCCAAGGCTCCGCTTCTCTCATCCGGCTTAAAAGCTACACGTAGAAATAGATCGCCAGAAAGTGACAGGCGCTCCCGCCGAGCACAAATCCGTGCCAGATGGCGTGACCGTAGCGGATCCTTTCCGAGGCATAGAAAATCACGCCCAGCGTGTACACCACGCCGCCAATCGCCAGCAACCAGACACCACCAGGCTGCAGTTTCATCGCCAGCTGATAAATCACCACCAGCGACAACCAGCCCATGGTCAGATAGGTGATCAATGAAAGCACTTCAAACCGGTGGGCGAATACCAGTTTGAAAATCACGCCAAATAGCGCCAGCCCCCAGATCACCGCCATCATCCCTTTCGCCAGCGGGGAGTTTAAGCCGACCAGCAGGAACGGCGTATAAGTTCCGGCAATCAGCAGGTAAATGGCGCAGTGATCCAGCTTTTTCAGCCAGTATTTCGCTTTCTGATGCGGAATGGCGTGATAGAGCGTGGAGGCTAAAAACAGCAAAATCATGCTGCCGCCGTACACGCTGTAACTGGTGATTGCGACGGCGCTGGCGTTATCAGCCAGAGCCTGAGCCAGCAAAAGCACCAGCCCGACAATCCCGAAAACCAAACCAACGCCGTGACTCAGGCTGTTGGCAATCTCTTCAGCCCACGGATATCCCTGTGGTGATGGAGACGTCTTACCCATACGATGAAAACCCTCGAGGCATAACAATAAAATGGCAGGTTATAAAATATCCTGACCCGCAGAGTAGCTGAGAATGATTCCAGTGTACACCTGTACGCTAAAATGGAGTATTTCCTCCTGTAACAGGCTCTTAGCAGGATCATCATTTCAGGATGCTCATCACCAGAGCCCCTTCAATTCATTCACTTTGTTTATAATTCCTTCCTATTACATTCTTCAGATGACGGATTATTCCGCACCCAAAAACATGATTTTTTGTCATCAAGGGATTAAGGTGTACCGGAAATCTCTGATAACGCCATTAACAATGCCGTCAATATGACTAAGGTTTGACCATGTCTGTAGCAACTTCCCCGCTGAATTTCGGCGCCATGACCGACGTTTTTCAGTTCCTGATGGAAATCGACAAGCTGAAAAGCGTACAGCGTCGCACCAAAGTGTTAGGCACCGATCGTCAGGAAAACTCTGCGGAACACAGCTGGCATTTCGCCGTGGCAGCGATGTCTCTGGCGCCTTATGCGCCACAAGACGTTGATATTAACAAGGTCATTCGTATGGCATTGATCCACGATATCGTCGAAATCGATGCCGGTGATGTGCTGGTTTACGATCTCGCTGCCCGTGCGGCGGTTCACGATCAGGAAATCATTGCCGCAAAACGCCTGTTCGGCCTGCTGCCTGCGCCGCTGAATACGCAGTTCCTGGCGTTATGGAATGAATACGAAGCGGGCGAAACCGCAGAAGCGCGCTTTGCGCTGGTGATCGACCGCGTGATGCCGATGGTCATGAACCTGAGTAATCAGGGCCAGAGCTGGGTGGAAAATAATATCCGTCTGGAGCAGGTGTTAGCGCGTAATGCCTTTATCGCCGATATCCATCCTGAACTGTGGCAGCACATCCGCGGCCATCTGGATAACGCCCATCAGCAGGGCTGGCTGAAGTAATAAAACCTTCCCCTCAAGAGAGGGGAAGGCGCAAAACCAACTACTTCGGCACGGCCAGCGACGTCGATTCCACGTAAGGTTTCATGAGGGTGTCGGCGTCTTTCTGTGCCTGTGCCGCTGCCGCTTCCGGCGTGACTTTCTCGTCATTCACCAGTGCCGCAAGCTGATTCTCCATCGCCTGACGCACTGCCACGGTTTCATAGGTCGAATACCACGGATAGGCGTATTTCAGCTGTTCCAGCGCAATCGCCGCTCGCGGGTCTTTCGCCAGATAGTCCTTCATTTCCGGTGTGTCATAAGACGCCATGCGCGGTGAAAAATAGCCCGTAAAACGGCTCCAGGCGCCGTTCACTTTCGGGCTGACCAGATATTGCAGGAAGGTGTAAGCCGCTTTTTTCTGCCCGTCAGAAATGCCTTTAAAGCTCACCAGACTCGCTCCGCCGATGGTCACGCCGTTGCGCACTTTAGCGGGCATCATCGCCACGCCCAGTTCGAAATCTTTGGTGTTTTCACGCATAAAGCCCAGCGCCCCGGTGCTGAGCATGGTCATGCCGAGTTTACCGGAGAAGAACGCCGCGCTGATTTGTTTAGAATTGAGCACGCCCGACGGCATCACTTTGTCGCGATACACCAGATTCTGCCAGAAGTGCAGCGCGCCCAGCGTGGACGGTTTGTCGTAATACACTTCGCCCGGATAATCGGCGTTGTAATACTGGCCGCCGTTGGCACGGGTCAGCGCGGATAAAATCCAGGCGCCGTAGTCATCGTTAGTCGATGGCAACATGATGCCCCACTGCCCTTTTGCCGCATCCGTCAGCTTTTTCGAGTCTTCCAGCAATTCATCCCAGTCTTTCGGCGGCGCGGTAATGCCCGCTTTGGCGAACATGTCTTTGTTGTAATAGAGGATTGGCGTCGAGTTATGGAACGGGATAGCGTACGTCACGCCGTTAAGCTGGGCGTTCTGGCGCATGGCGGGCCAGAAGTTTTGCGTCAGGAACGGCGTGGCTTTCTGATCGCCAAATCTGAACAGTTCGTCCATCGGCAGAATTTCGTTTTTGATCGCCAGATCTGCCGTGAAGTTGGCGGACATGATCACCAGTGCCGGAGGCTGACCGGATTTGGCCGCCGCTTCGGCTTTGACTTTGGTGGTGTCGTAGTTGCCGGTGAAAATCCCGCGTACCTCGATATCCGTTTGTGACTGGTTGAACTCTTTGATAACGCGGGTCATTTCCATGGTCAGCTTGCCGTCAACCGGCGCAGGGAACATGAAATCGATATTTTCTTTGGCGGACGCCGTGCCTGCGGCAATGAAGCCGATGGCGAGCGCCAGCGCATGAGTTTTACGCATGAAGATGATTCTCCTGGTGCAGATTCTGCTGGTTTTGGCCTGAAAAAAGATGAAGGTCGTGCAAAGAGAAATACAAGGTGATGCGGTCGCCGGGTTGCGGAATGTCCCGGCTGTTTTCCCGCAGCTGGTTTTTACGAACATAACGAATTTTGCCAAGCGACGAGTCGGCGTGGCACAGATACTCCGCGCCGAGCAGTTCGCGATAGGTCAGCGTCGCCTGCAATTGCAGACTTTCGCCTTCCACCGGCCGGTCGCTGATGTGTTCGGGTCTGATGCCCAGATACACGTCAGCAAGCGCCTGCGCATGTCCCGTCTGTGGCAGACGTACCGGCTGGTTTTCGACTGTCAGCACGCCGGCGGCGCACGGCAGCAAAAACAGATTCATCGACGGCGTGCCGATAAATCCGGCGACAAACAGGTTGGCCGGATGCGCGTAAAGCGTTTCCGGTGCGCCGATTTGTTGCAAATGGCCTTTATCCAGCACGGCGATCCTGTCCGCCATGGTCATGGCTTCCATCTGATCGTGTGTGACGTAAACGGTGCTGGTTTTCAGCTGCTGGTGCAGCTGCATGATGCCGTCGCGCACTTCCGTACGCAGCCGTGCATCAAGATTGGACAGCGGTTCATCCATCAGAAACAGCTTCGGATCGCGCACAATGGCGCGCGCCATCGCCACACGCTGGCGCTGCCCGCCGGAGAGTTTTCCCGGTTTGCGTTTAAGCAGCGGCTCCAGCTGCAGGAGCCCGGCCACGCGATCCACACGCGCCTGATGCTGATCTTTCGGTTCGTTGCGCATGCGCATACCGAACGTGATGTTTTGCTCGACGGTCATGTGCGGGAACAGCGCGTAGTTCTGGAAGATCATCGAGAAATTACGTTCGCGCGGCGGCAGCGCAGAGATGTCATTGCCGTCGAGCATAATGCGCCCGTCGCTGACCTCTTCCAGCCCCGCCAGCAGACGCAGCAGGGTGCTTTTCCCGCAACCCGACGGCCCGACCAGCACCAGAAATTCGCCGTCGGCGATCTCCAGCGACAGCTGATTCACCGCCGTGCTGCCTTCAAACTGTTTGGTGATATTTTCCAGACGAATGCCAGACATCATTGATCATCCACCGGGCAACTGATTTGCGCGTCGTAAAGATACGGCCCCGGATACTGCGACAGCGGGTGCAGATAGCTGACCAGCCCGGTTTGATCCACCAGACGGTGCATGACGCAGGCCGCCGGTTCAAGGTTATAAAACGGCGCCGGATTGTGGTGATAATACGGCACCTGATGCACCGTGCCGGGAATGGTGGTGATGATTGCCTGTTTGTACTGGGTGAAAATCAGGCGGTGCGTGTGGCCGCAGAACACGCGAACCAGCGACGGGAAGCGGTCGATCAGCGCCAGCAGCTGGTCGCCGTTTTCGCAGGAAATGGCGTCCATCTGCGCCGAACCAACTTTCACCGGCGGATGGTGCATAAACACCGCCGTCGGTTTATCACCGCCCTGCTCCAGCTGACCTTCCAGCCACGCCAGCGTTTCCAGCGTCAGGAATCCTTTCGATTCTCCCGCCAGGCTGGAATCGACAAACAGCAGGCGCATCGCGAAATCATCGATGGCGTAACGCATATTCTGCGGGTCGGTGCCGAGCTGCGGGCACAACGGATGCAGCGCTTCCAGAAACTGGGCTTTGTCGTCGTGGTTGCCGGGAATGATAAACAGCGGATAACGCAGATTACCCAGCGTGCGGCGCGCCACCTCGTATTCCTGCGGCAGACCGCAGTTGACGATATCGCCGGTGATCACCACCGCATCCGGTTGTTCTTCCAGCGCATTCAGCTGGCTGACGACTTCGGCGTTACAGCCGTTCACATCGATAAAGTCATACAGTTTGCGGCCTTGGCTGCGAAAGTGCATGTCAGAAATCTGAGCTAAAAACATGGATGACTCCTTTATTTGATCCCGGAAAAGCCGAAACTTTTCAGGAACTGTTTCTGAAAAATAATGAACGCCAGCATCAGTGGCAGGCACACCATCAGCGTTCCGGCGGTGATTAAGCCCCACTGCCCGCCCGATTCCGCGCCCATCGCAAAAGACACCAGCCCGACGGTCAGCACCTGTTTGTCCGGATCGTTAAGCACCATCAGCGGCCAGAGATATTCATTCCAGTGATAGGTAATGCTGACGGTGGCAAAGGCGAGAATGGCGGGCCACGACATCGGGATCAGTACGCGGAACACCACCTGCCACCAGCGGCAACCTTCCATCAGCGCGGCTTCTTCGATTTCACGGGGAATACTGAGAAACGCCTGACGCATCAGAAACACGCCAAACGCCGACGCGAAGTACGGCATCATCACGCCGGTCAATGTGTTGAGCAGGCCGAACTGTTTGAGGATCATCATGTTCGGCACCATCATGATGACCGGCATGATCATCAGCTGGATCAGCAGCAGGTAGAACAGCGTCTGTTTGCCGCGAAATTCGTGATATGCGAACACGTAACCGGCGGTGGTGATGGTCACCAGCTGAACCAGAAAGGTGCCGAAGGAAAAGAAGATCGTGTTGGCGTAAAGCCGCAGCCAGTCGGCGCTGTCCCACGCATCGCGGAAGTTTTGCAGCGTCAGCGGGAAGCGCGGCAGCAGCGAAGCCATATCCGGCGAAAAACTGCTTTCGCTGAACGCCGAAGACAACATCCACAGGAAAGGCGCCATCCATAAAAAGGCCGCGCACAGCAGTAAAACCGGCAGCGTCGAACGACGCGCACCGCGCAATAACATCGACGGCGAACGTGCAGCCTCCCGCGATTTTTTGCCGGTCATCACCGGCGCTTCAGACGTTTCAACGCTCATAGTGCGCCCCTCTTTCCAGCACCCGCAGGTTCAGCATCGAAAAACCAAACAGCAACACCAGCGTCAGGAAGGTCGCCGCCGAGGCTTTGCCTAAATCGTGGGTGTCATTGGCCAGGCTCTGGATGTAATACAGCAGCACGGTGGTGGCGTTATTCGGTCCGCCCTGCGTCATCACCGCGACGTGGTCGATCTGCGTAATGGAATAAATCAGCGCGATGGTGACCACAAAGCTGATGGTCGGGCGCAGCAGCGGCAGCGTAATGTAGAAGAAAACCTGCGGACGCGACGCCCCTTCCATCAGCGCAGCTTCGCGGGCTGAGGCGGGGATTGACTGCAATCCGGCGAGGAAAAACAGCATGTAATAACCGGCGAATTTCCACACGCCAATCACGCTCAGCGCAATCAGCGCACTGTTGCTCATGCCGAGATAATTGTTATTCATCGGCCCGAACACTTTCGCCAGGGTGTAATCCAGCAGCCCCATGCCGGGCATGAAAATGAACAGCCATAGCGTAGCGGCGCTGACCAGCGGGATAATCATCGGGAAGAAAAATGCGGTACGCAGCCAGCGGTTCAGCGAAGTGTTTTCCCACAGCGCCACCGCCAGCAGCAGCGCCAGCACGATACCGGGCACGACGGTCATCAGGATGTAGGCGAGGTTATTAAGCAGCGCACGCCAGAACACCGAATCCTGAATCAGACGCAGATAGTTTTGCAGGCCGACAAACGGCGGGGCATCCGACGACAGACGGCTGTCAAACAGGCTGTCCGTCGCTGACTGAAATAAGGGGTAATAGGTGAATAAAAACAGAAAAATCAGCGTCGGCAGCAAAATCAGGTAGGGGAACAACATGCGGCGCATTACAGGATACCGGTCAGCGAATTAAGGTGCCTATCCTGTCCTGAATTTATGTCAGTCACATGGCGGGAATGTGATGGTTATTTGAATGAAAAATAAGCGAATGTTACTGAACAAAATTGAGCGGGGTGTGCTGCCAGAACGGCAAAAGCGGGGGCCAGAAATGCAATCGGCCCCCTCCCTGTGAAAGGGAGAGAGCCGACGGAAATCTTACTCGTAATCTGACATCGGTACGCAGGAACAGAACAGGTTTCTGTCCCCGTACACGTCATCAAGACGTTTCACGGTCGGCCAGTATTTGTTGTCGTAACCGGCCGGGAATACCGCCACTTCGCGGGTGTACGGGTGGTTCCAGTCGCTGACCAGCTCGTTCTGCACGTGCGGTGCATTCACCAGCGGGTTGTCTTCCAGCGGCCATTCGCCTTTCGCCACGTGGTCGATTTCGCTGCGGATTGCCAGCAGTGCATCGATAAAGCGATCCAGTTCCACTTTGCTTTCGGATTCGGTTGGCTCAACCATCAGCGTACCGGCCACCGGGAAGGACATGGTCGGGGCGTGGAATCCGTAGTCGATCAGGCGTTTGGCGATATCCATTTCGCTGATGCCGGTGGTTTCTTTCAGCGGACGAATATCCAGAATACATTCGTGCGCCACACGGCCATCACGGCCGGTATACAGCACCGGATACGCGTCTTTCAGACGGGTGGCGATGTAGTTCGCATTCAGGATTGCGACCTGGCTGGCTTGTTTCAGGCCTTCCGCGCCCATCATGCGGATGTACATCCAGCTGATAGGCAGGATGGACGCGCTGCCGAACGGAGCCGCAGAAACCGCGCCGTTTTGCGTCAGGACGCCGTCAATCTGCACCACACTGTGACCCGGAACAAACGGAGCCAGATGCGATTTCACGCCAATCGGACCCATGCCTGGGCCGCCGCCGCCGTGCGGGATACAGAAGGTTTTATGCAGGTTAAGGTGCGAAACGTCCGCGCCGATGTAACCCGGCGTGGTGATGCCGACCTGTGCGTTCATGTTCGCGCCGTCGAGGTAAACCTGACCGCCGTACTGATGCACAATCTGGCAAACTTCGCGGATAGTTTCTTCGTAAACGCCGTGCGTTGACGGGTACGTCACCATGATACAAGAGAGCTCATCGCCCGCTTTCGCGGCTTTCTCACGCAGGTCACTCAGATCAATGTTGCCCTGTTTGTCACAAGCCACCACCACCACGGTCATGCTCGCCATCTGCGCCGATGCCGGGTTGGTCCCGTGCGCGGAGCTTGGGATCAGACAGATGTGACGGCTGCTTTCGTTACGGCTTTCGTGGTAGCGACGAATCGCCAGCAGACCGGCATATTCGCCCTGCGCACCCGAGTTTGGCTGCATACATACCGCGTCGTAACCGGTGAGCTGAACCAGCCATTGTGACAGCTGACCAATCATTTGCTGATAGCCGCCAGCCTGTTCTGTCGGGCAGAACGGGTGCAGTTCAGCGAATTCCGGCCAGGTAATCGGGATCATTTCGGCCGCAGCATTCAGTTTCATGGTGCAGGAACCCAGCGGGATCATCGCCTGATTCAGCGCCAGATCCTTTTTCTCCAGACGGTGCATATAACGCATCATCTCAGTTTCGCTGTGGTACTGATTGAAGACCGGATGGGTCAGGATCGGGTCCACACGCAGCATCGCCGCAGGAATCGAGTTGCTGTCGGTGGATACCGCTTTGTCCAGCTTATCGATATCCAGACCGTTGTCGTCACCCAGCAGGGCGGCGAACAGGATCTGCACATCTTCACGGGAAGTCGCTTCGTCGAGAGTGATACCCACTGCGCCGTGAATGTCGGTACGCAGGTTCAGGCCGAAGCTCAGCGCGCGTTCCAGCACGGCGGCTTTGTCTTTCACTTCCACGGTCAGCGTATCGAACCAGGTGTTGTGGCGCAGCGTCAGGCCGCCCTGTTTCAGGCCAGTGGCCAGAATGTCAGTCAGACGGTGAATGCGTGAGGCAATGCGTTTCAGGCCTTCAGGGCCGTGGAATACCGCATACAGGCTGGCAATGTTGGCCAGTAACACCTGCGAGGTACAAATGTTGGAGTTGGCTTTTTCGCGGCGGATATGTTGCTCGCGGGTCTGCATCGCCATACGCAGTGCCGTTTTGCCCGCAGCATCACGGGAAACCCCGATGATACGGCCCGGCATGGAACGTTTGAATTCGTCTACACAGGCGAAGAAAGCCGCGTGCGGACCGCCGTAGCCCATCGGCACACCAAAGCGTTGTGCGGAACCAAAGACCACGTCTGCGCCCTGCTTGCCCGGTGCGGCCAGCAGCACCAGCGCCATAATGTCAGCGGCGACGCTGGTAATAATTTTGCGGGATTTCAGTTCGCCCAGCAGCGCGGTGTAATCGTGCACTTCGCCGGTGGTGCCCACCTGCTGTAACAGCACGCCGAACACGCCTTCCAGCTCGAGCACTTTTTCGGCTTTATCGACGATGATGTCAAAACCGAAGGTTTCTGCACGGGTGCGCACCACGTCCAGCGTTTGCGGATGCACGTCGTCAGCCACGAAGAAACGGTTAGCGTCTTTCAGTTTGCTGGCACGTTTTGCCAGCGCCATGGCTTCGGCGGCGGCAGTCGCTTCGTCGAGCAACGAGGCAGAAGCCAGATCCAGACCGGTCAGATCCAGCGTCAGTTGCTGGAAGTTCAGCAACGCTTCAAGACGGCCCTGAGACACTTCCGGCTGATACGGGGTGTACGCGGTATACCAGCCCGGATTTTCCAGCATGTTGCGCAGGATAACCGGCGGTGTCAGCACCGCGCTGTAACCCATACCGATGTAGGATTTATAACGCTGGTTCTGGCTGGCAATGGCTTTCAGCTCAGCCAGCGCCTGATGTTCCGTTACGGCGTCGCCGACGGCCGGTGGCCCCGGCAACTGGATATCGACCGGAACGATCTGCTGGATCAGCGCGTTTAAGGAATCCGCGCCGACCGCTTCCAGCATTTGTTGCTGCTGCTGAGAAGACGGGCCGATATGGCGGCCAATAAAGGCTTCGCTGTGTTCGAGTTGGCTGAGAGTCTGAGTCATTTGCTACGCATTCCTGGAATCTGCTGGAGGTGTCTTGGGATACTGACAAAAGCTACGGGTTTTGATTTGCCCCGCAAGCGGGTTGCGGGGCGGTCGTGCAGTCTTGATTATTCTTCGACAGAGGCGGCATAGGCTTGTGCATCAAGCAGGTTAGCCAGTTCGCTTTCGTCTGACGCTTTAATCTGGAACAGGAAACCGGTGCCGTAGGGCTCGCTGTTGACCAGCTCCGGGGAACCTTCCAGTTCACCGTTAACCGCGACGATTTCGCCGCTGATTGGCGAGTAAATGTCTGAAGCGGCTTTAACAGATTCCGCCACGGCGCAGTCTTCGCCTGCGGCGACTTCACGGCCAACTTCAGGCAGATCAACGAAAACCATGTCGCCCAGTAACTCCTGAGCGTGTTCGGTGATGCCTACGGTGTAAACGCCGTTACCTTCTGAACGTACCCACTCGTGGGATGACGCGTATTTCAAATCTGACGGGACATTGCTCATCGATAATCTCCTGAAAACGTTTTAAATTTTTCTATTTCTGCTCAATTAAATACGTTACTGCACCAGCGGTTTGCCGTTACGGACAAACCCTGGTTTGGTGACTTTTACCGGCATTTCGCGATTGCGGATCTGTACAATGGCCTGTTCACCAATGCCTGCCGGAACGCGCGCCAGTGCAATACTGTAGCCCAGCGTCGGAGAGAAAGAACCGCTGGTGATCGCGCCCTGATGCGTGTTGCCTGCGGCGTCGGTGAAATGCACCGGCATCTCGTTACGCAATACACCTTTTTCGGTCAGAACCAGTCCTACAAGCTGTTCGGTGCCCTGCTCGCGCTGTCTTTCCAGTGCGTCACGGCCAATAAAATTGCGGTCTTCCGGTGCCCAGGCGATGGTCCAGCCCATGTTGGCCGCCAGCGGTGAAACGCCTTCGTCCATTTCCTGACCGTAAAGATTCATGCCAGCTTCCAGACGCAGCGTATCGCGCGCGCCCAGACCGGCCGGTTTCACGCCCGCCGCCAGCAGTTTCTGCCAGAAATCCGCCACCTGCTCTTGCGGCAGCGCGATTTCATAACCCGCTTCGCCGGTGTAACCGGTGGTGGCGATGAAGAGATCGCCCGCCTGTACGCCGAAGAAAGGTTTCATGCCCGCGACAGCGTTTTTTTGCTCGGCACTAAATAAGGTTTCTGCTTTTTCTTTCGCCTGCGGCCCCTGCACGGCAACCAGCGCCAGATCATCACGCACGGTCAGTTCAACGCCGTAAGGTTCTGCATGCTGCGAAATCCATGCCAGATCTTTCTCACGGGTGGCGGAGTTGACCACCAGGCGGAAATAATCTTCGGTAAGGAAGTAAACAATCAGATCATCGATCACGCCGCCGGACGCATTGAGCATGCCGGTGTAAAGCGCTTTGCCCGGTACGGTGAGTTTGGCGACATCGTTCGCCAGCAGGTAACGGAGGAATTCACGGGTACGGGCACCGTGGAGGTCAACAATGGTCATGTGAGAGACGTCAAACATACCGGCATCCTGACGCACAACGTGGTGTTCATCCAGCTGGGAGCCGTAATGCAAAGGCATCATCCAGCCGTGGAAATCGACCATACGCGCGCCGCATGCAACATGTTGTTCATAAAGCTGAGTCTGCTTAACCATCTTATTCCTCATGACGAAAAGGCTGCCTGAAAGTTGAAAATGACAGGGAGCGCAAACGATACCCTTTGTTCGAACTTACCACTGAATAAGCTCACTAACCATAAGTTAAAATAGGTGGAGCAGAAGGAATGTCAGTGATTTCACAAGGGCATTGTGCAGAGTTTTTGACTGGCAAACTGGGGTTTGTGGCGCAAAATCTACAAATAAACATCAAAAGTATCGATGTTATATAACGACAAGGCCGGATTTCTCACCATTTGCAGAATGAGAAATCCGGCCCCGGATTAGAAAATGTAATGGAAAAACCTCGCTGAAATTAGATTATTTCAATCGAAGCGAATCGTCCTGTAACCACTCCGGCAAATCATTCAACCCCATCGCCTGACGGACCAGTTTCGGTTTCACGCCCGGCAGCGAATCCGCCAGCGTCAGGCCAATATCGCGCAACAGTTTTTTGGCCGGATTGTCCCCGGCAAACAGTTCGCGGAAACCCTGCATCCCGGCAAGCATCAGCGCTGCGCTGTGTTTGCGGCGGCGCTCGTAACGGCGCAGGTACATGTGCTGGCCGAAATCTTTGCCTTCTTTTTGCAGGCGTTTGATTTCAGACGCCAGTTCCGCGGCATCCATAAAGCCTAAGTTCACGCCCTGACCGGCCAGCGGATGCACGGTGTGCGCCGCATCGCCGACCAGCGCCAGACGCTGACCGGCAAAGCTGCGGGCATAACGGCCGGTCAGCGGGAAGGTCACGCGCTCGCTTTCTACCGCGCAAACACCCAGGCGCAAGTCAAAAGTGCTGGCGAGAATTTTGTTGAACTCTTCCGGCGCCAGCGCGCTCAGTCGCTGTGCTTCCTCCGGCGATACTGACCAGACGATGGAAGACAAATGCGCATCTGCCAGCGGCAGAAAAGCCAGAATGCCGTCGCCGTGGAAGACCTGGCGTGCAACAGACTGGTGCGGTTCTTCCGTGCGGATGGTCGCCACCAGTGCATGGTGACGGTAGTCCCAGAAGGTCAGAGGGATGTCGGCGTGCTGACGCAGCCACGACTGTGCGCCATCTGCGCCGACCACTAACCGCGCGGTGAGCTGGCGATCGTCATTGAGGGTAATGAATGCCTCATTTTCGCCCCACGCCACATTCTTCAGGGTTGCCGGTGCCAGCAGGGTGATGTCGGAAGATTTTTCCGCACGTTGCCATAAAGCGCGGTGGATCACCTGATTTTCAATGATGTGACCGAGATGACTGAAACCGTATGCTTCGCCACGAAATGCAATTTTACCGAAGCTGTCGCGATCCCAGACTTCCATCCCCTGATAGGCATTGGCACGCTGAGCAATGATGCTGTCCCAGACGCCGATATATTTCAGCAGGCGTTCACTGGCAGCGTTGATCGCCGAAACCCGTAAACCCGGCTGTTCCGGCAACGGTGAATCGAGATCCGGTTGCTGATTTTCCAGCACAGCAACGCGTAAACCGCTGCCCTGTAAACCACATGCCAGCGCCAGACCGACCATTCCGCCACCGGCGATAACCACATCAAAAGATTGCATAATTTTTCCTGTAAGGCTTAACGGTCTACCCAACCTAAGGTCCGGCGGGTGAACGCATCGCGTAGCGGCGTAATGCCTTCCATCGCCAGTAAACCGAGATTGCGTCCGACCATTAATGGCAGCCAGCGGTTGGCAAAGAGGTGGATCAGGCCATCGGTCACGCCGACGGTTGCCTGCTGATCGGGCTGACGGCGCTGCTGATAGTCGCTCAGTACGCGGTAACTGCCGACGTCAGAGCCCGTCATCGCCGCATTGGCCAGCGTTTCCGCCAGCGTCATGACGTCGCGCAGGCCGAGGTTAAAACCCTGCCCGGCAATCGGGTGCAGCGTTTGTGCCGCGTTGCCCACCAGCGCCAGACGGTGGCTGATATGGCTGTTGGCTCTTTGTAATTGCAGCGGATAACTGAAACGTTTTCCGGCCTGTTTCATGGTGCCGAGACGCCAGCCGAAGGCTTTCTGCAGCTCGCTGAGGAACTGTGCTTCGCTCCAGTTATCGATTTCTTCTTTCGCTTCGCGCGGGTGACACCAGACCAGCGAACTGCGGCCATCAGACATTGGCAGCAGCGCCAGCGGCCCGTGCTGGGTGAAACGCTCGAAAGCACGATGGTTGTGCGGTTCGCTGGTTGCCACGTTGGCGATGACGGCAACCTGACCATAATCCTCACGCTGCCAGCCAATGTTGCAGGCTTTTGCCAGCGAAGAGTGCGAACCGTCGGCGGCCACCAGCAGTTGCGCGGTCAGCGTTTCTCCGCTGTCGAGCGTGACGCTGGCGGAGTCCTGCGAACGCGCGACATCGGTCACTTTCGCCGGACAGTGCAACGTCACGCCGGGCGCATTTTTCAGTAAGGTAAACAGACGTTTGCCGACTTCATGCAGCTCAACCACCTGCCCCAGCGCTTCGACGCCGTAATGGGCGGCATTGAGATGCACAAAAGCCGCATGGCCGCGATCGCTGACGTGAATATCACGGATTGGCGTGGCAATTTTCGCCAGCGCAGGCCAGATGCCCACGCGAGCCAGTTGCTGACAGGTTCCCTGCGCCAGTGCGATCGAGCGGGCATCGAACCCCGGATGCCCGTGGTTTTCCGGCGCAGTGGCTTCCACCAGATGGACCGGCAAACGCCCCTGCGTCAGCGAGGAAATCGCCAGCGCCAAAGTGGCACCGGTCATTCCGCCGCCAACAATTACGATGCTCATATTATTTCTGTGCCGCCGCCATTAATGCTTCAATATCATCGGCTTCTTTCACTACATCGCCGGTCAGGATTTCAATGCCGGTGGCGGTGATCAGAATGTCGTCTTCAATACGGATACCGATGCCGCGGTACGCTTCCGGTACGTCAGCATCCGGCGCGATATACAGCCCCGGTTCCACGGTCAGCACCATGCCCGGTTCCAGCGTACGGCTGCGGTCAACAGAGCCGTAGTGACCGACGTCATGAACGTCCAGCCCCAGCCAGTGAGATAAACCGTGCATGAAGAACTGGCGATGTGCCTGTTCGGCGAACAGCGTCTCAACGTCGCCTTTCATTACGCCGAGTTTGACCAAACCTTCAATCATCACGCGAACAGCGGCTTCGGTGGCGGCCTGAATACTGCTGCCGGGCCCTAACACGTCGAGCGCTTTGTATTCAGATGCCAGCACAATGTCGTAGATTTCGCGCTGTGCTTTGCTGAACTTGCCGTTTACCGGGAAGGTGCGGGTGATGTCACCTGCGTAGCCTTTGTACTCACAACCGGCGTCGATCAGCACTAAATCGCCGTCCCGCAGTTCGCATTCATTTTCGGTGTAATGCAGAATGCAGGCGTTTTCGCCGCCGCCTACGATGGTGTTGTAGGAAGGATAACGCGCACCGTGACGGGTAAACTCGTGATGAATTTCGCCTTCAAGTTGGTATTCAAACATGCCTGGGCGACACTTTTCCATCGCACGGGTATGAGCCAGGGCGGTGATCTGCCCTGCGCGGCGCATCACGCTGATTTCTTCAACAGACTTGAACAAACGCATGTCATGCACCCACGGACGCCAGTCAGTGACGGTAGCCGGTGCAGACAAGTTCTGACGGAAGCCTTTGCGCAGTTTGTCCATTGCACGGTTAACGATTTCATCGGCATAAGCGTAATCGCCCTGCGCGTGGTAAACCACATCGAGGCCGTTGAGCAGCAGATGCAACTGGTCATTGATGTCATCAAAAGGCAGCGCTTTGGTGACACCAAGCTTCGCCGGTGCAGCATCCTGCCCAAGACGGCGCCCGAACCAGATTTCAGCAGTGAGATCGCGCACGCGGTTGAATAGCACGCTGTGGTTATGATTTTCATCACTTTTGACCAGAATCAGTACCGCTTCCGGCTCGTTGAAACCGGTGAAATACCAGAAATCACTGCTCTGACGATACGGGTATTCACTGTCAGCACTGCGCGGTGCTTCGGGGGCGGAAAAAATCACTGCTGCGCTGCCCGGAGCCATCCTTGCTAAAAGCGCCTGACGACGATTCTCAAATTCTTGCTGAGTCATCTCACCTGCTCTCCTGAAATCGTTTTAATGTGTTGTTATGAAACAATTCATGAAAAACTTAATGCAATGTACGCGGACTTTCCGGGGCGGTCGGCAGGCTGTGGCCAAATTCGCCAAAGCACAGAATGGCCGCCACGCGGACGTATTCCACGACTTCTTCTAAAGACTGCGCTAATTGCTCCTGATCTTCATCTTCGTCGTAACCTAATTGCGCGATGCTGCGCAAATCGTCGATGGCTTCACCGACTTCGCCTTTCACTTTGGCGAGTTTAGGTTGCATCATGCCCAGACCTAGCAGGAAATGGTTGACCCAGCCGGCCAGCGCATCCGCGCGTTCGAAGATGCTTTTTTCATCGTCAGGCATCATGATTTTGAATTCGAAACTGTCGTCTTCCAGCGTATCTGACGTCACTTTACGCAATTGCTGCAGCAAATCGGCCAGCGTATGCGGGAAGGCCATGCCTTCGTTGGTAAGATCATGCACCAGAGTCAACCAGCTACCGTCGCGGTTGCCACCGCACAGTAAACCACTGATCAGCCCGTGCATTTCTGCCGCCGTTAAAGCAACCGATTGTTGTTTCAGGTTTTGATCCAACGAATCGTAAGTAGGGTAAGTATTCTCAATAGACATGCGCATTCGCCATCGTTGGCTGGATAAGTTCGTGTTATGCTACCACCAAGGTCTGTCGTAGTACCAGATTAGCAGCCTGTGATTGGGCGTACTAAGGTATGAATGACCTGCTCTGAACAATCGGGCAGCAGTCAGCCAGCCATGGGGTTGTAACCTGGTATTGAGATAGTTATAGTGGCGCCCGCTTCCAACATCCTGCGCCAGGTCGTAGTGGTCACGTTGGGGCGGACGAATAAATTAGCAGGAAGGTGGCATGTCTGCACAACCGGTAGATATTCAAATTTTTGGTCGCTCTTTACGAGTGAATTGTCCGCCAGAACAACAGGAAGCACTGAATCTGGCAGCTGAAGATCTTAATCAGCGGTTGCAAGATCTGAAAGTTCGCACTAGAGTCACCAATACAGAGCAACTGGTTTTCATCGCGGCATTGAACGTATGTCACGAACTTGCTCAGGAAAGGTTGAAAACTCGCGATTACGCATCCAATATGGAACAACGTATCCGGATGCTGCAACAAACCATCGAGCAGGCACTGCTCGAACAAGGCCGGATCTCTGAACGTGAAGGGGCGCCTTTCGAATAACACGCGTTGCTGACTGACTGGTCACAGGTCGTCAGAAACGGTAAAAAATTTCTCTGAGATGTTCGCCAGCGGGCCCGTCCCCTGAGCCGATAATTAGTACCAACAGAATGTGATGATCCGTAATCGGTGCGCATGCTCGGTCCGTCCGAGAAGCCTAAAGATTGCGACAGCACGTTCACCTTGAACCATGGGTTCAAGGGTTACAGCCTGCGACGGCATCTCGGAGATTCCCCTTTCTTTCGGTACATCCCATCCTGGTCAATGTATCTATGTCGCACACACCCCAGTACGCTTCAGCAAGACAACACCTTCGCACCGAAATACGCCAACGCAGAAAAAACCTGACACCCGGGCAGCAAGCTGATTTCGCCCTTCAGGCGGCAGAACGTATCGTTTCGCATCCCAAAATTCAGGCAGCTAAAACAGTATCTGTGTTTCTGTCTTTTGACGGTGAGCTGGATACCGCCCCGTTGATTGCGCGTTTATGGCAGGAAGGCAAACAACTTTGCCTGCCGGTTCTGCATCCGTTTTCGCCTCATCATTTATTGTTTCTGCGCTATGCGCCGGATACACCGCTGGTTCGCAATCGTCTGAAGATCCTCGAACCAGGTCTGGATGTCACGCAGGTGATTCCACTCTCACGACTGGATATTATCCTGACGCCGCTGGTTGCGTTCGACAATCACGGGCAGCGCCTGGGTATGGGCGGAGGTTTTTATGACCGCACGCTGGAGCACTGGCAGGATGGCGGGCCCTATCCGATTGGGTTAGCGCATGACTGTCAGCAGGTCGATGCGTTGCCAGCCGAGCACTGGGACGTACCTTTGCCGGAAGTCATTACACCCGGAAAAATATGGACGTGGTAAAAAACCGTCCCGGATCCTGATGCCTGCACATGACAGCGTACCACCCTCTTCAGTATGTTGTAACTAAGTCTCTAAAAAACCAGCCACAATACATACAACCCAATCAACGCATTGAAATACATGTTATTTTTCATTTATACATAGCGTTACACGCCGAAACCATTCACTCACGGACAACCTGAGCCGACACGCATACTATTCTCTCATCGGCCCCGCAGTGGGGTAGACACACAAACCAAAATTCTTGAGGAATAAACGATGAAAAAAGTATTAGCTCTGGTTGTAGCCGCTGCAATGGGCCTGTCTTCTGTCGCTTTCGCTGCTGAAACTACAGCAACTCCGGCGCCTGCTGCGACCACAACAACGGCAGCTCCGGCTCATGCCACCAAGCATAAAGCCCACAAGAAACCTGTTCAGAAAGCTCAGGCAGCCAAGAAACACAAAAAAGCAGCCAAAAAAGCGCCAGTGGCTCAGAAAGCACAAGCGGCTAAAAAACACGTGAAGCACGCTAAGAAAGCAGCTCCGGTTGCTCAGAAAGCCCAGGCTGCCAAGAAACACGTGAAACACGCTAAGAAAGCGGCTCCGGTTGCTCAGAAAGCCCAGGCTGCCAAGAAACACGTGAAACATGCTAAGAAAGCTGCTCCGGCTGCAAAAGCAACACCAGCAGCATAAGAAGTAAACCAGAAGTCTTTGTGAACGCATCTGCTCACATTTATCAAGACTGAATAATTTAACACCCGGTTCGCCGGGTGTTTTTTTCTCCAGTGTCTATCCGGAGGTACTGACAGATGATGCTGCGCCGCTACCTGTTCGAAATCACCTTTTCATCCATGATCCTCTGCGGATTGATCACCCTCTCCTTTTACTTCTGAAACATGAAGCGCCTTCCAGGACGCTTAAAAACCTGACACGCCATTTTATCCAGACACAAAAAAACCGCCTTTCGGCGGCTTTGTCATTTATGGCTGATACGATCAGTAAAGCAAGCGGGCACGAATGGTTCCCGGGATCGCTTTCATCAGCTGTAACGCGGTAGTCAGCGTCGCGATATCTGTTTCCGCATCGATAACCACATAACCGATTTCCGGGCTGGTTTGCAGATACTGCGCGGCGATGTTGATGCCCTGCTCCGCAAAAATCTGGTTGATGCTGGTCAGCACGCCCGGACGGTTTTCGTGGATATGCAACAGACGGCTGGCTTTCTCAGTGTGTGCTGGCAAAGAGGCTTCCGGGAAGTTAACCGCTGACAGTGTTGAACCGTTGTCAGAGTATTTCGCCAGTTTGCCTGCCACTTCGAGGCCGATACCTTCCTGCGCTTCCATGGTCGAACCGCCAATGTGCGGCGTCAGCAGCACGTTGTCGAATTCACACAGCGGAGAATTGAAAGGATCGCTGTTGGTCGCTGGCTCTTCCGGGAAGACGTCGATCGCCGCACCGGAAAGATGTTTGCTGCGCAGTGCATTGCACAGAGCAGGAATGTCGATGACCGTGCCGCGCGAGGCGTTGATCAGCAGCGCGCCCGGCTTCATCTGCGCCAGTTGCACTTCAGAAATCATGTCTTTTGTCCCGGCGGTTTCGGGCACATGCAGCGTCACGACGTCGCTGGTATTGAGCAGTTCCTGCAACGAAGCAATAGGCTGCGCATTACCCAACGGCAATTTGCTTTCGATGTCGTAGTAGAACACGCGCATCCCGAGGCTTTCTGCCAGGATGCCCAGCTGCGTACCGATGTGGCCGTAACCGATGATACCCAGACGTTTGCCGCGTGCTTCAAATGAACCGACAGCCAGCTTGTTCCAGATACCACGGTGCGCTTTCGCATTCGCTTCAGGAATACCGCGCATCATCAGCAACATTTCACCCAGCACCATTTCGGCTACTGAGCGGGTGTTAGAAAACGGTGCGTTGAACACCGGAACACCGCGACGCGTGGCGGCTTTCAGATCAACCTGATTGGTCCCGATACAGAAACACCCAACAGCCACCAGTTTTTCTGCTGCCTGGAACACTTCTTCGGTCAGCTGAGTACGCGATCGGAGTCCAACAAAGTGCGCATCACGAATCGACTCTTTCAGCGATTCTGTATCTAAAGCACCTTTGTGAAATTCAATATTGGTGTAACCCGCGGCACGGAGTGTATCAACCGCACTTTGGTGGACGCCTTCCACTAACAAAAATTTAATCTTGTCTTTCTCAAGTGATACTTTTGCCATTTCCCGACCCTATATTTTCTGGCTGAATTCGAACTGCGAGGTGATTGCTCACAGCCAACATAACAAAAAATCCGCCATCATCAATACAAACGATTGCCTGCCAGGCAGCAGAAGGCTCACCGTGCCTGTTGGTTTTTAGCATTTCATGCTGGTTAGATTTTACAGCGCCAGACGTTCAGGAGGAGAAATACTGAAATGTGACATAAGTCACCAAATTAAAGCCTTTGAAGAAAAGATGATTCAACCAGAAAATTATCATCTTCATAACATTGCGTTATGACAGTGGGATGACAAGGCGGAGGCTGGCTGCTTTGGGCTAAAGCAGCCAGATCTTCTGCTTATATCGTCATTACTTCAGTTTAACGGTTTTCACGCCTTCGGATGTCCCGACCAGCGCCACGTCTGCGCCACGGTTGGCGAACAGGCCAACGGTCACCACACCGGCAATGCTGTTGATCTTATTTTCCATCGCGACGGCATCCAGAATGTTCAGGTTATGCACATCGAGGATCACGTTACCGTTATCTGTCAGCACATTCTGACGGTATTCCGGCAGGCCGCCGAGTTTCACCAGCTCACGTGCAACATAGGAGCGCGCCATCGGGATCACTTCCACCGGCAGCGGGAATTTCCCCAGCACATCGACCTGCTTGGAGGCATCCACAATACAGATGAATTTTTTGGCAATCGCCGCAATGATTTTTTCGCGGGTCAGCGCTGCGCCGCCGCCTTTGATCATTTGCATTGAACCGTTGATTTCATCCGCGCCGTCGACATACACATCCAGCGAATCGACTTCGTTACTGTCGAAAACATGGATACCAAGGCTTTTCAGTTTTGCGGTAGACGCGTCGGAGCTGGAGACTGCGCCTTCGATCTGGCCTTTGATGGACCCCAGTGCATCAATGAAATGCGCGGCGGTGGATCCGGTACCAACACCGACAATGGTGCCCGGCGTGACGTAATCCAGTGCGGCCCAGCCGACTGCTTTCTTCAATTCTTCCTGCGTCATAATGGCTTCTCTGTCTGATAACCCGAAAGTGGCGTGAATAGTTCGGTGAAACGAATTGTGCCGGTGATTATAAAGCATGTCCCGGCAGATTGGGCAGCCAAGAGCGTGACCAGCTCACACTTATTAAGTGCAATTGCGCTGCAAACACCAAGATTTTCCTCACCACAAAAACTGACAAACTGTGGCATAGTGTCCGGATAATATTGAACCCAAGGGACAGAACTCCGATGAAACGCCCGGACTATAGAACGTTGCAGGCACTGGACGCGGTCATCCGTGAGCGCGGTTTTGAACGCGCCGCACAGAAGCTTTGCATCACACAATCGGCCGTCTCTCAGCGTATTAAGCAACTGGAAAATTTATTCGGCCAACCGCTGCTGGTGCGTACCGTTCCACCCCGCCCGACCGAGCAGGGACAGAAATTACTGGCCTTGCTGCATCAGGTGGAATTGCTGGAAGAAGAGTGGCTGGGCAGTGACAGCAACAGCGACAGTAATGATACGCCACTGCTGCTTTCGCTGGCGGTCAACGCCGACAGTCTGGCGACCTGGCTGTTACCGGCGCTCAAATCGGTGCTGGTCGACTCCCCTATCCGCCTGAATTTGCAGGTCGAAGATGAAACACGCACACAGGAACGTCTGCGTCGCGGTGAAGTGGTCGGTGCGGTGAGTATTCAGCCACAGCCGCTGCCGAGCTGTCTGGTCGATCAACTGGGCGCGCTGGACTATCTGTTTGTCGGTTCCAAACCCTTTGCCGATCGCTACTTCCCGAACGGCGTCACCCGCTCCGCCTTGCTGAAAGCGCCTGCGGTGGCGTTTGACCACCTCGACGATATGCATCAGGCCTTCCTGCAACAGAACTTCGATTTGTCGCCGGGCAGTGTGCCGTGCCATATCGTTAATTCGTCGGAAGCCTTCGTGCAACTGGCGCGTCAGGGCACTACCTGCTGTATGATCCCGCATCTGCAAATCGAGAAAGAACTGGAAAGCGGCGAACTGATCGACCTGACGCCGGGCCTGTTCCAGCGCCGTATGCTTTACTGGCACCGTTTTGCGCCGGAAAGCCGCATGATGCGTAAAGTCACCGACGCGCTGCTGGCCCACGGACATCAGGTTCTGCGCCAGGACTGATTTTTCTGCTCACCCAAAAATGAAAAAACCCGCCTGAGCGGGTTTTTCATTTCTACAGAATCATTCTTACTGAGCAGGTGCGGGTGCTGCGGGTGCGGGTGCCTGAGGCTGCAATTCGAACACCACATCGACCTGATCGTCGAAGTGAATGCTTTGCTGCTCGTAGGTTTGCGCGACATCGCTCTGCCCTGCGGCTTCGGCGGTTTTATACATGCGCGCCACCGGCATCGGCTGATAGTTAGCCACGTGATAACGGATGCTGTAGACCGGCCCCAGCGTGGTGTGGAAACCTTCGGCCAGCGATTTTGCCTGCTGCGTGGCGTTATCAATGGCTTTCTGACGCGCTTCATCGCGGAAACGATCCGGATTCGCCACGCCCAGCTCAACGGCACGCACTTCATTCAGGCCGGATTTCAGCGCGCCATCCAGCAGTTCATTCAGTTTATCCAGCTGACGCAAGGTGACCTGAACCTGACGCACGGCGCGGTAGCCTTTCAGCTGTGACGTTCCGTCTTTCAGGTAGTCATACTCCGGCTGAGTACGTAAATTCGCTGCATTGATGTCTTTCTTCTCAATGCCGTTTTTCTGCAGGAAAGCAAAGTACTCTGCCACTCGCTCATCAGCCTGTTTCTTGGCGCTGGCGGCATCTTTCGCAGAGACGTTCACTTCAATCGCCAGCGTGGCGATATCCGGCGTGGCGTCAACGCTCGCCGTTCCTGAGGTCACGACGTGCGGCCCGGCAGGTAATTCTGCCGCCTGCAACGCCAGCGGTAATGTCCCTAATCCCAACATCGCTGCAACAGTCAATGCTTTCAGTTTCACAGTGCCTCCATTAATCATCAAAGATATGGCAATAAACGTATTAACTGCGAAACCGTAGCATAATCCGTTACAACAGAAACTAAGATTAGTGACAAAAACTTACTCTGTCATAAAACTTAAAAGATCCCGGTCTGACGCGCCAGCTGAATAGCGATTCCCCACATGATGGTGCCGACAACCGCGTTAATCACCCGCTGTACTTTGCCGGTATTAAGCCAGGGGGCGAGCATGGCGGCGAGGATCGCCAGCCCGAAGAACCAGAGAATCGATGCGCTGACTGCGCCGAGAGCAAACCACGAGCGTTCATCTGCGTTCAGGCTGCCGCCCAGACTGCCGAGCACCACAAACGTATCGAGATAAACGTGCGGATTGAGCCAGGTGACAGCCATCATGCTGACCACAATTTTCCAGCGGCTTTGCTTCGCCACTTCCGCCTGCGCCAGTTCAGGATTTTTGCTGAATGCCGTACGAAATGCGCCCCAGCCATACCACAGCAAAAATGCCACGCCGCCCCAGCTCACCAGCAACAGCAATGTCGGGGATTGACTCAGCAGCGCGCTGCCGCCAAAGATGCCACCGCAAATCAGCGCAATGTCGCTCAGGGCGCATAATCCGGCAATCATCAGGTGATACTGACGGCGGATGCCCTGGTTCATCACAAACGCATTCTGCGGGCCGATCGGTAAAATCATCGCGGCGCTCATCGCCAGTCCTTGCAGGAAAATTGCCAGCACGTTGTTATCCTTCAAACAGTCATTAACAGAGAATGCGCGCAGTGTAAGGGCTTTGCAGCCATAAGAGGAAATGGATAATTCTAATCACCCATTAGAACGGCTTATCATCAACCTGGGGATATTTCAGGCATGAAAAAGGCGCCCGCAGGCGCCTGTAAAAATCCGAATCCGGGAAGGATTGGTTAGTCGAAAGTGCGTCGTTCTTCCTGCGGCTGGGTTGCCGCTTTCGCCACCTGATAAAGGTGAACATCCATCTGCGGGTAAGCAATATTGATGTTGTTTTCATCCAGCGCGCGTTTGAACGATTCCAGCAGATCCCATTTCACGCTCTGCGCATCACCGTTACTGGTCCAGGCGTACACGATGAAATTCAGGGTTGAAGCCGCCATTTCGTTCAGGCGAACCACAACGTCTTTATCTTTCAAAACACGCGGGTCGGCGGTCACGATATCGGACAGGATCTTCTTCACCAGATCAACGTCAGAGTCATAACCCACGCCGATGGTCAGGTCGATACGGCTGGTCGGTTCGCGTGAATTGTTGATGATGTTACCGGCGATGATTTTACCGTTTGGCACCACAATGATTTTGTTGTCCGGTGTGCGCAGGGTGGTCGAGAAAATTTGTACCTGAGTCACCGTACCCGCCACACCGCCGAGATCGACATATTCACCGGCACGGAACGGACGGAAAATCACCAGCAGAACGCCCGCCGCAAAGTTAGACAGCGAACCCTGCAATGCCAGGCCGACGGCCAGACCGGCGGCACCGATGACCGCGATCACGGACGTGGTTTGCACGCCAATCCGCCCCAGCACCGCAATCAGCGTGAACGCGATAATCGCGTAGCGCACCATGGCGGAAAGGAAATCGGAAACCGTGATATCAATGCCACGAACTTTTAAGACCCGGCTGACGGCACCGGAAACGATGCGGGCGACAATCATCCCCACAATCAGAATAAAGATTGCCGCGACGATGTTGACGGCGTAATGCAGCAGTAAAGCCTGATTTCTCACCAGCCAGTTTCCCGCATTGTTAATGCTGCCCACAACGTTCAAATCATCCATTTAAAGTACCCCAAAAAAATACCCTGACGGGTTTTAAGAAACCAAAGCTGCCCGATTAACGGGCAGCAACTGTACTTTAAGGTTAACTAACAATGCGATGAAGTGCCAATTTCCGGGGCAATAACCCCGTGAAATTAGGAATTTGCAGGGTGATTTTTCAATGGCTCCGGCGTTTTGAACGCCTGCAACGGACCGCGTCCGGTGAGCGTAAAGGCTGAAATGACGGTGAACGTCAGCGCCACCAGACCGAGGATCAGATAAGTCCCGTGGAAACCGATACGGTCATACATGTTGCCAGCGAATACCGACATAAACATGATCGCCACCTGCTTGAAGAAGCAGAAGGTCACCAGATAAATCGTCGCGGAGAAACGCACTTCAAACACCGACGTAATGTATTTGAAGCAACCGACAATCAGGAACGGCACTTCAAACATGTGCAGGGTTTTCAGCACCACCACTTCAACCGGCGAAGAGGCAAAGGAGGAACCGATGATGCGCACTGACATAATCATCCCCGCCAGCAACAGCGCATTTTTTCCTCCGATGCGGTTCACGATAAGCGGCGCGAAGAACATGATGCAGGCATTCAGCAGTTCGCCCATGGTGGTGACATAACCGAAGACCCGTGTTCCTTCTGATGAAGATGCAAAGAACGAGGTAAAGAAGTTGGCAAACTGCTGATCGAAGACGTCATAAGTGCAGGAGACGCCAATAACATACAGCGCCAGGAACCACAGTTTGCGGTCCTTCAGCAGTTCAAGGGCAATCTTCAGGCTGAACGGTTTGGTATTCGCGCCCAGATCGTTGGCGACGCGGGCGCTGGAGGTGACTTCCGGTTTGGCGATCAACAACAGAATCGCGAGGATCACCGCACAGCCGGAGCCAAGCCAGAACACAAACTCATTGTTGATGGTAAACATAATGCCAACCACCGACGCGCACAACGCCCAGCCGACACAACCGAACATCCGCGCACGACCAAATTCGAAGCTGCTGCGACGGCTGACTTTCTCAATGTAGGCTTCAATGGCGGGCGCACCGGCATTGTAAATCAGCCCGAGATAGATGCCGCCGACCACCGATCCGAGATAAATATTCACTTTCAGCAGCGGGCCGAACACGTAGATAAAGAACGGCGCAAACAACACCAGCATGCCGGTAATGATCCACAACAAATGCTTTTTCAGCCCCAGTTTATCTGAGAGTAAACCGAACACCGGCTGGAACAATAATGAGAACAGCGAGATGCTGGCGAAGATAATGCCAGTGTCACTTTTACTGATCTGATTGATGTCATGCAGCCAGATCGGGAAGAACGGGAAATAGGCCCCCATGATGAAAAAGTAGAAAAAGAAGAACAGCCCGAACATCCAGAAATTGGTATTTTTCATGTAATTCATTTGCAGTTTCCTTGCGACTGAATGCTGCGCCGCAGCGTATTAACGCCACGGCGCGGGATGTCAGATGCGTTTCCAGGTGAAGGCGTAATGGTACTGACCGGCGGTCAGCAGGAAATCCGGGCTGACGCTCGGGCTCCACGAATCATCGCCGCCGACCCCCATATGGAAGCCGTCGATGTTCAGCCAGGTGCCCTGCTCTTCACGCAACAGGTGGCGATGGCTGGTGTCCATCAGCTGTTGCAGGCTGTAGCGGCTCAGGCCAAAGTGGAAATTGCCGCGCAACTGCCAGCCGGCGTAATCCAGCTCACGGGTGTCCTGGCGTAAACCACTTTCCGTCGGGAAGACGTAAGGTGTGTACAGATCGCCCAGCGGCAGCGTCCAGCGTCCGTGCAGGGCAGCCAGACGGCGGTCCGGGTAGTTTTCATGCGGCCCGAGGCCCAGCCAGCTCGCTTTTTCGGCGGTGTCTGCCAGCTGACAGGTCAGCCCGATACGCCCCGGTGACGGGACGTTCGACGCCACGCGCACATCCACACTGATATGCAGTTCGCCCTGATTGTCGATGCGGTACGTTTTGCGGCTTAACAGGCGCGTTTCCTCTCCCGCCAGGAAAGCGTGGGTGGTGGTGATAGCCACGCCGTCCTGCAACTGATCGGCGGAGATATTCAGCAGACGCGATTCCAGCTGATACATTCCGGCGGCTTTCCAGCGCTCCACCCAGGCATTCGGATCGATTCGCGTGACTTCGCTGACGCCGATGTCGTTATCCACCGGCGCACGGACAAACTGATCACGCAGCGCAGAAAGCAGGCGCGGCGTTTCGCCATCAAACCATTGCTCCAGCAAACCGCTTTGCTGACTGAACTGCCAGCACTGCGCGCCGTGTACCACAGAAATCACATCGCCCTGCTGATCCAGAACCGGCGCAGCGGCGGAGGTTTTCTCCGGCACCGGCAGGCTGAGCGCCAGCGGAAGTTGCCACTGATCCCATGCGGTGCGATGTCCGGCTTCTGACCACGCGGTCGCCTGCGGCTGATGCACCGCGACGTTCAGCCACAAATCCCCTTCCGCCTGCGGAATATCCCCCAGATTCAGAGTTTGTGTGCCGTTCGGCGCGATATTAAGCACGGCTTCGCCCTGCGACACCACTTCGCCGTCACGTTCAATGCGCCAGACCAGCTGCTCGTTATCGCTGTGACGGAAAAGATATTCGCTCTGAATATCCAGCGTCAGCGGCGAGGTGCCGGTCAGCGTGAACTGGAAGAACTGCTGGGCGCGCTGCGCTTCGAACAAGGAAGGATGCGGTGTGCGATCGGCGAATACCAGACCGTTCATGCAGAACTGACGGTCGTTTGGCGTATCGCCAAAATCACCGCCGTAAGCCATGTAACGCTCGCCGTCTTCGCCGGTGCGCAGCAGACTTTGATCGACCCAGTCCCAGACGAAACCGCCCTGCAGACGCGGGAACTGGCGGAACGCTTTCCAGTATTTGTCGAAGCCGCCAAAACTGTTACCCATGGCATGGGCATATTCGCAAAGGATCAGCGGACGCGTTTCGTCGGGCATGCTGATCCATTTTTTGATGGACCATTTAGGTACCGCCGGGAATGGCTGGTCCTGCTCAACGCGGGAATACATCGGGCAGATAATGTCGGTTGCCGCGCTGTTGGCGCCGCCGCCTTCGTACTGCACCGGGCGGGTCGGGTCGACAGATTTGATCCAGCGGTACATCGCGTCATGGTTTGCGCCATGGCCGGATTCGTTGCCCAGTGACCAGATGATGATGCACGGATGGTTGCGATCTCGCTGAACCATGCGCGTGACGCGTTCGCTGAAGGCGTTGAACCACACCGGATCGTCCGACAGACGGTTCATCGGCTGCATACCGTGGGTTTCAATATTGGCTTCATCGACCACATACAGGCCGTATTCGTCGCAAAGTCTGTACCACAACGGATGGTTGGGATAATGCGAACAGCGCACGGCGTTGAAGTTGTGCTGTTTCATCAGCACGATGTCGCGACGCATGGTCGCCTCGTCCATCACCTGACCGTTTTCAGGATGATGTTCGTGGCGGTTAGTACCGCGGATCAGCACCGGCTGGCCGTTCACTTTCAACAGCCCGTTGCTGATTTCCACCTGACGGAATCCGACGTCGCAGGCTTCGGCTTCAATAAGCTCACCCTGCGGAGAAATCAGCGACACCACCGCACGGTAAAGCGCAGGTTGTTCCGCGCTCCACAATGCTGGCTGGCTGACCGGCAGACGCAACGTGGTGCGGTCATACGCGGCTCCGCGTTCATCAATGATGTCGCTGCCGAGCGGTTGCTGATGTTCTGCGATCGATTTGTCGCCCTGCCAGAGCTGCACGCGCACCTGATAATCAGCCGCGTTTTCCTGCGGCACGGCGGCGCTGACCTGCACTTCCAGTTCGGCCTGCGTAAAGCCATGGAACAGATGCGTGCGCACCTGGTAATCCGTAATCTGTTCAAAGGGTTTATGCAGCAGGCTGACGTCACGGAAGATCCCGCTCATGCGCCACATGTCCTGATCTTCCAGATAGCTGCCGTCGCTCCAGCGCAGCACCATCACCGCCAGACGGTTTTCACCCGCCTGCAATACGCCGCTGAGATCGAACTCCGCCGGTAAACGGCTGTCCTGCGAATACCCGATCCACTGGCCGTTACACCATAAATAGAAGGCAGAATTGACGCCGTTGAACACGATGCGCGTCTGGCCGCTGTTAAGCCATGCGTTATCCACAGAAACTGTGAGCGAGTAACAACCGGTGGGATTTTCTTCGGGCACAAAGGGCGGATTAACCGGAATGGGATACTGAACGTTGGTGTAAATCGGCGCGTCATACCCGTCAAGTTGCCAGTTAGATGGTACCTGCACGCGGTCGGCTCCCGCCAGATCCTGCTTCAGCCAGTGTTCAGGCACCGCTTCGGGGCGGGTGAAATAGCTGAAGGTCCACTCACCGTTCAGCGAGCGGATATTCGGCGATGCACTGTTCTGGCTGGCCTGGGCTTCATCCCGCCAGCTGTTGAATGGCGGGTGCGCCGCAAGGCGGTTGTACTGCGTGGATGCCGGTTTTTCCCAGTCACGACGGGCCAGAACGGCGGCCAGTGATGACAGTTTTTCGTCCGCTGATGCACTCATCATTAATCCTCTTCAAAATTGTTATGCGCTCACAATATAAGTCAACATGCGTAACATAGCGCAGTAAGTAAAGCAGAGGGGTGCAGGAAAGGGACGCGGATCACAGATTCCGCGTCGGGTCGTTCAGATTTTGAGAATTACAGCGCGCTGAGCTGACGTGCGATGCGGATCAGCTCCTGCGATAACGCTTCCTGAGAAACGCTCGCTTCGCCGACAGGTGCCGTGGTGTGGCGTTCAACCAGCGATGTCGGCAGCAACAGCGATGAACGGCGGCTGTCGCCATGGGTATGCAGATGATCAACCAGGCGGTTGACGCTTTCATGCCCCAGCAGGCGGAAATCCTGTTTGATGGTGCTGAGCGGCGGGAAGAAAAAAGCGCTGTCTTCGGTATCGTCATAGCCGATAACCGAAATATGCTCCGGTACGCGCAGGCCGAATTCGTGCACCGCGCGCAGCACGCCCAATGCCATCTGATCGTTAGCCACCAGAATCGCGGTAGGCCGCGCAGGCTGGTTCAGCAATAACAATGCCTGCTGGTAGCCGGATGCCGCGCTCCAGTCGCCGTGCTGAACCGCACAGGGCGTCACCTGATGCTTTTTCAGCGTCTCCAGCCAGCCTTCATAGCGCAGCCGCGCAGAAACAGACTCCAGCGGGCCGGTCAGCACGGCAATTTGCTGATGCCCGAGCGCCAGCAGATGCTCAACGCCCTGCTCTGCGCCGCAATGCGGATCGAAGAGAATTTTAAACACATCCGCCTGGGGATCCACATCCAGAAACAGCGCCGGCAAGGTACCGCACATCTGCGCAATGGCATCGGCACTGTCGTTCGACAAGGGCACGTTGATCAGGACGCCATCGACACGCTGCGACATCAGCTCGCTCACCGCCGTCCGGCAGGCGGCGAGGCTCAGATTGTCGGTCATCGAAATCACCACGTTAAACCCTAACTGATTCGCGCGGGTCTTTACCGCAGACGCAATCTGCGACGGAGCATGCAGCGCCAGTTCAGTGGTCGCCAGCCCCAGCGTATAACTTTGTTTACCGGCCAGCTGCTGTGCCACACGGTTCGGCACATAGTTCAGCGCCGCCATCGCCTTCTCGACTTTCTCGCGGGTTTTTGACGAGACATGCGCCGCCTGATTGAGCACGCGCGAAACGGTCTGATAGGAAACACCGGCGTGGCGCGCAACATCATCCAGGGTGACAGATTTTGGCTTCATGGCTCTCTCTTCGGGGATTCAGGCGGGATTATGTATGACGGGCTATTGTGGCCGGAAAGCAGACAATAAAAAAGGGGCCGAAGCCCCTTTGGTTAGGATCCTCACATTCCGGTGGTCAAGCACCGGAAGCGTAAGAATTACAGTACGTCGATTGCGTTCAGTTCTTTGAATGCCAGTTCCAGGCGCGTCACCATGGAAGACTGTGCAGAACGCAGCCATACGCGTGGGTCATAGAATTTTTTGTTAGGTTTGTCCGCGCCTTCCGGGTTACCCAACTGACCTTGCAGGTAAGCTTCGTTTTTCTTGTAGAACTGCAGGATGCCGTCCCAGTTAGCCCACTGGGTATCGGTATCGATGTTCATTTTGATAACACCGTAGCCTACAGATTCTTTGATCTCTGCTGCAGTAGAACCGGAACCGCCGTGGAACACGAAGTTCAGGCTGTTGTGTGGCAGGTTGTGTTTCTTGCACACGTATTCCTGAGAATCACGCAGGATCGTTGGAGTCAGTTTCACGTTACCTGGTTTGTAAACACCGTGTACGTTACCGAATGACGCAGCGATAGTGAAACGCGGGCTGATTGCGTTCAGTTTTTCGTATGCGTAATCAACGTCTTGTGGCTGAGTGTACAGTGCAGATGCATCCATATGGCTGTTGTCCACGCCATCTTCTTCACCACCGGTACAACCCAGTTCGATTTCCAGAGTCATATCGAGTTTTGCCATGCGAGCTAAATACTTGCTGCAAATTTCGATGTTTTCTTCCAGAGATTCTTCAGACAGGTCGATCATGTGAGAAGAGAACAGTGGTTTGCCGGTTTTAGCAAAGTGAGCTTCACCCGCGTCCAGCAGACCGTCGATCCATGGCAGCAGTTTTTTCGCGCAGTGGTCGGTGTGCAGAATAACTGGCACGCCGTAATGTTCTGCCATCTGGTGCACGTGGTGCGCGCCAGAGATTGCGCCCAGGATTGCCGCGCCTTGTGGCACGTCAGTTTTCAGGCCTTTACCTGCGATGAACGCAGCGCCACCGTTAGAGAACTGAACGATAACCGGGGAACGGACTTTCGCAGCAGCTTCGAGAACGGCGTTGATAGAGTCGGTGCCTACGCAGTTAACCGCTGGCAGAGCAAATTTGTTTTCTTTAGCGATAGCGAAAACTTTCTGTACATCATCACCAGTGATAACGCCTGGTTTTACGAAATCAAAAATTTTAGACATAGTTCTTTGTCCTGTATTCGTCGGCCGTAGATGGATTGAATCGGTTTGCTATGTCGCGCGAGTTCCACTGTGCAGCCCCTCGCGCGGCAAAGAAGAACAGGAAACCCTATGCTTCCTGTTCAGGGTTCATTACTTCTTAGCACGCTCTTCCAGCATCACAACCGCTGGCAGTGCTTTCCCTTCAACGAACTCCAGGAATGCGCCACCGCCAGTGGAGATATAGGAAATTTTGTCAGCGATACCGAACAGGTCGATAGCCGCCAAGGTGTCGCCGCCGCCTGCGATAGAGAAACCTTCGCTATCAGCAATGGCCTGCGCCACAATTTCGGTTCCTCTGCGGAAGTTAGGGAACTCGAACACGCCTACAGGACCATTCCACAGAATGGTTTTAGCGTTTTTGATGATCTCAGCCAGGCGGTAAGCAGACTCGTCGCCCATGTCGAGAATTTGTTCGTCATCTTTGATGTCTTTGACAGACTTCACGGTAGCAACGGCAGTTTCAGAGAACTCAGTAGCTACACGAACATCCGTAGGAACCGGAATGTCGCAAGTTTCCAGCAGTTTGCTTGCGGTATCCACCAGGTCAGCTTCGTACAGGGATTTGCCGACGTTGTTGCCTTGTGCGGCAACGAAGGTGTTAGCGATACCACCGCCAACGATCAGCTGGTCAGCGATTTTGGACAGGGAATCCAGAACGGTCAGTTTGGTGGAGACTTTAGAACCACCAACGATAGCCACCATCGGGCGCGCCGGGTTACCCAGCGCTTTACCCAGTGCTTCCAGCTCTGCAGACAGCAGAGGGCCCGCACAGGCGATTGGAGCAAATTTGCCCACGCCGTGGGTAGAAGCTTGCGCGCGGTGCGCAGTACCGAATGCATCCATCACGTAGATGTCACACAGTGCAGCATATTTTTTAGACAGTGCTTCGTCGTCTTTCTTTTCGCCTTTGTTAAAGCGAACGTTTTCCAGAACAACCAGCTCGCCTTCGGCAACTTCCACGCCATCCAGATAATCTTTCGCCAGACGAACTGGTGATTTCAGATGTTCTTTCAGGTAGTTAACAACCGGCAGCAGAGAAAACTCTTCGTTATATTCGCCTTCAGTCGGACGACCCAGATGCGAGGTAACCATCACGCGTGCGCCTTGTTTCAGGGCAGTTTCGATGGTAGGTAAAGAAGCGCGGATACGTGCATCTGACGTTACTTTGCCATCTTTAACCGGCACGTTCAGATCCGCACGGATCAATACGCGCTTACCTGCTAAATCCAGATCGCTCATCTTAATAACAGACATGGTGAATCCTCTCGTTGATTCTCTTTAAAGTTGCTTGAAGGCGGTTTCGGCCAGTGAGGCCGGAACAACCGTACTAGAAACCGCTAGCGGACATTGCCAATGTTGTATCCAACATTCGGTTAGCAAAACCCCACTCGTTATCGCACCAGACCAATGTTTTTATCAGGTGCTTTCCACTTACCCGCGTTTGCGTTCCATCTACGATGGCGCTGTGGGGATCATGGTTAAAATCTGTCGAGACTAATGGTAGTTCGGTATAGTCAACTATACCACGAAAAGCACCTGTTGCGGCCTTTTGCAGCAGCTGGTTCACCTCCGCTACCGTCACAGAACCCTCGACAAATACGCTCAGATCAATGGCTGTGACATTGATGGTCGGCACGCGCACGGAGATCGCTTCAAAGCGATCGCAGAACTTCGGCATGATGCGCGTGATCCCTGCGGCAAGCTTGGTATCCACCGGAATAATGGACTGGCTGGCAGCGCGCGTACGGCGTAAATCCGCATGGTACGCATCAATAACCGGCTGGTCATTCATTGAGGAGTGGATGGTTGTCACCGTGCCGGACTCAATGCCGTAGGCATCATCAAGCAGCTTGATCACAGGGATAATACAGTTGGTGGTGCAGGACGCATTGGAGACAATGCGGTGCTGACGTTCGAGCAACTGGTGGTTCACACCGTAAACGACGGTAGCGTCAAGATCATGACCGCCCGGATGCGCGAACAGAATTTTTTTGGCCCCGGCCGCAAGCTGGGTTTGGCCGTCTTCGCGGCTGCCGTATACGCCGGTGCAATCAAGCACCACGTCAATGCTCAGTTCGCCCCATGGCAACTGGCTGGCATCTGGCTGATGGAAAAGACGGATAGAGTCATCGCCGACGTAAAGGTTTTCACCTTCCTGGCGGACATCCCAGGCGAAGCGCCCGTGGCTGGAGTCGTATTTGAGCAGATGGGCCATCCCTTCAGGGCTGGCGAGTTCATTGATAGCGATAACGGAGATTTCCGCCCGACGCCCGGATTCGTATAACGCGCGCAATACGCTACGGCCAATGCGACCAAAGCCATTAATTGCAATACGTATTGGCATACTTCTCCCTGTTACACGGTTGTTACTCAATATCAGTAACACCTATAGTAATGCAGCGTGCGTTTACGGTGAATCACCATCATCATCTGCCCGCACGATAGGTACAGCAGAAAAAAATCGGTTTCCGACACGTTAACAGCGTGGTCACGACGTTAAGCTCAATTAGCCTGACTGAAACGGTTCAGCTGAGAATAAACCAAACCCTGTCTAAAAGGAATAATTCCCCGAATTTCGCTGTGCGAATCGCGTCAATCGCTTAAAAAAACGCCATGCAAATCCGCGTATTCACAGTGATTTTACTTTTTCATCACCTTTCGAACAGTGATTATTCTCAAAAACCGACAGATTGAAACACTTTCAGAAGGGTGCGAGTTTACCGGGGTTTGCGCCAGAAGGGTTTGACCTGTGTCATTTGGCGGGAAAACGGCGTGCCACCCTTCCATTTTGACGTAAAAAAAAAGCACCCGAAGGTGCTTTTAAGAAATCGTTATGAGCAGAATTACTTCAACAGCGCCTGTGCCTGAGCAACGACGTTGTCGACAGTGAAACCGAACTCTTTGAACAGCAAGTCTGCCGGAGCAGATTCGCCGAAGCTGTGCATACCGATGATTGCGCCATTCAGGCCCACGTATTTGAACCAGTAGTCAGCGATACCTGCTTCAACCGCAACACGTGCAGAAACGGCTTTCGGCAAGACAGATTCACGGTAAGCCGCATCCTGTTTGTCGAAGGCATCAGTAGATGGCATGGACACAACGCGTACTTTAGTGCCCGCTGCCGCCAGCTTATCAGCCGCTTCCACGGTGATACCGACTTCAGAACCGGTCGCAATCAGGATCACTTCCGGCGTACCGTCGCAATCTTTCAGGATATAACCGCCGCGTGCCACGTTTGCCAGTTGCTCAGCAGTACGTGGTTGCTGGGTCAGGTTCTGACGGGAGAAGATCAAGGTAACCGGGCCGTCGTTACGCTCAATCGCGTATTTCCATGCCACGGCAGATTCAACCTGATCCGCCGGACGCCAGGTGCTCATGTTTGGCGTCACGCGCAGGCTGGCGATTTGTTCAACCGGCTGGTGCGTCGGGCCGTCTTCGCCCAGACCGATAGAGTCATGGGTGTAAACGAACACGTTGCGGATTTTCATCAGCGCAGCCATACGCACGGCGTTACGCGCATATTCGACAAACATCAGGAAGGTCGCAGAGTACGGCAGGAAACCGCCGTGCAGCGCGATACCGTTGGTGATGGCGGTCATACCGAATTCACGCACACCGTAATGGATGTAGTTACCCGCCTGATCGTCGCCGATAGACTTGGAACCAGACCACATAGTCAGGTTACTTGGTGCCAGGTCAGCAGAGCCACCCAGGAATTCAGGCAACACTTTACCGAAAGCTTCCAGCGCATTCTGAGACGCTTTACGGCTGGCGATGTTGGCAGGATTAGCCTGCAACTCTTCGATAAATTTCTGCGCGTCAGCTTCCCAGCTTGCTGGCAGCTCGCCGTTCACGCGGCGTTTGAACTCTTTTGCCAGTTCAGGATGGGCTTTGGCATAGGCTGCGAATTTCTCATCCCATGCGGCTTCTTTAGCCTTACCGACTTCTTTAGCATCCCACTGCGCGTAGATATCCTGTGGAATTTCAAAGGCAGCGTATTTCCAGCCCAGTGCTTCACGGGTTGCTGCCACTTCAGCAGCACCCAGCGCCGCGCCGTGCACATCATGCGTACCGGCTTTGTTCGGCGAACCGAAACCGATCACGGTTTTGCACATCAGCAGGGAAGGTTTATCGGTGACGTTGTGTGCTTCTTCGATAGCCGCTTTGATGGCGTCAGGGTTGTGACCATCCACGCCACGCACGACGTGCCAGCCGTAAGCTTCGAAACGCGCTGCGGTATCATCGGTGAACCAGCCTTCAACGTGGCCATCGATGGAAATACCGTTGTCATCATAAAACGCGGTCAGTTTCCCGAGTTTCATGGTACCGGCCAGTGAACATACTTCGTGAGAAATACCTTCCATCATGCAACCATCACCCAGGAACGCATAGGTCTGGTGGTTAACAATGTCGTGGCCTGGTTTATTGAATTGCGCAGCCAGCGTGCGTTCTGCAATGGCAAAACCGACGGCATTGGCGATGCCCTGACCCAGCGGGCCGGTCGTGGTTTCTACGCCCGCGGTATAACCGTACTCAGGGTGGCCTGGGGTTTTGGAGTGCAACTGACGGAAGTTCGCCAGTTCGCTGATTGGCAGATCATAACCTGTGAGATGCAGCAGGCTGTAAATCAGCATTGAACCGTGACCATTGGACAGCACGAAGCGGTCGCGGTCAGCCCAGTTAGGGTTGGTCGGGTTATGGTTCAGGTAGTCACGCCAGAGGACTTCGGCAATGTCAGCCATGCCCATAGGGGCGCCAGGGTGGCCGGAATTCGCTTTCTGCACGGCATCCATACTAAGTGCGCGGATTGCGTTCGCAAGCTCTTTACGAGAGGACATGTTCTACTCCAGGTCGGATTAATAAAGCAGTCAAGGAAGTCATTTTCTCAGACTCGGCATTAAATCGGCAATCTCTAATCACTCACGTGATGAAGTTCACAGAATACGCTTTTAAATCAGTGCGTTTTTTCGGACTTACACTATAGATCGGGCACTACGAAAATCCTACCTTAACGCTATTCTTACAATGAGAGCCTGTTTTGGGCTGCATTACCTGTTTTGTTCACTTTTTCTGGGAATCTGAATTGATGAAATTTCGTCCTGTTATGTTGAGCCTGTTGGCCACCTCGCTGATGAGCGGTTGTGCGACAGTGAATACCGATACCTTAATGCAATCCGGCGCACAGGCGTATCAGGCTTATACCCTGAGCGATGCTGATGTGAAAACCCTCAGCGTCCAGTCCTGTGAAGAAATGGATAAAAAAGCGCAAATCGCGCCAGACAGCAGCGAATATGCTCAGCGCCTGAAAAAAATCTCGGCGGCACTGGGTGATAACATCAACGGCACGCCGGCCAACTACAAGGTGTACCTGACGAAAGACGTCAATGCCTGGGCGATGGCCAACGGCTGTATTCGCGTTTACAGCGGTCTGATGGACATGATGAACGATAACGAAGTTGAGGGCGTGCTCGGCCACGAAATGGGCCACGTCGCACTCGGCCACACCCGCAAAGCCATGCAGGTGGCGTACAGCGCTACCGCTGCGCGTTCCGCGATTTCCTCGCTGGGCGGCGTCAGTGCCACCCTGTCGCAATCGCAGCTGGCGGATCTGGGCGAGAAATACGTTAACGCACAGTTCTCCCAGAAGCAGGAATCTGAAGCCGATGATTACTCGTTCGATCTGCTGAAAAAACGCGGCATCGATCCAACGGGTCTGGCGACCAGCTTTGAGAAACTGGCAAAACTCGATCAGGGCAGCAGTATTGGCTGGTTTGACGATCACCCTTCTTCAGAAGCCCGTGCAAAACATATTCGCGAGCGTATTGCCGCTGGCAAATAATATAAAAAAAGAGATGCATGATCAGGTGCATCTCTTTTATTACTTCATAAAATACTTTCTGAAAATTCTTTATTTTTCCAATTAAACAAACAGTGCGCCTGCACAGAATCTGAAAATAATTTACATCCCTCTGTTTTTCTCGCTTAGTGACTTTGTTTGGTTATTCTTCCTGCGCATTATTTTTATTTAACTGTCAAAGGAAGATGGATTATGAAATTTCGTATTACCACAGTCGCGTTAGGCGTGGCTTTATTATTAAGTGGCTGCCAGCACGGGTCAGTCAATACCGACGCATTAATGAAGTCCGGTTCGGATGCTTATAAGGCGGCCACGCTGACCGATCAGGATGTCAGAAATATGACCGACGGCGCCTGTAAAGCCATGGATTCTGAATCAAAAATTGCTTCAACAAAAAGCAAATACACCAAACGCCTGAATAAAATCGCCAAAAATCTCGGCGACAACATCAATGGCACACCCGCAAATTATAAAGTTTACCTCACCAGCGACGTGAACGCGTGGGCGATGGCAAACGGCTGTATCCGTGTATACAGCGGGCTGATGGACATGATGACCGACGATGAAGTCGAAGGCGTACTGGGCCACGAAATGGGCCACGTCGCACTGGGCCATACCAGAAAAGCCATGCAGGTCGCCTACAGCGCCTCTGCCGCACACAATGCTGCGGGCGCCGCCGGAGGTGTCGCCGGGCAACTTTCCAGTACCCAGCTGGCAGATCTGGGTGAGGAACTTATCAACGCGCAGTTCTCACAGAAACAGGAATCTGACGCGGATGATTATTCTTATGACTTGCTGAAAAAGCGCAACCTGCCGACAAAAGGGCTGGTAACAGCATTTGAGAAGCTGGCGAAAATGAGCGCTGGCAGTGAGAAGAGTTTATTCAGCTCGCATCCGCCTTCACAGGAACGTGCCGATCACATGAAAGAGCGCATGGCTCAGGATAAATAACGCCTGTGGCAAAATGAATTGCCGCGCAGAGCGGAGTAAGCTCTGCGTTTTTTATGAGCCAAAGAATGTTCAGCCGTGGTGTAACCTGTCCGGACTCGCGGAACGGGAGATGAACAAAGGCAATAAAATAACCGGGAAGATGACTTTTTTATAAAACTCATGAATTGATTTCAATTTAAACATTCATGATAAAAATAAAAAAGGCACCAGAAAGGTGCCTATAAACGAGATGACAGCGTCTGACAATCAGCCTTTTTTAGAAGCCTGCACGTGCAGCATTTCCAGCGCCAGTGTCGCAGCGGCCAGAGCGGTGATTTCTGACTGGTCGTAAGCCGGAGCCACTTCCACGATATCCATACCCACGATATCCAGATCCAGATCTTTCAGGCCACGAACCAGTTTCAGCGCGCGATCAGAAGTCAGGCCGCCGATAACCGGTGTGCCCGTGCCCGGTGCGTGCGCCGGATCCAGACAGTCAATGTCGAAGCTCAGGTAAACCGGCAGATCGCCGACGATCTGCTTCACCTGCGCCAGAATATCATCCACGGTGCGGTCGTTAACTTGTGCAGCATCCAGAACGGTGAAGCCCAGATTTTTATCGAATTCAGTACGGATGCCGATCTGCACAGAGTGGTCAGCATCGATCAGGCCTTCGTTCGGCGCATGGAAGAACATCGTGCCGTGGTCGAATTTGCTGCCGTTAGAATAGGTGTCGGTGTGCGCATCGAAATGCACCAGCGCCATTTTGCCAAAGTGTTTGGCGTGTGCGCGCAGCAGTGGCAGGGTCACGAAGTGGTCGCCGCCGAAAGAGAGCATACGCTTGCCGGATGCCAGCACTTTTTCTGCATGCTGTTGCAGTTTGTCTGTCAGATCCTGTGCATCACCGAAGTTAAACACCAGATCACCACAGTCGATGACATTCAGACGATCGCGCAGATCGAAATCCCACGGCCAGCGCTGACCTTCCCAGGCCAGATTCACAGAAACCTGACGGATAGCCGCAGGGCCAAGGCGTGCGCCTGAGCGACCAGATGTGGCCATGTCGAAAGGAATACCGGTGATGACCCAGTCAGCTTCCGCGGTGTACGGCTGGAAGTTCAGCGGAAAACGCAGAAAACCAAATGCGTTGGAAACCAGAGAGTTATCAGGCTGATTGCCTAAGGTGCTCACTAATTTACTCATAAACAATGTCCTCTTTTAACATCGTTGTGACGCCTGCTGCGACACAACGTGATGAAGTATAGATGAAAAAAAATCCCCATCGCGTCGTTAGCCCGACGAGAAAGGGATTTATGGAATTCATGCTGCGCAGCAAAAGACGCCCGTTGGCGCGAATTTTACCTTAATCCGGCTTAGCTTCAAGCCGGCTTACTTTCAAACCTGATGAATGCGCACGCTTACTCGTCTTCTTCCAGATACGTGTAACCGTATAAACCGGCCTCAAACTCTTCAACAAACTGCGCCTGCAAATCGGCATCCAGATCGGTTTCTTTCACCTGATCGCGGAAACGGGCCAGCAGAACGTTCGGATCCAGCTGAACGTATTCCAGCATGTCAGCAACGGTATCGCCCTCATCGGACTGCTGCACCTCAATGCTGCCGTCAGGGAAGACGAACACGTCCACCGCGGCGGTATCACCGAACAGGTTGTGCATGTTGCCGAGAATTTCCTGATAAGCACCGACCATAAAGAAGCCCAGCACTGGCGGATTTTCCGGGTCATACGGAGGCATCGGCATGGTGGTCGCCACGCCGTCGCCATCGATGTAGTGATCGATAGTCCCGTCGGAGTCACAGGTGATGTCGAGCAGCACAGCGCGACCCACCGGCGGTTTATCCAGACCTTCCAGCGGCAGAACCGGGAACAGCTGATCGATACCCCACGCATCCGGCATTGACTGGAACAGCGAGAAGTTGACGTACAGTTTGTCCGCCATACGTTCCTGCAATTCGTCGATGATCGGACGGTGTGCACGGTTGCTCGGATCCAGCTGATCCTGAATTTTGTTGCAGATATTCAGGTAGATGTCTTCCGCCCAGGCGCGCTGCGTCAGATCCAAAATCCCGTGCGCATATTGCGAATGAACATCGTGCAGATCCATCTGGCTGTCATGCAGCCATTCACGCAGCGAGCGGCGGTTTTCCGGATCGTGCATTTCATTCCAGGTATCCCACATGCTGCTGAGCGCACGTGGCGCATCAGCTTCAGGCTGAACCGGATCTTTAAACTCGTTGCGTTCAACGCCGATGATGTTCGACACCAGCACGGTGTGGTGCGCGGTGACGGCACGGCCAGACTCGGTGATGACCGTCGGATGCGGCAGGCCGTGTTCATTACAGGCATCGCCGATCCCCCAGATCACGTTGTTGGCATATTCGTTCAGGCCGTAGTTCACCGAGCAGTCAGACTGCGAGCGGGTCCCTTCGTAATCCACACCCAAACCGCCGCCAACGTCGAAGCACTGAATGTTGACGCCCAGTTTGTGCAGTTCCACATAGAAACGCGCAGATTCACGCACGCCGGTGGAAATATCACGGATATTCGCCAGCTGAGAACCCAGGTGGAAGTGCAGCAGTTGCAGGCTTTCCAGACGCCCTGCGTCACGCAACATTTCAACCAGTTGCAGAACCTGAGATGCCGCCAGACCGAATTTGGATTTCTCACCGCCGCTGGACTGCCATTTGCCCGAACCTTGCGAAGACAGACGCGCACGCACGCCCAGACGCGGGATGACGTTCAGACGTTCAGCTTCTTCCAGCACCAGCTTAATCTCAGTCATCTTCTCGATAACCAGATACACCTTGTGGCCGAGCTTCTCGCCGATCAGCGCCAGACGAATGTATTCACGGTCTTTATAGCCGTTACAAACAATCACCGAACGGGTCATGCCCGCATGGGCCAGAACCGCCATCAGTTCAGCTTTCGAACCGGCTTCCAGACCCAGCGGTTCGCCGGATTCCACCAGAGATTCGATCACGCGGCGATGCTGGTTAACCTTGATCGGGTACACCAGGAAATAGTCACCCTCATAGCCGAACGATTCACGGGCGCGTTTAAACGCTGCGTTAATCGAACGCAGACGGTGCTGCAAAATTTGTGGGAAACAGAACAGCGCTGGCAGACGTTGGCCGTCCTGCTCGCGCATGTCTTTCACCAGTTGCGCCAGATCCACGCGTGCGGAAGGGACGTCCGGATCCGGGCAAACACTGATGTGGCCCAGTTCGTTGACGTCATAATAATTGTTACCCCAATAGGCAACGTTGTAAGTGCGCAGCATCTTGCTGGCATCACGATCGTTCACGGCAACCTCCTGCATGGAGCGCAAAGAAACGGTATCGCCCGCATGTGACGGACGGTGGGACTGGATGTCATCAGACATAGGTAAATCCTCTTTCTACACTGACAACATGGCCAGCCACTATCGCAGTAACAACAGGTGAGAACAACCCGCAAGGCTGGCTTTCAGACAGGATAAAAACCTGCGCGCCAGGGTTCGCAAACTGTTTTTCACTCATGTGATTATAGAATTCATCATTAGACTCCGTGGAACGGGTCAGAAGAAACCAATAGGAATAATGCCCCTAAGGTTGCAGGCTACGTCAGTTTTTATGGGGGAAGCGGCTGTTAACCGGCCCGATTTGGCTGAGTAGCGTCCGGATGTCGCAAACTGAGCTGTCTATAGTCAGGCTGCATAAACGCGGCTGTCCGGCGGACAGAGTGTTTATAACATCGGATTGATGACAGAAATTTTTCAGAAAGGCGTGCAGCAGCAATGAACAGTGTCTGCCGGGGATGCTGTAGAAATGTAACAATCGGTAAAAAGTGGGTCATTAACCTAACCACCTCCACACGTGCCACGCATCACCCGCGGGCATTCGAGCTGAGAAAACAGTAATTACTGGGATACGCTGGCGTCGAGAAAGTGCCGGGCGCGCGCCGTTTATACCGGCAACCTGCTGTAAATGCAAAATGAAAATGCGGCCGGGATGGTTTCAGCACGTGAATATCACTGCCATGGCGCACAAAAACGCCATCTTCATCACAAAAATGACTGGCTTTCAGAACACCTGCTATCCTAAAATAGCCGTCCAGATGTTAATCCGTCCGTAACACCCCCCGACCATTCGCATTACAGGGGATCAAGGATTGACCGTCAAACTGCTTCAAGGCTTTGCCTTATGGGGACATGCAGGACGCATTGCGACAATGGCGAGCATAGCTCCTCATCTGCCAGTCTCCCCAGTGCTATGCAGTGATATCTAACCCGTCGTATGAAGGTAAAGAACATAATGGCTAAACACCTCTTCACGTCCGAATCAGTTTCCGAAGGACATCCAGATAAAATTGCTGACCAGATTTCCGATGCCGTACTGGACGCGATTTTAGAACAAGACCCGAAAGCACGTGTTGCATGTGAAACTTATGTCAAGACCGGCATGGTCCTGGTGGGGGGTGAAATCACCACTTCCGCCTGGGTCGACGTAGAGGAAATCACCCGTCAGACCATCCGTGAAATTGGCTACGTCAATTCTCAGATGGGCTTCGATGCCAATTCCTGTGCCGTACTGAGCGCTATCGGTAAGCAATCGCCGGACATCAACCAGGGCGTTGACCGTCAGGATCCGCTGGAACAAGGCGCGGGCGACCAGGGTCTGATGTTTGGTTATGCCACCAACGAAACCGACGTGCTGATGCCAGCACCGATCACTTACGCACACCGTCTGGTGCAGCGTCAGGCTGAAGTCCGTAAATCCGGCACCTTGCCATGGCTGCGCCCTGATGCGAAAAGCCAGGTCACTTTCCAGTATGACGAAGGAAAAATTGTCGGTATCGATGCGGTTGTGCTGTCCACTCAGCACTCTGAAGACATCGCGCTGAAAGAGTTGCAGGAAGCGGTGATGGAAGAAATCATCAAACCTGTTCTTCCGGCAGAATGGCTGAACGCGGGCACCAAATACCACATCAACCCGACTGGCCGTTTCGTTATCGGCGGCCCTATGGGTGACTGCGGTCTGACCGGTCGTAAAATCATCGTTGATACCTACGGCGGTATGGCCCGTCACGGTGGCGGTGCGTTCTCAGGTAAAGATCCGTCTAAAGTTGACCGTTCAGCGGCTTACGCTGCGCGTTACGTTGCGAAAAACATCGTGGCTGCGGGTCTGGCCGATCGTTGTGAAATCCAGGTGTCTTACGCCATCGGCGTGGCGGAACCGACTTCCATCATGGTGGAAACCTTCGGTACCGGTAAAATTTCCAACGAGCAACTGACCTTACTGGTGCGCGAGTTCTTCGATCTGCGTCCATACGGTTTGATTCAGATGATGGATCTGCTGCACCCAATCTATAAAGAAACCGCTGCGTACGGTCACTTTGGTCGCGAACATTTCCCTTGGGAAAAAACCGACCGTGCCGCTCAGTTGCGTGACGCTGCAGGTCTGTAATTCCCTTTTCAGACAATTCTGCCTGCCTGACCCTGCCCTTGTGGCAGGGTTTTTTATTGCTCTTTTTCCGGTAAAAAGTCTGAAAAAATCATCCGCGCCTTGCTCAATGAAAACGGTTACAGATAATAATTCGTTATTAACCAATGCATTATTTCAATAGGTAAAAGTTTGAAACAGAATTTTGATTGATATATATCAATTTATGCACTATTAATTGGTCTGCTTAACCCCTTCCTGCTTTGCATCTCTTTGAATCCCTTCCAAAACAACAATCCTGAACATCGCTATTAGTGTAAACGATTACAACACTGTGACCGGGTTCACGTTAAGCTGGGAGCAGGGTTAATAACATAACAGCCTAAGCAATATTACAAACACTAAACGATTGCACTATTTTGGAGACCGGATGAACAACTCAACGTCGACCAAAGGAAAACGCTCAAACAAAAGCGTGACTTTCTTTGTCTGTTTTCTCGCTGCACTGGCCGGGCTTTTGTTCGGTCTGGATATTGGTGTCATCGCTGGCGCACTGCCCTTTATCAGCCATGATTTTCAGATCACTAACCATCAGCAGGAGTGGGTGGTCAGCTCAATGATGTTTGGTGCTGCGGTCGGTGCGGTCGGCAGTGGCTGGCTCAACTTCCGTCTGGGGCGTAAATACAGCCTGATGATCGGCGCAGTGCTGTTCGTTGTCGGCTCACTGTGTTCCGCCTTTGCGCCAAACACTGAAGTGCTGATCGTCGCCCGCGTGCTGCTGGGTCTGGCGGTGGGTGTCGCGTCTTACACCGCGCCTATTTACCTGTCAGAAATCGCTCCCGAGAAAATCCGTGGCAGCATGATTTCCATGTACCAGCTGATGATTACCATCGGTATTCTGGCGGCGTACCTGTCCGATACCGCTTTCAGCTACACCGGCGCATGGCGCTGGATGCTGGGCGTGATCACCATCCCTGCCCTGCTGTTGCTGGTCGGCGTGTTCTTCCTGCCGGACAGCCCGCGCTGGCTCGCCGCACGTGGCAATGACGACAAAGCCCGCCGCGTACTGGAAAAACTGCGTGACTCCACGGCGCAGGCAAAAAGCGAACTGGATGAAATCCGTGAAAGCCTGAAAGTTAAACAGAGCGGCTGGGGTTTGTTCATCAATAACAAAAACTTCCGTCGTGCGGTCTACCTCGGGATTTTGTTGCAGGTGATGCAGCAGTTCACCGGTATGAACGTCATCATGTATTACGCTCCGAAAATCTTCGGCATTGCCGGTTTCGCCAGTACTTCGCAGCAGATGTGGGGCACGGTGATTGTCGGTCTGGTCAACGTTCTGGCGACCTTCATTGCCATTGGTCTGGTGGACCGCTGGGGTCGTAAACCGACGCTGAAACTGGGCTTCCTGGTAATGGCTGTGGGCATGGGTATTCTGGGGACAATGCTGCATATCGGCGTGGAATCAGACTTTGCGAAATATTTCTCCATCGCGATGCTGCTGATGTTCATCGTGGGCTTCGCCATGAGTGCCGGTCCGTTGATCTGGGTACTGTGTTCTGAAATTCAGCCGCTGAAAGGCCGTGATTTTGGTATCACTGTCTCTACCGCGACCAACTGGATTGCCAATATGATCGTCGGTGCCACCTTCCTGACCATGCTGGAAAGCCTGGGCAACGCCAACACCTTCTGGGTGTACGCCGCGCTGAACGTGGTCTTCATCTTCATCACCATTGCGTTGATCCCTGAGACGAAGAACGTGTCTCTGGAACACATCGAACGCAATCTGATGAAAGGCGAAGCACTGCGCGACATCGGTAAGTAAGCGTCAAATTCCTCCCCTGCAAAGGGGAGGAATTCCATATTGCATCTCTCCCCCTGCAGATTTATCCTTCGCCAGATGAAAACCTCACGTCTCCCCATCGCCCTGCAACAAGCGGTTATGCGCTGCCTGCGGGAAAAACTCCTGATGGCAAATCAGTTTTTTGGCACCGACTATACGGAACCGGAAATCACCTACCAGCAACGCGGCACCAGCGCGGGCAGCGCGTACCTGCAACACTGGCAAATCCGGCTGAATCCGGTGTTATTACAGGAAAATCAGCAGCCTTTTATTGATGAAGTGGTGCCGCACGAACTGGCGCACCTTCTGGTTTATCGCCGGTTTGGCCGCGCGCCGGCCCCGCATGGCAAGGAGTGGCGCTGGATGATGGAGCATGTGCTTGGCGTCAGCGCCAGCCGCACGCACAAATTCGAAGTGGCATCCGTACAGAGCAAAACCTATCCGTATTTATGCGCCTGTCGCGATCACCATCTGACCGTGCGCCGCCACAATAAAGTGATGCGTAAAGAGTCGGAATATCGCTGCCGTCATTGCGGCGAGCTGTTACATTTCAATGCTAAAGGCACCACTAATGGCTGAAATTTCAATCACTCAATAGCATCAATGTCCGATTGTCACGCCGCGCCGCATCCGTTACCCTTCCGACCTTTTCACATCAGGTCATTCAGAAACATGTTTCGCAAAACACTTTCAGCCTTTCTGTTTATCGCAGTACTCGCACCGGTCAGCGCCTTCAGCCAGTCCGGCAATGCCATCAATAATTTCAGCCAGGCCAAAGCCGCTGCGGTCAAAATCAATCAGGGTGCCCCCTCTTTTTATTGCGGCTGTGACATCAGCTGGCAGGGCAAAAAAGGCACGCCTGATCTCAAATCCTGCGGGTACGCGGTGCGCAAAAGCGAACAACGCGCCAGCCGGATCGAGTGGGAGCACGTGATGCCCGCATGGCAGTTTGGCCACCAGATGCAATGCTGGCAGGATGGCGGTCGTAAAAATTGTGCGAAAAACGCCGGTTACCGTCAGATAGAAACTGACCTGCACAACCTGGAACCGGCAATCGGCGAAGTGAACGGCGACCGCAATAACTTCATGTACAGCCAGTGGAACGGCGGCGAAGGCCAGTACGGGCGCTGCGAGATGAAAGTCGATTTCAAAGCCAAGGCCGCTGAGCCGCCAGCCCGCGCCCGTGGCGCCATCGCCCGCACCTATTTCTATATGCGTGATCAGTACAAACTGAATCTTTCCCGCCAGCAAACCCAGCTGTTCACCGCGTGGAACCGTCAGTATCCGGTGACGGCCTGGGAATGTGAGCGCGATAACCGTATCGCCAATGTGCAGGGAAATCATAACCCGTACGTTCAGCAGGCTTGCGCTGAGCGAAAAGGCTAACTTAGTATTAAACACATCATCAGGGCACATTAGCTCGCGACAATGCGGGCTAATCACGACAAAATAGCCCGCTCAAACACGTTAAGGACAGCTGCCACACATGCGCATCCCCCGCATTTATCACCCGGAAACATTGACCGCCCACAGCGACATTGCGCTGTGCGAAGACGCCGCTAACCACGTCGGACGCGTTCTGCGTATGCAGCCCGGTCAGGCGATTCAATTATTTGACGGCAGCAATCAGGTCTTCGAGGCCAGCATTACGCAGGTGGATAAGAAGAGTGTGCGCGTCAGCCTGAGTGAAGGTGTGTTGTCGGACAACGAATCACCGCTGAATCTGCATCTCGGACAGGTGATTTCGCGCGGCGACAAGATGGAGTTCACCATTCAGAAATCCATTGAGCTGGGGGCGAACACCATTACGCCGCTGTTCTCTGAGCGTTGCGGCGTCAAACTGGACGGCGAGCGTCTGGAGAAAAAATTGCAGCAGTGGCAGAAAATCGCCATTGCCGCCTGCGAGCAATGTGGCCGCAACCGCATCCCGGAAATTCGCCCGGCGATGCAGCTCGAAGCCTGGTGTGCAGAGCAGGATGACAGCCTGAAGCTGAACCTGCATCCGCGCGCCAGTCACAGCATTAATACCCTGCCGCTGCCGGTGAAACATGTTCGCCTGCTGATTGGCCCGGAAGGCGGTTTATCCGCCGACGAAATTGCAATGACCTCCGGCTACGGATTTACTGATATCCTGCTGGGACCCCGCGTTCTGCGTACAGAAACCACAGCACTCACCGCGATAACGGCCTTACAGGTTCGTTTCGGCGATCTGGGTTAAGAGGAGACCAAATGATTAAGCTTGGCATCGTGATGGACCCGATTTCATCCATCAACATCAAAAAAGACACCAGTTTCGCTATGTTGCTGGACGCGCAGAGTCGTGGTTACGAACTGCACTACATGGAAATGAATTCCCTGTATCTGCGCGGCGGCGAAGGCCGTGCGACCACTAAAAAGCTTAGCGTGAAGCAGGATTACGACGGCTGGTATGAGTTTGGTACTGAGCAGGATATCGCCCTGCAAGAACTGGACGTGATCCTGATGCGTAAGGATCCGCCATTCGATACCGAATTCATTTATGCGACTTATATCCTCGAACGCGCGGAAGAAAAAGGCACGCTCATCGTCAACAAACCGCAGAGCCTGCGCGACTGTAACGAAAAGCTGTTCACCGCATGGTTCCCGGAACTGACGCCGGATACGCTGGTGACCCGCAACGCGGCACAGCTGAAAGCCTTCCACAAAGAACACACTGACGTGATCCTCAAGCCGCTCGACGGCATGGGCGGTGCGTCTATTTTCCGTCTGAAACCGGAAGACGCGAACGTCTCTGTGGTGATCGAAACCCTGACCGAACACGGCAGCCGTTTCTGTATGGCGCAAAACTACCTGCCAGCGATCAAAGACGGTGACAAACGCGTGCTGGTGGTCGATGGCGAACCGGTGCCTTACTGTCTGGCACGTATTCCTGCGCAGGGCGAAACCCGTGGCAATCTGGCCGCCGGTGGCCGTGGTGAAGCGCGTCCGCTGAGCGAAAGTGACTGGGCGATTGCCCGCACCGTCGCGCCAATCCTTAAGCAGAAAGGCCTGATCTTTGTCGGTCTGGATATCATCGGCGATCGTCTGACCGAGATTAACGTCACCAGCCCAACCTGTGCGCGTGAAATCGAAGCCGCCTTCCCGATCTCGGTGACCGGCATGCTGATGGATGCCATTGAAAAGCGTCTGGCTGCGCGCTAACGTTCTTTGCTACACGATGGCGCGGCTGGCTGCGCCATCATTTTCCTGAGGTTAACCATCCTGCATACCATGAATCTACAACATCACTTTCTTATTGCGATGCCCGGGCTGGATGAACCCCAGTTCAAACGTTCTGTTGTCTATATCTGCGAACATAATGAAGATGGCGCAATGGGTCTGGTGATCAACAAGCTGGTCGATGATTTCACCATTGAAAATGTCCTCGATAAGCTGGATATCAGCCCGGAACCCCGCGACCCGACTATCCGCCTCGATCGTCCGGTGTTTTCCGGCGGCCCGCTGGCCGACGATCGCGGTTTTATCCTGCATACGCCGCGCGAAGGTTTTGGCTCCAGCATTCGCATCTCTGACAGCACCATGATCACCACCTCCAAAGACGTGCTGGAAACACTGGGTACGCCGGACCAGCCAAAAGATGTGCTGGTGGCGCTCGGTTACGCCGCATGGGAACAGGGACAGCTGGAAAAAGAACTGCTGGATAATGCCTGGCTGACCATCGAAGCCAGCAGCGATATTCTGTTTCGCACACCGATTGCCGACCGCTGGCGTGAAGCCGCAAAAATGATCGGCATTGATGTGAGCCAGCTCGCCACCCACGCAGGGCACGCATAATGGCTAACCGCACGGTTTTTGCCTTCGACTTTGGTACCAAAAGTATCGGCCTGGCCATTGGTCAGGAAGTCACGGGCACCGCACGTCCGCTGACCTCGTTTAAAGCGCAGGACGGCACACCCGACTGGCAGAAGATTGAAAAACTGCTGAAAGAGTGGCTGCCGGATGTCGTGGTGGTTGGCCTGCCGCTGAATATGGACGGCACCGAACAGCCGCTGACCGCCCGCGCGCGCAAATTTGCTAACCGTCTGCATGGGCGGTTTGGCGTGCAGGTAGAGCTGCACGACGAACGCCTGAGCACCGTGGAAGCACGCGCCGATTTGTTCGACCGTGGCGGTTTTCGCGCACTCGACAAAGGCAGCGTCGATGCCGCTTCTGCGGTGATCATTCTGGAAAGCTGGTTTGAAAAGCAATGGAGTCAGTCCTGATCTTGCGCCAGTAATCCGACACTCTGCCGCTGCTGGCGGCTTTGTGCAAAGGTCTGCATTCCGGTCTGTGCGCCGGTTTGCAGGATGTCGGCCAGCTGATGCGTTTTCCCTTCCCTGATCAAATTGCACACCGCTGGCGTCGATGTCAGCACCTCAAACAACGCCACCCTGCCCGCTTTTTTATCTTCGCCTGCCTTTGTCAGCGCCAGTTTCTGCGCAACCACTGCCCGCAAACTGCCCGCCAGCTGCGCCCGCACAAACGCTTTTTCTTCAGCCGGGAACACGTCAACCATCCGGTCAATAGCCTGCGTCGCATTGCGCGTATGTAAGGTCGCCAGTACCAGATGCCCGGTTTCCGCCGCCGTCAGCGCCAGCCGGATACTGTCGCTGTCCCGCAGTTCGCCGAGTAACAGCACATCCGGATCCTCACGCAGCGCACCCCGCACGGCTTCGCCGAAGGAACGCGTATGCAGCCCGAGTTCGCGCTGCTGGATCAGACATTGCCTGCTGGTGTGAATGAGCTCGATAGGATCTTCCAGCGTAATGATATGGCGCTTTGCATGGCTGTTCAGATGATCAATCAGCGCCGCCAGCGTGGTGGATTTACCGCTTCCCGTGGCACCGGTGACCAGAATCAGGCCATCCTCCTGCAAGATGATTTGCTGCAAGATTTCGGGCGCCAGCAGCATGTGCAGATCGGGGCAACGGGCCGGGATTGGCCGCAGCGCGGCAGACAGCCCGTGCCATTGGCGGAAAACGTTGAGCCGCATCCGTACGCCACCGCCCAGCGTCAGGGCTTTATCGACCTGTCCGGCCTGTTTCAGCGTCTCCTGCTGCGCGTCGTCCAGCCACTGGCCACTGAGCGCCTGCATCTGCGAAGCCTTAAGCACCGGCATGTCGTCGCAGCGACATAATTCGCCATCAATGCGCAACATCGGCGGATAGCCGGTACAAAGGTGCAGATCGGAGGCATTTTGCTTTACACTACGCACCACTAATCCATCAATATCCATGTTGAAATCCTCCTGAGTCCCTATGAGCCTTAGTCAGCAAAACGCTATTGCGCAGAATTTACAGAATGTCCGCGAGAAAATCGCAGCCGCTGCACAGCTTTGCGGCAGGCCTTCAGAAGAAATTACCTTGCTTGCAGTGAGCAAAACCAAACCTGCGAGCGCTGTCGAAGAAGCGATCGCTGCCGGTCAGTTCGTGTTTGGTGAAAACTACGTGCAGGAAGGGGTGGATAAAATCGCCCACTTCGCCGGGCATCAGCCTGCGCTGACCTGGCACTTTATTGGCCCTCTGCAATCGAACAAAAGCCGTTTAGTGGCGGAAAACTTCGACTGGTGCCACACCATTGACCGTCTGAAAATCGCCCAGCGCCTCAACGATCAGCGCCCGGCGGGCTTGCCGCCGTTACAGGTATTGATTCAGGTGAACATCAGCGATGAGGCCAGCAAATCCGGCATTCGCGTGGGTGAAATCACCGAACTGGCGACGCAAATCATGGCGATGCCCAACCTGACGCTGCGCGGTCTGATGGCGATCCCTGCCGCAGAAACCGATTATGCACGGCAAACCGAAGTCTTCGGTCAGATGCGCGACGCGCTGAACACCTTACAGGCTGTCTGCCCGCAGGCCGATACGCTGTCCATGGGCATGACCGATGATATGCCCGCCGCGATTGCCGCAGGCAGCACCCTGGTTCGTATCGGTACCGCCATTTTTGGGGCCCGTGATTACAGCGAAAAGCAATCACCGGCCTGAGGCGGTTTACTGCTTTACTCTTGAATGGCTCAATGAAGTCCCCATAAAACGAGGAGCACTTATGCAACACCGTAAACTCTGTTTCATCGGCGCAGGTAACATGGCTGGTGCGATCATTTCGGGTCTGGTCGAAAGTGGTTATCCGGCGACGCTTATCAGCGTCTGTGCCCCGTCGACCACACATCGCGATGCGCTGGCTGAAAAATACGGCGTGAAGAGCAGCAGCGATAACAGTGGCTGCGCCAAAGAAGCGGATGTCATTGTGCTCTCGGTCAAACCACAAATGATGGCTGACGTGTGTAAAGCACTGCAAAAAGACGTGGATTTTGGCGGCAAACTGGTACTGTCGATTGCCGCAGGCGTCAGCGTCGCTCGTTTTTGTGAGTTGCTGGGTGAGGATCTGAACATTGTGCGCATCATGCCGAACACGCCATCCCTTGTCGGGAAAGGCATGAGCGGGCTTTACGCACCGGAACAGGTTTCACAGGCAGACCGCGATTACAGCGGTGAACTGATGACCGCGGTCGGCAAAATCTGCTGGGTCGATACCGAAGAAGGTATCAACCACATTATTGCCGCCGCAGGCAGCGCCCCGGCCTATTTCTTCCTGTTTATGGAAGCAATGCAGGCTGAAGCGCAGCGTTTAGGTTTCAGCGCAGATGCCGCACGGATGCTGGTTGAACAGGCCGCCAGCGGCGCGACCGCGTTAGTGGCTGCCAGCCCGGACACGCCATTGTCACAACTGCGTGAGAATGTGACCTCCAAAGGCGGCACCACCTTTGAAGCACTGAAAGTTTTCACCGATCGCAAATTACCGGAGATTGTCTCCGTGGCCATGCAGGCCGCCATTACCCGCGCGCAGGAAATGGAAAAACTGTTTTAATTTACATATCAAAGGTAACGCATGTTAACGCTGACTTTCCTGGTCAACACATTGATTGACCTCTACGTCATGGTTTTACTGCTACGCATCTGGATGCAGTGGGCTCGTACTGATTTTTATAATCCGTTTTCTCAGTTTGTGGTGAAGATTACTCAACCGGTCATCCGGCCATTGCGTCGGATTCTTCCACCGCTTGGGCCGATTGACAGCGCGAGCTTGTTGCTGGCTTTCATCATTACCACGCTGAAATTGCCGTTATTTTTCCTGATCAAGTACGGGGTTTTCCCGTTAGAACCCATTATGTTACTCGTGGGTCTGATTAGCCTGGTGAAGGCTGCCGGGTTATTGGTCTTCTGGTTGATTATTATCCGTTCACTGATGAGTTGGGTAAGCCAGGGGCGCGGGCCAATGGATTTTCTGCTGATGCAGCTTACTGAACCTCTGATGGCACCCATCCGCCGCGTTTTGCCGGCCATGGGTGGGATTGATTTCTCAGCGATGATTGTGATTTTGATTCTCTATATGCTGAATTATCTCGGTATGGATCTGCTCGGCGGGCTTTGGACGCAGGATTTCTTCACCTCGAATGCCCTGCTCGCTCAATGACATCAGGCCTTTCCCCGGTTTACTGGCAGTCAGACGACCTGGTTTTGCGGCTGGTTATCCAGCCCAAAGCCAGCCGTGACAGCCTGGTCGGTTTGCATGGCGACGAACTTAAAGTCGCCATCACCGCACCGCCGGTTGACGGTCAGGCGAATACGCACCTGGTGAAATTTCTCGCCAAACAGTTTAAAGTCGCCAAAAGTCAGGTCAGTATTGAAAAGGGCGAGCTGGGCCGCCATAAACAAGTCCGCATTATCCATCCGCAAAATATCCCGACTGAGGTCGCGGTACTGCTCGCAGAATAACGTTTACGTCAGGACTCTCCCATGCAGAAAGTCGTATTAGCTACCGGCAACGCCGGTAAAGTGCGTGAGCTCGCACATCTTCTGGCCGATTTCGGGCTGGACGTGGTCGCACAAACTGAACTCGGTGTTGAATCGGCAGAAGAAACCGGTCTGACGTTCATTGAGAACGCCATCCTGAAAGCCCGTCACGCCGCAGCCGAAACCGGTTTACCGGCGATTGCCGATGACTCCGGTCTGGCCGTGGATTTTCTGGGAGGCGCGCCGGGGATTTACTCCGCCCGCTACGCAGGAATCGATGCCAGCGATCAGCAAAACCTCGACAAGCTGTTAGTGGCGCTCAAAGACGTGCCGCAGGGCCAGCGCAATGCGCAGTTCCACTGCGTACTGGTTTACATGCGCCACGCAGAAGACCCCACGCCGCTGGTGTGCCACGGCAGTTGGGCTGGTGAGATTACTTTTGCCGAAGCAGGCGCGGGCGGTTTTGGTTATGATCCGATTTTCTACGTTCCTGAGCTGGGTAAAACCGCAGCGGAACTGACGCGCGAAGAAAAGAGCGCGGTATCTCACCGTGGTCAGGCGCTGAAACTGCTGCTTGCCGCGATGAAAGAGGCTGTCCAAAAGAATGCGTAAGTTACCGCCGCTGAGTCTCTACATTCATATCCCGTGGTGCGTGCAAAAGTGCCCTTACTGCGATTTCAACTCGCACGCGTTAAAGGGCGAAGTGCCGCACGACGATTATGTCGCACATCTGCTGGCCGATCTGGATGCGGATCTGCCTCTGGTGGGCGATCGCAGCGTAGGGACAATTTTTATCGGCGGCGGAACACCAAGCCTGCTGAGCAGCGAAGCGATGCAAAACTTGCTCGACGGCGTACGGGCGCGTTTACCCCTCGATGCCGATGCCGAAATCACCATGGAAGCCAACCCTGGTACCGTTGAAGCAGACCGTTTCAGCGCGTATCAGCGCGCCGGGGTGAACCGTATCTCGATTGGTGTGCAAAGTTTCGATGCCCTCAAGCTGGAGCGTCTGGGGCGCATTCATGGCCCGGAAGAAGCGCGGCGCGCGGCGCATCTCGCCACCGGCCTGAACCTGCGCAGTTTCAATCTGGATCTGATGCACGGCTTGCCGGATCAGACCCTGGAAGAGGCGCTGGATGATTTACGCCAGGCCATCGCGCTCAACCCACCGCATTTGTCGTGGTATCAGCTGACAATCGAGCCCAACACCCTGTACGCCTCACGTCCGCCAAAACTGCCGGATGACGACGCGCTGTGGGACATTTTCGAGCAAGGCGACAAGCTGCTCACCGCTGCCGGTTATCAGCAGTATGAAACCTCGGCGTATGCCAAACCGGGCTATCAGTGCCAGCACAACCTCAACTACTGGCGTTTCGGGGATTACCTCGGCATCGGTTGTGGCGCGCATGGCAAACTGACGCAGCCTGACGGGCAAATCCTGCGAACCGTGAAAACGAAACACCCGCGCGGTTACATGCAGGGGCGCTACATGGACAAACAGCATCAGGTCGAAACCGACGATTTGCCGTTTGAATTTTTCATGAACCGCTTTCGCCTGCTGGAAGCCGCTCCGCGTGAAGAATTTGGGTTTTATACCGGCCTTGATGAATCGGTGATCCGCGCGCAGCTGGACGAAGCGATCGCCAAAGAATATCTGGTGGAAACCGACACGCACTGGCAGATCACCCGCAAAGGCAAACTGTTCCTGAATTCGCTGCTTGAGCTGTTTTTGGCCGGGTAATTGATTCCGAATATTTATGATTAACATTAAAAAAGGTGAAGTCACTGATCTGACTTCACCTTTTTTTATGTTCAGGTACAAACAAAAATAAGCCTCTGTCCGCTGATAAGGGCACATTTCATTAATACTTCCATACACTACGAATCATTTTGTCATCACCCTCTTTTTATATTGAAATTTTCCTTTCCATGATATTTTTACTCGTTTATTTAAAAGAACTGCCGCCTGACGGGCAATCAGTGAAACAGTGTAAAAATAAACAATTCAATATTTAAATATTAACCTCATGAAATTCATCTTTGATAAAAATTACCGCCAACTTACTAATGCAAATAACAAATGTGCTTGGTACTAATTTCAATTGTTATTATTATAATCAGCATTAGTAGTCAGCTAACCTTGTTAGAGGTTTTAGATCCTTAACAAATAAAACAGCTTCAATTAATTTAAGTGCCGCAATAAATACAATTATCACTTTTGTTAAGGAATCAAATGAAAATATCAAAAACTGCGCTGGCACTGGCGCTGACAATGAGCAGTTACTCTGTCTTTTCTGTTGAATTACCAAAGGATGCCAGCTCATATACCAAAGCCTTAAATCAGGCAGTCTATAAGGGCTTACCTTTTTCTGACCAGACGGATTTTCAGAACGCCAGTAAAGGTTTTATAGCAACACTGACACCAACAGTGATTAAAGATTCTGCGGGAGGAATATCGTGGGATATGGAAAACTATGGTTTTATTAAAGGTGATGCACCCGACACGGTTAACCCCAGCCTGTGGCGTATCGCTAAATTAAACTTACTCAACGGTTTATTTAAAGTTACCGACTCCGTATATCAGATCAGAGGATTTGATCTTTCGGATATGACCATTATTGAGGCTGAAAAAGGCATTATTATCATTGATCCTCTGGTCACCACCGAGGTTGCCCGTGCCGGATTAAAACTCTACTACGCGCACCGTCCTTTTAAACCTGTCATCGCGGTCATTTATACGCACAGCCACGCGGATCATTATGGCGGCGTACGTGGTGTGGTGGATGAAAAAGATCTCGCGGCGGGTAAAGTCAGTATTATTGCCCCGGAAGGATTCATGAAAGAAGCCGTCAGTGAGAATGTCCTGGCGGGAAATGCCATGAGCAGAAGAACGCTGTATCAATATGGGGCGATGTTACCGCGCAGTGCTCACGGTCAGGTTGATGCAGGTTTAGGAAAAACCACGTCAATTGGAACATTTACGCTGATCCCTCCCACCGACACCGTCAGTAAAACCGGGGAAACGCGGGACATTGGCGGGATTAAGATGCAATTCCAGATGGCCGAAGATACCGAGGCACCCACGGAAATGCTCATCTGGTTCCCGCAATTCAAGATGCTGGATACCGCCGAAGATGCCACCCATACCTTGCATAATCTCTACACGTTACGCGGGGCGCAGGTACGGGATGCAAGTGCCTGGTGGAAGGTTCTGAATTTTGCCATTAATGAACACAGGACTGACGTTGAGATCGTCATTGCTCAACACCAGTGGCCGACCTGGGGAAATCAGAACATCATAAAATACCTGTCTGATCAGCGGGATCTGTTTAAATTCATTCATGACCGGACGCTCAATCTGGTGAATAAAGGTCTGACGATGAATGAAATTGCTGAGACGCTGACTCTGCCACCCGGCTTGTCACAGGAATGGTATAACCGGGGTTACTATGGCTCCGTCAGCCACAATTCTAAGGCTGTGTACCAGCGATATATGGGATGGTATGACAGTAATCCGGCTGACCTTGATCCTTTACCTCCCGTTGAAGCGGCGAAAAAATATGTCGAATTCATGGGCGGAGAAAATCAGGTACTGACCCACGCCAAAAAGTCGATTGCCGCCGGAGAATATCGCTGGGCTGCTGAAGTTTTAAAACACGTGGTCTTTGCCGATCCGAAAAATCAAACCGCACGTGACCTGCAGGCAGATGCTTTCGAGCAGTTAGGTTATCAGTCAGAAAATGCAACATGGAGAAATGAGTATCTGATGGGGGCCTATGAATTGCGTCATGGCATTCCCAATAATCCTCCGATCAGTACGGCCAGCGTAGATATGGTGGAGGCAATGGATCCTGAACTTATTTTAGATTATATGGGTGTCCGCCTGAACACGGATAAAGCACTCAATAAAAATATCCATATAAACTGGAAATTGCCAAATGGTACTGAATATGGCATAGAACTGAGAAACTCAGTGATCATCTATAACATGAATAAATCGACGGCACCTGCTGACGCTGTATTAATGGCAGATAAAATGAGTTTTTCACGGTTATTCATGCAGGGTGAGCCACTGAAAAATGTGATGGCCAGTTCAGCAATGAAAATTTCCGGTGACCCGGAAAAAATCAAAGAACTTCAGGATATGCTGGATGTGTTCCCGGGAATGTTCAATATTGTTACGCCATAACTCTCTGTGAAATAGATTTTTCTGGTTAATTTCATCGCACAGAGGGGAATAAAAATGCGATATAAGTGGCAGTTAAATACCAAAGGGATTTTTTTAATTTTCTCTATTGTCTTACCTTGCAGCAGTTACGCAGATAACGCCCGTGACTGGCAGAACGTTCCTGATGATATTAATATTTTATTCGGCTACTACGAGAACATAAACAGTAATACATCTCTCGACTCTTCCTTGCCTGTCGATAATGCGTCAGTGGATGCCGATCTCTATATCATACGGTATGCGCGGTCTTTTGATCTCGGCGGGCACACTGCAGGTATTCAGTTGATTCAGCCCGTCGCGCACCTGCGGGCATCACTGGATGGTTCGCCTGTGCTGGATGATACGCATACGAATCAGGGGATGGGCGATTCACAACTCGCGCTGATCTATAACCTGTTTGGCGCACCCGCGCTTAATTCTCAGGATTTCCGGCTCTGGACACCGGAGATGTTTTTGACCTCGGCGATATGGGTCACTGCGCCCACCGGGGATTACGATAAAACGAAAGCGCTCAATATCGGGGGAAACCGTTGGGTGATAAAACCGGAATTAGCTTTCGGTTACCCTGTCGGCCCTTTCTGGGTTGAAGTTAACCCGATGGTGACATTCTATCAGGACAATGATGACTATCTCGGTAGCCATCATCTGGCACAAAGACCGCTTTATGCTGCCGAAGGACATTTCAGCTTTACGTTCAATCCGGCGTTGTGGATATCGCTGGACAGCACCTTCAGTCAAGGAGGCGAGACGCGTATTGATGGCAGTCTGCAAGATAATAAGCAGCAGAACGTTGTTCTGGGGGCTTCGCTGGGATTTATGTTAACGCCACAATTTGGCGGGGCTGTCGCTTATACCGATACCACCCACGAGGAGTCCGGCTCACCTGATATTTCAACCTGGATGTTCAGAATGCAATATGCCTGGTAATACAGAGTAATTGCTGTTTACTCGCAAAGGGAGCTTAGCTCCCTTTCTTATCATATGCTCCCGATGTATCAATGATTGCACTCTCAATCGCCTCTCCGGGGATCCGAAAAGGCGATGATTGTCAGAGCTTACTTCAAATCCGCCAGCAATGTTTTGTGCTGAGTGTCGAGCGCAGTTACACGTTTACAGACATCATCGCCAAAGGCTTTGAACTCTTTTTCCTGTTTGCTCCACTCATCCTGAACCGCCTGTTGCAGACCGCCCAGATTGCCCATCATTGCCTGCAACGGATTACCGCCGCTGGCCGCCTGTTTCAGGCCCATTTCATTGATGCTGTCCTGCATCACGCCGCCCATGGTTTGTTCCATCAGCTTCTGACCATTCTGCTTCACCTGATCAACTGCTTTGTGATGGAACGTCAGACCATCGGTGCGGTGTTCGATAATCAGATTCATCTGCTGCTTCAGTTGCTTGTCGAGGGTGACCAGACGGTTGCGCACGTTGCTGCTGCTGCCCAGTTTATCGACGATCACGCGGTCAACGGCCACACGGCCTTTTTCCAGATGCGCAGTGGCGCCCTGATCGATCCAGGGCAGATCGCGACGCAGCGAGGCCTGATAATCAATGGCTTCCTGACGCTGTTTTGCGCTCAGGGTGATCTCTTTGCCGTTGAGTGTCACATTGCCGTTAGGTGTGATCAGCAAATCGCCGCTGTTACCCACAACCTGCACGGTTTGCGGCTTGATGATCACGTCATCTTTTGGCTGGACGGCGCACTGATAATCCGCCTGCGCGCTCCACGCACTCAGCGCCAGCAAGGCAGCAAGTCCGGTTTTTACCACTCCACTTTTTACAAACATGTACTCTCCCTAAAACAGCAAATTCAGAAAATTGAACGGCCAATACGTTGCGCCAGTAATTCTAAGGCAGCAATACCGGCCAAAGAGTTCCCTGCCGCGTCAAGTTCCGGTGACCACACCGCAATGCACATCTCTCCTGGCACCACGGCCAGAATGCCGCCGCCAACACCGGATTTTCCCGGCATGCCTACGCGATAGGCAAATTCACCGGCACCGTCATACATGCCGCTGGTCACCATCATGGCGTTAATCTGCCGCGCCTGACGGGCATCAATCAGCGGCTGTTCGCTGCCCAGCGGATGGCCCTTGTTCGCCAGATACACAAAGGTTCGCGCCAGTTCTTCACAGCTCATACGCAACGCGCAGTAATGAAAATAGGTATGCAACACCGTGATGACGTCATTCTCGAAATTGCCGAAAGACTTCATCAGGTACGCAATCGCCGCGTTGCGATCAGAATGATCGAATTCTGAACGTGCAACGTGCCGATCGTAGTTGAGATCTGCCGATCCGGCCAGCTGGCGCACCACTTCCAGCATTCTTTGCTTGGGCGCAGTCAGGCGGGTTTGCAGCATATCGCAAACGACCAGCGCGCCCGGATTGATGAACGGATTGCGCGGTTTACCCTGCTCCAGTTCCAGCTGCACCAGCGAATTGAAGGGCTGACCGGAAGGTTCTTTACCGACACGCTGCCAGATTTCACTTTCCTGATAACGGGTCAGCGCCAGCGTGAGGCTGAGCACTTTGGAGATCGACTGAATAGAGAATCGGGTATTGGCATCACCGGCACGAAAGATCTCTCCTTTCGTGGTACACACGGCGATCCCTAAATGATCGGGGCTGACTTCTGCCAGCGCAGGAATATAGTCGGCGACTTTGCCACGGCCAATAAGCGGCCTGACCTGCTGAAGAATATCGTCCAGCAAACTGTTATCAAGTTCGGTGCCCAACGTCCTGCCTCCAGATGTAACAAAGGTGCCGGAAGGCACCTTTCAAAGATTCAAAATTCATCTTACCGGCAGAATCAATCCCACCAGATATCGAATAACTCTGAAACTTCCACGTCTTCCATTTTATGGTCTTCTAACCATTTTTTGATTTGCGCGCGATGTTCATCAGTGCAATGACCGATGTCCTGACGGCAAACCAGACCTTCCCACTGCAGATAACCACTGCCATCGAAGGCCAGTTTGTTTGGCTCGATCACACCTTCAATAAATTGATCCAGTGATTCGTCGATGGTTTCTACCGCGGTACCTTCCGGGAAACGCCATTTTACAGAGAAGCCCAGTTCCTGGAACTCGGCAATGTGTAACTTCTTACGTAAACGACGACTGCGATTTGTAGCCATTATTGCTTCCTCTCAAACATCAGATCCCATACGCCGTGGCCTAAACGCTGGCCACGCATTTCGAACTTGGTTACCGGGCGCGATTCAGGGCGCGGTACATAGTTGTTTTCCTGCGAGAGGTTTTTCCAGTTTTCTAAGCTGGTCATCACCTCAAGCATGTGTTCGGCATACGGCTCCCAGTCGGTTGCCATGTGGAATACGCCGCCCACTTTCAGTTTACTGCGCAGCAGTTCAACGAATGCTGGCTGGACAATCCGGCGCTTATTATGACGCGCTTTGTGCCACGGGTCAGGAAAGAATAGCTGCACCATGTCGAGCGAGCCATTCGGGATCATTTTTTCCAGCACTTCCACCGCATCGTGACACATCACGCGCAGGTTGCTGACGCCCTCTTCGTGCGCGGTAGCCAGGCAGGCACCGACGCCCGGCGAGTGCACTTCAATACCGATAAAGTTCTGCTGCGGGTTGTTCTGCGCCATCGTCACCAGCGACGTGCCCATGCCAAAACCGATTTCGAGCACAACGGGCGCTGCGCGGCCAAACAGGGTATCGATGTCCAGCGGTTCTGCCTGATATTCCACGCCCATCACCGGCCAGAAGTTGTCCAGCGCGTGTTGCTGACCTTTGGTCAGACGGCCCTGACGGCGGACAAAACTACGGATACGGCGCATAGCGCGACCGTTCTCGTCGAACTCCGGTGAAATGACGTCGTTTTTCATGGTGTTTCCACTCCGTTAGGCAAGACAGGGTATTCGGTCGCTGCGGTAATTTGGTCATTAACTATGAAGAATGGCGCATTATCCAAACTTACTCCCGATAAGCAAGGTTTGCGGACAGGAAATACGTCAATACAGTCCGGAAAGTTCCGGTTTACAGCCACTCGGCAACTGTGATGTGATCAGCCCCGTCTTTTAACCCTGCCGGACTGTAATTCACCCATGATGAAAGCCCCTGGTTTCCTGGAAGCCAACCGTTTCTCGCCCCTGGTACTCGACTGGTATCAGCGCTATGGCCGCAAAACACTGCCGTGGCAAATCGAAAAAACGCCTTACAAAGTCTGGCTTTCAGAAGTGATGCTGCAACAAACCCAGGTTGCGACGGTGATCCCTTATTTTGAACGCTTTATGCAGCGTTTCCCGACGGTTTCCGATCTCGCGGCCGCGCCGCTGGATGAAGTGCTGCATCTGTGGACCGGCCTCGGGTATTACGCCCGTGCGCGCAACTTACATAAGGCCGCGCAGACCATCGCCAGCCAGCACGGCGGCGTGTTCCCGACGACCTTCGACGCGATCCTCGACCTGCCCGGCATTGGCCGCTCAACGGCAGGAGCGGTGTTGTCGCTGGCGCTGAATCAGCACTATCCCATTTTAGACGGTAATGTGAAGCGCGTGCTGGCCCGTTGCTATGCCGTGGACGGCTGGCCGGGCGAGAAGAAAACCGAGAACCGTTTGTGGGCGATAAGTGAAGACGTCACACCGGCTAAAAACGTTGCCCAGTTTAATCAGGCGATGATGGATCTCGGGGCGATGGTCTGCACGCGCAGCAAACCGAAGTGCGAGTTGTGCCCGGTGAAATCGGGCTGCGAAGCCTACGCGCACAACAGCTGGGCAAAATATCCCGGCAAAAAACCCAAGAAAACCCTGCCGGAAAGAACCGCGTTTATGCTGATGATTCAGCAGGAAGACAAAGTCTGGCTGGAGCAACGTCCGCCCGTTGGCCTGTGGGGCGGCTTGTTCTGCTTCCCGCAATATGCCACGGAAGAAGAGCTGGCGCAGGGGCTGAAAAAATACGGCGTGACGCAAAATCAGTTGCAGCAGCAAACCTCTTTTCGCCACACGTTCAGCCATTTCCATCTGGATATCGTCCCGATGTGGTTAAATCTGCGAACATCTGCGGGTTGCATGGATGAAGGTGCGGGTCTCTGGTATAACTTAGCGCAACCACAATTCGTCGGGCTGGCCGCGCCGGTTGAGCGTTTGCTGACTCAGCTGGCAAAAGAACCGTCCCCAAAAACGATCAATAAGGAATCAGTATGAGCAGAACCATTTTTTGCACTTTCCTGAAGCAGGATGCCGAAGGGCAGGATTTCCAGCTGTACCCTGGGGAGATTGGTAAACGCATTTATAACGAGATTTCGAAAGAAGCCTGGTCACGCTGGATGAGCAAACAGACCATGCTGATCAATGAGAAAAAACTCAGCATGATGAATCCGGAAGACCGCAAACTGCTGGAACAGGAAATGGTGAATTTCCTGTTTGAGGGCCAGGATGTGCACATTGAAGGCTATACGCCGCCTTCAAACTGATCACTGAGCATCATCAATAACAATAAAGCCGTCGCTTTCGGGTGGCGGCTTCTTTCACCAGAAATGGTTTCAAGATGAAGAAAATTTTAGCTTTGCTGGTTATCGCGCCAATGCTGATCTCCTGCTCCGGCAGTAAGAAAGACCAGTTCAACGAAGCTTACGTAAAAGACACCAATGGATTCGATATTTTGATGGGCCAGTTTGCGCACAATATCGAGAACATCTGGGGCATGAATGAAGTGCTGATCGCCGGTCCGAAAGACTACGTGAAGTATAGCGATCAGTATTACACCCGCAGCCACATCAACTTTGATGCGGGTACCATCACCCTTGAAACGATTTCCGGCACCGATCCGGCTGCCAGCCTGCGTCAGGCGATCATCAGCACCTTGCTGGTGGGTGAAGATCCGGGCAACGTCGACCTCTATTCCGATGTCAACGACATTGAGATCAGCCGTGAACCGATGCTCTACGGGCAGGTGCTCGACAACACCGGTAAACCGATCCGCTGGGAAGGCCGTGCCGCCAGCTTTGCCGATTATCTGATTCAAAACAAATTGATGCGCCGCCAGTCCGGCCTGCACGTCATCTATTCCGTCACCATCCAGATGGTGCCGAACCACCTGAATCAGCGTGCGCATAAATACCTGCCAATGATCCGCGAAGCTTCGGCCAAATACGGCGTTGATCAGTCGCTGATTCTGGCGATCATGCAAACCGAATCCGCCTTTAACCCGTATGCGGTGAGCCATGCCGATGCGCTCGGGCTGATGCAGGTTGTGCAGCACACTGCGGGCGTGGATGTGTTTAAGTCCGAAGGAAAATGGGGCAAGCCTAGCCGCAGCTATCTGTTTGATCCGCAAAATAATATCAATACCGGTACTGCTTATCTGGCGATATTGCAGAAGGTGTATCTCAGTAACATTAACGACCCGACGGCACGGCGCTATGCGGTGATCACCGCCTACAACGGCGGAGCCGGCAGCGTGTTACGCGTCTTCTCCCGGGATAAAACGCAGGCCTTTAACATCATCAACAATATGTCAGCCGGTGATGTGTACGACACACTGACCACCAAACACCCGTCTGCGGAATCACGCCGTTATCTCTACAAAGTGAACAACACGCAACGCGGTTATCGTCGTATTGATTAAAATTCAGCGCATGAAGCATGAAAACGGAGATTCTTTGAGTCTCCTTTTTTTTTAGCTTAACGAACACTTTTCAGTCTTTGGCGAAAGCGCTTCATTTATTGCGTTCAGATAACGGCTGATAATGATGTGCTCGTCAAACTCACGCACCATTTTCTGCCTGCTCTTCGCCCCCATATCGAGCCGCTCGGCATGCGTAAGATTAATCATTTTTTCCATGCAGGCGACCAGACTGTCCGTACTTTGCGGTGTGCACAGATACCCGTTAACCCCTTCGTCCACCGTTTCGCGGCATCCGATATTATCTGTGGTAATAATCGGTTTTCCGGCCGCCCCCGCTTCCAGCAAAGATTTCGGAACACCCTCACGATAAAACGAGGGCAGAACCACGCAGTCAATCTGTCTCAGCTCATTTTCGACGTTGTCGGAAATACCCAAATAATGAATCATGCCCTCGGCAATCCACGACGTCATCCTCTCGGTTTTCACCGCCGCCGGATTGTTGCCATCGAGAAAACCCAGCAAACGGAATTCGCACCGGTCGCCGTAAATTCTTTTCAGTCTGCGGGCTGCATCGACATAATGTTCCACGCCCTTTGAATAGAGCATCCGCGCAATCAGGATGAAACGCACCACCCCGTCATCAGCTGCGGGCATCATCTCAAAGCGCGCCAGATCAACCCCCGATCCCGGAAGGCGTTCAGTTCGCGAATAGCCAGGAATAATTTCCGTCAGAAACAGGGTACGGTCGTCTTCATTCTGAAAGAATATTCTGGCCGCACTACGCTGACTGAATTTATACAGCAAACGGCAGATAACACAGACCGCCCCGCCGTTGATGAAAACATTGCCAAGACCCGCGACATTATTTATCACCGGTTTACGAAACAGCCACGCCACCAGAGAAAAATAGATATTATTTTTCGGGGTGAAATTCAAAACAAGATCACACTTCATCCTGAGAAATATGAAGAAAATTGACATTATCGTCAGCGAATCCTTGAATGGATTTATTCCTCCCGAATCGATGGATAAAGGGATAAATTTGCATCCCAGCGAGGAAAGCACACCGGAATAGCCGTCTTCCGGTGCTAATGCGATGACGTCGTAACCTTGTTCAAGCATCGCCTTAATGGTGTTCTTTCTGAAGTTGTAAAGATACCAACTGCTATTAGCAGTAATAGCGATACGTTTAGCCGGGATTTTCTTCATAAACATTCCTTGTTTTCAATGATTACTGTGTTTTCTTCAAAATACAATTCAGGGAGAATTGTTTTACTGTCAGTTTCTCGGTGTTAAATTCCACCTGAAAGGGGCTGGTTCTGCTGCTGTTTAAAAAACCAGGCCAGAATGTCTTTGCCAGACAGGTTATCGGGTATTTATAAATACCTTGTTTAATGCTGCACGACGCATCCAGATAAAAATACTTATCCACGATCGTTTTCTCGAGGAAGGGTAATTTAAAGACATAATTCAGAGACTCTGCCAGTAAATATTTCTGCATTTCTCTGGCGGGTAATATTCTGAACATAAAAAGGTAGCGAATCACGAGATGGAAATCGTCAAGGTTTTTACTGAGTTCAGCGAGTTCACTCTCCAGATATTGTATAACTTCATTATCCGCCGGTAATATTATCGCAGTATCTTCTGCTAATGACTGAATTAACATCGCCGCAGGCGTGGGGGCGGCCAGACATTTCAGCACTTTCGTGGCCCGGTAGATTTTTCTGCCCAGATGACTGCTCTTATTTTTCCATACGGGCAAAAACGTGCCGAATGTCGACAGCGCCCGGACTCCCCGGCGGCGATAGAGATCGTACAATTTATCGTGCGGAAGCCCGCAGAACAGGGAATCAGCCCCCTGCCCGTCGAGGACGGCAAGGCCGGTTTCGGCTTTTGCCGCCGTGACCAGCGCCGGGATCACCAGTGCAATTTTGTCGGCAACAGGTTCAAGCGTCAGACGAATAAAATCACCGGCGACGGCACTCAGATCGCTTCCGATCGAAACGTGTTTAAATACTGTCGCCGTGTCTGCACACATTTTTTTCGCTTTGGTTGTTTCTTGCGGCATAGACGCCATAAAACAATGGATGGCACAGCGGGTTTTATTCAGCTGATTAGAAATCCCCAGTAACAGCGAGGAATCCAGCCCGCCGCTAAATAAGACCTGATAATCAGATTCATTTTGCGCGAGCGAATATTGCAGATCCGCCAGAAGTTGCGGCCCTGTCTCAACCTGATACTGCGCATTTTCATTGTCGAAAGAGTGACGGACAGGATAAAGCGTCTTAAATGTCAGCGGATTGGATATCACAACGCCAATATAAGGCGCCAGCAAATAAACGTTTTTATACAGCGTAAAAGGCGGTGCAATAAACCCATAACGCAGATAGAAATCCTGTGCATCAGCATTAATTTCCAGATCTGAATCAGCATTTATTTCACTGAGATTATCAGATATCACAACATGATCATTACAACGCGTAATAAAACGTCGCGCCCTGATGTGCTCATTATAAATCACGTTATTGTCATAACGCAGTCCCAGAGTTTTAAGCACACTGCCTTGCAATATCTCACCAATACTTATTTTTAATAGCATAAATGTCCTTATTCAAAATCATTTAACTGTCCACCGGTGAAACAACCAGATAAAATCTCCGTCAAAATGGAACGGGAGCTTTAAGGCATTCAGGATGAAAAAAATTCTTCGGCTTAACGAGGTGGCAAAAAATCTGCTCAACCTCACCTCAATAAATGTACTTAATTTAGTGGTGACATTAGTCACCATTCCCTTTCTTTCCCGTGTACTGGGGCCGGAGCACTACGGTTACTATTTTATTTTTATATCCGCTTCTCTCTTCGCCACCATTTTGACTGACTACAGCACCCAAATAACCGGTGTGCGTGACGTGGCGCAAAACAAGGATCCCCGGCAGTTGCCGCGTCTCTACGCGCAATATCAGGCTGTACGGTTTGTCGCTGGCTTATTTTCTTGCCTGATTTTTACGGTATATACCGCCTGCGTTATTCCGGGCATTTCACTGCCGGTCATTGCCACCTATTATCTGATTGTGGTTTCCGGCCATTACCTGACAGCCAGCTGGTTTCATCAGGGTATTTCCCAGCTCAGCGCGCTGGCAGTGGCGACCCTTCTCTCCCGCCTGGTACACATTGTCGCGCTTTTACTGTGGGTCCGCTCCCCGGCGGACATGCTGCTGGCCGTCTTCATCAATGCCCTGGCCTATTTGCTTACCGGGCTTTACGCCGTCAGATGTCGTCATACCCAAAACGGCCTCAGAGAAAATGTAGAATTCACCGGATTGTGGTCACGCCTCTGTGCAGGCCGGGACAGCTTTATCGGTGACTTTGCGCCAAACCTCTACAGCAATATTCCGCTACTGATCATCGGATCGCTGGTCAGCCCCGCCGTTTTTGCCGGTTTCAGTATCGCGATGCGTCTGGTGGCCATTGCCGGTTCGGTGCAACTTATGCTCTCTAAAGCCGCTTACCCGATCATTGCGAAAGGCAAAGGCACTTTTGGCCGCCTGCTGCAGCTCAATGTGTTGCTTTCAGCGCTGCCGGTACTGGTGATCTTTTTGTTCGGCGATCGTTGCGTCACGCTTTTTCTCGGCTCCGGTTACCCGGACGTCACGGGTTATCTCAAACTTCTCAGCGCGGGAATTTTATTCAACGGCATGCTGACCGCGTATTCCTATGGCTATTTTCTTCCCCGTCACCTTGACCGCGAGTTCCGCAACATCTCTCTGTTCGTCTCACTGGTTTCTGCCGTGACCGGCTATGTGCTGATTTATCTCTTTTCTGTCACCGGCGCGATCGCCATGTTTGTTTTTGCCAGAATGCTTTTCGTCATATGTTACGCACTGACTCACCGGCGTCTATCCCGCCGGTGAAGTGTGCAATAACCGGCGATTTTCTTCCGCTATATATAAAATAAACAAGCACATAGGAAAGATAAAACCTGAGCGATAACGCACCGCCGATCCCGGATTAAATAAACCGAACGGGTAATGTGCTATCAGCAGGGCGAAGGTAAAGGTGAAAACCAGCGTCAGACTCAGCACATTGATATAACCGCGATGAAATGCCGCTCTCGCGCACTGGAAAACCACAAAACCCGCCAAAAAAATACCTTCGAGAAAGAACGGCAGCATCTTCGGCGCGGCCAGAGCTTCAAACAACGTCGGCCCGATAAACGACACCGGCAAACCCGCGGGTAAATAGGTAAAAAAGTCATACTCGTTCAGCCAAAAATCATTGGTGCGGGTGCTGCTGCTGTTGGCTGAAAAATGTAACGGAATGATCTGGGTGTACTCATAGATCAGATCCATGTAGTGAATCGCCACCGCCACGGTGCACAGCAATGCTATGGTTAACAGCGCCAGAAGAATCTCCCTTCTGAACCCCATACGAAAAATTGTGATAGCCAGCGCTGAAAGATAAATACACACCGAATAATGCGGTTTCATAAAGGTCAGCAACGCCAGACCCAGCAACTGAAACAGCGAGAAAAACACCCTTCGCTGACTGAGAAGATCAATCAGCCCGCCGGTACACAGGCAGAACGAAAACAGCACAAACACTTCTTTTGACAGAATTGACGTCCAGACGCCAAATGAAGGCAGCATCATCAGCACAAAAACCAGCCGGATATTTCCCGATGAAAACTCCGCCTTCTCCAGCAGATACACCATTCCCCACACCGATAAAATCAGAGAAAAAACATAACTGCCGATATTCCCCAATGCAGCGCCGATAAGTGACATCAGGTAAGCGGTACTGGCCAGATTATTCCGCTCCAGATATTCGCCATTCAGGTAATCACCGGTATCGCCAAGCGAAGTGAACCGCGCAAAAACCAGTACGGCGAAGAACGCGTAGGCAATTTTTATCAGGCAAATTCCGCTGAGTTGCTGTCTGGATGTGTACATATCTTTCCCGGCTCAGCTTTTCTTATTCATGGCGTACTGGTAATTCTCATAATGCCCGTGTCGGAAGAACTGCGCGGCACGACGGTGCGTGGCGTTAAGCACCACGCCATTGACTTCATACCCTTCCTGGGCGAATTGTGTCAGGGAAATATCCAGTTCATCTGGCGTGGTGACTTCAAAACGCGCCACCATCAGGTTCACGCCGGAGTAATTAGCAATGATCATGGCATCGCCTACTGCCATCACCGGTGGCGTATCGAAAATCACCACATCGTAATGCTCGCTTGCCCACTGGCAAAAAGCCGGAAAACGCGGCGTCAGCAGCAATTCAGAAGGATTGGATGGCGCCGTTCCCCGCGTCATCACATCCAGATTGCTCACGCGGGTGTGATGAATGGCCTGCCCGAAGGCCAAACCCGACGATAACAACTCAGACAATCCGGGCGCATAACCCACATTGAAGATGTTGTGCAGATAGCCGCGTCGCATATCGGCATCCACCAGCAAAACCCGCAAATCAGACTGCGCAAACACAACGGCCAGATTACTGCTGATAAAGCTTTTACCAATATGGCTGGTGGCACCGGCCAACATCAGAATTTTATTTTCAGCCTGTTTAAGCTGGAAATACAGGCTGGTGCGCAGGCTGCGGATGGCTTCAATGGCGCTGTCGTCCGGCGCGGAAATGGCCAGTAAAGGCTCACTGACGCCACTGCGTTCACCCTGCTGCTTTTTCGAATAAGGGATGCTGCTGAAAACGCTGAACCCCATTTGCCGGAGTTGATCCGAGCCGCTGATCCCGCGCCTGAAAACATTACGAATAAAGACCAGCGCGATGGAAAGCACCAGGCCGAGCACCGCTCCCATCAGCACCAGCTGGCGGTTTTTAGGGTAGATCGGCTGAGGTAAAACCTCTGCGGCATCAACAATATGGACATTCCCTACCGTGCTGACCGTATCAATATTCAGCTCCTGCTGTTTATTGAGCAGCAACATGTAGATGTCCTGCGCCGACTGGACATCGCGGGTCAGGCGAAACACATTTTGCTGCGTTTCCGGCATGGCGCTGATTTTATTGCCCAGCGCGGCTTTGGCTTTTTCCAGTGCCTGCTTCTTCTCAAGCAGGGCCCGGAAGGCCGGGTGTGCCGGGGTATAGCGTTTTGAGAGGTCCGACTGCTCCACTTTCAGCGCACTGAGCTGAGAATCGATTTCCACACCGGAATCCAGAATCGTGCGGGCTTCCATCGGTAAATCGATCGACCCCCTCTCTTTGCGAAAAAGATTCAGCCGGGATTCTGCTTTTTCCAGCTGAGCTTTGATGAGCGGCAGTTGATGCTGAACAAACGTCAGGCTTTTACGCGCTGATTCAGATTTTTTATCAATACTTTTATGCACATAGTTATCACTGATCGAACTTAATATGCGCCGGATAGTTTTGGGATCTTCGCCCAGCAGCGAGAGCCGCAGCATGCCGGTATCCTTCGACGATTCGACCACATTCAGGTTTTTCTCGAGGTTCTTTATTGCCTTAAACGGATTGATTTTGGTCAGCGTGAAACGGGTACCCGGCAAGGCATCACTCTGACTGACGACAATCGTCATCTCCTCTGCATTCAGGGCTTCCCCGAACCGGCCATGCATCGCGACATTGTCACCTGCCAGACTGAACCGGCCTTCATCCAGAATGGTCAGGGAGAAAGGCTGATCCAACCTTTCCTCGGGTACGTTAAAAACAGGAACCGTGACCTGAACGTTTCTTTGCCCCAGTAACCGGGCACCGGCTTTGGCAAGATTAAGGAATTTCTCTTGCTCGATCTCGATGTCGAGCCCCATATCCTCCACCGATTTACCCAGGACTGAACGTGATTTTATCAGCACTATTTCCGTACTGGCCGACGAAGTGTCATCAGGCTGAAGGCCATACAACTTACTGAAAATATTCTCCGTGCCTTCTTTTTCAAGCTGGATTAATGCCTCTGCCTGAAAAACCGGGGGCGAGATGATGCCCCACATCAATGCCAGCACGATACCCGCTGCGGTCAAAACGACAATCAGCACTTTACTGTCGAGCAACACGCCCCACAGATAACGGACATCGACCAGATAATCTTCCCCCCTGATCGGCTTTACGACACCCTGCAACTTCTGCATTCTGGATCCTGTTTCTTTTCTATTTGTCATTTATGTCTAAGGCCCGGCCCCAACCTTGCGCAGAAGTGATGAGTTGCTGAGCGATGTGTTCATGCACCGCAAGGCTGCGGTTGAAAGGATCGGTAATATCTTGTTGTGAATCCCAGTAGCTAAAAAGCATGGTTTTCCCTTCAGCCTCCGGGACAATGCGCGCCAGCATGGCGATCTGATGTTTTTCCATAACCAGAATTAAGTCCTGACGACGGCATAACGCCGCATCCAGCTGCCGGGCGCAGTGCCCCCCGGTATCGATCCCGTAACGCGCAGCAACAAGGGCGGCATCCCGGTCAATATCATGCCCTCTGAGCGCTATCAGCCCGGCAGACCGGATGTCGTGGCCGGGTAAATACTGGCGCAACAAGCGCTCCCCCAGCGGCGAACGACAAATATTGCCCACGCAAACCACCAGGATGCGCTGACAACTCAGTCTGCCCAATTTTGGGTCCAGCGCGCCGATTCCGTCATGTTGTGGACACCTGCGATAGTGGGCACCAGCTGACTGATCACGCGATTCCAGCGGGTCACCGGCGCGGTGGTGACATAGACGATGTCATAGGGCTGCAAACGGAATTCGGTGCCTAAAATCAGCGCCGTGGCATCTTTTGCGTTCAGCTGATAAATACTCGCTATTTTGGCGTTTTCGGGCTTCTTACCCCGCAGCGAACGGATAACAAATATCCCGCTGGCATCACTGCTTATCTGATCCAGGCCTTCGGCATTGCCCAGCGCTTCCGTCAGCGACATGCCACTGCGATCCATCTTCAGGGTCGCCTGCTTTTTCACTTCGCCCATCACAAACACTTTTAAGTCGTCATTGCGCGGGATGTAGAGAATATCGCCCGAGGTCAGCAGAGTGTTTTGGGTCAGGTCACCGTCTTGCAGCAACCCGGCCAGCGAAAGTGGCAACTCTTTTCCGTTGCGGGTTAATACCACATGGTTCCAGTCCGCATTTTCGCTGATCCCGCCCGCCTGATTGATGGCATCCATCACGGTCAACGGCACATTGGTAATCGAAACATTGCCACTTTGCGCCACGGCACCGGTCACAAAGACTTTTTGCGAACGGTACTCCGCCACGCTGACATCCACCTGCGGCGAGGTAATGAACGTGGCCAGCCGCCGGCTCATCAACGTTCGCACTTCAGCGGCCGTTTTACCTTTCACTACCACGTTGCCCACGTAGGGATAGAATATTGTGCCGTCAGCGTGGACTGCGTTTCCGCTGCCACCACTGTTACGCAGTTGCCCGTCTGGCTGAGTCAGTTCAGGGTGCTCCCAGAGCGTGATATTCAGGACATCACCGACACCGATCAGGTACTGATAATGTTGTACAGCGTGATCGAGTTGCGGATTCGCTTTCGCGACAACGGGTATTGCGCGCTGACGGTCAATCAACTGCGGCGTAATGGGATAGACATCCACCAATGAATTAATTTCCGCGCCATATTCCGGGTCGTTAATAATATGTTTTCCTGACGTCGTTAAATGACTTCCGGGAGCCCACTGGCAGCCAGAAAGTAATAGCGCAGCCGACAGCAGCGCAGAAGAAATTTTATATTTTATTATTTTCATCAACCTGACTTATTTATCGAGAAGGACACCTTTACTTTTGATTTAATTCTTACAGAGTCATAAATAAAAACCATGGCATTAATAATGGCGAATAAAATGACACTCAAGAATTCTTTTTACGCCTTTGGGACAGGCAAAGACAATAAGCCTGACCAACCGAAAACCTATACAAAGGAATGATTGTTGATAAACACTTTAGATACTGCAATGGCAGAAATGACTTTATGAGCTTCTGTCAAAAAGACAAAAACAAACCTTAAGTTCAATCACTTACATTTCAATTAAGCTATATTAAAAATCTCACGAAAGCAACTCCTCGAAAATTCATCGCGGATGAAGCACGCCTTAATATTTAAAACTTATCATGACAAATGAAAATAAATCGTTATCGAAAGGAGTAACATTGGCTGTTTTGTGATGAGTTCATGTCATTTAATCTTATAAAAAGAGGAGTTAATAAGCAGGATACGTGAGGATGTTCACAAATTTATTCAACATTGCACCAGAATATATAAATAAGAATTCTATTTAGATAATGATCTAAAAGTCTTAAAAGTCATGCCCGAATAAAAACAGACTTTATTATCCGGGCACCTGGTTAATTACTCCGCAATCACATACCCCATCACACGCTTCCAGCCGACCGGTTTTTTCTCAATATACACACCCTGTAATTCCGGTGAGAAACCTGGCAGCAGGTTGATGCCCTCTTCCAGCGCCATAAAGTAACGTTGCACCGCGCCGCCCCACAGTTCGCCGGGCACCACACACAGCACACCCGGAGGATAAGGTAACGCACCCTCTGCGGCGATGCGGCCTTCGGCTTCACCAATCGGCACCAGCTCGATATTGTCGCGGATAAACTCGTTGTGCGCGTCCTGCGCATTCATCACCACTGGCGGGAAACTCTTCTCGCGGAACATCTCTTTTTGCAGCTCTTTCACATCAAAACTGACGTACAGATTATGCATTTCCTGACACAGCTGGCGGATGGTGTAGTTGCGGTAGCGGTCTTCGTTTTTACGGTAAACCGTCGGCAACACTTCGCTCAGGGGCGCATCTTCTTCGATGTACTGCTCAAAGCGGGCGATCTCCTCAACCAGCAGCTGCATTTTGGCCGGGGTTTCCGCCGGGGTCAGCAGGAACAGAATGGAATTGAGATCGCACTTCTCGGGCACAATGCCGTTTTCGCGCAGATAGTTCGCCAGAATGGTCGCCGGGATCCCGAACCCGGTGTATTTACCGGTGGTCGCATCGATACCCGGCGTGGTGAGCAGCAGCTTGCACGGATCGACGAAATACTGCTTCTCTGCATATCCTTCAAAAGCATGCCAGCGCTCGCCCGGCACAAAGTCAAAGAAACGCACATCATTGGCCATTTGCTGCGTGTCATGGTTCTGCCATGCCACGCCGTCTACTACCGGCGGCACGAACGGCAAAATCATCGTGCACTGCTCAAGCAACATCTTGCGGGTTTCGATGCCGAGCTTCACACACTCCATCCACATGTGTTTACCACTGCCACCGGCGTGAATGCGCGCATTGACGTCCAGCGCGGCAAACAGCGGATAAAACGGGCTGGTGGAAGCGTGCATCATAAAGGCGTTATTGAGCTTTTTATGGCTGCAATGGCGTTTCTGGCCTTTGATGTGATTGTCTTTTTTGTGGATTTGCGACGTCTGCGAGAACCCGGCCTGCTGCTTATGCACCGACTGGGTGACGATGATGCCCGGATCGTTTTCGTTCAGTTCCAGCAGCAGCGGCGAGCACTCTTTCATCATCGGAATGAACTGCTCGTAACCGACCCATGCGGAGTCAAACAGGATGTAATCGCACAGATGGCCGATTTTATCGACCACCTGACGCGCGTTGTAGACCGTGCCGTCGTAGGTGCCGAGCTGAATGATGGCCAGACGGAACGGACGTTTTTCGCCGGCACGTTCTGGCGCCACCCGCGTGATTTGCTGACGCAGATAGGTTTCATCGAAACAGGCGGCATCGATTCCGCCGATAAAGCCGAACGGGTTACGCGCCGTTTCCAGATACACCGGCGTCGCGCCTGCCTGTAACAGCGCGCCATGATGGTTGGATTTATGGTTATTGCGATCGAAAAGCACCAGATCGCCACGGGTCAGCAAGGCGTTGGTGACCACTTTGTTGGCCGCCGAGGTGCCGTTGAGCACAAAATAGGTTTTGTCCGCGTTAAACACTTTGGCGGCATATTTTTGCGCATCTTTCGCTGATCCTTCATGGATCAGCAAATCGCCCAGTTTGACGTCCGCATTACACATATCAGAGCGGAAAATGTTCGGGCCATAAAAATCGTAGAACTGACGCCCCGCCGGATGGCGACGGAAAAATTCCCCGCCCTGATGCCCCGGACAGGCAAAGGTGGCGTTCTCCATTTCGACATACTTTTTCAGCGTATCGAAAAACGGCGGGAACAGCGCTTCTTCATAAGCCTGCGCGGCAGATTCAATCTGCGCGGCATAAAACGCCTGATTCGCATCAGACAGGGTAATTACGCCTTTTAGCGCCGGTAAAAACTCAGGTGAAACCTGCTCAGTTCCCTGCACGGCAACAAACGCGGGGATGCCAAACCCCAGGCTTTCGATCTCCGCCAGCCTGCCGTGGTTCAGATCCCCGACAGAAATAATGATCGCCGCGACGTCGGCAAAATCGGCGCGACGCAGGTCAGCCACCAGACGCGCGGTCTGGAGGTAAGGGGAAACGGAGGTGCTTGCTGCAAGTTTTAAAAGTTTCATTCAGACTCTCAAACGGTTAAGTAAGAGGGTGTGCCACATGGCACGGCAATGAGCTGGTGCTTACGTCATAAGAGAAAATGCGCAGAGTCCAGCCCGGCAATTGACGCTGGCCTGAGTGAGACGGAACGTTGCCGTGAGGGCAATGGGGAGACAGTTCGCGTTTCATGCTCAGCCGCGTCTGACAGACAACAGTAAAATCAGAGGAGTGGCGGGTGTCATTCTCTGTTTTTAATCATGCCTGACAGCGAGCAAAGGGTAGGCTTACCGCATGAAAGGATCTGCAAAAGGAGGAAAACTGACATCGTGGTGTTGACAGCACCCGGAGATCATCATCAGATTTTTTCTGCACGAACATAAAGCCACTGCCGCGCGATGTGATAAACCAGCCATGCCGCAACCCTCTTGAGCTGTCGCGTGAAAACGGGATCAGAGTTGTTTAATAAATCGGCGCAATAATGTCATCTTTCTTATCCCTGTTCAACCCTGAACATTGGGCGAAATTCTTACAGAATGCGACATCCCGCCGCGGTCAATTCTGGTATTTTTGCAGGGCATTCACGCGTGCCTGAAAGAGATGAAGGGAAAACCGGCAAATCGTCGTAAAAAACATCAGTCGGGTGACGAACCCGGCGGTTGTCACAAAAACCCGTTGACGACACATGCCCAATACGGTTTAATGCGCCCCGTTGCCCGGATAGCTCAGTCGGTAGAGCAAGGGATTGAAAATCCCTGTGTCCTTGGTTCGATTCCGAGTCCGGGCACCATATTTAAAGAAACCCGCCTATGGCGGGTTTTTTGCTTTCTGAGATACGGACTCTCCATCGAACTCCGTTCGATTATTCGTCTCATACTGAGACTCACCCCTGCGGGGTCAGCGCAAGCGCTGCTCAAAGACGCTGCGCGCCTTTGTCCGAGTCCGGGCACCATATTTAAAGAAACCCGCCTGTGGCGGGTTTTTTGCTTTCTGGGATGCGGACTCTCCATCGAACTCCGTTCGATTATTCGTCTCATACTGAGACTCACCCCTGCGGGGTCAGCGCAAGCGCTGCTCAAAGACGCTGCGCGCCTTTGTCCGAGTCCGGGCACCATATTTAAAGAAACCCGCCTCTGGCGGGTTTTTGCTTTCTGTGATGCGGACTCTCCATCGAACTCCGTTCGATTATTCGTCTCATGCTGAGACTCACGCCTTCCGCCATCCCCGTGTCAGGACCTTTTCTATCTCGACAATCACAAACAGCGCGACGCCGATTAGCAATCCGATGATCCAGTAGATGAACGGCAGCGGACGTGTGCCGAACAATGTGTTCATCAGCGGGACGTAGATGATGATCGCCTGCAGGGCGAACAGCACGACAGTGACAATCCAGATCCCTTTGTTTTGCAGCAGACCACGGCTGAGGGAGAAATTATCCGAATCACGGCAGTTGATCATGTAAACCCATTGCGAGGTCACCAGCGTTTGCAACAACACGGTGCGGATGAATTCCGGTTCATAGCCACGGGGTTGCAGCCACGCCTCAAGGATAAAGGCGCTGATGGAAATCAGTAAACCGACGAAGGCCACGCGCCAGATGGCGTATTTATCCATCACATGCGCGCTGACGTTACGCGGCGGGCGGCGCATAACGCGGCTTTCCGCTTTCTCAAACGCCAGCCCGAAGGAGAGCGTGGCGGACGTCGCCATGTTCATCCACAGGATTTGTACCGGCGTGAGCGGCAAAAGATTGCCCATCAGGATCGCGATGATGATCAGCAACCCTTGCGCAAGGTTGGTCGGCATGATGAACAGAATGGTTTTCTTCAGGTTGTCGTAAACCCGACGCCCTTCCCTGACCGCGTTGGCGATAGTGGCAAAGTTGTCGTCAACCAGGATCATATCGGCAGATTCTTTGGTGACCTCCGTCCCTTTTATCCCCATCGCAATACCGACGTTAGCCTGCTTCAGCGCGGGGGCGTCGTTTACACCGTCGCCGGTCATCCCGACGATTTCACCGGTTTCCTGCAAGGCTTTCACCAGCCGGAGTTTATGTTCAGGGCTGGTGCGCGCAAAGATATCAAACTGCACGGCGGCCGTTCTGAGCTGCGTGTCATCCATATGCTCCAGCTCATAGCCGGTGATGGAGTTGCCGCTGTTGCCAATCCCCAGCATTTTGCCGATAGCCATGGCGGTTTCCTGATGATCACCGGTGATCATCTTGACGCGGATCCCGGCCTGCTGACATTCAGCAATCGCGACAATCGCCTCAGGCCGTGGCGGATCCATCATGCCCGCAATGCCGATCAGCACCATGCCCTGATTCAGCTCCGGGTGATCGAGCGCGGTGACCGGTTGATCGACCGGCTTCCAGGCCGCCGCCACCATGCGCAGCCCTTCACTGGCATATTGCGTGATCGCCGATTCCCAGTAAGCGCGATCCAGCGGTTGCGCGCCTTCCGGTGTTTGCTGGAACTGGCAGAGTTTGAGCAGCACATCCGGCGCGCCGGTCAGCATCACTTGTGACTGGCCGTTTCTCTCGCAGGCAATCGCCATGTATTTATAGAGTGAATCAAACGGGATTTTACTGCTGATCTGATGCGCCACCTCCGGCAGATGCGCCTTGGCGGCCAGCACTTTCAGCGCGCCTTCGGTCGGGCCGCCGGTAATTTTCCAGTGCCCCTGCGCATCCTGCGACAGCGTGCTGTCATTACACATATCCACCGTGCGCAGAAACTGGGTCAGCAGCGGCGAAGAGTCCGCAGGCTGCGGAGTCGCCTGCCCGGCAAGGGTAAAACTCCCCATCGGTTCATAACTGCTGCCTTCCACCGTCCAGACGTTGTCCGCCAGAATCACCGCTTTGACGGTCATCTCGTTCATGGTCAGCGTGCCGGTTTTATCTGAACAAATCACAGACATCGCGCCCAGCGTTTCAACCGTCGGTAGTTTGCGGATGATGGCTTTGGAACGCGCCATCGCCTGCACACCCAGAGAAAGAATGATCGAGATGATGGCCGGTAACCCTTCCGGCACCGCGGCCACCGCCAGGCTGATGACAGAAAGCAGCAGTTCACCGAACGGAATATCGCGCAGCAAATAACCGAAAATCAGCAACGCCGCCATCATGAACAAAATGATGACGAAAATGGATTTCCCCAGTTTGTCGATCTGCACCAGCAGCGGCGTTTTGTTGTCTTCTATCGAGGAAAGCATCTCATTGATATGGCCGAGTTCGGTGTGGCCGCCGGTGGCAAAAACCACCCCGCTGGCGGTACCGGAGCTGACCGTAGTGCCCGAGAAGGCGAGGTTCTTGCGATCGCCGATGGATTTTTCCCCCTCCAGCGAATCGGTTTTTTTCGAGACCACGGTCGATTCACCGGTGAGAATGGCTTCTTCAACACGCAGGTTATGGACGTCGATTAAGCGCAAATCGGCAGGGATTTTGTCACCGGGACGCAGCAGAACAATATCTCCCGGCACAATTTCATCGGTCCCCACGGTAACTTGTTGTCCGCTGCGTAATACCAGCGCTTCACTGGAAAGCATATTCTGAATGCTCTTCAATGATTTCTCAGCATTATTTTCCTGAATAAAACCGATGAGGGCATTAATGACCGCCACGCCTAATATCACCAGCGTGTCTACCCAGTGCCCCATGATCCCGGTTACCACGGCGGCGGCCAGTAATATATAAATAAGGATATCTTTGAAGTGAGAGATAAACTTTATAAATAAAGACTTACCTTCTTTTTGAGGCAACACATTCGGGCCATATTGCCTGAGTTTATTTTGTGCTTCCTCGGCAGTCAGCCCTGAGAGCCCGGATTGCAGGCCGGCGAGGCTTTCTTCTACGCTCAGCTGATACCAAAGTTTATCCGATGACGACGGTTGTGCAGCCTGTGGCGTTGTATTATCCATAATCCTTTGACCCCTGAAATGGTTCACGAATAAGAGAATAACAAACGAATTATCGTGCAGGTTTCTGGCAAGATACGTAAAGCTGTATAAACTATAATATACCGTGTTAAATAGTGTTAATTACCTGCCCGGAAAAACGAATAAACAAATAAAAACAACAGCTCACACCCGTCATAAGGGAATGCAGACATGATGAAATAAGTCAGTAAGATTACATGTAAATCCCTGCATATATTGTTTGTATTTATTATTTCGCGCGTTGTTCAATGAGGGGAAGTATTTTGAAAACTCGTTTTTCTCTCACGCTGGTCATCGCTTTACTGATAAGCGCCTGCGATCAGAAAACTCCGGATGCGCCGGTCTTACCGCGCCAGGTCAAAGTGGCAACGGCAGACGCCGTAAGTCTGGCCAGTACGCGGGTCTTTCCGGCACGGATCCTGGCCGGTGATAACACCGACATCGCCTTCAAACGCCCCGGCCAGCTCGATGCCTTAGACGTACGCGAAGGCCAGGCGGTGAAACAGGGGCAAATTCTCGCCCGTCTCTCCAATAATGATGCCCGCCAGCGGCTGAACGATCGCCGGAGTGCGTCCACGCTGGCCCAGCGCCAGTTCGAACGTTACCAGACGCTGGCCCGCCGGCACGTGGTGTCACAGGCCGAACTGGAAGTTCACAAAGCCAGCCGGGATTCTGCCCTCGCCGCGTTGAAAATTGCCCAGGAAGAACTGAATGATTTGAATCTGGTCGCCCCGTTCAGCGGCGTTATCGCCCGGCTGAACGTGCGTAATCATCAGGTGATTGCCGCCGGGCAACCGGTCGCCACGCTCAGCCGCGCCGATGTGCTGGATGTCATTTTCAGCGTGCCGGAAAACCTGTTCACCAGTCTGGATATCCGTAACGCGCAGTATCGCCCGTTAGTGCGTATCAACACCCTTCCCGGCCGCGATTTCACCGCCAGTTATAAAGAACACACCGCCAGCAGCGAGGCCAATACTTTAACGTGGCAGGTCACGCTGACCATGCCGCGCCCGGAAAACTTCCCGGCGGTGGCCGGGCTGAGCGGCACGGTGACCGTCAATCCGGCAAACCTCGCCACCGCAACGCCTGACAACACGCTGGTTGTTCCGGTGGAGGCGGTCTTTAACCCCGACAGCCAGCAGCGTAATCAGGCACACGTCTGGCTGATTGCCGGAGAAGGCGACAAACTGCACGTCGAAGACCGAAAAGTGACGGTGGGTGAGATGACGTCGCGGGGGATTGAAATCACCGCCGGGCTTGAGAAAGGAGACAGGGTGGTAGCCGCCGGCGTGGGTGAATTACACGCGCAGCAACCGGTACGCATCTGGACGCGGGAACGGGGTCTGTGATGGGCATCAACGACAGCTTTATCAATAACCCGACGCGCGTATGGCTGGTGATCCTGCTGCTCGGCGTGGGCGGGTTGATGGCATTGTTCAACATCGGGCGGCTGGAAGATCCGGCGTTTACCATCAAAACCGCCGTCGTTTCGGTGCAGTATCCCGGCGCCTCGTCGCAGCAGGTGGAAGAAGAAGTGACCTTGCCGCTGGAGAATGCCCTGCAACGCCTGCCTTACGTCGATAACATCACGTCAATTTCTGCCGTCGGTTTATCGCAAATCACCGTCAACATTGACTCCCGCTATCACTCCTCCGAACTTCCGCAGATTTGGGATGAACTGCGCCGCCGGGTGAATGACGCCACGCTGCAATTTCCGCCGGGCGTCAGTGCGCCCTTTGTGAATGATGATTTTGGCGACGTGTACGGCTATTTTTTCTCGATTTACGGCGACAGTTTTACCAATCCTGAGCTGCGCAAATACGCCGAACAGCTGCGCAGGGAACTGGTGCTGGTGCCGGGCGTCGGCAAGGTCGCCATCGGTGGCATCCTTCCTGAACAGGTCACGATTGAGATTTCCCGCGCAAAAATGGCGGCGTACGGCGTCACGCTGGCGCGCCTTTCGACCGTGCTTAACCAGCAGAACAGGGTGTCGGATGCCGGCAGTATGACCGTCGGCAGTGAGTCGATCCGCCTGCATCCCACCGGCGGATTTCAAAACATTGATGAGCTGAATAATGTCCTTATCAGCCCGGCGGGGTCGACGCACAGCATTTATCTGCGCGATATCGCCGTCATTTCTCAGGGTGTCAGCGATCATCCGGGCAATATTTATCATGCCAATGGCCGAAACGCGCTGACCCTCGGCGTCTCCTACATTCCCGGCGTCAATGTCATGAACATCGGTCACGCCATCGAAGCCAAAATGAAGGCTTTGCAGGCGGAAAAACCCGCCGGGATCGAGCTGAAAGTCTTTTACGATCAGGCTGCCGAAGTCAAAAAATCCGTTGACGGATTTATCATTAACTTCCTGATGGCACTGGCGATTGTGGTCGGTACGCTGCTGATTTTTATGGGGCTGCGCAGCGGGATAATTATTGCGGTGTCACTGGCGCTCAATGTTCTCGGCACCTTACTTATCATGTATTTGTTTGGTATCGAACTTCAGCGTATTTCCCTCGGGGCGCTGATCATTGCCCTCAGTATGCTGGTGGATAATGCGATTGTGGTGGTGGAGGGCGTGCTGATTTCCCGTCAGCAGGGCAATCCGCTGCTGAACGCCATCTCACACATCATTAAGCGCTCCGCCCTGCCGTTGCTCGGAGCGACAGTGATCGCCATTCTGGCCTTCGCGCCCATCGGGCTCTCGCAGGATTCCACCGGCGAATACTGTAAATCGCTGTTCCAGGTGCTGCTCATTTCGCTGATGCTCAGCTGGGTGACCGCCCTGACCCTCACGCCGGTGCTGGTGAAATGGGCGTTTGCCAATATGCCGGTGGCGCAGAAAAAACCCGATGAACAGGCAGACCCTTATGGCGGCTGGATATTTCGCGTTTACCGCCGCCTGCTCAATGCCTTGCTGATCCGCCAGACCGTGACGCTGGTGGTGCTGGCGGCGCTGCTGGTGGCTTCCGTCTGGGGCTTTAGCTTCGTCAGGCAGAACTTCTTCCCTTCCTCGAACACGCCGATTTTCTTCGTCGACCTCTGGCTGCCTTACGGCACCGATATCAACTACACCGCAAAAATTGCCGGTGAGATCGAAAAAAATATCAACGGGCAGGAAGGCGTAGAAAACACCGTTACCACCGTCGGCCAGGGAGGAATGCGGTTTATTCTGACCTACAACGGCCAGCGCCAGTACTCTAATTACGCGCAAATCATGGTGCGGATGGACGATCAGCGCAAAATCGCCGGGCTTGTCCAGCGCACCGAGCAGGAGATCCACCAGAATTTCCCTGAAGTGAATGCCCGCCTGAAACGCATCATGTTTGGCCCTTCCGGCGACAGCGCGATAGAAGTGCGGATCAAAGGTTCAGATCCCGACACCTTGCGCAATATCGCCAGCCAGGTGGATCAGATAATCCTGGATGACGGCGCAGCCGACGGCGTGCGTAACGACTGGCAGGATCGCAGCAAAATGGTCCGCCCGACGTTCTCACCGTACCTTGGCCGCGAGCTGGGCGTAGACAGAGCGGAAGTCGACAGTGCGTTGCAGTTAAATTTCAGCGGCAGCACGGCGGGGATTTACCGCGACGGTTCCACGCTGATGCCCGTGGTGTTACGCCCGCCGGCGGATGAACGGCTGGATGTGGATCACATGGCCAATATCATGGTGTGGAGCCAGACGCGTCAGCAGTTTATTCCGCTGAGCAATGTGGTGAGTGAGTTCCGCGTGGAGTGGGAAGATCCGCTGATCATGCGCCGTGACCGTATGCGCATGCTGACGGTGCAGACAGACCCGGATGCGGCCACCGGGGAAACCTCCGGCGACATGCTGGCGCGCATCAAACCCCGCGTCGAGGCCCTGAAACTGCCGCACGGCTACAGCATTGAGTGGGGAGGTGATGCGGAGAACTCCGCCGAGGCGCAACAGGGGTTATTCACCACGCTGCCGATCGGCTTCCTGATGATGTTTATCATTACCGTACTGATGTTCAGCTCGCTGAAAAACGCCATCGCCATCTGGCTTACGGTTCCGCTGGCGCTGATCGGCGTCACCTTTGGTTTCCTGCTGACCGGCATTCCGTTTGGATTTATGGCGCTGATTGGTTTGCTCAGTCTGAGCGGCATGTTGATCCGCAATGGGATCGTGCTGGTCGAGGAGATCAACCAGCAGAAAAAAGTGAAGAGTCAGGCTGAAGCCATTGTTTACGCGGCCACCTCGCGCCTGCGCCCTATTCTGCTGACCGCCTTTACCACCGTGCTGGGGCTGGCGCCGTTGTTACTTGATGTATTTTTCCAAAGCATGGCAGTTGTTATCATGTTCGGGCTGGGATTCGCTACAGTGCTGACACTTCTGGTTCTGCCTGTGATTTACAACTGTTTTCATCGTGAAGGACAACGCAGCCAACAATGAACACCACGGGACTCAACATTATTAAAACCCTCGGCTGCCTGACCGCCGTCACCTTTTTCACCGTGTACAACACTTACGACGATTACAACTATAACTACGACACCGTATTGGCCTTTCTGACGTTTATCTCCACCATCGCCACACCGTTATTTTTTGTGGTCAACGGCTACATGGACGCCGGTTCCTGCTCTGAGGACACCACCTCTGAATGGCAGATGAGAAAGATCCGCGGGATATTAACCCTGTTTATTTTCTGGTTCTCCCTCTATTACCTGTGGGAGCCGTATCAGAAAGGGTATCTGATCCAGCCATGGTTTATCTTTTCGCTGGTGATCATTTACACCTTCCACACGCTGGTGGACTGGCTGGCACAGCGCACGCGCGTGCTGGCGTGCGTGATTGCCGTCTTACTGATTTTCTCTTTCGCTTACGATCTGCTGGCGCTCTATTATCCGGCGCATCAGGCGTTATCGGTCCCCGCGCAGTTCCGCATCTGGACGTGGATCCTTTATTACCTGACCGGCCAACTGCTCTTCGACCCGGCGGTTTCCAGGCTTTATGGCCGCCCGCGCGTGGCGACCTTCGCCGCAGTGGCCATTCCTTTCGTGTATATCTTCACCTGGCTGTATGAGAAGCACTTTTTCTTCTCACTGTTCAGGCTCGAGCGCAACAGCTTCATCCTGACCGGCTCGCAGGTGTATCTGCTGGTGGTGCTGATCATCATTGCGGCCAACGGCGTGAAAGCAGACGCGGTGAAAAGGCCGGTCGGCGAAATGGTCGGTGCGCTCGGCAAAACCATGACCGGCGTGTATATCCTCCACTACACCTTTTTCAACATCCTGATCCAGTGGATCCCGATTCACTCACTGACCGCCAAACTCTTCGTCATCCTGCTGACGTTCCTGCTCTCGGTGGTGTCTTCCACCTTGCTGCTGAAAAATAACCTGACGAAAAAGCTGATAACCTTCTGACAGTATCCGCCGTGAAACCGGCTGAACGGGCATAAAAAAAGCCGAAGAATATAGGTGCATTCTTCGGCTTTTGAACAGGTTCGCTGTGCAGTCAGCGTGCTTCATCCATAGAGTTTAAGCCGGGCCATGGCTTTGGCAGAGGCCAGATCGGCCTGAACCATTTCAATCACCAGATCCTGCAATGACGTTTCCGGCCCCCAGCCCAGCTTGTGGCGCGCCTTTACCGGGTTGGCGGAAGCTTTGCACTTTTCCGCCGGGCGGATATAACGGGGGTCAACGGCCACGACCACATCCCCGACTTTTAACGCCGCGGCAATCGGGCTGATAATGGCCGCAATCACCCCTTTCTCCTCAGTGCCTTTCCCGACGAAACGCAGTTTAATACCCAGCTCCAGCGCCGCGAAGGTGACGAACTGACGCACCGTATACTGGACACCGGTGGCGATCACAAAGTCCTCCGGGCTGTCCTGCTGCAACATCGACCACTGCATTTTGACGTAATCTCTGGCATGGCCCCAGTCACGCAACGCGTTGAGATTACCGAGATACAAACACTGCTCCAGCCCCTGCGTAATGTTCGCCAGCCCGATGGAGATTTTACGGGTGACAAAATGTTCGCTGCGGCGCGGGGATTCATGATTAAAAAGAATGCCGTTGCAGGCATACATACCGAACGTTTCCCGGTAATTCACCACGGTCCAGAAATCAGAAATCAACGCAATGGTTTGTGACGCACAAAGGCCGGAGGTCACCATTTCATTGATGGTCATGGCGTTAACCAGGCCGCACAGTTCGGAGGGCGAGGCATGATAATAACGGGTTTTATTCGCCAGTCCCTGAGAACGGATCCCTTCCAGCATGCGCAGCGCACTGATATTCGCCCTCATGGGAGGATAACAGGCGCGCAGACATTCCGCGGTGGTCTGGCGGAGACTGCCCAGATTATAAATTTCATCTGGCCGCAGGGTAGCTAACAAATCATTCAGACTGGCATCATCAGAAAAATTTTCATCGTGAAGATGAAAATCCGGGGACTGAAACATCAGCCCTTCAGCGGGAAATTCATTTTGCTCTCCCGCCACCACAGGAATATGTCGATTAATACCATGGACTGTATAGCCTTTTTTTAATAAAAGCTCAGCCAAATAAGAACCATCTTGTCCAGCTATACTGGTAATAAGTGCAACTTTAGACATACAGGATCCTTGGATTACAATTAAAAAGAACACATCTTTTTGGATGCACGATTAGAATTGTAAGGTCTTAAAAATAACAAATACAAACCAGATGTAAGAGGTGAAATAAGACAAGGTGAACGTAATAAAAAACCTAGTAGATTATTTTTTTGCTCTCGCTAAATTCATTCCATTTCCCTTTTATATATTCCTCCAGCTCGCGGTGAAAACGTTCTGCAGAAAATCGCATTGCATTGTCCCGGCAGTCTTGCGCAAGAATAGAATTTCCAATCATCTCGAACTGCCGCACGGCCTGTATCACCGAGGTCACACTCTGTTCGGCATAAAACAGCCCGGTCGCCTTCGTTTCGCCGTAAGGTCTGATGGTTTCGAGTACGCCGCCTTTGCCAAAGGCAATGACCGGTGTACCACAGGCCTGGGCTTCCACCGGCGTAATGCCAAAATCTTCTTCCGCAGCAAAGACAAATGCCTTGGCGCGTCGCATATGATCCTGCATAACGGCATCGGGCTGATACCCTAAAATCTCGACATTCTTTTCGGCCTTAGCCTTAATTTTTGCCATTTCCGGGCCATCACCGATCACCACCAGCTTTTTATCCGGCATCTGGCTAAACGCCTCAACAATCAGATCAATACGCTTATAAGGCACCATGCGGGACGCGGTAAAATAAAAGTCCTCTTTCTCTTCCTGCAACAGAAAACGCGTCACATCAACCGGCGGATAAATAACATCCGCATCACGCCCGTAGACTTTTTTTATCCGGCGGGCAATGAACTGTGAGTTCGCCAGAAAGTGATCAACGCCGTTCGCCGTGCGGTAATCCCAGATCCTTATCTTGTGTAAAAACCAGCGGGCCAGTTTACCTTTCAGCCCCTTGTTTAACCCCGCCTCACGTAAATACTGATGCTGAAAATCCCATGCGTAACGTATCGGAGAATGCACGTAGCTGATGTGCAACTGGTCAGGGCCGGTTAATACCCCTTTTGCCACCGCATGGCTGCTGGACAAAATAATGTCATGCTTGGTCACGTCGAGTTGTTCAATGGCCAGAGGCATTAAGGGCAGATAGTGTTGATACTTTGTTTTGGCGAAAGGTAGACGCTGAATAAAAGAGGTGGTGGAGTCTTTGCCATAAAATAACTTTCTCGACTCATCTGATAAAAAATCCACCACGGAATAGAGTTCAGACTCCGGGTATATTTTGATAAATTCCGCGATAACTTTCTCTGCCCCGGCAAATGTCACAAGCCAGTCGGCGACAATTCCAACACTTACATCATTTGACATAATCAAACCTCAGAATTTTTATTATTCTTTGCACAAAATAGCCAGAATACTTTGTGTCTGCTTTTGCATCAGGGCGATATTGCCGCGCGACTCCACATTCAAACGCACCACGGGTTCAGTGTTTGAACTGCGAAGATTAAAACGCCACTCTTCAAATTCAAGGCTGATACCGTCGGTATAATCGACGTGCAGTGCGTCGCTTTCATACACGGCCAGTACCCGGCCAATGGCTTCTTTCGGCTGAAGGATAACGCTGTTGATTTCTCCGGAGGCAGGATAGGCCTTGATACGGTCATGAATCAGGGTTCTTAATGACTGGCCTTTCACTAACAATAATTCAGCCACCAGCAGCCACGGAACCATGCCGCTGTCGCAGTAATAAAAATCCCTGAAATAATGATGGGCACTCATTTCACCGCCGTAAACGGCATTTTCAAGACGCATACGCTCTTTGATAAAAGCATGTCCGGTTTTAGACATCACCGGCACACCGCCCGCCTGAGTGACAATATCAATGGTATTCCAGCTTAAGCGCGGATCATGAATAATGCGTGAACCGGGGTGTTTTTCCAAAAATGCATCGGCGAGCAAGCCGACGATATAATAACCTTCAATAAATTCGCCTGTATGGTCAAACAGAAAACACCGGTCAAAATCGCCATCAAAGGCGATGCCCATATCAGCCTGATATTTGATAATGGCATCCGTGGTATCCTGACGGCACTCCGGCAATAACGGGTTAGGAATGCCGTTGGGGAAATTGCCATCAGGGTTGTGATGAACCTTAATAAACTCCACCGGCACTCCCGCCGCGATAAAACGTTGTTCAATCGCATCCACCACATGCCCCGCGGCACCATTGCCTGAATTAAGCACTAATTTGAGCGGGCGGCGAAAATGGGAAAAATCGATATAGCCGATCAGTTTATCGACATAAGCATCAAGTACCGATGCCTGTTCATAAGTGCCGCGTTTTTCAGGGGCGATATCAGTAAACTGATTCACCTCGGCAATACGCTGTATTTCGTGAAGCCCGGTATCGCCGCTGACAGGTTTTGATTCTTCGCGCACCAGTTTCATGCCGTTATAGTTCATCGGATTATGGCTGGCGGTCACTTCAATGCCGCCATCAAGACTGAGGTATGACGTTGCGAAATAAATCTCTTCCGTCCCCGTGACGCCAATATCCACCACGTCCGTGCCTGAATCTTGTAATCCCCTTGCCAGTGCCAGTTTTAATGCTTCGCTGGTTAAACGGACATCGCCCCCTACTACCATTTTGGTCGGCTTTAAATATTGCCCGTAAGCCCGTCCGATGCGGTAAGCGATATCTTCATTTAATTCAGTACCCAGTTCGCCCCTGATGTCATACGCTTTAAAACACGTCAATTTCCCAGACATAATTAACCCTCAAATTAACAACGGCCATAATGGTCTTTGATACGAATAATATCGTCGTCTTCCAGATAGGCGCCGGACTGTATTTCTAATATTTCCAGAGGGATCTTTCCGGGATTTTCCAGCATATGTTGCGAACCGATAGGAATAAACGTGGACTGGTTTTCGGTCAGTAAATATGTTTTATCATCCAGCGAGACTTTTGCTGTTCCGGAAAGAATGACCCAATGTTCAGCGCGATGGTGATGCATTTGCAAAGAGGACTTGCCGCCGGGTTTTACGGTTAAACGGTTTACGTGATATCGAACCGTATTCACCACATTGTCATTTCGTCCCCACGGGCGATATGACTCGCGATGCACACGATATTCCCTGCGCTCCTGATTTTTTAAAAACTCAACGACTTTTTTAACGTCCTGCACCTGAGATTTATCAATAATCAATACGGCATCTTTGGTATTCACAATCACCAGATTCTCAACACCAATGGCAGCGATAAATTTCTCATCAGTATTGATATAACAATTTGTGGCGTTATGAGTGAAGACATCACCGGTCACAGCATTGCCGTTCAGATTTTTATTATTGACCTCCCACAGCGCCGCCCAGGAACCTACGTCGTTCCAGCCTGCATCCAGCGGCACAACGATAGCCTCGGTGGTTTTCTCCATTACGGCATAATCGACAGACTCGTCCGGGCAGGCGATAAAGGCCGCTTTATCCACACGGATAAATTCCTGCTGCTCATCAGGTTGCGCTGTCTCAATGGCTTTGAGACAGGCATCGAGAATATCCGGCCGGTATGTTGCCATCTCTTCCAGAAAGCGTTTCGCGCGGAACAAAAACATTCCGCTGTTCCAGTAATATTCGCCGGTTTCCAGATATTGCAGAGCGGTCTGTAAATCAGGTTTCTCAACAAAACGCTGCACCCGAAAAACGGGGGCAGACGGGTTGTTAAATTCCGTGCCGCGTTGAATGTAGCCATAGCCGGTTTCAGGCCCGGTGGGAACAATACCAAAGGTGACTAATTTCCCTTGTTCGGCAAAAGGAATGGCGTTGTTAACCGCCTGATGAAAGGCTTCGATATTCTCGATAACATGGTCAGCCGCCAGTACCAGTAATAAAGGATCATAATCCTCATCGATAGCGCTGAGTGCCGCCAGTGTAATAGCCGGAGCCGTATTTCTTCCGACAGGTTCAAGAATAATATTATTCGACAGCTGATTGATTTGTCGTAATTGTTCCGCCACCAGAAACCGATGCTCTTCATTACAGATCACCAGGGGGTTAGAAGTCTCTAAACCTTTTAAACGGGTAACTGTTTCCTGCAACATAGATTGCTCGCCATAAAGGCGTAAAAATTGTTTGGGATAAAGCTCACGGGACATTGGCCATAAACGGCTACCGGTACCACCGGCCATAATGACGGGAAGGATCATGATTACCCTCTGAAATTAATTCATTTCAAGATCAGCCCCATAAATGAGACTAATAATTTAATCTGAAATGATATTGATAGTTAAAATATAAAAAATAGTTTCTTTCGCAGTGAGAATAATAAAAAGGCGACAATAAGAGAAAAAATAAGAGTCAATGCATAAAGAAGTGAAACAGAGAGGTTAAGATATTTTTCTAAAAAGAAAATAACATAAGGATGAACAAAATAAACAGCTGCTGCAATCAAAGCGAAGCTTTTTGATTTTAAATGCGTAAAATAAACAACGTTACTTTTCATTAATAATATAAAAAGCAATGGGCAGAAAATCAGCAGCGAGATAATAAAATCAATGTGGTACGATATTTTTTTGAACAAATATATATTAGTTAAACAAAGTTCTAGTGAGAAAAGGAGGAAAGAAAAGAATAGCAAAATTACGCATCTGGTTTTTGACAATTTTTCAATCAGATTATTTTTGGCAATATATACTCCTATAAACATCATAGGAAAACCAAAGAACAAACCGTTTCTAAATATCCAGTACTGTGAGAAAACTTTAAACATCAGACTATCAGCCTGCAAAAATATTCGCGCATACTGCAAAATCCATCCGATGATAAACAAGGAGACACACAATAACAAAGCATACCTGAGATCTTTGACGTAATATAAAATCACGCCTCCTGATGCCATAGCAGCAACATACCAGAGGTGGTGATAGCCAAATAGAGCCTGAGAAATAAAAACAGCAATATATTGCGGTGTGAGTCCGTCAGTCGGGATATACATTGGTAAGTATATTATCTGCCAGACTGCAAATAATAACAGGGCCCGGCACAGCCACTTCCTGAAAAGGAATTTATCCGTCACATATTGTTGAAAAAAGTATCCATTGATGATAAAAAAAATGGGCACTGCCATTCTGAAATAACCATCAACAGTGAAAAAATTAATTTTTCTAATTTCAGAAAAAACATTGACGTGAATAGCAACCACCATAAAAATTAGCAACAATCTGAATATATCAGCAGACTGGTTTCTTTCATTTATTGTTGAAGGCATATCGTCTCACTCAGGAATTAAATTTAAATCAGGGCAAGATCCTAAAACTTACTTGCGCTACTTTAACTGAGAACTGATGAAGGTATTATTAGAAGTAAATTTTCTCAGTCTATTTTCAGGTGCACTTACATTTCCTGGAGAAGAATATATTTCATTATGAGTTGCGTTATTATTTTTCAAGACAATGATCGCGCTGCAATCCTCACCGGTGACATTCTTGATGACATTGTATTTAGAATATATTGTCAATACGGCATCACAGTTTTTACCCTCTATCTTGTTCAATGTGTTAGGTTTCAGGGGGTTTAAAGTGTCTTTCATACTGTAAAATACTGATACCGCTGTCTTTGCGTTACCTATAAAAATATTTTCCACCACACAGCCTGAAGAGTTATTAATGAGGATACCTTCCGAAGTATTTGTTCTCCCCAAATCGGGAATAGTAATATTTTTTATGATGCAATCTTCGCACAGATTTGTAGCAACACCACTACCATTAGGGGTATTGGCAGTCATTGGCGCATCTTGTCTGGCATTATCTATCGTGCAGTTTGTCGAATTGGCAATGAACCCAATGGAGTAATAAGTTCTTCTTAAATCCGGCTTTATGACGACAAGATTTTTCGCAGAGCAGTTATGGTTAGAAGGCGTTTCTGGTGGAACATCGGAGCCCATGCCAATCAGCTGCGTCCAGCCCATCCCCCAGATATTGTATGCGTGACAATCTCTTGCGTTGACAAAGTTAATACCATACCCCCCCCAGGCTTGTTCATTTTCGGATGTAAAAATTGCCTGAAGCAGTACGTCATGAATGAGTGAATTTTCTGCCTGCACAAACTCAGGGTTATCTCTAAGATATTGTCTTTGAACCGGATTTTTAAAGTCGGGGTTGATGGTTGTTGATTTTTTTTTGCTTCGGTACCATTCATGAGCAAAATAGCTGTTTGCTTCCAGACTGGAACCAATAACGAAACCACCCCGCCCTTTATTAAAAATAGGATCTTCGAAGATGATTTTTGTTGTCGCTCCCTGCCCGTAAATTTCAGTATTACTGGACAAATAAATTGGGAAAGTTAACCGGTAATACTTAATGGGGTCGGGCAGGTGAATCCTCGCCCCACCTATTTGTTTCGCGTAATCACAGGCTTTCTGAAATGCCGGAGAATCATCATGGATCCCGTCACCCCTTGCACCGAAATCGACGATATTCAACAACGTCAACTGGCTAAGATCGACCAATTGCGAGAAGGCCGTATTCTGAATAAACCAGGTACTCAAGGTTGAAAGGCTTAGCAGGCGTAAAAATAAGCGCCGATTGACCCCATTACTTATTTTGAGAGAAACTTTTTTATGTGTCACTTATAACTCCATCATTAATTTTCCGGTTCTCTTTTGTATATAGCCATCGTAAATAAAAAGAAAGGTACGCTGACCCAAAAGGTAGATATATCTATAAAAACCCCAGAAACAACATAAGCAATGATCAGAGCGAACTTATCTCTGTTGTTTTTATACACCGACACACAGAGTGACATAAGAAATGATAAATAGAGAAGTAAACCAATGACACCCGTTTCTACAGAAAGGGAAAGGAACATATTATCAGGGATTAGACCATACTTTTCGGTGGATAAACGATACCCCACACCCAGTAATGGATTATCGCCAACCAAGCCTAGTAATAAAGCCCAGGTTGTAAACCGTCCCGAACTGATGTCTTCTTGATTAGCACCAGAAATTCTTGCCCAAAAAGAGGTCAGATATTCATTATTCATGCCCACGATCAGCAGAGAAACGATACCCGCAATTATGATAAATAACGTACCTGGCTTAATTTTCCTCTCTAAAATCAGATTGGTGATGAAGTAAACCAACATAGCTACCATAAGACTTCTCGACATGGACAGATAAATATTGATAAGAAGGCAAGTCATCAGCCCAAGGAAAATTATCGGACTTTTCCCCATGCGTTTAAGTTCGATAAAAGCGGTTATCGCCAGCAGCAGAATAAGATTACTGTATGCACTGGAGTCTTTTGCCACTCCCCCGGCGCGGTACACATACCCCATGCCAGGATATTTATACATTTGCGTTGCAGTTAGCGCAGTACTTTGTAGAAAAAAACCTATTGTCGATTCCAATGTCACCAGAAAGAAGAGTGTAAACACAAATATCGCAATACGATTGTGCTGTTTTTCATTCATCCCGCGGCTGAAAACCAGGATAAGTACTCCGGGAAGGTACATTTCCAGCATCCGAAAAAATCTTAGGTACGCTGAAATATGGTCTGCATTACCGGGATAGTATAAATAGCTGTAAGTGATACCCACTAATACCCAGGCAGCCCAGAACAGAAGAAACGTGAGGATAAAAATGGACTGTTTATTCTTTTTTCTCTTGGTTAAAAGAAAAAACAATACTGACAGGATCATAAAAGGAAATCCAATTTCCAGACCTGATATATTTCCACGCCCAAAGGGAATTAATGTAATTATTGCCATCGCAATACAGGCAAACTGAATTGCAACACTGTCTTTATTCACTTGTTGCATTGAAACCTTCATTATCAGCGTTGAATGTCAGTGTATAGATTCAATTCTGCAAGATAAGTTTTTTCCGGTGAAAATCTCTGAATGATGAATTCTTTCCCCGCCCTAATAACCGTTGCGTTATCATTTTTAACTAACTTTAGTTTCTCAGAAAGTTGATTGACGTCTCCTAGCTGATAAAGAAAACCCGTGATGTTATCTTTAATGAGCTCAGAATTCCCACCCGAAGCTGATGCTAAAACCGGGATTTCGTACAACTGCGTTTCAAAAATGACTCGTCCGAGTGGCTCACGATCTGAAGGTACGCATACCAAACCTACATCTATCAGTTTTTCACGGACATCAGAAACAAAACCCGTGAACTCGACACGATCCTGCAAGTGATTATTTTCGACAAAGGCCAGTATTTTCCTATGGTACTCACGGTCTTTTTCTGTGCTTCTGGGTTCACCGATAAACCTAAGGGTTACACAAGGGTCATTCATTAATGAAAAGGCCTTCAGCACTTCCATTTGATTCTTGACTTCAGTAATAGCCCCGATAACAGCAATGACGTATCCTTTTGCCTTATCTCTATTTTCAACGTCAATCCTGTCGAGAAACTTAAGATCCAACGGGTTGTAAATCACATTGATTTTCGATAATGAACCGGAGACTCTACTAAAAGTACTTTTCACATATTCCGAGTTAGCTAAAATAACCGTTGAAAGTTTATAGATGACATTATCCACAAAGCCATGGTTTGAAAGTTCAATACCGCAACGCGCCCGGAATATAGTCTTTTTGTTACGTAATCTGAATGAAGGCATTGAAAACAAACCATCATAAAAAGTATTACAATGCACTATCGAATAGTCCCTGCTTTTTGAAAATGTTTTTAACAAAAGATTTAAACCACCCATAAACCTGGAATTAAAAGGTTTACTATTTATATATTCTATTTTCCCTTCATTAATCCCAGACTTTAACAACTCTTGTTTATATTTCTGATTTCCCTGGTCGATAATAATACGAAATTCTATGTCGCTGCTGATTTTCTCCAATAATGCAATCAGGCTTCGTTGCCCTCCAGCAACATCATGACAGGTATCAACGTACAGAACTTTTTCTTTCTTCATATTAGGGTTCCCTTATAAATCTTTCAAAGTCAACTCTGCAAGTTTTGACCAAGTGAACATTTTAACTGCATCTATACAATTATCGCTAAATTTGACAAGTAAATCCCGTTCCCGATAAAGCTTGAGTATTGCCTCAGAAATATCGTTAACGTTTTCTTTAACAACCAGACCAGTTTTATTATGCTGCACAACCTCACTGATAGCACCGACATCTGTGGCGATGGAAGGTATGCCATATTTACCTGCTTCCAAAAACACCAGTCCGAAACCTTCTATTTTTTTATTGCTGTGCTTAGCTGCTAATATGAAGACTTTATTTTTTTTATAGATTTCTTCAAGTTCTGTGTCTCCAACGTTGGAACGAATTCGCAAATTAACTTTGTTTATTTTAGCTAAATCTTCAAGATTTCTTTTGAAATCATCACTTCCGTTACCGACGATAGTGTAAAAAATATGGCGGCGAACTTCATCAGAGAGCAATCCTAAGGATTGAATGACATAGTCATATCCTTTCCTGTCATCAAGTCTTCCGACAGTTAATAAATTAAATTCGGTCGAGAGAACATCTCTGATATAAGAGTCATTACTTAAAATAATGTCCTGAGATACCCCAAGATAGGTGACAATAACAGGCACCGATGCAGGAACATGATGATTTTCCAGAAGTATACGTTTCGTATAGTGGCTGTTTGTAAAAATTGTCTGAACACCAGAAAATAAATTCAGGAACATCGCGAAGATAGAGGCTTTACCGTGTTTGAGATTAAGCACTTCACTACCATGCAACATCAGGTTAAATTCAATCTTTTTACCCAATCTCAGTGCATTAACACATTGTATCGCAATCCAAAATGGCCAGTCAGCGGCGAGAATATAGTCATATTGAGTAAAGTCTATTGACCGAACTTTTTTGATCAACTTCGGCAAATGCCAATACTTAAATTGCCCCCCAGGGACAAGGTTCAAACTGATTCCTTCGCTTAAGTGGCTTCGAATCAGTGATCCGTCATACTTCGGTGCAACCAGCGTCACTGCGTAATCTTTTTTTATGGTATTTATCAGCTCTTCACAATATCTGCCGATGCCACCTTTGAAGGGGTAAAATTCATTGGTAAATATCAAAACACGCTTCACGATGCACCCCCGGTTATTTTATTTCTGGCAAAATTAAAGACTTCACGAAGAGCATTAACTTTCAGTAAAGTGCAAGAAATGGTATATACAACTCCCCCGAGGAAAATTTTTATAAAGATATCCAGCATACCGTTATCCACCTGAATGTAATTAACCGATAAATACATCAATATGGTTGAAATAATCACTGTAATCATATCTTTCAACTGTTTAAACGCACCGTATCCGAACAGTTTCCCTGGGTAGTAAGCATTAATAAAAAAGTAGCAAACTGAAACAGCGAAATTACTCATCACCATATATTCAAGACCAAATGGAGCAGAAATAAATAATCCCGCAATGGTTAAAGGAAACTTAATAAGATCGATTTTTAAATATAAATCTGACCGACCTATCGCATTTAGAAGATTGGCATTGATAGCTCCCAGCGGAATAATCATACGCGACAACGCCAACCATTGAATGATATAAACAGAAGGTAACCATTTATCTGTCAGAAACACTTTCACGAAAGGCTCGGCGATGACAACCAATCCGACCATGCAAGGCAATACTATAAATGCCGTCATATCCAGACTTTTTTTATAAATACTCATCAATCTTTCCCTGTCATCTTGCGCCGCCGCCATGACCGGAAATAATACACCTTGCAATACATTGAATAAATTTACTGAAAGCAAATCAGGCAAGTTTCGCCCTTGCGAATAGAAGCCGACTTCCTTGCTGGTGAAGATTCTGCCTATCAAAATTGAATACGAATTATCAGATAAAACTCCCATTAATCCAGCCAGGAAAACCTTGGAGCCGAAGTTAAAGAGCTCTTTAGTTCTTGAAAAAGAAAATTCAAATTTAGGTCGCCATTTTGACACTATAAACATTAAGAGAGTCACGAATGCAGAGTAACTGATTGCCTGATATACCAAAGCCAATACCCCGTAACCTTGGTAGGCCAGACAGAGGGCTAATATACCACTGACCAATACGGCCCAAAAATTAACGAGAGTTTTTAATCTGAAATTAAGTTCGATACTCAGCTTGGCGATTTGTACGACACTGAGTGATTTAATCACTATGCTCAACGAAATTAACCTGATTACGTCAATCAACCGGTCATCTTTGTAGAAATGGGCAATTTCTGGTGCGAAATAATACAGCAGAAAATATATGATCAAACCTAAAGAAAAATTAATAAAGAAAACTGTCGAGTAGTCCAGATCGGTGCGGTTTTTTTTCTGAATAAGCGCCTGAGAAAATCCGCCATTAATAATGACGTCCGAAAGGACCAGAAATACAGCCACCATACCTACCAGCCCATATTCTGCCGGGGTAATCATTCGCGCAATCATGATTCGAATGACAAACTGCCCCCCCTGAACCATAAATCGTTCAATCGCATTCCATATCAGGCCGGATATCGTGCGTTCTTTTAATGATTTAATCGTCATGTTCTTTATCTACGTAGGCATAACCATAATGGCTGTAGCCATAGCCATAATAACTGCTGGCCTTTTTAATCACGCTGTTAATAATACAACCTTTCACCTCAACACCACTTTGTTCAAAACGCCTGATACTGACTTCCACTTCTTTGACGGTATTCATTTCGAAACGCGCAACCAACAAGGTGGTACCGACGTAACGTCCGATAATTGCTGCATCTGTCACGGCCAGAATTGGCGGTGTATCCACAATAACCAGATCATAATGTTCAGATGCCCAGGTCATCAGTGTCTCGAAACGCGGGTGCATCAGAAGTTCGGCAGGGTTAGGAGGTAATTCCCCTCTTGATATGAAATCAATATTCACGGAGGAAACACTTTTGACGGCTTTATCAGGGCTTGTCTTGCCGGATAAAATACTTGAAAGCCCCTCATCAATATCTACTTTGAATAATTTGTGGGCATACCCTCTTCGCATATCCGCATCGATGAAAAGAACCTTTTTGTTTGCCTGAGCAATAACCGCCGCCAGATTGCTGCTGATAAAGGTTTTACCGGCACTTTGGCTTGGGCCAGAAATCATCAGCACATTGTTCTTGGCTTCCATCATCGCGAAATGCAGGCTGGTTCGCAGACTTCGAATCGCTTCAATCGCCAGATCGGCGGAGTTTTCGACCGCCAGAAAATTAGTGGCCGATGTTTTTCTTTTTGCCTTTAATGACCGCTTTTTGTCTGACTTATTGTTTCTGGTCAGCCATTCTGAAAGCGGGATACTGGCGTAAACGTTGATCCCTTTCTCTTCCAGTTGCTCAGGTGAATCAATGCCTTTACGCAGGAATACGCGCAGAAGCACCAATCCAACTGAAATCAGAGCACCCAATATCAGTCCAATTAGTACAATCAGCACTTTCTTCGGCTTTACCGCTTTCGGTTCAGTCACGGCCGTGTCGATGATCCGCACATTACCAATTGCACTGGATTTGGCGATGCTCAGTTCCTGTTGACGGTTAAGCAGTTGCATGTAGATGGCGCGGTTGGACTCTGCGTCACGGCTAAGTCTGGCCACTTCCTGCTGGGTCGCGGGCATGGCGGAAACACTTTTGTTCAACCGATCCCGTTCCTTCAGTAAGGTCTGGCGCTTTTCTAACAGTGCTTTGTAGGTAGGATGATCTTTAGTGTAGAGCTGTGAAATCTCAGCTTCGCGGAATGTCAGCTCATTCAACTGGCTCTCGACATTCACTATCTGGTCGAGGATGGATTTCGCCTCAAGTGAAAGATCGACGGAGTCTTTCTGCCGACGGTAAGTATTCAGGGCATCTTCAGACGTGTTCAGATCCGTGCGCACCTGTGGTAATTGCTGGTCAAGAAAATCGAGACTCTTGGCGTCCTGCGCAGCCTGACGGGCGATATTTTGATCGAGATAGTTCTGGCTGATGCTGTTGAGGATGGCTGAGATCAGTTCCTGATTATCGCCGTTCAGCGAAAGGTTCAGGATGCCGGTGTCTTTTCCCTGGTCAGTGACGCTGAAGGCATCAAGCAAATCGTTTATCGCCCGTAATCTGCTCAGGTAATAGACGTTGAAACGGCTGCCCGCCGGAGCCTGAATATCATTGACCAGCAATGAAATCCCTTTCTCATTAAGCAGACTGCCAACCACGCCTTTGATGTCGATATTATCGCCTTCGACCCGGTAATTATTTTTATCTATAACCGTAATCACTAATTTAGGGACATCGCCGCCGCCCGAAGGCACATACAAACGACTGATCGACAGCTTACCCGGTACGTCGCCGGTTAATCTTGCCCATCCCCGGCCCAGCAACGGGAAGTATTTCTGCTTCACCACGGCCTGTAAGTTCAGATCATCTACCGTTTTTCCCAGGATCATTCGCGACTGCAATAACGCGATTTCAGGCGCTGACTGAGGCTGAGCGTCCGGCAATACCTGGCTCAGGCTTTCGAGGATCGCATTACCTTGTTTCTGCTCCACCTGAATCAGAGCATCAGCCTGATAAATCGGTGTGGCAAAGAGAACATAAATAATAGCCAGCACCGTAATCACCGAGGTGATGGCAATAATTAATTTACGGTGGTCAATAAGTTCGCCAATTAAACGACTTAAATCTATTTCATCGGAATCGGGTGAAGCGGGCGTTTTTGATATGACTGGAGACATGCGTTGATTTCCCTGATGGAGTTATCCGTTCAGTTTTTGTAACCAGGACTGACAGGCCTGGTCGATTAGCCGGTAAACAGACTCAAAGGCTTCCTGACTTTTTCGGTAAGGGTCGGGGATCTCCCTCTGTCCGAGCCAGTGCCCCAGCAACATAATCTTGCCGCGCGCCTCAGGTGAGATACGGCTGATTTGCTCCTGGTGAGATTTCTCCATTACCAGGATCAGGTCGTACTGGCGGCCAAGGGCAGAGGTGAACTGGGTGGCGTGGTGGTTTTCAAGCGCTAACAGGTGCTTTTTGGCGACCTGTATCGCTCCGGGGTCAGCCGGGTTACTCACCAGCGCCGCCATACCAGCCGAGTCTATTTTCTTATCGGGTAACATCTGCCTCAGCAGCCTTTCAGCTATCGGTGAGCGGCAGATGTTGCCCGTGCAGACAATCAAAATGGCATCAAACATTATGGATTCCACTGCCGCACGAAACGACCGGCTTCAATCATGTCATGCACGCCTGTAATGGTCGGGACAATCTGGGAAATCACGCGGTTCCAGCGCACGATCGGCGCGGTGGTGACATAGACAATATCGTAGGGTTGCAGCTGGAATTCGGTACTCATTACCATCGACGCCGCATCTTTGGCGTTAAGCTGGTAAATGTTGGCGATCTTGCCCTGATTGCTGCCTTTCAGCGGCCTGATAACAAAGATCCCCGAGGCATCAGCCATGCTCTGTGAAATACCGTCTGAACTGCCCAGCGCTTCCGCCAGCGTCATGCCGCTGCGATCCATTTTGAGCGTGCTTTGTTTGACAACTTCGCCCATCACGAACACTTTCAGATCATCATTACGCGGCACAAATAAAATATCGCCGGGATAAAGCAGGCGGTTCTGGGTCAGGTCACCCTTTTGCATCAGCGCATGCAGCGAAATCGGCGTGTCTTTACCGTTGTGGTTTAGCACCACATTGCGCCAGTCAGCGTCCGGCGCTAATCCGCCCGCCGCGTTAATCGCATCAATCACAGTGAGAGGAATGTTAGTGATGGGCTGCTGACCGGATTTTATGACTTCACCGGTGGTGTAAATTTTCTGTGAGCGGAAAGCCGCAATGCTGACGTCCACCTGCGGGCTCTCTATATAGGTCGCCAGGCGGGTACTGATATCTTCCCGGATCTGACTGACCGTTTTACCCGTGACTTTTAATTTGCCGATATAGGGATAGAAAATCGTGCCATCGGCATTCACCCAGTTGCCGGTATCACTGGCACTGCGGTATTGCCCGGCAGGGGTGGTGAGTTCCGGGTGATCCCACACCGTGACCATCAGCACATCGCCCACACCAATACGATACTGATAGGCTTTAAGCTGCTGATCTAATTCCGGATTGGGGCGCGCCGTGACAGCATCTGGCCGTAATCCGTCAACCAGTCGTGGCGTTAACGGATATACATTGACCAGTTTATCAATATCAAAATTGCTGTCCGGTTGTTCAACTACGTGCTTGTCCCCTGTATTTAAACTTTGTCCGGGTATGACGGTGCACGCACTCAATACACCGGACGTTAATATCACTAAAGAAATATTAAAAAAGCTATTTTTCATTATCTCACATCATCTGCTATTTAGTGTTAAATCTGCCTTCCAGAGTAATTCCGTATTCCCTTCCGGCAGTCGCGAATCATCATTCCTGTGTGAAGATATTAAAAAACAATCAAAAAACTCACGTCCACGACAGAGAAGCTCTGCTGACATGAAATAAAAGTTAGATTATTTATTTTGCAGATCTCATTATGGTAATGCGTTATTCAATGCTTGCCATGGTCACAGGATAATTAATAGGCCCCTTCTTTTTTCAATACAACGCCGATGGTTTTGAACAGAATGGCTATATCATTCCACATGGACCAGTTTTTAACATACCAGGCATCAAGATAAACCCGCGTGGAATAATCCACCTCACTGCGACCACTGACCTGCCACAATCCGGTCATTCCCGGCTTGCTCAGCAGGTAATACTCGACCTCATCGTAATAACGCACCAGTTCCGCAGTAATAATGGGCCGCGGACCGACCAGGCTCATCTCACCTTTAAGTACGTTAAACAGTTGCGGTAACTCATCGAGACTGGTTTTTCGCAGGAAATGACCGATCGACGTTATGCGCGGATCGTTTTTGAGTTTGAAGGTCATGTCCCATTCCGCCCGGGCTTCTGCGTCACCTGCCAGCAACTCTTCCAAAACCTCTTTGGAATTAATCACCATCGAGCGAAATTTCAGGCACTTGAAGGGTTTGCCTGACTGCCCAATGCGTTCATGACCATAGATGGCCGGGCCGCCGTCTTTGCGGACCTTGCGGGTAATGTAGATAAGCAGAGGCGATAACAGGATGATGATGCTCAGAGATGTGACGATGTCGAACAGCCGTTTGGTGACGCGCGAAGAAAATTTTGCCAGATTCTGATGCACGCGGAAGATCATCACTTCCTTGCTGAAAATAAACGACATATCGGTGTTATCCAGCGGCATACCGCGTAACGTCGGGATAACGGACACCGAACTGTAACCGTGGATCATAAATACCCGCAGCCATGCATTACGGATGCCGCTCTGATGCGACTCCACCGCGACAATAAACTGCGTTTTTTTATCGACATGCGTCCGTACCCAGTTCTCGTCAGAGGGCATGATGCGTATGCCTTCAATCATATCTCCCGGCTGATCAGCACCTTCACTGGAAATGAACTGGGTGACGCGTAAACCCAGATTCCTGTCACTTTTGATGGCGCTATACGCTTCGCGGGCATTGTTGCCGCTGCCAATAATGATGGCATCGCGTTGCCAGAAGCCAAAGGCATGCAGCGCCTGTTTGGTCAGCATTCTCGCCACAGGGACCGCAATCAAAACAAGTATCCATGTCAGGACCCACAGATAGCGCGAGAAATACCATTTGGCGAAGGCGATCACGGCGATTTCGATCAGAGCAAAAATCAGCAATGTACGAAGGATCTCCTTCAGCTCGAACCAAAATGTTTTGCGATAATAATAGTGCCTGAGGCGCAGGTGAAACCACGCAACGCAGCAGAATGCCAGTACGCCATGCAGGACAATCCAGCCGGCGGTCTGAGCATCAGGAATACGTTGCTCAAAGTGAGTCATGACATTATTTAGGATGCCCTTCGCTATATAAAGCGAAAGGGTGAAACTGAGGAAGTCAGATAAAGCGAGAAATAAACTGGCGCAAACATTTCTGGTGAGAAATTTCATATACCCCCCACAATAAATAATCAACCTCCCTTTTCAGTGAGCCGAAAAGAGACGATATGATGGTGAATAAGATGCTGAGATTCAGGGCGTCAGCATGGAATTTTTTATAATCATGTTTTTTGATTGTGCCGTTATTTCAGCTACGCTACCGCCCCTGGTTTACGGCCACCAATTTGCCAAAAAAAGAGTGCAATTATCCGGGCAGCAGGATCCCCTCACCTTGGGCATTCAGATGATGGCGATTCTTGCTTTAATGAATTAAAAAATTGATGCCTATTGATATTTACAGTGTCAGAAAAAAGACTGGATGAATTCCTCCTGACTGTAGGCCGACCATAATATGCCTTGCATCGCCTGGATCTGACTGCCTTTTAAATATTCCAGGTGGCGGGCGCTTTCAATGCCGCCAATAATAACGCCCTGACTGTATGGCTGAAGGTGCTCAATAATTTGTCGAAAAGATAAGGTTCCCTGGTGTTGCCAAAAAAAATGCTGACTTATTTTTATATGTTCAAACTTCTCATTCATGACCAGTGTCAGGCTGGTATTGCCTTCCCCAAAATGGTCAAGCCATAAGGGGCCATGCTCTGACAGCGCGTGCAGAACCGGGCGGTCCTGTTCGGCACTGAACTCGGGGAAAAACGCATCCAGCGTGAGTCTTATATAATTGTGCTGCTGTAACACGTTGCGCATCGCTGCGTTATTCACGATATGGCTGGCAATCTCGTAGTCGATTCGTATTGAAAGTAAAAAATTATTGTGGGTAAAGATATCGGCATTAATACAGGCCAGCGTCACCTCGTCGAAGAAGTTTTTGATTCTTTCTTCGGCAGATAAATGAAATGTCTGGCTCCCCGCGTCGTGCGGATGTTGTTTATTGGCAACCTGATGCGCTGACTTTTTTACCAGTTCAAAACCCAGTATCCCGCCAGATACTGTCACTATCGGTTCAAAGAGATAACTGGAATCACTTCTTTTGACCGTACGCATCCCTTACCCCATGGTAAAAATAATACAAAGAGACATTATCCAAACCAGCAATAGGTGCCTGGTCTGTTAAAATTCAATCAGGTTATTCTGTTGCCCACAGCATGCTTATGCAGAAAGAACAAAGCCGAACTGCTGCTGGCATCAACACCTATCTTTCTCAGAGAATTACACTTATGTACGCTGACCGTTTTAACGCTAAGTTTGAGTATGTTTGAAATACTGGTCACAGAAAGACCGGTCATCATCATGACTAAAACCTTTTCTTCCATTTTTGTGATTTTATAATCAAACGACTCCTTGTTACTGGTCATGTTCTGAAGCTGAATAAACTGCTGTATTGCACTGACTATCTCTGACAGCCCTTTTTTCTTTTTAAGAAATTTGAATTGTTTTTTAAGCAGTAACCCCAGCATCAGCATGTCTACTTCTGAAGAAATGATAAGTATGCGTTCCGGATCCAGCACATTGATATTTTCGTTTAAAAACTCATAACACTTGTGAAAGCCGCCTCCCGATGGATCAATAATCAGATAATCTTTTGTATACAAGTTCACCTCATCGTCACGGTTAAAAAAAATGACACCGTTAACGTAAGGCAGTTTCTTGGAGATTATTTCTTTTATCGCCAATTTAGTAAACTGGCACTCACTCCAGATTATTACCCGAGGCATTGGGCCGCCTAATAGTGTGGTTTTTAAAAACGCTCAGACACTTCTCTAACAGAGCGGGAAGAATAGAGCACTTTCATAACGCTTAAAAAAACGAAATTATTCATCATTGCTCACATCATATTTATTCCTTCCCAGTGACTTCCAGTAGAGTAATACGCAGCCAAAACTCTTCAAATCGTTTATCTCGCTCACTATTACACCCAACAATAGGTTTCACCGATCGATTTACGCTTTCTTATCGTTATTTACCCCACTCAACACTAGGCGTTGTCCTAGTAATCATTCGTATTCTCACTCGAATTGTGAGCCATGTAACGCTTTTAGCATTAATAAGGCTTGAAATCTAAGACCTTTCTTAAGCGCAATTCACAGGGTCAGAATAATTTTATTAACACGCGATTTGGACTGTATTTTTTGATTAGTACAGGATAATGAACTTTTTTAGTCGGAATTTTAGTTTAAGTTTTTACGCAAATTAATCACAAAATTATCGATACTGGGTAACATTCTTAAAAAAGTATTTAGAATCAGAATTCATTAGCCTTTAATGCTGTTTATGAGCACAGATGTGACATTTTGAAACAGCGGCTGCTTTATAAGAGCATTCTTATTAAGCAGAGATCAGCTATTTTCGCCATTATTTCATGGCGTCAGTCGAAATAAGTCGTTTCATCTGGCAGTGAAATACTCAGAGCATTCTTAAGATAAAAATTCATTTAGGGAGGGGGGTTCTGCTGTTTATTAGAATTTTCAGGATTTTATAATCAAATGAATATTCTCACAGAGATAAAACCGGGGTGGGAGATTATTAAAGGGAAAAGAGACATTACCGGGCGGGAAAATTGGCCTGAGCCATCCTACTGACAGTCAATAACGTGGTCAGCAGCCTGGTCACGTTATTGACTCATTGACGCCGGTGTTACTGCCGCAATGAGGGAGGGTTCAGACGTCACTTTGCGTAATACGTGTCAGGTGGATGACCAGATACAGCAGCTCATCGTTGGACATCACCATCTCCAGCAGATTTTTAATATAATCGCGGATCAGCAGAGCGCAGCGGTAAACGTGCGGATACTCTTTGATGACCTGTGAAAAGATAAAATCATCCTTTGAGACAACCTGCTGTTTCTCCACCATTCTTTGAATAAAGAACTGCATATGAACCAGAAAACGGGCGTAATTGAGCGACTCCGTGTCGAGCGTGAGACGAAAGTGATATTGGATAATATTGAAAATATCCTTCAGCATTTTCACCGCCAGCAGGGTGTGCTCCATGTTTTGCACATCGGTCTGACCGTTAACCAGATGAAAAGCTATATTCCCCGCCTCTTCCTGCGGGAGCTGGATATTCAGGCGCTGGTTGATGTACACCAGCGCCTGTGTGGCCACGCTAAACTCATGCGGATAAAAGCGTTTTACCTCGAACAGCAGCCGGTTCTGGATCGTGATGCCCTTGTGATAACGCTCAATGGCAAAACTGATGTGATCGACCAGCGTGAAAAAAATCTGCTCGTTGATCCGGCCCTTCAGCCCGGCGTTTGCCAGGCTTAAGATCATCTGCACAATCTCAATATGCGCTTCCGGCGTATCTTCAATCAGACGAAGATATTCACGGCCTTTCTGATTATCTTGTACTGCATAGATTTTCTCGATGCTGGCCGGGTCGAGAACGTCACCCACTTTGCTGCCAAAGCCAATACCCTTGCCCATAACGATAACTTCGTTGTTATCGTGATCCGTTGATAGCACCAGGCTATTATTGAGTACCTTAATGACCTTCATCTTCTCAGCCAAAATCCTCTGTGTTAATCGCGCTGCACGCCGTTTGAGGCAATGACTCGCTGATACCAGCCAAAGCTGTTTTTTCTGATACGCCGCAGATCCATCAGGTCTTTTTCACCCCGGTTAACGTAGATAAACCCGTAGCGTTTGGCGTAACCCTGATGGGTGCTGACCACATCGATGGCCGCCCACGGACAATACCCGATAAGCGCCACGCCGTCGTTAATCGCCAGTTGCATCTGCTCAATGTGCTGACGCATAAACGTCATGCGATAAACATCATTCACCGATCCGTCCGGCAGCAAGGTGTCCGGTGCGCCAATGCCATTCTCCGTGATCAGAATGGGCAGATGGTAGCGTTCGCAGACCTTGCGTAAGGTCAGCCGCAGGCCCACCGGGTCAATCACCCAGCCGTACGGCGTTTTATCCACAAACGGATTGTCAGCCGCGCGGTATACGCCCGGCTCACCGAGCATAATCTGCTGGTCGCCCGCCCGCGCGCTGATATCAGACGCATCGCCACGGCTGGCGGCAATGGTCGCGGTGGAATAGTAATTGATGGCGATGTAATCCGGTTTCCCCTGCAACAGTATGGCGGCATCTTCCGGCGCCATCACCGGCGTCAGGCCGCGATCTTCAAGATAACGCCACGCCAGCGCGTTGTAACGGCCATGCACCGCGACATCCAGAAAACTCCAGCCGCGCAGGGTTTCCCAGTTATGGGCGGCGATGGCATCCAGCGGATGGCAGGTTTCCTGATACATCGAGGTGGTGTTGATCGCCGGGCCGATTTTCGCGGCGGGGCACCGCTGATGGCACAGCGCCATGACTCTGGCTTGCGCCACCATCATGTGATGATTTTGCTGGTACAACACCTGCTTCGTGGGTAACTCCCCGCCCTCGGGCAAGCCGATCGCGCCCGGATGCAGAATCAGCGTATTTTGTTCATTAATGGTCAGCCAGTATTTTATTTTGCTGCCAAACGCCGTGAACAGCACGTCGGCATATTGCACAAAGGCTTCAATCGTCGTGCGGTTCGCCCATCCGCCCTGCTGTTCGAGCACATACGGAAGGTCAAAGTGATAGAGCGTGACCACCGGTTCAATGCCGTGATGGCGTAACTCGTCGATCAGTTGCTGGTAAAACGCCAGCCCGGCCTGATTAACCTCGCCGGTGCCCTGCGGCAGAATGCGCGTCCAGGCCACCGAGAAGCGATAGGCCTTCAGCCCAAGCTCAGCGAACAGCGCAACGTCTTCACGAAAACGATGGTAATGATCGCTGGCGACGGTGAAATCTGCCGTGTCAGCCGGATGCACCAGCATATCGACCACCGACGGACTTTTGCCGTCCTCGTCCCATGCGCCTTCCACCTGATAAGCCGACGTTGATGCGCCCCACAGAAAATCTTCCGGAAACCCCTGCAGCTTCTGATAAATCATGCGTTCTCCTTGGCGGTATTCAGCGTGATGATGGTTTCTCCGAAACTGACGTTACCCGGCTGGCGACACATCAGCTGCGGATAGGCTTCACTGTTCACCACCAGAACCGGTGTGATGATCTCGTATCCCAGCGCGGTGATGGCAGGAATATCAAAGCGCACCAGCTCATCGCCCGTTTTCACCCGGTCCCCGACCTGAAGGGCGGAAGTAAAATGCTTACCGCCCAGACTGACGGTATCAATACCGATGTGCATCAGGATTTCGACGCCGTTATCACCACGAATACCGACCGCATGGCGGGAGGGAAGGAAAGTCACCACTTCGCCATCAACCGGCGCGCGCAAAAGCCCTTCACGCGGGATAATCGCGATGCCCTGCCCCAGAAGCCCTTGTGAGAACACATCATCACTGACCTGATCCAGCGCCACGGCTTCACCGGCCAGCGGGCTGAGGATCTGCTGCCGATCGCCGGAAAGGCGTGCCGTATCCTGCGTTTCAGTCGCCTCTTCCACCGGATCATCGAAGCCTAAAATCCAGGTCAGCGCAAAGGTCACCACGATGGCGATGGCACAGGTAATCAGGGCATGAACGATGTTCATCGGGTTTTCACCGATGAATGCCGGTAACGCGGCAAGACCCGGAGAAACGAACGCGTAGCGCACCAGCCCGCTCAGCCCGGCATAAATACCGGCACATCCGCCGCCGATCATCGCGGCGATAAGCGGCCTGCGCAGTTTTAACGTCACGCCGTATAACGAGGGTTCGGTGATCCCAAGCAGCGCGGTAAACCCGGCCGAAGAAGCTAACTGACGCAGGTTTTTGTTTTTCGTGCGAAACGCCACGCACAGCGTTGCCGCGCCCTGAGCGATGTTGGAAGCCAGCATGCCGGGGCCGTTGATCATCTCAAAACCATTCTTGCTGAGCTGGCCGGTCGCAATTGGCGTCATGGCCCATGCAGTACCGGTGATCACCAGGAATGGCTGCAACCCGCCCATCAGCATCGGGATAAGCCAGCTGGCTTTGCCATCAATCATGGCCGCGCCGCTGGCGACCACGTCGTTGAGGAAAATGCCGAACGGCCCGACAACCACCAGCGCCAGCGGTGCCGTCACCAGTAAAATGATCATCGGCTTGGTGAAGAATTTAATCATGGTCGGTGAGACTTTTTCGGCGAAGCGTTCGATATACGACATCAGCCAGACGGTGAAAATAATCGGCAATACTGAACCGGCATAATCGGCGAGACGTACCGGAATGCCGATGAAATCGATCGCCGTTCCTGCGGCCATCATCTGCGCCAGATTGGGATGTAACAGCGCCCCGGCGATGGTCATGGCGAGGATCGGGTTACATTCAAATTTGATCGACGCGCCGTAGGCCAGCAGCACCGGCAGAAAGAAAAACGCCGCGTCAGAGATGGTGTCGAGCAGATGGTAGGTCGGGCTGGCGGCGCTCATGACGCCGGTGAGTTTCAAAATAGCCAGCAGCGCCTTGATCATCCCCGCACCGGTGATGGCCGGAATAACCGGCGTAAAGGTGGTGGAAATCACGCTGATGATCTGCGAAATGATCCCGCCTTTGGCTTTCTGTTTTTGCTGTCCGCCCGCCTGCCCGCTGAGATCCCCGATCTCTTTTTGCATTGCGCGAAACGTTTGCTGCACGTTGTTACCCACCACAATCTGGAACTGACCGCCGCGCTGAACCACGCTGATCACCCCCGGCAACGCTTCGATGGCCTGCGCATTCACCTTCGCGTCATCATTGAATTCCATCCGTAAACGCGTGGCGCAATGCGTCAGTTTACTGACGTTCTGCCTGCCGCCGACGTGCGTTAAAATTTCACTGCCCAGCTGTGTGTAATCCATAGGTTTTCCCCGGTGAAAAAAAGCAAAAAAAAAGACCAAAATGAAAATGCACCTCCCCTAAGGAGAAGTGCATTCTTATTTTGGTCTTGCCTGCCTGAGCAGTAACACGCCTCAATAAAAATGCGTTGGCAACCGGTGATAACCCGTTGCGCCTGAAGTATCGCCATACCCTTGTCAGGTCAGCAACAGCGAAAATGACTTTTTGCGAGTGGCATCACGAACTATTTAAAAACCCGGCCTTCAGTTCTGCTCCGAGACCAGCACCGCCATCGTCTCCGGCTCCAGCGCCCTGAAGATGTGCGCCACGTCTGCCGGATAGGAAATATAGTCGCCGGCATTGAGCTCGACCGGCGATCCCACCAGCCCGACCAGCGCGCGGCCCTGGGTGATAATGATGTGCTCCACCGAGCCCGACGGATGCGGGCTGGAAATGCGGTCTGCGCCCGGCTGAGTGGTCAGCAGATAGATATCCCGGCGTGCGCCCGGTGGGCACGTTGCCAGCAATACCGCTTTGTAATCGGCCATTTCTGCGATCACCGTCGGGCCTTCGCCACGACGGATCACCTGCATTTTACTCAGTTCCGGCTCCATCAGCCGTGCAAAAGGAATATCCAGTGCGACGCACAGCGCCCACAGGGTTTCCAGACTCGGATTGCCGTTCCCGGCTTCCAGCTGCGACAACGTCGATTTGGCAATCCCGGCCCGGCGGGCCACTTCTGCCAGTGATAACCCGGTACGCTGACGTTCGCGCACCAGACCTTTAGAAATAACGCTGATAGGTTGAGACATGGCGACACCCTGATTTACATAACGAACGATCGTTCGACTTGAAGAACGATTCAGATACGTTCATTATAATGGATATTCGTTCGTTATGGGATTTAATCATGCGTAAGCAGCTCTTTGCGCCTCTCGGCAATGATGTGGTAAAAGCCATCTTTCTGGTTTGCCTGGCCGACGGCCTGGTCGGTATTTCTTATGGTTCTCTGGCGGTGGCAGGCGGCTTCCCGCTGTGGGTGCCTCTGGCGCTCTCTTTGCTGGTGCTCGCCGGCGCTTCGGAATTTTTGTTTATCGCCATCGTCGGCGGTGGCGGCAGCCCGTTTGCCGCGGCGGCGGCCGGATTACTGGTTAACGCACGGCATTTGCCTTTCGGTATTGCCGTGAAAGATCTGGTGGGCCGCAAACACGTCAGCTGGCTGGGGTGCCACCTCATGAATGACGAAAGCGTCGTGTTCGGCATCTCCCAGCCCTCGCATGAAAAACGTAAAATGGCTTACTGGCTGTGCGGTCTGGGGATCGCCCTGTTCTGGCCGCTGAGCGTGATTGCCGGCGCTTTCATCGGGCAGTTTATTCCCGATATCAGGGCGATCGGCCTGGATGCGGTTTTCCCGGCCATCCTGTTGGCGCTGATTTTTCCGGCACTCAGGCAACGCAGAACGCTGATCCCGGCGTCCTGCGGCGCGCTGATCTCGGTGATGGCCGTCCCTTTTGTGGCAGCCGGCATACCGGTGCTGTTTTCCCTGCTCGGATTACTGGCCTGGAGGCATAAAAAATGACGCAGCATTCGCTCTGGATGGCCGGTATCGCTTTGCTGGCAGCCGGCACTTTTATCCTGCGCGTGGCCGGTTACCGACTCGGTTCGCGCCTGACGCTGTCGCCCGCGACGCAGACAATGTTATCGGATTCCGCGACCATTTTATTACTGGCCGTTGCCGCCACGTCGGCGCTGTTTGAGGGGGCACATTTTGCCGGATTCGCCCGCATCACGGGGGTCGGCGTGGCGCTGTTTTTAGCATGGCGGAAGGCACCGCTTATCGTGATTATTCTCGCGGCGGCGGTGGTCACGGCGCTGATGCGCTGGCTCGGTGTGGAATAGCAGAAACAAAAATGGCTCCGTTTCAGGAGCCATTTTCTAAAGCAGCAAAGTTACGCCACATCCTCATACTGCGGCACCGGATTGCGGAAGCTTTTGGTGACACAGGCCAGATAGATGAATCCGATAGCGCCCCAGATCAGACCGAGGATCATCGAACCTTGTTCCAGATTCAGCCACAGCGCGCCGACCGTCAGTGCGCCACACATTGGCAGGAACAGATACTGGAGGTGATCCATCAACGTTTTGTTGCGCTTTTCACGGATCCAGAACTGGGAAATCACCGACAGATTCACGAAGGTAAACGCCACCAGCGCACCGAAGTTAATCAGCGCCGTGGCAGTCACCAGGTCAAAGTTGATCGCCAGCAAAGCAATCGCGCCCACCAGAATCACGTTGAATGACGGCGTGCGCCATTTCGGATGGACATAACCGAAGAAGCGGTTCGGGAATACGCCATCGCGGCCCATCACGTACATCAGGCGGGAAACCCCCGCGTGCGCCGCCATGCCGGAAGCCAGCACGGTGATGCTGGAAAAAATCAGCGCGCCGAACTGGAACGCACGGCCCGCCACCTGCAACATGATTTCAGGCTGAGAGGCGTCCGGGTTTTTGAAGCTGGAAATGTCCGGGAAATAGAGTTGCAGGAAATAGGTCGCGCCGATGAAAATCACGCCACCGATCAGCGCCGTCAGGAATATTGCTTTCGGGATAACCCGCTCGGCGTCTTTCGTCTCTTCGGATAAATTACTGATACCGTCAAAACCGGTAAACGAGAAACACAGAATGGTCGCGCCGGTAATCATCGGTACGGTATGCGCGTGCTCGCCCCAGAAAGGTTTAGTGCTGGCCAGCGTGCCATAGCCGGTGCCGTGATTCACGCCGTAAATAACCATGCCGGTAATGACCGTAATAAGAATGATCTGCAATACCACCACCAGCGTATTAATATTGGCGACGGTTTTAATACTGCGTAAATTCGATATCGTCATAAACCCGACCAGCACAATCACAAATATCCACGAAGGTACGGAAGGCACCAGCGCTTCAAAATAGATTTTTGCCAGCAGGATATTGATCATCGGGGCAAATAAATAATCCAGCAATGACGACCAGCCGACCATAAAGCCGATCACCGGATGAATGGCTTTTTGTGCGTAGGTGTACGCCGACCCCGCCGAAGGGTAGCGGCGCACCAGTTTGCCGTAGCTCAGGGCGGTAAACAGCACGGCGATTAACGCGAAAGCGTAAGCCGTAGGCACATGGCCGTCGGTCAGGCCAGAGACAATACCGAACGTATCAAACAGGGTCATGGGCTGCATGTAGGCCAGGCCTATCATCACAACCGGAATCAGCGTAAGCGTTTTACGCAGTTCCACGCGGGAAGTGCTGCCTGTGACGACGTTATCTGACATGATGTTTAATTCCCATGACGGAGAACGCCACATAAAAAGAGTGATGCACCATTTATGTTTCCTTGCGACATGACTGTCGGTATTTGAAAGTAAATATCTATCCGGTACGAAGCCCGGCCTCTGGTTTTTGAATGTTTTCTTGTAAGAAGAATGTGTACTTGAATGAAGTTTTTAAACGGGTCATCCCCGATTCGCGGGGCGCATATTTTGCCCTAATAACCAGGGAAATGACAAGATGAAGAAGGCCTCACACCGGGATTAAATAAAATACTCAGCGAAATCTGGCACGTATTGCCAAATACCTTTCCCTGCGGGTTTATTAATTGTTTTTAATATGTAAAACAAAAAGAATTGTCCGGTTATTGCTTTTATAAAGCGGCAGCATTGGACATTAAAAAATAACCTCCGCACGCATTATTTAACATTGCATCTGTGCCCCCGCGCCTTCAGCCACCTCAGACCAGGGTATGGGCAAAATCTGAAAATCTGGCGCGACACGCTCTTTTTGGGCTTCCCGGTTTACAAAAGACAGACATGTGGCAAGAATGAAAATTATTTGCTCTAAAAGTAAGAAATGTCTGAATCCTCACTGAAGCTTCAACTCCAGAACCTGAAAAAGCATAACGCCCGGCTGAAACGGATTGCGCACGATGCCAAAAATAAGCTCAGTGCGGCGCTGGACGGCACCGGGCTCTGCCTGTGGCAGCTCGACGTCCCAAGCGGGAAACTGGTGATCTTTAACCGCCGCTGGGGCGCCATGCTGGGCTATCAGCCAAAAGAACTGAGCGCACGCTTTGAAGTCTGGCGCGAACATTTACACCCTGAGGATAAAGACGATGTGCTGGCGGCTTTTTACAATCATCTGGAAGGGAAGACGCCGTTTTACGAAGCGCTGCACCGGATGCAGGCCAAAAATGGCACCGTGACCTGGGTGCTGGACCGTGGCCGGGTGACCGAGTGGGATGACCAGGGGCGTCCGCTGAAAGTGACAGGCACGCACATCGACATGACCAAAGAGAAGCATTACGAACAGCAACTGGCGACGCTGGCCAATCACGATCCGCTCACCGGTCTGGCCAACCGCCACGCGTTACACCAGCAATTTACGGCGTTAAAAAACAGCGGTCCGTTGTGTGTGGCGTTTATCGATCTGGACAATTTTAAGCATGTGAACGACACCCTCGGGCATCGCAGCGGTGACGAGGTGCTGATGCGGCTGAGTCAGCGGTTCAGGGAAGCCTGCCCGCCGGGCATTATTCCGGGGCGGCTGGGCGGCGATGAATTTGTGTTGCTGATGCCCTACGGGCTGAACCATCCGCTGGTCAAACGGGTAGCGCAGGCCTGTCTGGATGCCGCCACCATCCCGTTTGAACTTGATAACGGCAACGCACACATTGGCGCATCGATTGGGATTGATGAAGTGTCCGGCGAGAGTGATTTCAGCGAGGCGCTGCTGCTCGCCGACCGTGCCATGTACGCGATAAAACATCACGGAAAGAATGGCGTGATGCTGGGTACTGAAGACATCCGTTTGCAGGCGTAAGGCGGCCCTGATGAATGTTCCTCACTTTTGTTGTTAAAAGTTTGTGCTATAAATTTCGCATAAGAAAAACCCATGCCATGTCTGAGTCGTCTTTTTAGCACAGCAATCTTTCGTGGAGCGTAACGTGTCTCTTTCTATTTCTGAATGGACGATGGCAAACGATATCGAGTGCTCGCATCTGACCGCGAGCAATTCCTCATTCCCGCGCCACACTCACGACGAATACGTGATCAGCGCCAATCTGACGGGAACGGAAGAGATCTGGCTGCACGGCAAAACCGAGCTGGTCCGTGCCGGCGAAATCACCATCTACAATCCGTCCACCGTTCAGTCATCGCTGTTTGGCGATGAGAAAGTGGAATTTCTCAGCGTGCACATCCCCCAGTCTTTGCTGCGGCAGATATCCGTCGATCACAATCTGCGATCCGATCACTGCGCGCCGGTGCTGACCGAAGGCGTGCTGAGTAATCCCGCATTGTTTTCCGCGCTGCGCCATTACAAACGCACGCTGAACGACGACGATCAGGAGCAAAATTTATTGTGGTTGCTGGGCGCATTGCTGGAAGAACCGGCGAAAGAGCAGGAGCAGTCGCTGCGGCCGGTCACGCTGGCGCTCGATTTTATGCGCGACCACCTGACCCGCAAGATCCATCTCGACACGCTGGCGCAGGTCAGCGGGCTGAGTAAGTTCCATTTTGTGCGGCTGTTCCGCCAGCACATCGGCATGCCGCCGCTGCAATACCATATGCAGCTGCGTTTACTCGAGGCCCGTAATCAGTTGCGTAAAAATAACAATGCGCTGGATGTCGCCATCAGCCTGGGTTTTTACGATCAAAGCCATTTCATCAACACGTTCCGAAAAATGATGGGGATCACTCCCCACCTGTATTCGCAGTCGCTCAATGGCTCTGCCGCGCGCGGCTGATCACACCAGAATAAATTCGCGATAGCCGGAAATCACCACGTAGATGGCGAAATACGAGAAGATGATCGCTGAAGCCACGTAAGAGTATTTGAGCATTTTCGTGCCGAGCATTTTCCCGCCCCAACTGCCGACGCAGCACAGCACGATGGTCCAGAACACACCGGCAATAAAGAAACCGGTCAGGAACCAGGACGCTTCCGCTGTGCCGCCCTGCCCCATGCGCGAGATAAGCGCGCCGCCTACCGCCGCAAACCACAGGATCGCCGTCGGTGATGACATCGCCAGCACCACGCCGCGCCCGAAATTACGCATCACCGACCGCGGCTGGCCGTTATCCCCGGCGGACATATCCTCCGCAGGCGCCATCGCCGCGCGGATCATTTTATAGGTGAACCACATCAGCATCATCGAGCCGCCCACCCACAGCACCCAGCGCACGCTCTGGTATTGCAGCAAAATCGTCATGCCCGCCAGCGCCAGCACCGCGTAGATCAGATCACCAATGCAGGTGCCGATCCCCAGCCAGAAACCGTGAAAATAGCCGCGCTGCATTGCCAGCGTGATCATGGCGATATTGGCGATGCCGATGTCCAGACACAGCGACAGGCTGAGTAAAAAGCCATTGGAAAACGGCATCATAGCGGGACTCTCTTGATCATCTGGTTGTATTCAATCATGTCGTTGGTGGTGCCCAGACGCGCCATCAGGATCTCCACATCTTCCGGATTGTTGTGAGGGCAATACTGCTGCATAAACTCTTTTGCGCGCGCGGCGTCGCCGCCCAGCAATTCTTCGCTCATCATGCGGGTCAGGTTTGCCATCTGGGTAAAGAACAGCTCAGGGTGGAAACCGATCGTCTCCGCCGAGAGTTCGATACAACCGTGCTCACGTAAATAGTTAAACTGGATCCACGCCGCTCCGGCATCCGGGTAGCTCGACGGCCCGCGACGCAAATAGCGCAGAATTTCCAGGAAGTAGATCCGCGCCAGCACATTTCTGTCGAGCTGTAATCCGTCAGCCACCTGTGGCGTCAGGCACATCAGCAATCCAAACTGATCCGCCAGCGCTTCCTGCACCATCATCGATCCCCAGCGATCAATCTTGCTGAGCATCGGGAAGACGTTTTCGTTACGCACCAGCGAATGCCCCAGATCATGCCCGCGGAACCAGGCGATCAGATAACGCTGGCAGACGTGGCTTTCCGGCAAATCCTCTTCCGCCCAGCCAAGGCGCACGGCTTCGGTACGGGAGAACATTTCGAACAGTTGCAGGTAGGTATTGGCAAACACCACGGTGCGTTTGACCGGGGAATGCTTCAGCCCTTCGTCCTCCGGGAAGAAATAGGCGAAGTGTTTCGGATAGGTATTGGCTTCTCCGGCAATGCCGAAAAGAGTGATGATTTTGTAGGCGCAGCCCGGCAGCGCCAGTAAATCGGCGGCGATCTCTTTTTGCAGAAACAGCAGGCTTTCCGGAAACAGACTGTCCATCACGTCAGAGATTTCCTGCAACACCGGCGCGGGCTCGCCGAACCACGACGAGTAATAACTTTGCTTCGATTTTCCAATCCACGTTGAGGTTTTGCCAATGCCCAGCACCAGCTGCTGTTCATTCAGACCGGCAATTTGCGGCAGCAACGTTTTGCCACTTGATTCGTCCGCCAGGATTTCGGCGCGCAGAAACAGCCCCCGCCGGGTATCCGGATCGTCAAACAGCGGCGCGAGGCGGAAACACTGGATAGCCATTTCCTCACGCAAAGCATCCAGCAAACGACTTTCGCAGGTGACCTCCAGCTGATTGATCGCCTCGGTCAGGCGCAGACAATAGTGGATCGTTTGCACCGCTTTAGGATTGATATGATGCGGAACATCCAGGTCCATCATTGAAACCTGATAGGCCGCCGCAGCTGGCCAGAATGACGTAGTAAACATGATTTCCAATCCTGTGTACGCGTGAGAGGTAGTTCACTACATCACTGTCATCACAGCGGGTATTGGAAGAAATTGCGCAGACGTCAGGAAGTGTCACCCGGTGGCATTACAACACCGCAATCTGCGACTACAGTTGAAGCACAGGTTCCTCCTTGCTAAGCGCTTAACACCATGAGCTTTTCTCTCAAACATTACCTTCAGGTGCGTACCCGGCTGCTGTTCTCGATTCTGGCCGGGCTGGTCTGTTTTTTTATTCTTCCTGCCCAGCTCGGGCTGTTGCAGCGGCTGTTGATTAGCTGGAACGTGCTGGCGTGGCTGTATCTGTTTTTCCTGTGGTTTCGCATGTTGCGCACCGAAGCGAAGGATATTGCGCACATCGCCAAAACGCAGGATGAGAGCGCCACGCTGGTGCTGAGCATGGTCACCCTCACCTGTCTGGTGAGTATTCTGGCGATCCTGATGGAGCTCGGTACGCTGAAAGATCTGACCGGCACGCCACGCGTGCTGCACATTTTGCTCACCGCGACCACGCTTATCGCGTCGTGGGCGCTGTTGCCGACCTCTTTCGCCTTGCACTACGCCCATCATCATTATCTGCGCCGCAGCAAAGGGGTGGCGCCGATGATTTTCCCGGAGAAGCCCGAACTGCCCGGCTACTGGGATTTTCTCTATTTCTCTTTCACCATTGCCGTGGCCTCACAGACTGCCGACGTGGAGACGGGCACCACCGACATGCGGCAGATTGCCCTGTTACAGTCGGTGATTTCTTTCGTCTTTAATCTGGCGATCCTGGGGCTGTCGATTAACGTGGGCGCGGGGTTGTTAAATTAGCGGCGCAAAGCAATTCACTGCCATCAGGTAAATTTCCGGCAGAGATCACTATAAGCCGGAAAACCGTGCATTCAGACTTCTGTACGTCTAAAACTTAGTGTAGGTTTTTACAATATTCTCCTGGTTTGGTTACATTTAAGGAAAGATCTGCTTATGCGCACTTCGTTTATTGCTCTGACACTCCTTGCCACCACGCTGTTTTCCGCCACCACGCTGGCAGGCACCACGCTGGATCGCGTCACGAAAACCGGTGTGCTGCGCAATGCCATCGTGAATGACTATCCGCCGTTCGGCTTTATTGATGACAATAACCAGCTGGCCGGTTTTGACGTTGATGTGGCAAAAGCCGTGGCACAGCGCATGGGCGTGAAACTTGAGATCATCGCGCCGGGCTGGGAAACCATTGTCGGCGGTAAATGGCAGGGGCGCTGGGATACCTGTATCTGCTCAATGACGCCAAACAGCGAGCGCGCCAAAGTGCTGGATTTCCCGACGCCGTACTACAACTCTCCGGCAGTGTTAGTGGTCAATAAGAAAGACGACCGCATAAAATCGGCGGCCGACCTGAGCAATAAAAAGATTGGTGTCGGCATCGGCTCAACCTACGAAACGTATCTGCAAAAAACGCTGGTGATCCCCGGCAGCAAGCCCATCAACTTCCCGTTTGATAACGTTCATGTCATTCCAAGCGATGAAGAAGTGGCGTTCCAGAATCTGGCACTCGGGCCGGGTGTGCGCCTTGACGGCGTGGTGTCCGATTTAGCCACCGCTAACGCACGCATCAAACGCGCGCCGATGTTCAAAATCGTCACCGAACTGTATGCGGAACCAAACTGGGTCGCGACCGACAAAGGCGACGCCGAATGGGATAAGAAAGTGGCGGACACCATCAAATCGCTGCGCGACGACGGCACGCTGGCTAAAATCTCCCAGCACTGGCTGGGTGAAGATATCACCCACGAGGTACCCTGATGCCACAAATCCCGGACAGCCAGCCGAAAGTGGAAACGCCCGAACGCTGGCACCAGGCACACGCGTTTAAATTCAAAACCGGGCTGACGTGGCTGATTTTGCTCAGTCTGCTGCTCGGCACGTTCAGCAAAATGGGGCTGGACTGGAGCCTGATTAGCCAGAAACTGCCGTTCCTGCTCGGCCTGCGCCTGTCGCCGGACGGCTTTATTCAGGGCGCGGCGCTGACCATTATGATCACCGCCTGCTCGATGTTTTTCTGTCTGCTGATTGGTCTTATCACCGCGCTGGGCAGGATGTCCGATAACGCGCTGGCGTTTGGCTGCGCGACGTTTTACGCCTCGCTGTTTCGCGGCACACCGCTGCTGGTGCAGGTACTGATTATCTATCTGGCGTTACCGCAGGTGGGGATTGTGCTCGGCGCACTCAGTTCCGGCATTATCGCGCTGTCGATGAACTACGGCGCGTATCTGGCGGAAACGATCCGCAGCGGCGTGCTCTCGGTGCCGCGCGGTCAGCAGGAAGCCGCACTGGCGCTCGGCGTCTCGCGCTGGACGGTGGCCGTGCACGTCACCGCGCCACAGGCGCTGCGCATCATTATTCCGCCCGCCGGGTCGATGTTTATCTCGATGCTGAAAGATTCCTCGCTGGTGTCGCTGATGGGGCTGTGGGAACTTAACTTTTTGGCGCAGTCCTATGGCCGCAGCACCTACCGGTATATGGAAATGCTGGCCACCGCTGCGGCGATATACTGGATCATGTCGATTGTGTTAGAACTGCTGCAAAGCCGCCTCGAGCGCCGTTTTGCCCAAGGCCATCGCCGCTAATTTCGCCCTTTTTCATCACGGATACGCCATGTCTTTTCCTGAAGATTTTCGTTTAATCAGCTATCTCTCACGCCTCGAACACGCCGTCCGTTTCCCGTTGTCCTCCTCCTATCCCGAATCGATGAGCATCGATACGTTGTTTGAACTGGCGGGGAAAGAGCATCGCGCGGCGTTTATGCAAACCCAGCTGGATTATCCGCCCCTGCGCGGTACGCCGGAACTGCTCGAAGCGATCGCCGCCACGTACCGGCATATCACGCCGCAGCAGGTGATCAGTTTTGCCGGGGCCGATGAAGCGATTTACGCCAGTTTCCAGATGCTGCTAAACGCGGACGATCACGCGGTGGTCATCACACCGAATTATCAGTCGCTGGAAAGCGTACCGATGTCGCGCTGCGAAGTGACCGGCGTGGCGCTGGATGAAAATAACCACTGGGCACTGGATACCGGTCTTGTGCGGGCAGCGTTGCGCGCCAACACCAAAGTGCTGGTGATAAATTTCCCGCACAACCCGACCGGTGCGCTGATAAGCCGCGCGCAACTCGACGAACTGGTCGCAATGTGCCGCGAGCGGGGGATCTGGATTTTCTCTGACGAAGTCTACCGGCTGACCGAATTTGACCCTGCTGACCGGCTGCCGCAGCTCGCTGATCTTTACGAACGCGGCATTTCGCTGAACGTGACCTCGAAAGCTTACGGATTGCCGGGGCTGCGTATCGGCTGGGTAGCCTGTCAGGATAAAGCCTGGATGCTGGAGCTGGAGCGCATGAAGCAGTATTTGTCGATCTGTAATTCCATGCCCGGTGAGTTCCTGACGGCCCTCGCGCTCAACGCCCGTGCGCCCATTCTGGAACGGGTCATGGAACGTTCGCGCCGCCAGCTGGCGACACTCACGACGTTTCTGGCGAAATACCCGCACTTGTTTACGCTCAGCGTGCCGAAAGCCGGTGTGCTCGCCTTTCCCCGTTACACCGGCGCAGAAGGGGCGCAAGCGTTCGCCACGCGGCTGGTGGAAGAAGCGGGAGTGATGGTGATCCCTTCCGTCGCCTACGGTTCAGCGCTCAACGCCGTGTCTGAAGATTTCCTGCGCATCGGTTTCGGGCGGGAGAATCTCGACGATGCGCTGGGCGAAATGGGCAAATGGCTGGATAAACAGTAAGGGGAAAACGGCTCAGTCCAGCACCTGCTTTTCGGTCAGAAAATCAATAAACACCCGCACTTTTGGCAGCATATGGCGGCTGCTCGGCCACACCACCGAGAATTTGCCGCCCTCTTTCAGATAGGGTGACAACACCGGGATCAGCTCGCCCGAGGCCAGATAAGGCCGCACGATAAATTCCGGCACATACGCCAGCCCGAGGCCCTGCACCGTCGCCTGTAAAATCGATTCCAGATTGTTGCTGCTCAGCGCCAGCGGCAGCTCCGGCGGCATCGCGCTGGTCATCTCCCATTCCTGCCACTGGCCGTTGCCTGGAAACCGGTAGCGCAGGCAGGCGTGCTGATAAAGATCGTCAGGGGTAAGCGGTACAGGATGTTCGGCAAAATAAGCGGCAGCGCCGACAATCACAAAACGGAACGGCCCGAGGCGGCGCGACATCATCTGCGAACTGTTCAGTTCCCCGCTGCGGATGGCGATATCAAACCCTTCGTCGATGACATTCACCATCCGGTCGCTGAAATCCAGATCCAGTTCGACCTCCGGGTAGCGCTGACGGAACTCCGGCAGGTGCGGCAACAACATGCGGTAACCGATGGCAGGCGCGGTGATGCGCAACTTGCCGCGCGGCACGGCGGAAATCCGCACCAGTTCCTGCTCGGCGTCTTCCAGTTGCGCGACAATATTCTGGCAGCGCTCGAAAAACAGCTGGCCTTCATCCGTCAGGCTGATGCGTCGCGTGCTGCGGTTGAACAGCCGCACACTGAGTTTTTCCTCCAGCCGCGCCACACTTTTGCCGACCGCCGACGCCGATATGCCCATGCGCTCCGCCGCCGCCGCAAAACTCTGGCTCTGCGCCGCCCGCACAAAGGCCAGCAGGCCGTTCAGATTTTCCATTTTCCACTCCCGTTTATTCGAGCGTTTTCGTCCTGAATCATCGGACTTCCAGCCTGTTTCCGCCAGATTGCCGACATTTTATCATCATCGTTATACACCACTTTCTGGAGAAATCATGAATACATCCTCGTCCCATCCGGCTGGCAGCCTCAGGGTGCTGGTAACGGTGTGCATCGCCGCTGTGATCCTGCCGCTCAATTTTGTCAGCGGCGCGGTAGCCACACCGGCGATTGCCCGTGAACTCGGCGGCAGCGCGCAGGCGCTGAGCTGGATAACCAATTCCTTTATGCTGACCTTCGGCTGTTTTCTGATGGCCGCCGGGGCGCTGGCCGATGAAATTGGCCGTAAAAAAGTGTTCATCAGCGGTGTTTCGCTGTTTGCGCTGTTGTCGTTATTGCAGGCGTTCAGCAACAGTTTGCTGTGGATGGATGTGCTGCGTGGCGCGCAAGGCATCGCCGCCGCCGGTGCGCTGGCGGGCGGCGCGGCGGCACTGGCGCAGGAGTTCGACGGCGCGGCGCGCACCCGCGCGTTCAGCCTGATGGGCAGCAGTTTTGGCGTCGGTCTGGCTTTCGGGCCGTTTCTCGCGGGCCTGCTGATTGCTCATTTCGGCTGGCGCGCGGTGTTTTTCTCCGCCACGGTGATTGCGCTGATCGCCCTGCTGACCGGCGCATCAAAAATGCGGGAAACCCGCAATCCGCAGGCGTCCGGCATCGACTGGCCGGGCACCGTCACCTTTACCGCGATGCTGGCGCTGCTCACCTGGGCGCTGATGGCGATCCCGCAATACGGCGTGCAAAGCACACAGGTTGTTGCGCTGCTGGCCGGTGCGGCGCTGTTGCTGGTGTTATTTGTCGGGGTGGAATTGCGGGTCAAACAACCGATGCTGGATCTCTCTCTTTTTCGCTATATCCGCTTCATCGGCGTGCAGGCGCTGCCGCTGGCGACCGGTTTCTGTTTTGTGGTGTTGCTGGTGATTTTACCGATGCTGTTCATCGGCGTGAGAGGCCTGAGCGAAGAGCGCGCCGGACTGATGATGATGGCGCTTTCCGTGCCGATGCTGATTGTGCCGTTGCTGGCGGCGTGGCTGACGCGCTGGATTTCAGCCGGGGTGCTGTGCACCGCCGGGCTGGTGATTGCCGCCGCCGGTTTAGGCTGGCTGAGCCAGGCGGTGCTGGCGCAAAACGTCACGGCGATGATCGCCCCGATGCTGCTTATCGGCATCGGCACCGGCCTGCCGTGGGGGCTGATGGATGGATTGTCGGTCAGCGTGGTGCCAAAAGAGCGCGCGGGGATGGCGACCGGTATTTTCAGCACCACACGCGTGGCGGGGGAAGGCATTTCGCTGGCGATCGTCGGCGCGATCCTGGCGGCCATGAGCCACCGCGCGCTGGCGGCACATTTCAGCTCCGGCGAACTCAGTCAGGCGGCGCAGCGGCTGGCGACCGGTAATCTGACGGTGACGCAAAAGCTGATCCCTGAAGCCAGCACCGCGCAGCTTCAGCAGCTTTATGCCGCCTCTCTGCATCCGTTACTGCTGTGCCTGATGGCGATCACGCTGTTTTCGGCGCTGGTGGTGTTGCTGGCGCTGAAAGGCAATCATCAGGAAAGCGACCAGGTCACCGCCGCCGGTCAGAAAGATCTGTCGCCGTAATCGGCTTCCAGTACCGGCCGCAGCCGGGCATAGGTTTCTTCGATGTCGGCGGGGATGTCGACCTCAGCGATAAAGCCCGCACCGCGCGGGCCATAACCGCCCGGCGCATTACGCAGACGGGGGATTTCCCCCAGCAGCAGCGACGCGAATCGCGGCAGCGACCACATCCCCTGCTGATGACCGCCGGCAAACCGCAGCCCGTCGCCTGCCCGCTCAAGCTGCGGGATCAGCGTCGGCCAGCTGGTGAAGGTGATGTCCGGCCTGTCGCGCCAGACGTGGCGGAAACTGGCGTCGGTGCGCAGCTGCATCAGCGGATCCTGCGTCAGGGTAATCCGGGTGTGGGTATCGCCTGCGGCTTCCAGCACGCGGCGCGCCTGCACCGCATTGTCGCCGCAGTTGGTTGACGCGGTTTCCAGCAATATCTGGTCCGCCGACAGGCCAAAACACTGCACGCCGATGTCATTAAGAATGTCCGCCTCACTGCGCCCGGCAGTGGGAATGTGCCGGTAACGCGGATGCGCCTGCACCGTCTGACAGAGTAATTGCGTGGAATGGCCGACGCCTCCGGCAATCAGCAAACGTGAAACCCGGCCCTGCGCCAGCGCCTCAAACGCCGCTTCGGCGGTCGGTAAAATCGCGTTACCCAGCAGGATCAGCAGCGAAGGGGTTCCCGCTGGCCCTTTTCCTTGGGTCTGATCAAAAGAGAGAAAACGCGCCAGCCGGTTTATATCGTTAATCACAGCGTCAGAAAACATTGCAGCCTCCGTCAGATAAGGGCAGCCATCATAAACCTATAACACCACTCAAAAAATGGTTAAAAAAACTCACGGTTACGCGGCGTGACGCCCATCATTAAACATAAAAAAAGCCATTAAACCGGAATAAAAAACCATTAATTTTGTTTTATTAGTCTTTTTATCCTTATTCATCGAAATGGCGTAAAGATCCTCTTAAGGTAAATTTATTAACTTATATTTAACTGTAGCGACGTGGGACACCACGCGCCTGCGGTCAGGGATCCCTTTTGCTTGAGTGTAAAACGCAAATCCCGGCTGAATGACTGATGCTTTTTATTTTTTTTATGCTTTTAAATTGACCACCAGAGGATTTCCACATGCAGCCGCAAAGCGATTGCATGCATGCACACCAGTGTATAAGCAGTTATTGGGAGTCATCATGGGCGATAAACATTCTTTATTTCCGGCTATTCTGGCCGCGGCAACCTTAGCGCTGTCCGCAGGCGCACAGGCGGCCGGTACTTTAACAGGGCAAGTGGGCGTTCAGTTAACCATCAGTACCGGCTGTACCGTCGGTAATGGCACGGCCACCGGCGGCACCAACCAGTGGGGTACGCTGAACTTCGGTAATTACGCCGATTTGACCAGCGTCATCAACGGTACGGTGTTTGGTGCGGACGGCACCGGCGCGGTCACCATCACCTGCAGCACCGGGCTGACCCCGACGCTGTCACTCAACGGCGGACTGGCGGCAACCGGCGGGCTGCGCACCATGACCTCCAGCGGCAACAGCATTCCTTACCGCCTCTATTCCGATACCGCACGCACCACCGAGATCGCCATCAATACGCCGATCACGCTCGGGACGGGCACCGCTGCACAAAATATCCCGATTTATGGCCGCGTGCTGCCTGCTGACCAGACCAGCACCACACCGGCTGCGGGCACCTATAACGATACCGTTGTTGCCACTCTTTCCTGGTAAGCGTTTTCCATCAGAGTCGGTTGCGCCTCTGACTGGCTTTTGATTCAAGGAAGGAAAGATCATGGACATCAAGGTACTGCTGCTCCTGCCAGCTGCCCTGCTGGTGTCGATGCAGTTGCGCATCCCGTTCAGTCCGGCAGCCACGATAGGCATCAGTGCCACGTTGCTGCCCGCCTGCAGCGCGGGCACCACGACGTCCGGCAGCACCAGCTTTGGTACGCTGAACTTTGGTAATTATGCGTCGCTCACCAGCGCCATCAATGCCACCAGCGCGCAGCTGGCGGGCTCGATCCGCGTGAACTGCGTGAACGGGCTGACCTACAAAATCGTGATGGATGGCGGCAGCAGCGGCGTGGTCACTGCCCGCAGAATGGTCAACACCACCAACAGCGCAGCGACCCTGCAGTACAACCTTTACACCACGGCGGCACGCACGACGGTGTGGGATAACGTCACCGGCGTGAGCGGAACCGGCAACGGCGCGGACCAGTGGAGCACGGTGTATGGCCGCGTTCCGGGGCAGGTCACGCCCGCTGCCGGGGTTTATCAGGATACGGTGAATGTCACCGTATCCTGGTAGAGGTGTTCATGCCTGGCCGTCTGCTGCTGTTGCCGCTGCTGATGCTGTGCGGCTCAGCGCTGGCCGCCACGGCCACCACCACCTTTACCGTAACGGCAACGCTGACCAATGGCTGCGTTTTCGGCAGCTCGCTTTCCAGCCCGACCACCAATCTGGGCACCCTCAATTTCGGCTCTTTTCCTTCCGTTCCCACCAATGTCGATGTGGTCAGTACGTCGGGCGCAGGCTCCGTTGTGGTGACCTGCACCCCCGGCACCACGGTGGCGATTGGCATGGATTACGGCATCCACGGCGGATCTGCCGCCCGGCGTTATATGGCCAACAGCGGGGCGACGGCAACGCTGGCCTATCAGCTTTATCAGAATGCTGCGCGCACCGTGGTTTGGGGAACCGGCGCGCAGGCAATGACCATCAGCAGCTTTCCCTCCACCACCCAAACGTATCCGGTGTATGGCCGGTTGTTTTCTTTCACGACGTCACCCACTGCGGGAACTTACACCGACACGGTGACCGTGACTCTCACTTATTAATCATCAGGATATGAGCTATGACGACGATATTCTCACGCATGATTGCCACCACGGCCCTGACGGTGGCGCTGTTTTCCGGTACGGCGGTGCACGCCGCCAGTTCGGTGCTCGTCTGGCCGGTGTACCAGATTATTGAATCCGATCAGAACGGATCCGCCCTGTGGCTGGAAAACCGGGGCGCGGAACCGGTGTCGTTGCAGGTGCGCGTGCTGGCCTGGAAGCAGGAGAATTTTAACGAGAAGTATGCCGATCAGAGCAACGTGGTCGCCAGCCCGCCTTTTGCCACCGTGCCGCCGGGCCAGCGCCAGCTGATCCGTTTGATCCGCAACACGCCGGTGCCCGCCAATACCGAGCAGGCGTACCGCATTATCATTGACGAGATCCCTTCTCCGCTAAACAGCGCCGGTGAAGGTCAGGACAAAGCGGTGGTCGGGCTGCAATTGCAGATGCGTTATCTGCTGCCGCTGTTTATGGATGGCGGCGGTTTGTGGACCAACGACCGCGCCGATGTAAAACGCGATGCCTCTACCGCCACGCGCCCTGTCCTCACCTGGCGCACCGTTTCGGAAGGCGGCAAAAACTATCTGCAGGTGCGCAATACCGGCATCGTTCACGCACGTCTGAGCAACGTGTTCTGGTCAGCCAGCGGCAACCAGAAACAGGGTGTAAAAACCATGGTCGGCGGCTTTATGGGCTACGTGTTGCCGGGGCAGCAGATGCGCTGGCCGGTGCCGGCGGGCGTGACGCCGGGGGCGCAGCTGAATGCGCAGATTGCCGACAACACCCAACCGATTGTCATTGCGCGCGGCGAATAACAGCAGGAGCCGCAACGGATGCCAATCAGACGTCTTCCCCGTGAAGGTCAGCAGCGACCGCTCTGTTTCCGGGGAAGCCTGTGCCTGATTTGCCTGAGTGCGTTCAGCGCGCAGGCACAGGAATACGGTTCCCTGCCCGATGCCCCGCGGGCGGCACCGGTGGTCACGGACGCCATGTTTTATCTGTCGATTGTGGTCAACGGCCAGACGGATAATCAGGTGGTGCCGGTGACGTATCGCAATAACGCCTATTTCGTCGAAGCCGGGGTGCTGGCAAAAAATCACATCCACATTAACGGACAGCAGGGGCTGATTAACGTCGGTGAACTGCCGGACGTGAAAGCGAAATACGATTCAGCCAGCCAGCAGCTGGTGTTAACGGTGCCGGATGCCTGGCTGCCCAATCAGACTGTCAGCGGCGATCCGCTGATGAACTACACGCCGTCGCAAAGCAGCACCGGCCTGTTGTTTAACTATGATTCGTACTACACCGATCCGCCCGGCGGCCCGAAATCCGTCGCCACCTGGATGGAACAGCGGTTATTCAGCAGCCTCGGGCTGCTCACCAATACCGGCACTTACCGCTATAACATCGACAGTGCGGGCAACGGCAACACGGGCGGCAACACGGGCGGCAGCACCGCGCAGGACGGCTATCTGCGTTACGACACCTTCTGGCGGTTTACCGACGAGAAAAACCTGATCAGCTATCAGGTCGGGGATTTCGTCAGCGATTCCCTGACGTGGAGTAATTCGGCGCGCATGGGGGGTGTGCGGATCAGCCGTAACTTTGGCGTGCGCCCGGATCTGGTGACCTATCCGTTACTGCAATACAGCGGGTCGGCGGCGGTGCCAACCACGGTGGATTTGTTCCTTAATGGCTACAAGGCCAGCAGTAACAACCTGAATTCCGGGCCGTTTACCCTGACTAACGTGCCTTATATCAACGGTGCCGGTGAAGCGACCATTGTGACCACCGACGCAGTCGGGCGTCAGGTGTCCACCAGCGTCCCTTTTTACGTGTCCAACACGCTGCTGCGTAAAAACCTCAGCGATTTCGATTTGTCCCTCGGGGCGGTGCGCAACAATTATGGCGTCACCAACGGTGATTATTCAGATGCGGCCTTCAGCGGTATTTACCGTTACGGGCTGACCAATTACCTGACGCTCTCCGGCCATACCGAAATGGTTCAGGGTTTGACGCTGGGCGGTGCCGGCGCAGATATCGCGGTCGGCACCTGGGGCACACTGAGCGTTTCCGGCAGCCAGAGTAAAGCCGATCACCCGCCGGTCAGCAGCGATACTCCGCTCAACACGCCGGATTACGATAACAACGGCCAGATGCCGGGCATCCCGAATTCAGGCGGTCAGATCCTCAATCCGACAGGCGAAAGCGTGACGGATAAAAAAGACGGCAGCCAGTACACGCTGGGTTATTCCTACTATTCGACGGTGTTCAGCCTCTCGGCGCTGCGCTCAAAACGCACGGTGGGTTATCAGGACATCACCTCTTACACCAGCGATACGCGCTTAAGCCGTCAGTCGGATCAGGTGACATTCAGCACCTCGCCGTTCGGCCCGGCCAACGGCACCATGGGCATCGGCTATTACGACGTCGAAGCCTATGACAATTCGCATACCCGTCTGGTGAATTTCTCCTACAGCCGCTCGCTGTGGGGGCAAAGCAGCATGTTTTTATCGCTCAATAAAACGCTGGGCGATAACGGTTACAGCGCGCAGCTGCAATTCATCATTCCGCTTGGCACCAATATCAACATGAACGCTGGCGTGCAGCGTGACAGTGCGGGCAATTATCAGGAGCAGATTGGCGCCAGCAAAGCCACGCCAACCGACGGCGGCCTCGGCTGGAATCTGGCCTACAGCGGCGGCAATAATCCGTATCAGCAGGCCGATGCCACCTGGAAATCCCGCGTCGCGACGATTCAGGGCGGGTTCTACGGCAATCAGGGCGATTACACCAACTGGGCAGATCTGAGCGGATCCGTGGTGTTTATGGCCAATGACTGGTTCCTTTCCGACAAGATCAACGACGCCTTTATCGTGGTCGATACCGATCACTACGCCGGTGTGCCCGTCCTGTTCGAGAATCAGAAAATGGGCGAAACCGATAAAAATGGTCACCTGCTGATCCCGACCGTCAGTTCGTATTATCCGGCCAAAGTGGAAATCGACACCCTGCCGCTGCCCGCCGATGTGGTCGCTAATAACGTCAATGACCGCATCGCAGTGAAACAAGGCAGCGGCGTGGTGGTGAAATTTAACGTCGAGAAAGTGCTGTCGGCGAATATCAGGCTGCACGACGCCGCCGGACAACCGCTGAAGCCCGGCACGCTGGTCACCGAACAGAATACGCAGCAAACCACCGTCACCGGTTACGACGGGCTGGTGTACTTCTCGCACTTACAGGAAAACAACGTGCTGAATATCAGGCAGGAAGACCGTTCGGTATGCCAGATCAGTTTCACTTTAGATCCTAAACGTCACAGCATTGAGCAGGTTGGCCCGCTGGCATGTCCGGGTGGCGCAACGCCAGGAGAAAAATCATGAAAATTTTCAGGCCATGGATGCGTCATGGCGTATTGCTGATGTGGCTGCTGGGCGCATCGTGGCAGGTGATGGCGGCCTGTACCACGGCGGCAAGCACCATTACGCTCGGTACACAGAACTCCTTTGCGGTCAGCACTTCTCCGCTGATTACGCAAGGCAGCAGCGGATTGAGCTGTAACGGTCCCTTGCTCAGTATTGGCGGCACCAATATCGTGACGGCAACAATTGGCGCCACGCTACATCCGAGCGGCACGCAGCCACGGCTTTACAGTGCAGCCACTAATCAGTATTTGCCGTACAGCCTGTGCAAGGACGGCAGTTGTGGCACCGTCTATAACCAGGGTGACGTGATTACCTGGAACAGCACCACCGCACTCGGCCTGCTCGGGCTGTTTACCGGCCCGAACAGCACACTGCCGATTTATGTGATGCCAAAAACGTTGTCCAATCTGGCCGCCGGGACGTATACCGACACTGTCCCCATCGCCTGGACGTGGAACATCTGTTCGGTCGCCATCGGGACATTATTGTGCATTGCCGACAGCGGCAACGTGAACGGTACCGTCAACCTGACGCTCAACATCACCAACTTTTGCTATATCGACAGCGCGCCGAACGTGGGTTTTGGCAGCGCCGCCCTGCCTTCCGGGCTGACGACGGTGGTCGCCAATACCCTCAGCGTGCGCTGTACGCTCAACGCCAGCTATTCCGTCAACCTGACCAGCAGCGTAACGGGGTCCGGCCAGTACCGGCAGATGGCCTCAACGGTCAACGGCACCACCAGTTATTTGCAATATCAGATATTTAAAAGCGACAGCACGGTGTGGAGCGCGTCAACCAACAGCAGCGCGACCGGTTCCGGCACATCACAGTCGTTCCCGTATACCGCGTCAGTGAATCTGGCACAAAGCAATCAGCCCGCAGGCGCGTACAGCGATACGGTGACGGTCACGGTGACTTATTAGGATAGTAAGAAAGGGGAAAACAGAACCGGTGCAGCGAGTGCGCACCGGTTTCAGACGCCGTTTTTACAGCGCTTTCAGCGTTTTGATGGTGGCATCCACATCAATTTCATCTTCCGTGAACACATAAGTGCTGTTCTGGAAGGTGGTGATGAGCAGCTTTTTCATGGTGCGCATCTCCGCTTTTTTCTCTTCTTCCTGCGGGCGGATACGGTTCATCAGCAGGCCAACAGAAAGCACGGCGTTTTCTTTGTCGATCTTCGCTTCTCCCGGCACTTCTTCATTAAACGCCAGGAAAGATTTGATGCTGGTGATTTTGATGCGCTCACCGGCGATAAAGATGTATTTGCTCTCCGGCTCGACTTTCACCGCAAAGGCAGAAAGGCCTTTTTTGTTGGTGGTCGGCTCGAAGGTGACCACTGCATCTTTTTTAATCAGCTCAGGGTTTGCAACTTTAATCACGTGGAAATAACGGTTATCGCCGTTTTCATCTTTGATAAAACCGAAACCTTTATCTTCAAACCAGGTTGTGATTACGCCGTTCATCGCTTACCGCCTAAGTAATTATTTATTCAACATGTCAGTTTTTGCAGGGCGGCAGTGTAAAGCAGAATGAGAACAAAGTCCTGTGCTTTACAGCCTGATGCCTGCGGAATTACGTCGCTTTACGGAACGTGAGGTTAAACCGGTAGGATCCGGTCAGCGGATGTTCGCCTGCTTTGAGCGGCAACACGCCGTGATAACGCAGCCGCGACGGCCCGCCCCACACCACAATATCGCCATGCAGCAACGGCACGCGCTGGGTTTTATCGCTGCGCTCCAGGCCGCCAAACTGAAAAACGGCCGGTAAACCCAGCGAGACAGAGACAATCGGCTGGCCGAAATCGTGCTCGTCTTTGTCCTGATGCAGGCTCATTTTCGCCCCCGGCTGATAGCGGTTGATAAGGCACGCGTCGGGGTCAAACCCCGTAAACCCTGCCTGCTCCGCCGCCTTCACCGCAACAGCACGAAACAGTTCCGGCATCGGCGGCCATTGCTGATGACTTTCCGGCGACATGGCCTGATAACGGTAACCGGCTTTATCCGTCACCCAGCCGACATCGCCGCAGTTGGTCATCGCCACTGACATCGCGTAACCGCCCGGCGTCGCGCGATACTGAAAAGGCACCAGCCCGGCGATGCGGTCGATCTCCGCCAGCAACGCCACATCCTCTGCCAGCGCCGCACCGCGCAGCACCACCGCGCCGGGGCACAGATCTTCGCGCCAGTTGGGGTGGAAATCGGGGTGATCAAAAAGATCTAAATTCATGTCAGCCTCCGCGTTTGCCTGTCCGTTAAGTATAACGGATGTCGCCAGATCGTCATTTTTGCTGCCAGCGGGCGGTTAAAAAATCGAGAAGCCCCTGTGCTGCCGGGCCGATACGCCGGTTGGGCCGCACACAGTAAACACCGGTTTCACGCCCGGACCATTGTGGCAATATCTGCACCAATTCCCCTGCGTCTATGGCCGCTGCCATGGTGACCGCCGAGTGAAAAGCGATGCCGTGCGCATCCATACACAGCCTGCGTGCGGCATCGGCATTATCGACCTTGACCGATCCTTTCGGAGCCAGCGTGCGCTCCTCACCGGCAGAAAATAACCGCCACAGCACCCCATCCTGACTGGCCGAAGAGACAATGCACTCGTGCTGATAAAGATCTTCCGGCACCTCAGGCACGCCACGCTTTTTCAGGTAGGCGGGCGCGGCCACCAGGATCCGCCGGTTCTCCAGCAATTTATGGGCGATCAGCGACGAATCCTTCATACGCCCGATGCGAAATGCCAGCATGATGCCTTCACTCACCAAATCTACGTAGTCATCGGTCAGATGCAGATCCAGTTGCACCTGCGGGTACGCCGCCAGAAACTCACTCAGATAAGGCACCAGATGGGTATGACCGAACGCCACCGGCGCACTGACTACCAGTGCGCCATAGGGTAACGTCTGCTCGTCACGCACCATGTCAGCTGCCTGAGTGAGTTGCGAAAGTGCCTGATGGCATTCGGCAAAATACCGTTTTCCGCTTTCGGTCAGCGACATCGCCCGCGTGGTGCGGTTGAGTAACGTCGCGCCCAGTTGCCGTTCAAGCGTCTTGATAAAACGGCTGACCGACGACGGCGTAATGCCGAGCGCGTGGGCCGCACGGGCAAAACTATGGTGTTCAACAACCGCAACAAACGTTTGAACTAAGTGCAGCGACGGCGCGTTCATTGATGCTCCCACGGAATGAATGAATGTTATTTCCGGCTATTATCAAGAAAATTCAGCATGATTAGAATGTTTCTTTTTTGAGGAACATTTTATGAAAACCACGTCTGCCCGCGTCTTTCGCGAACTTCATCTGCAAGCAGCCCCGCTGAAATTGCCCAACGTCTGGGATGCGGGCAGCGCACGCCAGACAGAGAGTCTGGGTGCCACGGCAATTGCCACCACCAGCGCGGGCGTCGCGTGGTCTTTGGGGTATCGCGACGGCAATCAGTTGCCGGTGGAAGACTATGTCGCCCGCGCGGCGTCTATCGCCAGGGTGATTTCGGTGCCGCTTTCTGCGGATATTGAGGGTGGCTACAGCGATATTCCGGCCACGGTGGCGTTAACCGTCTCACGGTTTATGGATACGGGCGTGGTGGGCATCAATATTGAGGACGGCGCAGGCGATCCGCATGCGTTGTGCCGGAAAATCGAGGCCATCAGAGCCGCCAGTATCCGCTGCGGCGTAGATCTGTATATCAACGTGCGCACCGATGTGTACGCCCGTCACCTGGTTTGCGCCGCGGATAAAGCGGATGAAGTGATGGCGCGGGCGCAGAGTTACCGCAGTGCCGGTGCCGACGGGCTTTTCGTGCTCGGGCTGACGGAGGCAGGGGAAATGCGCGCCATTGCCGAGGGCACAAGTTTGCTGCTCAACGTAGCGGTCTGGCCGGGACTGCCGCCAGTCAGCGATCTCGCAGCCCTTGGCGTACGCCGCCTGAGCGCCGGTTCCTGGTTGCCGCAAACCTTATGGGCGCACCATGCGCAGTTAGTCAGCGGATTTTTACAACACGATAAAATGATGCCGATGCTGGAAAAAGCCGCGCCTTATTCAGAAATTAATGCGATGTTTTAACGACGCAGACCCCGACTGAACATGAGAGGTAAGATGAATTCCACAGCCCGCCCCGACAATGTCATGCCCGAAAATCAGGCGGTTCTGCATATCTTATGCGGGAAAATAGCCTCCGGAAAATCCACCCTGTCCCGCAATCTGGCAAGCCCGCCCGGCACTGTGGTGCTGAGTGAAGACACCTGGCTTGCTCATCTTTATCAGGATGAGATGCACACCGTGGCGGATTATCTGCGCTGTGCCGCCAGACTCAGGCAAGCCATTGCGCCTCATGCCATTTCCCTGCTCAAAGCCGGTGTCTCGGTCGTGCTGGATTTCCCGGCCAATACGGTGGCAAACCGCGAGTGGATGATGAGCCTCATCACGGCGTCGGGCGCAGACCACCGCCTGCATTATCTGAACGTGCCGGAAGACGAGTGTAAAGCCCGGCTGCGGGCACGCAATCAGGCCGGAACGCACCCGTTTAGCGTCACCGATGAGCAGTTTGAGCTGATATCCCGTCACTTTGTTGCGCCGGAACCGGAAGAAGGTTTTAACGTAATCATCCACGCTTAGCGCCGCCATTATTCAGCCGGGCGGGGAAGAGGATTATTGTAGGGTTGTATCGTTTCAGCTATGGTTCGAGAAGATTTAAATACCCTATCAGGAGAACATAATGAGTCGGGAAATCAATAAAGACACGCAGTTGTGTATGTCCCTTTCCGGTCGTCCGGGAAATTTCGGTACCCGTTTTCATAACAGCCTGTATCAGGCGTTAGACCTGAACTTCGTCTATAAAGCCTTTTCCACCAAAGACATCGAAGCCGCTGTCAAAGGCGTGCGTGCGCTGGGCATCCGCGGCTGCGCGGTATCGATGCCGTTTAAAGAAGCCTGCATTCCTTTCCTCGATGAACTGGATCCTTCCGCCACCACCATTCAGTCGGTGAATACCATCGTCAATGATGACGGCTTCCTGCGCGCTTACAACACCGATTACATTGCGGTCGCTAAACTGCTCGACAGCCACAAAGTCCCGCGCGATGCCGTTTTCGCACTGCGCGGCAGCGGTGGCATGGGCAAAGCGGTGGTTGCCGCCATCCGTGATGCCGGTTTCAAAAAGGGCTACATTATTGCCCGCAATGAAGCCAATGGCCGCGCCCTGGCAGAAGAATACGGTTACGAATGGCAAGCAGAAGTCGGCGATTTGGCCGTCGATATGGTGGTGAACGTCACGCCAATCGGCATGGCCGGTGGCCCGGAAGTGGATTCACTGGCCTTCGAACCGGCGGTGATCGACCGCGCCAGCATCGTTTTTGACGTTGTTGCCTTACCGGCAGAAACGCCGCTGATCCGTTATGGTCGCGATCACGGTAAGAAAGTGATCACCGGCGCGGAAGTCGCGACATTACAGGCCGTCGAGCAATTCGTGCTGTACACCGGCGTGCGCCCGTCAGATGAACAGATTGAAGCGGCAGCGGTACATGCGCGCAGTTAACCCCGCGTGATAAATACAAAAAGCCTCTCAGACGAGAGGCTTTTTTAATGGCGCGGATCCACCCGGCGATCAGCGCACCAGACACGGCCTTTTCGGATCAAACTTCCAGTCCGGCACCAGGAACTGCATGCCCTGCGCATCATCACGCGCACCGAGGCCCATGCCTTTGTAGAGTTCGTGGGCCTTCATCACCTGATCCATATCCAGCTCAACGCCCAGACCCGGTTGTTCCGGCACCCGCACTTTGCCGCCTTTGATCTGCAACGGTTCTTTGGTCAGGCGCTGATTGCCTTCCTGCCAGATCCAGTGCGTGTCGATGGCTGTGATCTTGCCCGGTGCCGCAGCAGCCACCTGGGTAAACATCGCCAGCGAGATATCAAAGTGATTGTTGGAATGCGAGCCCCAGGTCAGACCCCATTCGTGACACATTTGTGCCACGCGCACTGACCCCTGCATGGTCCAGAAATGCGGATCCGCCAGCGGGATATCCACCGATTTAAGCTGGATGGTATGCCCCATCTGACGCCAGTCGGTGGCGATCATGTTCGTCGCCGTCGGCAGGCCGGTCGCCTGACGGAATTCCGCCATCACTTCACGCCCGGAGAAGCCCTGCTCTGCGCCGCACGGATCTTCGGCATACGCCAGCACACCGCGCAGTTGTTTACCCAGCGCGATGGCTTCATTCAGCGACCAGGCACCGTTCGGATCGAGCGTGATCCGCGCCTGCGGGAAGCGTTGCGCCAGCGCCGTCACGGCTTCCGCTTCTTCGCTGCCCGCCAGCACGCCGCCTTTGAGTTTGAAATCATTGAAGCCATATTTTTCGTACGCGGCTTCCGCCAGCCGCACTACCGCTGCGGGTGTCAGCGCTTCTTCGTGGCGCAGGCGATACCAGTCGCAGCTCTCGCCCGGCTGGCTCTGATAGCCCAGCGACGTTTTATTGCGGTCACCGATGTAGAACAGATAACCGAGCATCTCGACTTCATCACGCTGCTGACCGTCGCCGAGCAACGACGCCACGGTCACGCCCAAATGCTTGCCGAGCAGGTCCAGCATCGCTGCTTCAATGGCGGTGACCACGTGGATAGTGGTACGCAAATCAAAAGTCTGTAATCCACGACCGGAGGCATCGCGATCGGCGAATTTCTCCCGTACCGCAGTCATCACGTTTTTGTATTCGCCCAGCGTTTTGCCGATCACCAGCAGCGCGGCGTCGTCCAGCGTCTGGCGGATTTTCTCGCCGCCCGGCACTTCACCGACGCCGGTGTTGCCGCTGCTGTCTTTGAGGATCAGGATGTTACGGGTGAAAAACGGCGCGTGCGCACCGCTGAGGTTAAGCAACATGCTGTCGTGCCCTGCCACCGGGATGACCTGCATGGAGACAATTTTAGGTGCAGATGAAGAGGTCATGCTTACTCCTTAGTGAATTCAGATTCCGTTAACCGCGCCCCATTGCCGGGCGCTTACGATCGAATGTCCAGCCGGGGATCAGATACTGCATCGCGGCAGCATCGTTGCGCGCCCCGGTCGGCAGCGTCTTGTGCAACGCGTGGGCGCGATGGATCTGATCCATGTCGACGTCCACGCCCAGCCCCGGTTTTTCCGGCACTTTGATTTTTCCGTTGACGATCTGCAGCGGCTCTTTGGTCAGGCGCTGATTACCTTCCTGCCAGATCCAGTGCGTATCGATGGCCGTGGGTTTACCCGGTGCAGCAGCACCGACGTGGGTAAACATCGCCAGAGAAATGTCGAAATGATTGTTGGAATGGCAGCCCCAGGTCAGGCCCCAGTCGTCACACAGCTGGGCGACGCGCACCGCACCGTGCATGGTCCAGAAATGCGGATCCGCCAGCGGAATATCCACCGACTGCAACATCACCGCGTGCTGCATCTCGCGCCAGTTGGTGGCGATCATATTGGTGGCGACCGGCAAACCGGTGGCGCGGCGGAACTCCGCCATCACTTCGCGCCCCGAGAAGCCTTGCTCCGCGCCGCACGGATCTTCCGCATAGCTGAGGATCCCGTGCAGGTCTTTGCATAAATCAATGGCTTCATCCAGCAGCCACGCCCCGTTGGGATCAACGGTGATACGCGCATCCGGGAAACGTTTTGCCAGCGCTTTCACCGCGTCGATCTCCTGCTCGCCCGGCAGCACGCCGCCTTTGAGTTTGAAATCCTTAAAGCCATAACGATCCTGCGCCGCCTCGGCCAGCCGCACCACCGCCTCGCTGCTCATCGCTTCCTGATGGCGCAGGTGATACCAGTCGTGGCTGCCGCGTTCTCCTTCCTGATACGGCAAATCGGTTTTCTGACGGTCGCCGATGTAGAACAGGTAACCGAGCACCGTCACTTCATCACGCTGTTTGCCCGGCCCGAGGAGTTCGCACACCGGCACGCCGAGAAACTTGCCCATCAGATCCAGCAGGGCCGCTTCCAGCGCGGCAACGGCGTTAACCCGCAGCTCAAACGTCCAGGCACCTTTGCCGAACGAATCAAAATCCGACGACTGATTGCCGGTGTGAATCTGATGCACCAGGCGGTTCATCCGCGCCACTTCCTGGCCTTTGACCTGGGAAACCGCCTCCATCAGCGTGTTGTAAATCACTTCACCGCCCGGCGCTTCGCCCACGCCGGTGTTCCCGGCGCTGTCTTTGAGGATCACGATATTGCGGGTGAAGTAAGCGCCATGTGCGCCACCGATATTCATCAACATACTGTCGTGCCCTGCCACAGGGATCACCTGCATGTCAGTGATGATCGGCGAGGATTGCGTATTCATCATGTGTCTCCTTATCTGTGCCGGGGATCAGAACGGGCGTAGCTGGATGCGTTCGATTTTGCCGACGATAAATACATAGCTCACCACCGCCAGCAGGGCGTGGATCCCGACGTAAATCAATGCGCCGTTGAAGGATCCTGTCGTGCCGATGATGTAACCGATAGCGATTGGCGTCACGATGCCGGAAACGTTGCCGAACATGTTGAACAGCCCGCCGCTCAGCCCGCTGATCTCTTTCGGTGCGGTGTCAGCCATTACCGCCCAGCCCAATGCACCCAGACCTTTGCCGAAGAAGGCGAAGGCCATAATGCCAACCACCATCCACTCGGTATCGACGTAGTTACAGGCAATCATCGACATCGACAGCAGCATGCCAACCACAATCGGCACCTTGCGCGACAGCGTCAGGTTGCTGGTTCTGCGCATCAGCCAGTCGGAAATGATCCCGCCGAGCACTCCGCCGAGGAAACCACAGATCGCCGGAACCGACGCCACCATGCCTGCTTTGAGGATCGACATGCCGCGCGCCTGCACCAGATATACCGGGAACCAGGTGATGAAGAAGTAGGTCAGCGCGTTGATGCAATACTGGCCGATGTAGATGCCAATCATCATGCGCGACTTCATTAATTGCTTAATCTGGAAGAGTTTTTCGCCTTTAACGGCGGCTTTTTTAGTGGTTTTCTGATCCATGTTGATCAGCGCGCCACCGGCTTCCATGTAGTCGAGTTCGGCCTGGTTAACGCCCGGATGATCTTTCGGATCGTGGATCACTTTCAGCCAGATAAAACTCAGGATGATCCCAAGCCCACCCATAAAGAAGAACACGTGTGACCAGCCCACTTCGTGGGTCAGCCAGCCCATGATTGGCGCGAAAATGACGGTGGCAAAATACTGTGCGGAGTTAAAAATCGAGACGGCAGTGCCGCGTTCCTGCGCCGGAAACCAGGCGGCAACGATGCGGCTGTTGCCCGGAAAAGACGGCGCTTCCGCCAGCCCTACCAGGAAACGTAAAGCGAACAGGGAAACCACAATGCCAAAGCCGCTGAATACATCGACAAAGCCCTGCAGTAAGGTAAATAAAGACCAAATAAAAATACTGTAGAAATAAACTTTCTTGGAACCAAATTTATCCAGCAACCATCCGCCGGGTATTTGCCCAATAACATAGGCCCAGGAAAATGCAGAGAAAATATAGCCCATACCGACGGAATCCAGGCCAATATCTTTCGCCATTGCCGAACCGGCAATAGATAATGTCGCACGGTCGCCGTAATTAAATGAGGTGACAATAAATAACATCACCACTATCCAGTAGCGCGCATTCGTTCTTTTTTTTACGGCACTGGCTGATGAAACGATTGTTTCCATGGTGTTCTCCGGAATTAATGACAATGCCTCGACCCGAAGGGCAAGCCATTCCTCCGCACGACAGAACTGTAGGGTTCAGAGAGGAAGGAACGTTGCCAGTATAAGAACAACCCGTGACCAACTCATTAGGCAAAATGCCAGGCATCAACGCATATATGCATTTATCTTGAGGCGAATGCCCAGCGCCATGCGAGTTGTTTCACAAAAAATGAAACGGCTGTGATGAGCATCACACCGATAAAAAAAGCGAAAAGATAAACCATCCTGAAAATACCCTCAGGGAGAATACTTTCAGAACGGAATAATATTCAAATCTGATCATTATCTAATTGCAGCGCCACATACAGCAGGAGACGGTCGTCGAAATTCCCTAAATCTAATCCGGTTAATTCCGAGATGCGGTTGAGGCGATATTCCAGTGTATTACGGTGAATATATAACGCTTTCGATGTGGCTGTCGGCTGGACGTTATTATGGAACCACGACGCCAGGGTACGACGGAGTAAGCCGTTGCTGTCGGTGGCTTTTAAACGCGCCAGCGGACGCACCAGTTCGTCGGCCTGCCAGCCGCCGCGCAGGCTGTCGAGCAGCACGGGTAAGATCAGATCCTGATAGAAATAACAGCGCTGTTCCGGCATCCGCTGTTTGCCGACCGTCATGGTGGTGCGCGCTGTGCGGTATGAACGCGCGATGCTGCCGGGGCCGGTGAAGAAGTTGCCGAGAGAAATACGCACACGCAGGCGCCCGGTTTCGGTCATGCGGGACAAAAGATGATCGATGCGCTGGCGATGACCGTCCGGATCCCAGCGATCATAGCTGTTGAGCGCCGGTTTCAGCACCACCATTTCGGTCAGGGACACGATCGCGATCAGGTTGTCGCGCTCCGGCGTGGTCAGCAAGGTTTGCAGCTGTTGCAGTTCGGCCATCGCCGAATCCACGCCCAGCTGTCCGCTGTCCACTTCAACCACCGCCGCCACCCGCGGACGGTTCAAATCAATACCAAGACGCTGCGCCCACTCTTTCAATGCCGGAGAAAGTTCGTCCACCCGGATAAGATTAAGCACCAATTCTTCGCGCAAGCGGCTGTCCTGCGCCAGCATGTGCAGCAAACGCGCCTGTTCGAGCATCATTTCGGCAGTCATGCACACCAGTTCACCGTACTGACGCAGCTGTAACGGGTTACCGGTCAGGCCGATCACACCGACAATCTGGCCGTCGATGCGCAGGGGTAAGTTGATACCCGGACGCACTCCGTGCAAATGCCGTGCGACGCCTTCATCAATATCGACAATGCGTTCCTGTGAAATGGCCAGCAAAGCACCTTCGTGCAATTCGCCAAGACGCTGATCGTCGCCGCTGCCAATGATTTTTCCACGGCCATCCATGACATTCACATTACTATCAATAATTTGCATCGTGCGGGCAACAATTTGCTGCGCCAGTTTTGCATCGAGATGATACGCCGACATGGGGTTCCTGCCTTGGCTGTTCTTGTTAGTTTGACCAGCATACTCAGTCGCCGTCAGCCAGACATTATGCAAATGCCCAAAGAGCAGGAGAACCCGTTGAAGTTGCGGGGAAAGTCACAGTTTTATGCACCTGCACAGAGACGCGCAGGAACGAAGATGAGAGGCGGGGGCAAAGCAGAAATAAAAAAGGCACGCCGGAGCGTGCCTTATCATTTCACGGATGAAGAATTATTGGGCTAACAGGTAAATTGAGGTGTCACCACGTAAGATATCCAGCGCCAGCACCGAAGGTTTGGTGTCGAGGATTTTACGCAGCTCGCCCAGATTAGCGACTTTCTGCTGGTTAACACCCAGGATCACATCGCCTTTTTTCAGGCCGATACGGGCCGCGGTGGAACCGGCTTTCACTTCGTCCACTTTCACGCCTTTCTTATCGGCAGCGGCATTGTTACTCAGCTCTGCGCCTTCAATACCGGTATAGATATTGCCGGATTCGACTTTCGCGGTCTGTGTACTTTGCTCAATGGTCACATCGACGTTCACCGGTTTACCGTCGCGCAGCAGGCCGAGGGTCACTTTGGTGCCGATTGGCATGGTGCCGATATCCGCACGGAACGACGCAAAGCTGCTGATCGGTTTACCGTTCATGTTCAGGATCACGTCACCGGCTTTGATGCCCGCTTTTTCTGCCGCAGACTTCGGCATCACCTGGCTGATGAACGCGCCGCGCTGTGCGTCAACTTTCATCGCTTTCGCCAGCTCGGAGTTCAGCTCAGTCCCCATGATGCCGAGTTCGCCACGTTTCACCTGGCCGTATTCGATCATCTGTTTTGACAAGTTCTGCACCATGTTGCTTGGGATCGCAAAACCGATACCGATGTTGCCGCCGTCCGGCGCCAGGATCGCAGTGTTCAGACCGATCAGTTCGCCGTTCAGGTTAACCAGCGCGCCGCCGGAGTTACCACGGTTGATCGCCGCATCCGTCTGGATAAAGTTCTCGTAGTTTTCGATGTTCAGACCAGAACGACCCAGCGCAGAAACGATGCCGGACGTGACGGTTTCACCCAGACCATACGGGTTACCGATGGCCACGGTGTAATCACCGACGCGCAACTGACCGGAGTCGGCCATTTTAATGGCGGTCAGGTTTTTAGCATCCTGCAGCTGGATAACCGCGATGTCAGAACGTGGATCTTTGCCGATCACTTTGGCATCAAATTTACGGCCATCGTTCAGCTGAACGCTGATTTTGGTGGCGTTATCAACCACGTGGTTGTTGGTCACGACATAGCCTTTAGCGGCATCAATGATGACGCCGGAACCCAGAGCGCGGAAATCTTCTTTCTGCTCAGGCGCTTGCTGCTGGCCTTCCTGACCGCCACCCTGACAAACAGGTGAACCCTGGAACGGCGAGCCGTCCTGGCACAGCGGCGAGTTCTGACCAAAGAATTGCTGGAACTGCTGGCCCATACGCGGCGTCTTGGACGGGGCGCTGCCTTCAACGTTCACGCTCACCACGGAGGGCATGACTTTTTCCAGCATAGGCGCCAGGCTTGGAAGCTGTGACGTGCTGGAAGAGGCTGTTTCAGCAGCCAGTGCAGAAGAAACCGGGGCCATTGCCATACCGATACTTAACGCTAATGCGCTCAGGAATAAACTCGATTTTTTCATTTTCAGGATCTCTTAAAATTATTGTGGCAACCAAAATAGTTGCATTGCTTGGTAGTCGTGATACTGAGATGTAATTAATAGCGCGAAGTTCATCAGGGTCGATCGGTTAATAGTAAAAAAGTATTGTCGATATTTACAAAAGATGGTTTTTCAGACAGATTCGTAAAGAAGAATAAAGAAGTCTTCCTTTTTGATGTGAATGATAATTACTCTGCGGCCATCAGGCGGCGATATTCATCATACGCATAGAGATCGGTCATCCCGCTGATATAATCCTGTAACATCCTTGCCCGGTAATAAAACTCCAGCGCCGCAAACACTTTCTCCGGTTTGCCTTCCAGCCCCACCACGGCATTGGTATAGGCTAAACGATGCTTGGCCGATATCTTATGCAAAAGCCGGGTTTCAATCGGATAAGCACGGTGCGTATCTTCCTGATCCAGCTGAGTAAAATCTTTCAAAGACATATCGAGAAGCGGGCTGTAAATATCCAGCAAACCGCTGATGACCCGGTAACCCTGTAATTCCAGCTCTTCCACTTCCGGATGATTGAATACCTGTTTGAAGGCCACGCGTTTATAAATTTCCAGCAAGCGATTTGCCTGACTGTCATCTTCCAGCAGCGCATGGTTAAAGGTGCCTTCATAAATTTCCTGCACGTTTTCAATGAATCTTCGCGCCGCGTGTGGCACCAGTTGTTTCACCGTTTGTACCCGCAGCTCCATAAAGAAATAATCCACCGGATTACGGAACGTTTTGGCTTTATCCATTTTTTCATAGGCGGTGCGCACCACTTTATCGAAGAAATCGCCCTTTTCGATCTCCCCCCATTCGCGACAAAGATAGGCGTACAACTGTTCAACGCTGAAAATGTTCTTTTCTACCGCATCTTCTAAGTCGGCGATGCAATAGGAGATGTCATCTGCCGCTTCCATGATGTACGTCAGCGGGAAACGATTGAACTCGCCCAGCCCCAGCTCGCTTCGCAGACGCTGGATAAACGGCTCTTCTGCCAGATAAAAACCGGGCTTTTTCATCAGATAATCATGCGAAGGCAATTTTTCAGTGGAATAGGCCGGGCGGGTGTATTTCAGGATGCAGGCGGTCTGGCTGTAGGTCAGGTTGAGTTTAAGCAGGGTATACACCAGACGGATCGCCTGGGCGTTGCCTTCAAAATTGGAAAGATCGTAGCGGATTTTACTGCGCAGTTCATTGAGCGGTTCGGCGCTCTTTTCCAGACGCAGACAGCCGATAGTGCAGGCATCCGTCAGCTGAAATTCTTTGCCGCAGCTGGCGGTATCCATGCGTTTGCCAAACCAGTTATTGATCGCCGATTCACCAAAATGCCCGAAAGGCGGATTGCCAATGTCATGCATCAGACAGGCCATTTCGACCACACTTTCAAAAGGATCGGTAACCTCCGTCAGCCCGTAGGTGTCCAGCTTTCCTTGCTTGCGCAGACGGTGCAGCACATCTTTGGCGATGTGACGGCCTACCTGCTGAACTTCGAGAGAATGGGTCAGACGGCTGCGGACGGCTGCGTTTTTCTCCAGCGGAAAAACCTGTGTTTTTTGCTGTAAACGGCGGATCGCGGCGGAGTTGATAATACGGCCACGATCGCTTTCAAACTGACGCACCACATCGTACTCATCCCGCGCCTCAATGGGCGAGCTGAAAGGACGCTGAAAATTGAATTTCGCTTTAAAATCGATCCCGGACATACTTTTCCACCCTTTCAGCCACTCACGCGCCCGGCAGACGCGGAACCCGCATCCCAAACGCATTATCTCTTACCTTTAGCCATGATAGACTATCGCGCATTGTTTTCGGTATTAAAGCGTCAATTCCGCCTCTGCTGCGGCCCATTTCACCCACATCTGCGAGTATTCATATGAAAGTAGGCATCATCGGCGCTATGGAGCAGGAAGTGACTCTGCTGCGCGACAAAATCATTAACCGCAAGACTATCGAACGCGCGGGCTGCGAAATCTATACCGGCCAGTTGCACGGCGTGGACGTTGCCCTGCTGAAATCCGGCATCGGTAAAGTGTCGGCGGCGATGGGTACCACGTTGCTGCTGGAGCATTGCCAGCCAGACGTCGTCATCAATACCGGTTCCGCCGGTGGCCTGGCGAAAACCCTGAAAGTGGGCGATATCGTGGTGTCTGACGAAGTGCGTTATCACGACGCCGACGTGACCGCTTTCGGTTACGAACCCGGCCAGATGGCAGGTTGCCCGGCGGCGTTCAAGGCCGATCCGGCGCTGATCGAACTGGCTGAAACCTGTATCCGTCAGCTGGATTTGAACGCCGTGCGCGGTCTGGTGTGCAGCGGCGACGCATTCATCAACGGCGCCGCCCCGCTGGCACGCATTCGCGCCACCTTCCCGAATGTGGCAGCCGTCGAAATGGAAGCCGCAGCCATCGGCCACGTGTGTCATCTGTTTGATACGCCATTTGTGGTGGTGCGTGCTATTTCTGATGTCGCCGACGGCGAATCGCACCTGAGCTTCGAAGAGTTTCTGGTCACCGCGGCGCAGCAATCCACCCTGATGGTGGATGCGATGCTCAAAACGCTGGCTGATTCACAAGAGTGATGATGCGCCGGTTCTGTCTGGTTTCGGGTTTTCTGATGCTGCCGTGGGTGGCCGCGGCGGCCCCGGCGCAACGGGTGATCACTCTGGCACCTAATCTGACAGAACTGGCGTTTGCCGCCGGTTTGGGCGATAAGCTGGTTGGCGTGAGTGCTTACTCCGACTACCCGCCGCAGGCTGCAAAGATTGAGCAGGTGGCGAACTGGCAGGGCATCAACGTTGAACGCATCGTGACGCTCAAACCTGATCTGGTGCTCGCCTGGCGCGGCGGCAATCCGCAGCGACCGCTGGAGCAACTGGCTTCGCTGGGTATCAACGTGGTGTATCTCGATCCGCAAAATGCGGCGCAGATTGCCCAGGCGCTGGAACAACTGGCGCCCTACAGTGCCGAACCCGCCACCGCGCAGCACGCTGCCACGGATTTCCGTCAGCAATGGCAGGCGCTTAAGCTGAAATATCACCGTGAGAAACCGGTGCCGGCTTTTATTCAGTTCGGCACACAGCCGCTGTTTACCGCCTCATCGGCGACGATGCAAAGTGAAGTGCTGGAACTCTGTGGTGCCAAAAACATTTTCGCAGACAGCCGTGTCCCCTGGCCTCAGGTCAGCCGGGAGCAGGTGTTGAACCGTCATCCGCAGGTGATAGTGGTTGCGGGCGGACCATCACAAAAGCAGGTTATTGAAGATTACTGGCGTTCACTGCTCAGCGCACAGGTCATTACGCTGGATTCAGACTGGTTCAGCCGTGCAGGCCCGCGAATTTTACTGGCAGCACAACAGCTTTGCCCCCGGATTGCGGCCCTGCCTCAGAGGTGAATACTCACTAACAGTACAGTGACTTTCTTGCCCCTCGCCGCTATGGCACTTTTCTGAATCGTTGCTTTATTAACCAAAATCAATGAACCGCCACTTTTATCTGTTAGTATGTGCGTCGTCAAATCCTTCGTACGATGACTGCCTTCGCTTTAGATTATCTCTTTGTTATACAAACGAAATAATACAATAACGGTATCTGATACGACGACTCAGCGGCGACGCTCCCGGACGGAAACGTTTTGGATTAAAGACCGCAAAAATAAGACCGATAACTTTAATCAGCCACGCTGATTTTATTGCTCTAAAAATTGAACGACACCAGCAGGAAACAGAAATGAAAGCTTTATTACTCAGTGCGTTACTCGCCCTGAGCCCGCTGGCGGCTGTCGCGGGCATGACAAGTGGCGAGATCCACATCAGTCTGACTATTTTACCTTCATGCCAGGTGAACGCAGCGCATTCGGGCACTTCCGTGATCTGCGCCAACCGCAGCATGAGCCCGCCACATATCAGTGAAACGGTACTGGCAGCAGCGCCCGGCATCAAGGTGGATTCCACGCTGGTGACCGTCGAGTGGTAATCCTCTTGTAAGCACTTACTTACCCTGAGTGCCTTTTAGGAGTGGAAATAAACCCATTAAAAAAGCCCGTCTGCATACACAGACGGGCTTTTTTGACGCTGCTGAAACTCTCAGCCGCGTATCAGATGCTGAATGACGAACCGCAACCGCAGGTTGTCTTGGCATTCGGGTTGGTCACGATAAAACGTGAACCTTCCAGACCTTCGGTGTAATCCACCGAACCGCCCACCAGATATTGCAGGCTCATCGGGTCAACCACCAGCGCCACACCGGCTTTCTCGATGGTCATATCACCGTCGTTGATTTTATCGTCAAACGTAAAACCGTACTGGAATCCGCTGCAACCGCCGCCAGTGATGTAAACACGCAGCTTCAGATTCGGATTTTCTTCATCAGAAATTAGGTTCTGCACCTTACGCGCCGCAGCCTCAGTAAACTGTAACGGCAACGCGGTTGTTTCATTCATTAACGCTTCACTCATCATTTCTCACTCCCAATCCGCATTTGTTCAGGCCGCCAGATTGACTGTCTGAATAATGAACTCATTATCTTATACCTGAGTTGATGCTTCAAGTATGGGCATTTTTCGCGGCGCTGTCCTGCTTATTGGTGCTCTCACCCACAGATTCTGCCTGCGCTTTTTCTGCATTTTCGCGTTCCTGCCTCTGTAAGGTGCGGGTCAGGATGGTTGAATACAAGGGCTTACCGCCCAAAAACTGTGCCAGCAGGGTCGCGCCCAGACAGGTGATGATCATGGGTAAAATCAGCTGATAGTTGTCGGTCATTTCCAGCACCAGCACGATGCCGGTCAGCGGCGCACGCACGCTGGCGGCAAACAGTGCGCCCATTCCGGCAATGGCGAAGGTCGCCGGTTGAATATCGTATTCAGGGAACCAGACCAGCGCGGCGGTACCAAATGCCGTACCCAGCAAGGTGCCGAGCGCTAACATCGGGGCAAATATGCCACCCGGGGCACCTGAAGCAAAGCAAAGCACCGTGGTCACCACGCGGACAAAAAAGATAAACAGCAGCATCATCAGACCGTATTGCCCTGCCGCCGCCAGCGGGATCAGCGCAAAACCACCGCCTGCCGCTTCTGGCTGAACAAGCCCGATCAGGCCGCAGACGCCGCCCAGCACGCCGCCGATAATCAGGATCTTGCGCAGATTACCGCCGTGGATGCGGGCAAACATATCCTGCGTGCGAAAGATCAGCGCGTTAAAGCTGACGCCGACCACGCCAAATACCATCCCCAGCACCAGAAACAGCCACAGGGTATTCAGCGAAGTATTCGCCAGTTTACCGACCTCTATCACGGCCGTATCACCGTTGAAAATCCGGAAAACGATGCTCGACATAATCACGCCGATAAACACCGCTTTTATAGAAATCAGGCTGTAGCGAAATTGCAGGCGCATCTCTTCGAGAATGAACAGGATACCGGCCAGCGGCGCGTTAAAGGCGGCTGAAAGCCCTGCCGCCGCCCCGGTAGCCAGCAGCGAGTGGCGGGCTTCGGCGCTGCGCAGCCTGAAAATATCCGCCATCATTTTGCCGACGTTTGCGCCCATCTGCACGGTCGGCCCTTCCCTGCCCAGCACCATACCGGCGCTCAACGTGCCTATACCGCCAAAGAATTTCACCGGGATCACCCGCCACCAGCGCACCGGACGCAACTCTTCCAGCGCACCTTCGATTTCAGGAATGCCGGAGCCGCCCGCTTCCGGCGCGAAACGCCGGACCAGATAATAGCCGGACATCGCCAGCAGGCCTGACACCACAAAGGTCAGCGGCCACATTAAAATCCAGTAATCGCTGAAAATACTGAGGCCCGAAAGCCGCATGGCCATCACCCCGTTCACCGCTTTTTCGAAAGCCACGCCAAGCAGACCGGCGACGGTTCCCACCACGGCAGCAACAATCAGAATTGCGACCGGCGTTTTATCACGGCGCAGGAACATACGCAGCACTTCACTGCGTTTACGCGGGCCATGCGCAGAGGCTGGCTCAGGCATATCAGTGTTTGATTCATTCATCGGATCAGGAGGAATACAGAAAAGGTAATGGAATATTTATGGATTAAATCATACAACATGGCCGCCTGACAGGACTCAGGACAAAATCCGCGACGGTTTACGGTTTGATAACCTGGCGCAGTTCACTAGAATGGGCGCATTGCTATCCCTTATGTCATACAGCATCAAGAAAACCAGGAGCCGAGTAATGAGTAAGTCAGAAAGTCTGTTCACGCAGGCGCAAGCGCTAATCCCGGGCGGTGTGAATTCGCCGGTACGTGCCTTCTCCGGCGTCGGCGGCGTCCCGCTATTCATCGAGCGCGCTGACGGTGCCTTTTTGTTTGATGCCGATGGTAAAGCTTACATCGACTACGTCGGTTCATGGGGTCCGATGGTGCTCGGCCACAACAACGCTGACATTCGCAATGCGGTGATTGAAGCGGCACAGCGCGGCCTGAGCTTTGGTGCGCCAACCGAGATGGAAGTGAAAATGGCCGAACTGGTTACCGGACTGGTGGCAAGTATGGACATGGTGCGCATGGTGAACTCGGGTACCGAAGCCACCATGAGCGCCATTCGTCTTGCCCGCGGCTTTACCCATCGCGATAAAATCATCAAATTCGAAGGCTGCTATCACGGCCACGCCGACTGCCTGCTGGTGAAAGCCGGTTCCGGCGCGCTGACCCTCGGCCAGCCAAATTCTCCGGGCGTACCGGCGGATTTCGCCAAACACACCCTGACGTGCACCTATAACGATCTGGATTCCGTACGCGCCGCTTTCGAACAGTTCCCTGACGATATCGCCTGTATCATTGTTGAGCCGGTAGCGGGCAACATGAACTGTATCCCGCCACTGCCGGCGTTCCTGCCGGGTCTGCGTGCACTCTGTGATGAATTCGGTGCGCTGCTGATCATCGACGAAGTGATGACCGGTTTCCGCGTCGCGCTCGGCGGTGCTCAGGAATATTACAATGTGGTGCCGGACCTGACCTGTCTGGGCAAAATCATCGGCGGCGGGATGCCGGTCGGCGCATTCGGTGGCCGCCGCGACGTGATGGACGCACTGGCACCGACCGGCCCGGTGTATCAGGCGGGGACGCTTTCCGGTAACCCGATTGCCATGGCGGCCGGTATTGCCTGCCTGACACAGGTCGCGCAACCGGGCGTGCATCAGACCCTGAATGAGCGCACCACCCAGCTGGCAGAAGGGTTACTGCATGCGGCGAAAGCGGAAAACATTCCGTTTGTGGTGAACCACGTCGGCGGCATGTTCGGCCTGTTCTTTACCGATGCAGATACTGTGACCTGCTATCAGGACGTGATGAAGTGTGACGTTGAGCGCTTCAAAAAGTTCTTCCACCTGATGCTGGAAGAAGGCGTTTATCTCGCACCTTCCGCCTTCGAAGCAGGCTTTATGTCGCTGGCGCACAGCGAAGAAGATATCCAGCGCACCGTCAGCGCGGCACGTCGCTGTTTCGCGAAGCTGTAAGATCCGCTCGCCCCTGTGCAGGGGAGACACTGAAATACACAGGGGCCTTCTGGCCCCTTTTTGTTGCATCCGTCCCGGCGTTATTTCGCCTGTTTTCTCAGCAAATAAATAAAGTACGGCGCACCGATGAAGGTCGCGAGCAGCCCTGCCGGGATCTGGTTCGGGAACAGGAACATCCGGCCGCACCAGTCGGCGAACACCATCAACAAGCCACCGAGAATACTGGCGACCATCCACTGCGGCATCGCCCGACGAAAGCCCATCATGCGTGCCATGTGCGGTGCCATCAGCCCGATAAAACTCAGCGGCCCGACGGTCAGCGTGGCGGCGGCTGTCATGATGGCGGCCAGCATCAGGATCGCCATGCGGCTTGGCGTCAGCGCCATTCCGACAGACTTCGCGGTCACACTGCCGAGCGGCAGAATATTGACCCAGCGGCGCAGGAACGGCACCAGCACCATCAGCACCGCAGCCAGCACCAGCGTTCGCCATGCGGTATCAGAAGTCACGGAATAGGTTGAACCGGAAATCCAGGTCAGCAGGCCACCCATACGCGGATCACCGCTGGCGAGTAACAGCGTCAGCAGCGTGCTGAACGCGGTGCTCAGCGCGATACCGGTCAGCAGCATCCGCTCGGCGGAGAAGCTGCGTAAACCGGAGGCGAGCATGATCACCAGCAGGGTGATCGCCGCACCGGCACTGCCCGCGGGCAGCAACCAGACAAAGGCATCACCGGGCACAATGAACATCATCAGCACCACACCGAATGCCGCACCGGAACTTATCCCCAGCACTTCGGGGCTGGCCATCGCGTTGCCGGTCAGTTTCTGAATCAGCACGCCTGATGACGCCAGCATAATTCCCGCCGCCAGCGCCGCCATCACCCGCGGCATACGCCACGGCAGCAGCGCCTGTAAATCTGCGCCCGTCGACCAGCTCCAGCCCGTGGCATTGCGCCCGGCCATCAGCGCGACGGCCAGCCCCGCCAGTAACACCAGCAGCGCAAGCGACACCCAGCGCACCAGATGCTGACGCTCATCGGGCACGTTGTCGCCCTGATCCATCGGTGGCGGCGTCATGCTGTTACGCAGCCGCGGCAACAGCCACAGCAGCAACGGCGCACCGACCAGCGCGGTGGCTGCACCGGTCGGTATTTCCATCCAGTATTGTGTCAGCCACTGCATCACCTGATCGGTGAACCACAGCAGCAGCGCACCGATCACCGGCGCCATGACCAGCCGCGAAAAAAGGCGACGTGCGCCGAGCATTTTCGCCAGCAACGGCGCAAATAAACCGATAAAGCCAATCATGCCTACGGCGTTAACCAGCTGGGCGCTCATCAGGATCGCCAGCGCCAGCACCGCGAGGCGGGCAGCGGATAATCCCAGACCGAGATTTTTTGCCACACCGTCATCCAGCCCCAGTAAGGTCATCGGACGTTGCAACAGGAAGGCCAGCAGCCAGACGATGATCACGCGCGGCAACAGGAACGAAGCGATATTCCAGTCCTGCTGGTTCAGCGCCCCGCTGCTCCACATATACAAACTTTGCAGGCGCTGATAGTTGAACAGCCCCAGCAGGCCATTGACCGCACCGCAATACAAACCGAGCACCAGCCCGGCGAGGATCAGCGTCACCGGCGAAAGTCGTTTACCCCAGGCGATCCCGAAGACCAGCACGCCGATCACCACCGCGCCAAGCATGGCGGCGAACTGCTGGGTGATAAGGCCCCCCGGCAACGCCCACAGCGTGGCAATAGTCAGACCAAGCTGCGCACCGGCAGAAACACCGAGCGTCGCCGGTTCTGCCAGCGGATTGCGCAGAACCTGCTGAAACAGTAAACCGACCAGCCCCAGACCGGCACCGGCCAGCAGTGCGACAGCGATACGCGGTAACGAGCTGTAATGGAACAGCATCTGCTGAACATCATCGATGTCCGGCTGCCACAACGCGCTGCGCCACTGGTGATAAGGCAATTGCTGATGGAGGTTGTAAACGCTGAGCAGACCTGCCGCCAGCGTCAGCAGAATCAAAAATATCAGCGAAACGCTGAGTGCGCGGCGGTTCATACCGGTTTCCCCAGAGTGCTGTTAAGAATGCGGCAAAAATGCATGGCGCTAAACGTCGCACCGTAAAACCAGACCGCGGGTACCACGGTGAACTGATCATTGCGAACGAACGGCATCGATTTCCACAAAGGCGTGGGCGCAACGGCGTCCATGATGTCGGCGCTGCCGTGATCAAAGCACAGCACGCGGGCATTTTTGATGGCCGCCAGACGTTCGATCCCGACAGACACGCTGCCCCAGAAGCTGCCTTCGCCCTGCCAGGCATTGGTCAGCCCGACCTCCTCCATCACTTCCTGGAACAGGCTTCCCTGGCCGAACACCAGCACATGGCGGGTGTCGATAAAGGTGATTAACAGCACCGGCTGACCGGCGGCCGGTTTCATCAGCTCGCGGGTTTTCGCCAGTTGCTGGTGATAGAGCTGCAAATGCTGTTCCGCGCGTTCCGGCAAACCGAGATAATCCGCCAGTTTGTGCAGGGAACGGATCGCCAGCTGCAGAGGTTTGGCGCTGCCGTCGTTGGCTTTCACATCCACCACCGGCGCGATGGATTCCAGCTGGCTGGTTTTCGGGCCGTAGCCCTGAGTCACCACAAGCAGAGACGGCTTAAGTTGCTGGATAAACTCCATATTGGGTTCAGTGCGCTGCCCCACGTCAATGACCGTCGGCGCCAGCTTTGGCTCTTCGACCCAGAGTTCATAATTGGGAATATCAGCAATCGCCATCGGCATGACACCGAGCGCAATCAGCAACTCGGCAGGCAGCCATTCCAGCGCGATAATTCGGCTGAGATCGGGTGTTGATGCGGAAAACGTCGGCATAGAAGCCAGCAGCGGAGATAGCGCCAACGCCTGTAAAACCCGGCGACGCGTTATTCCTGAAAAATGAGGAAAATCAGACATATCAGTATACGAAGCTCACAGGCGCACCGCCCGCCGGATGCGGAAGAATGCCCATCGGAATACCATAAATTTGTTCAAGGACGTCGCCGCGCATCATCTCTTCCGGTGCGCCCTGAGCGATCATCTCGCCGCCACGCAGCGCCATCAGCTGGTCGCAATAGCGCGCCGCCATGTTCAGATCGTGCAGAACCGCAATCACGGTTAAGCCTTTTTCGCGGCTCAGACGCTGGATCAGCGCCAGCACGTCTTTCTGATGGGCGATATCAAGTGCGGAGGTGGGTTCATCAAGCAGCAGACAGCGGCTGTCCTGCGCCACCATCATCGCCAGCCAGGCGCGCTGACGCTCGCCGCCGGAGAGGCTGTCCACCAGACGGTGCGCGAAAGGTTTCAGGCCCACCAGAGAGATCGCTTCTTCGACTTTTTCTTTATCCTGATGTTTGAAACGCCCCAGCGCGCCGTGCCACGGGTAGCGGCCAATTGCCACCAGCTCCTGCACGGTCATGCCTTCTGCGGCGGGAAGTTGTTGTGGCAGATACGCCACCTGACGCGCAAAGGCTTTGCTGTCCCACTGAGCCAGCGGCGTGTCATTGAGGAAAATCGTGCCGGATGTCGCCGACTGATGCCGCCCCAGCATTTTTAACAACGTCGACTTACCCGAGCCGTTGTGACCAATCAGGCCACACACTTGTCCCTGAGGGAACGTCAGTGACAGCGGAGCCAGCAGTGTGCGTCCCGTGACAGAAAAACTGACATCCTGCAGGCGGAATACGCTTTCTGGCAGCGAGGAAGACGGAGGTACGTTGTTATTAAGCATAAGATTTTCTGCGTCGACATCTGGTTAAGAACAGGAAACGGGCACGACCAGCGTGCCCGGATTTCACAGCGTTAATGCAAACTAACGATTAAAATCTGAATGTCGCTGTGGCGACAACCTGGCGATCTGAACCCCAGTAACAGGCGTAATCGCGATAGCAACTGGCGACGTATTCACGATCCAGCAGGTTATTGACGTTCACGCCAACGGAAGAGCCCGGCAGACCAAAGCGCGCGAGATCGTATTTGATCGTGGCATCCACCAGCGTGTAGGAAGACACATTAAAGGCTTCATTCGCTTTGTCTGCATTCACACCGTTTGCGGTGTAGAAGCTGGAGCTGGCCCCGACGTAACGCACGCCCGAACCGACTGTCAGGCCGCTGAGCGCGGTTTCGTGGAAGGTGTAATCCGCCCACAGAGACGCCATATTTGCCGGCACTTCAACAGGACGCTTGCCTTCGAAATTAGTGTCGTGCGTGTATTTTGCATCGGTATAGGTATAAGACGCCGTGAGGTTAATGTTGGCGTTAACCGCGGCTTTGGCTTCCAGTTCCAGACCGCGGGAACGGATTTCACCAGACTGAACGCTGAAGTTAGCGTCAGACGGGTTGGCCGTCAGGTTTTTATCTTTGGTCAGCTGATACACCGCTGCCGTCAGGCTGATCGGACGATCGTTCGGGATATATTTCACACCCGCTTCGTACTGTTTACCTATTGAAGGATCGAACGGCTGGCCTTGTTTGGTGGCGCCTGCGTTCGGTTCAAAGGATTCGCTGTAGCTGAAGTACGGAGAAATACCGTTGTCGAACAGATAGTTCAGACCACCACGCCAGGTAAACTGCTGATCGTTGATCTGCGAAGCGCTGTTGGTGGTGCGCGTAAAGGTTGAGCTTTTGGCGAAATCGTAACGGCCGCCAACAGTCAGGATCCACTTATTCCATTCCGCCTGATCCTGCATGTACAGGCCGGTTTGCTCCTGACGATTGAGGATCTCATACGGGAAGTACAATGAGACATTGCCGTTACCGTATTGCGGATTTGCCAGATTCAGATTACTGGCGCTGCCGTAATCCGCATCAATATCGTTACGCATACGCATGTAATCGACACCCATCAGCAGGGTGTGATCGACAGCGCCGGTGCCGAATTTAGCCTGAGCCTGGGTATCGACATCAAAGTTTGCCAGCTTCTCTTTGGACTGAACGTAGCTGCGCGTGATGTTGCCGTTACCGAGGTAGCCGAAGCCGTAGACTGATTTATATTGGGTATCGAGTTTGGTGTAGCGCAGGTTCTGGCGAACCGTCCAGGTATCATCAAACTGATGTGCGAAGCTGTAACCGACCATTTTCTGGTTGCGGGACATGCGGTTGCCCGCTTCACCTTCGTTGAAATCTGTCGGCAGTTTATGTGCTTTACCGTTGGCATCGTAGTACGGCACCACGGTGCCTTCACGTGGCAACCAGCCGTAATAACCGGCATCCGGATCGTTCTGGAAATTGCTCAGGAAGGTAAAGTCGGTTTTATCATCAGGGCGCCATGAGAAAGACGGCGCAATCGAATAGCGTTTTTCTTTCGCCATCTCCTGCTGCGTATCCTGACTGCGCGCCACGCCGGTCAGACGGTAGGAATACACGCCTGCATCGTCAATGGCATCGCTGAAATCAAAACCGGTCTGGTACAGGTTATCCGTACCCATTTTGAACTGTACTTCTTTCAGCGGTTCAGTGGTCGGACGCTTGCTGACCATGCTGACCACGCCGCCCGGATTGCTTTTACCGTAAAGAACGGAAGACGGCCCGCGCAGCAGTTCAACGCGCTCCAGCATGTACGGATCCATCGACACTTCAGAATAGTTGTCACCCTGAAGTTTGATGCCGTCGAGATACTGATTGGTGTTTACCGAGGTGAAACCACGGATTGCCATGGCGTCGATGGTGTTAGAACTGCCGCGGCTGGCGAAAACGCCCGGCGTGTAGCCCAGCGCTTCTTTTACCGAAGCAGGCTGTTTCATGTCCATTTCTTCACGGGTGACGACGGAAACTGACTGCGGAGTTTTCACCAGCGGCGTATCGGTTTTGGTGCCGGTCGCACTGTGTTTTGCTGCGATTGTCGCCGCAGGGCCCCACGCAGATTCCGGCGCGGCTTCGGCAGCGGCTGAACTGGTGACGTTGATCGTATCTTCTTTGGCGGGCGCCGTGACGGCTGCGCCTGCATAGAAAGACGTGGAGCTCAACGTTGCCGTGATAGTCAAAGCCAAAGTGCGACGTGTAAAGACGTCTTTAGATGAAGAAAGGGAGCGCTGAAAAGCCATTGCGTTATCTCTGGGATGTTTATTAATGGGAATGTAAACGATAATTATTATTATGAACATCGCATAATATGCGCAATGCTTGCGCATCTGCAAGCCTATTTAACTCATAGATTGACTGAATGAATAAAAATTATCCCCATGTTAAATATGGGTAAAAGTGCCTATAAATTAAACGGGAATGGATGTAACCAGCTTGCGGAGAATGTAAATCTGCGTGCGTGAATTTGGGTTAAGAATAACAAATAAAAAAGGCGCAACTTTCATTGCGCCTTTTCGCTTTAATGAATCCGCTGTTTATCAGTTACCTGACCCGAACATATCCTTGATCCAGCCAGCGACACCATTACTGTCTTTCTTCTCATCCTGCTGCTGCTGTGGCTGCTGCCCCTGAGAGGAAGGTTGCTGTTGTTGCTGCTGCATCTGTTGTTGCTGCTGCTGAACAGCGCTCACAGACGCCTGACACATCGCATCCGGAGAATCAGTCCAGACCGGAATCGAGCGCACCGCGCCGCCGCCGCTCAGCATGCCTGAACCTGAACCGCCACCGCAAACAAAGTTACCGCTGCCGTCGATGTTCATGGTGCTGATGCCTTCCGGCATTTGCAGATTCAGTGGCTGTGGTGTGCCGTTTTCCAGATAACGTCCGTAAAGCACCAGCGCACCGGTTGAGCCCCACAGTTTCGACGGGCCGTTGTTATCACGGCCAACCCAGGTGATGGCGACCTGATTACCATCGATACCGGCGAACCAGCTGTCGCGCAGTTCGTTCGAGGTCCCGGTTTTCGCCGCCAGATGCAGTTTCGGGAATTTGTTCGCCAGCGCGCGCGATGTCCCTTCCTGCACAACCTGTTGCATGGCGTACAGCGTCAGATACGCGGCCTGCGCCGGGATCACCCGGACAGCCTGCGGGAAGCTCTGATACAGCACAGTGCCGTCTTCCGCAATCACCGAACGCACTGCCGACAGAGGCGCTTTATTACCGCCGCTGGCAATGGTCTGGTATTCCTGAGCCACTTCCATCGGCGTCAGGGCGATTGCCCCCAGCAACATCGACGGAGTCTGGTTCAGGGATTCTTTCGGAATGCCTAAATCAATCAGCGTCTTGGTAATGTTATCCAGACCCACGGCCATCCCCAGATTGACCGTCGGTACGTTCATGGAACGCGCCAGTGCATCCACCAGCAGAACCTGACCGCGGAACTGATGGTCATCGTTTTTCGGTGACCAGGTCTGGCCGTTCGCCAGTTTCAGGGTCAGCGGCTGGTCGGCCAGAATAGTGTTCAGACGGTATTTATCCGGCTGAGACAGCGCGGTCAGATAGGTGGCCGGTTTTGCCAGAGAACCGACCTGACGGCGTGCCTGCATGGCACGGTTGAAACCGGCAAACTGCGTTTCCGCACCGCCCACCATACCGCGCACTTCGCCGGTATAACGGTCAACGATCACCATGGCGGTTTCGATGTCATTCAGGCCGCTTTTCTTACGCAGTAACGGAATGCCTTCTTCGACCGCTTTTTCCGCCGCATCCTGTGAAATCGGATCCAGCGTGGTGAAGATTTTCACCCCGGACATATCCTGCACTTTATCGCCGAGTTTCGCCTGCAACTCCTGGCGCACCATCTGCATAAACGCCGGCTGAGGTGAAATCACCCCGCCCTTCGGCTGTACGCCGAGTGGACGCGCGCTGAGCATGTCATACAGTTCCTGATCGATAACTTTCTGATCGACCAGCAAGCGCAGCACCAGATTACGGCGCTGCAACGCCATGTTCGGGTTACGCCACGGGTTGTACAGCGACGCCCCTTTCACCATGCCGACCAGCAACGCCTGCTGATCCAGACTCAGTTCGTTCACCGGACGGCCAAAGTAATACAGGCTCGCCAGTGGGAAACCACGGATCTGATCTGACCCGCTCTGGCCGAGATACACTTCGTTGAGATACAGCTCGAGAATACGATCTTTGCTGTAATCCGCATCCAGCAGCACGGCCATCACGGCTTCACGCGCTTTTCGGCTCAGTGAACGCTCGTTGGTCAGGAACAGGTTTTTCACCAACTGCTGTGTCAGCGTTGAACCACCCTGCACCGCATGACCGGCCGTCAGGTTCGCCAGCACCGCACGCCCGATGGAATAGAAGTTAATCCCGTCGTGTTCATAAAAGTGACGGTCTTCCGTGGCCAGCAGCGTATCCACCAGCAAATCCGGGAAGCCGGAACGCGGCACGAACAGGCGCTGTTCACCATTGGCGTTGGACGCCTGCAACATGGTGATCAAACGCGGATCGAGGCGGAACAGCCCGAAATCACGCTGATTATCCAGGTTTTTAATTTCTGACAGGCTGTTGCCGTCGAACATCAGACGGGCGTTAACCTGCCCTTCTTTGCCTTCCGGGAAATCAAACGGCCGGCGCAGCATATCGATGTAATTCGCGTGAACGGTAAATTCGCCCGGACGGGTGATGCGCGTCACTTCGCGATATTGCGTGCCTTCCAGCAGCCCGACCATTTCCGCTTTACTGATGGACATGTCCGGCTCGAGATTCACCTGACGGCCATAGACCGCCGCCGGAAGTTGCCAGACTTTCCCGCCATCAATGCGGCTGTGAATTTCACGGTTGAGGTACACCGCGTAAATGCCCAGCAGAATGGCAAAAACGACGAACAGTTTGACCATCAGCCAGAACAAACGACGCTTAAGGCTTTTCTTGCCGCCTTTTTTCGCTTTGCGCGGTGCAGCTTTACGGGTCATGCGCGACTCCCGCTCTTCTTCGTAGTCATCGTCATCCTCAACGTCTTCATCCACTTCTTCTTCATAGTCATCGTAATCGTCATCCCGACGGTTACGGCGGACAGGACGCTCCCGCGAAGGCTTGCGCCCGCCAGGTTTACCTTTGCGGCCAATCGGCTCGCGATCATCGCCAGACATCAGTCATTCTCCCAACGTGCTGCTGTGTTCGTCATAATGATTCTGCTTTGCTGAGTCATTGTCATTTTTAATTTCAAAAAACATTGTATTTCAAAAGGATACTGTAAAAAGCCTGCAAAACAGACCGCAAGGCGCTTACTCTGTGCCCCGCTTTGGATTTCGCCCAGAAGAAATGTCTGAAAAATTGTTTCCTTTCTGCACATTTCGTCATTGCGCTGAATATTTTTTGGTACGCCGCGTGGGCAGCGCTTGCGCCGGATTGTCCGGCCACGGATGTTTCGGATACCGGCCTTTCATTTCTTTTTGCACTTCACGGTAGGAGCCCTGCCAGAACGCCGCCAGATCGGCGGTGATTTGCAACGGGCGCTGCGCCGGGGACAATAATTCCAGCACCACATTCACCCTTCCCTCCGCCAGGCTCGGGCTGCGCTCTTCGCCGAACATCTCCTGCATCCGCACCGAAAGCGCCGGTGGCAGGTCTGCATGATAGCGGATCGGCAGACGACTGCCAGTCGGCACGGTGTAATGAGTCGGTAAGGCGCTGTCCAGACGCTGCCGCTGTTGCCAGTCCGGCAGTCTTAACAACGCCTCATGCAGATCGACCTGTTGCAGCGATTTTAACGAACGCACGCCTTTTAACGAGGGCAGTAACCAGTTTTCCAGCCCGTCGAGCAGGGCGTCGTCATCCATCGCGGGCCATGGGACCTCCGGCAGCCATTTTGCTGCACACATCAGCCGCAGCCGCAATTGCTCTGCCGCCGCCGACCAGTTGAGTGCCTGTAATCCCTGGGTGCGGATCCAGTCAATCAGCGCCTGTTGCAGTTCGTCGTCATCCGGTTTGGCCAGCGGACTGGCTTTGAGCACCAGCCTGCCGATCTGCCAGCGACGCCAGGCGCGCAGGGTGCCTTTTTCTTCATCCCACTCCACCGCCGCCTGTTCGTTAACGACGTCCGGCAGGCGTGACGGCAGTTGGGTAATATCCAGGGAGATCGCCAGCAGAATACGGGCGTCCGGGCTGTTGTTGCCCTGCAATAATTGCGGCGCGACCAGCCACGGCGCGCGGGTTAATCCGTCGTCCTGCGGCAAAGACGCGCCTAATCCGTTGGCCAGCAGATAGCGCCCCTCTTCACCGCGACGCTGGGCAATACGGTCGCTGAAGGCGCGGGCCAGCAGCCACGGCGCCAGGGAGGCATCCGGCTCTCCGCTTTTCGCTCCGGTACGCTGCGCCAGCTGTTTTGCCCGCCGCTGCCAGTTTCCCTGCGCACGGCTGAACCAGTAATCAATATCCGGCAATCCCCCGCGCGGCGGTTCTTCGAGCATCGCGGCCAGCAACGCCGCGGTGGCGAGCGCGTCCGGGCTCTGCGCCGCAGCAGAAATCAGCATGGCCGCCAGACGCGGATCGCAGCCGAGTTGCGCCATGCGCTGGCCTGCGGCAGTGAGTTTTCCCTGCCCGTCGGTCGCGCCGAGCTGGTGTAAAAGATGTTTTGCGGCAGACAGCGCGGCCACGGGCGGCGTATCCAGCCATTGCAATTGCCCGACGTCCTGACAGCCCCACTGCAACAACTCCAGCCAGAAGCTGCTCAGATCGCTTTGCAGAATTTCGGCTTGGGCCTGCGCACTGGCGCGCTCCGCCTGCTCTTTACTGAACAAATGCCAGCACAAACCCGGTTCGAGACGGCCCGCGCGGCCCGCCCGCTGAGTCATCGACGCCTGGCTGATACGCTGCGTCACCAGCCGCGTCAGGCCGCTGCGCGGGTCAAACTGCGCGCTGCGTTCCAGACCGCTGTCCACCACCAGACGGATGCCTTCAATGGTCAGGCTGGTTTCAGCAATATTGGTCGCCAGAACGATTTTACGGCGTCCGGCCGGTGAGGGCTGAATGGCTTTCTGCTGCTGATCCAGCGACAACGCGCCGTAAAGCGGACAGAGATCCACATCATCTGCCAGCCTGCCGTTAAGCAGATTTTGAACGCGGGTGATTTCAGCGACGCCCGGTAAAAACAGCAGCATCGAACCGTGATTTTCCGCCATCAGGCGGCTGACTGCCCGTGCCACGCCGTCGTCCAGCCGTTCGTGCGTGGCGAGAGAAAGATACTGACGGTCGACCGGAAAACTGCGGCCTGCGGATTCAATGACCGGCGCTTCCGGCAGTAAAGAAGAGAGGCGAAGATTATCGAGCGTGGCCGACATGATCAGCAGTTTTAAATCATCACGCAGCGCATTTTGCACATCGAGCAGCAGCGCCAGCGCCAGATCGGCCTGCAAACTGCGCTCATGGAACTCATCGAGGATCACCATCGACACGCCGGTCAGTTCAGGATCAGCCTGCACCATGCGGGTCAGAATGCCTTCGGTCACCACTTCAAGGCGGGTCGCCGCGCTGGTCTTGCTTTCGGCGCGCATACGGTACCCGACTGTTTGCCCCGGCGTTTCCCCCAGTTGCTGCGCCAGACGGAAAGCGACGTTTTTCGCCGCCAGACGGCGCGGTTCCAGCAACAGGATTTTGCCCGGCAGATTCGCCTGTTTCAGCAGCTGCAATGGCAGCCAGGTGGATTTCCCCGCACCGGTGGGCGCAAGCAAAAGTACCTGCGACGCCTGTTGCAGTGCGGCTAAAAGCGGTTCGAGTACGGCGCTGACCGGCAAAGAAGACAATGAATGCTCCATGAGAGTTAACTTTAAACGGCGGGCATTGTAGCATTTAGCCCCACATCCGGCATGTTGCCGTGAATGACCCGCAATGCCCGCCACAGGAATGAATATGTCTGTCGAACGCCGTCTGTTTTTCGCTTTGTCACTGCCGCCCGCACTGCAAAAGCAGGTGATAAAGTGGCGCGCAGCGCATTTTCCGGTGGAGACAGGACGCCCGGTTGCGGCCGCTAATCTGCATATCACCCTGGCCTTTCTCGGCGAAATCAGTGAGCTGAAAGCCGACGCACTGACCCGCATCGCCGGGCGCATTCAGGGGCATAAATTCAGTCTGCGGCTTGATGACATCGGCCACTGGCCGGGCTCCGGCGTGGTGTGGGTCGGCACCCGGCGGGCACCCAACGCGCTGCTGCAACTGGCCTCGGTGCTGCGCTCCCACGCGGCGCGCAATGGTTGTTATCAAAGTGCATTGCCGTTTCATCCGCACGTTTCGCTTTATCGCAACGCCACGCGGCCGGTCGCCATTCCCCCGGCGACGCCCGACTGGCTGCTGGAGGCCGACGCCTTCAGCCTGTATGAATCCACCTGGGAGCGGGGGCGCACGCGTTACCGCTGCCTGCAAACCTGGCCGCTGGCTGATGCGCCTGCCCTTTAATTTATTTCACTGGAAACTGTCATGCACTTCGAGCCTGCGCTGCAACCTGCCACTCTGATCACGCGTTACAAACGTTTTCTCGCTGACGTCATCACGCCAGACGGGCGCGAAATCACGCTGCACTGCGCCAATACCGGCGCCATGACCGGCTGCGCCACACCGGGCGATACCGTCTGGTATTCCACCTCCGACAACGCGAAACGCAAGTATGCCCACAGCTGGGAACTGACCGAAACTCAGCAACACCACTGGATTTGCGTCAACACGCTGCGCGCCAATCAGCTGGTGCGCGAAGCCATCACCCAGGACCGTATTCCGGAATTATCCGGTTACAGTAAATTGACTTCAGAAGTAAAATACGGCGCCGAAAATAGCCGTATAGACTTGATGTTACAGGCAGAAAATCAACCTGACTGCTATATTGAAGTGAAATCTGTCACGTTGCTGCATCAAGGGCAGGGATATTTCCCGGATGCAGTCACACTGCGCGGTCAGAAGCATTTGCGCGAGTTACAGTCGATGGCAGAACAGGGGCAGCGAGCCGTTCTTTTCTTCGCTGTTTTACATTCAGGCATTGAAAGCGTGTCCGCCGCACACCATATTGATCCGCGATATTCTGATTTACTCAAACATGTTCAGAATAATGGTGTAGAAGTGATGTGCTACGGTGCTGCACTTTCTGCTGAGGGTATCCGCCTCACAGAACGATTACCGCTGGACACGAAGTACTAAACGGATAAACCCAGTTCGGATAACCCTGTTAATCGTCGTCGGCGGCATAAAAAACAGGTCGCGAATACGCTTTTCCTCACAGGCTTGTCAAGCACCTGTCAGGAATAATTGCTAACCTCGTTGCCTTCTGTTATTTATAGCGGCCTGATTTTTTCCCCCTTTGGGGATCGAAATGTTCGAAGCCCGATTCTTTGCAGCAAAACTGCAATCTACAGGCGGATGAACATAGTGCGTGTTATGTAGGAGAAGCATCATGCAAGAAGGCCAAACCCGTAAGACGTCGTCCTTGAGCATTCTCGCTATCGCTGGGGTGCAGCCGTATCAAGAGAAGCCGGGCGAAGAGTACATGAACGACGCTCAGCTGGCTCACTTCAAAAAGATTCTTGAAGCATGGCGCAATCAGCTCAGGGATGAAGTAGACCGTACCGTTTCGCATATGCAGGACGAAGCTGCAAACTTCCCTGATCCGGTTGACCGTGCCGCTCAGGAAGAAGAATTTAGCCTTGAACTGCGTAACCGTGATCGCGAACGCAAGCTCATCAAAAAGATTGAAAAAACACTGAAGAAAGTAGAAGACGAGGATTTCGGTTACTGCGATTCCTGTGGCGTTGAGATCGGTATCCGCCGTCTTGAAGCACGTCCAACTGCTGATTTGTGTATCGACTGTAAAACTCTGGCAGAAATCCGCGAAAAGCAGATGGCTGGTTAATTCAGGGTTCCACGCGGTGCGTCATGCACCGCGTTTCCTTTATAAAGCCGTTCTCCACGCTGATTTCTTTGAAACCCTGCCATGTCTTTGAAACCCTACATTGGTCGTTTCGCACCTTCACCTTCCGGTGATCTCCATTTTGGTTCGCTGATTGCCGCACTCGGCAGTTATCTGCATGCCCGCGCTCAGCACGGACAATGGAAAGTTCGCATCGACGATATCGATCCGCCGCGCGAAGTCCCGGGCTCTGCTGGCCGGATTTTAGCGACGCTTGAGCGTTACGGTCTGGAATGGGATGGCGAGGTGCTCTGGCAGTCGGCGCGGCATGACGCTTACCGGGCGGTACTCGACGCACTGTATCAGCAACAGAAAAGTTATTATTGCACCTGCACCCGTCAGCGCATTGCGCACACCGGCGGCGTGTATGATGGCCATTGCCGCACGCTCGGGTCAGGCACAGAGAACGCCGCGATCCGCCTGCATCAGACCTTGCCGGTATACGGTTTTGACGATGATTTTCAGGGGCACTTGCAGGCAAATGCGGCGCTTGCCGAAGAAGATTTTATTATCCGCCGCCGGGACGGGCTGTTCGCCTATAATCTTGCGGTGGTGGTCGATGACCATTTTCAGGGCGTGAATCACATTGTACGCGGAGCAGATTTGATCGAACCGACGGTGCGCCAGATCTCGATGTATCGTCATCTTGGCTACCCGCAACCGGGTTATCTGCATTTGCCACTGGCGGTCAATGAAAAAGGCGATAAGCTTTCGAAGCAGAATCACGCGCCCGCCTTGCCGGAAGGCGATCCACGTCCGGTAATCATTAACGCACTGAATTTTTTAGGGCAAACACCGCCGGAAAACTGGCAGGATTATACGTTGCCTTTATTATTACGCTGGGCGATAACACATTGGACGCCAGCAGATATCCCGCGTCAGAACGCTTAAAAGCACATCGGCATTCTCAAAGAGCCTGTCGTGAGCTATGATTAGCCGCTGTTTTTGCGTCACGCCATTTTTCAGTCACTATCGAGGTGTACCATTTTTACCCGAGTAGCCAATTTTTGCCGTAAGGTGCTAGTTCGTGAAGATAAAGTCATTCGTGAAGAAAAGGCTGTTCATGACGACGCCCCGCTTCATGCAGAAGTTAATCGCGAGGAGACTTCCCGTCGTGATCCTTCCCCTGTGGCTGAAGGCAATGTGAAGGCAAAAAATCCTGAGCGTCGTGACAACGACCAACGCCGTGAAAATCGCGGCCGCCGGGAAGACAACGCGAACCGGGGCGAGCGCCGTAACAACAACAATCGCCGCTCCACGCCTTATCAGCCTCGCGGCGAACGCAACGATCAACGCGGTGAGCGCAGTGAGCCACGCGCCCCCGTCGAGCACGTACAAAAGCCTCGTCCGTCGTTTGACTATGCCGGTGAAACCCGCGCGATCACCATTGTTCCACGCGATGAGCACAACATCTCTCGTCGTGACATCAGCGAAAACGCGCTGAAAGTGCTGTACCGCCTGAACAAGTCTGGCTTTGAAGCCTTCCTGGTCGGTGGCGGCGTGCGCGATTTGCTGCTGGATAAAAAACCGAAAGATTTCGATATCACCACCAACGCCACGCCGGATCAGGTTCGTAAGCTGTTCCGTAACTGTCGTCTGGTCGGTCGCCGCTTCCGTCTGGCGCACGTCATGTTTGGCCCGGAAATCATCGAAGTCGCGACATTCCGTGGTCATCACGAACAGTACGAAGAAACTGACGACAAGAATGTGTCCCAGCAGGCTCAGAACGGAATGCTGCTGCGCGACAATATTTTCGGCACTATCGAAGATGATGCCCAGCGCCGTGACTTCACCATCAACAGCCTGTACTACGGGGTTGCTGACTTTACGGTGCGCGATTACACCGGCGGTCTGCGCGATCTGCAAAACGGCATTATCCGTCTGATTGGCGATCCGGAAACCCGCTATCGCGAAGATCCGGTGCGTATGCTGCGTGCAGTACGTTTCGCGGCAAAACTGGACATGAAAATCAGCCCGGAAACTGCCGAGCCGATCCCACGTCTGGCCACGCTGTTGCAGGAAATTCCCCCAGCGCGTCTGTTCGAAGAATCCCTGAAGTTGTTGCAGGCCGGTTACGGCTACGCGACCTACAAGAAGCTTTGCGAATACCAGCTCTTCCAGCCGTTGTTCCCGCTGATTGCCCGCCAGTTTACTGAAGCCGGCGACAGCCCGATGGAACACATCCTGTTGCAGGTATTGAAAAACACCGATCACCGTTTGCACAACGATCAGCGCGTCAATCCGGCGTTCCTGTTCGCTGCCATGCTGTGGTATCCGGTGATTGAACATGCACAGAAACTCGCGCAGGAAGGCGGTCTGACCTACTACGACGCCTTCTCTCTGGCGATGAACGATGTGCTGGATGAGCAATGCCGCACGCTGGCCATTCCTAAACGTATCACCACGCTGGTGCGTGATATCTGGGCATTGCAGCTGCGTCTTTCACGCCGTCAGGGCAAGCGCGCGCACAAACTGATGGAGCATCCTAAGTTCCGTGCCGCCTTCGATTTACTGGCACTGCGTGCCGACGTCGAACAGCATCGCGAGCTGCAAAGCCTGACCGAATGGTGGAGCGAATTCCAGGAAGCCACTCCGGCCTCCCAGAAAACGATGCTGGGTACGCTGGGTGAAGATGCCGTGCCGGCACGCCGTGCGCGCACCCGCCGTCCGCGCAAACGGGCTGCTCCGCGTAAGGATAGCGGTCAATGATCCGCGTTTACCTGGCTCTGGGCAGTAATCTTGCCCGTCCATTGGACCAGGTAAATTGCGCACTGGAGGCGCTGGCACACATGCCGCGCACCCATTTTGTGGCCGCCTCACCGTTTTACCGCAGTAAACCGCTGGGGCCGCAAGATCAGCCGGATTATCTCAACGCCGTAGTGGCGCTCGATACCCTCCTCCCTCCTGAACAATTGCTCGATTGCACACAGGCGATTGAAAAAAACCAGGGGCGCGTGCGTAAAGCCGAGCGATGGGGGCCGAGGACGTTAGATCTCGATATGCTGATTTACGGCGATCAGGTGATCAACACCGAGCGGTTGATCGTGCCGCATTACGACATGAAAAACCGCGAGTTCATGCTCTATCCGCTGGCGGATCTGGCACCTGAACTGGTGTTCCCGGATGGTGAAACGCTGCAAAGCCTGCTCGCACGCGTTCCCCTGAATGGCCTGACGAAATGGTAAGTCGCTCAGCGACTTACCCGCACTTCCAGCCCCCCTTCTGCCCTGTTCCTGTACACCACCTTCATCTGATGTAACTGTGCGATCCGTTGCACGATCGAAATCCCCAGCCCGCTGCCGGTTTGTTCCTGCCCCGGTGGCCGGTAAAAACGCTCGCCCAGCCTGGCAAGATGTTCACCGGTGATCCCCGGCCCCTGATCGGCGACGCATAAACCCTGCGCATCCAGCGTAATGGTGATGTAAGTCCCGGCAGGCGAATAGCGGATCGCATTATCCAGCAAGTTTCTCACCATCAGCGATAACAGCAGCGATTGCCCGCGCATTTCCGGTGGCGTGCCATGATCCTCAAAACGCAGTTCGATCCCTTTGCTGTGCGCACGGTGATCCTGTTCAGCCAGACTTTGCACGACCAGCGAAGACCAGTCGACACGCTCGAGCGTTTCCGGTTCCGTAAAGCTTTCCAGCCGTGAAAGCGTCAGCAACTGATCCACAAGCCGCGTGGCGCGATCGATACTGGTGGTCAGGTTTTCCAGCGCATGTTCGCGCATTTCGGTGTCGTCACCGGAAAGCTGTACCACTTCGGTTTGTACCCGCAGCGCGGCCAGCGGGCTGCGCAGCTCATGCGCGGCATCGGACGTGAAACGACGCTCGCGAACCAGCATTTCACCGGTTCGCGTAAACAGTGAGTTCAGCGCATCCGCCAGCGGCAAGACTTCACCCGGCAGTTTATCGGTACTGATTGGCGTGGCGTCTTCCGGCGAACGCTGCCGCAGACCTTCTGCCACACGGCGAAGCGGCCGCAATTCCAGCGTCACCATCAAAATCAGTGCCAGCAGCAACACCGGCAGAGACGCCAGCCACGGCGTCAGCTGGCCGCTGACCAGCCCCCACGCCATATCGTTGCGGTAATCATATTCCTGCCCGACGGCAACGCGGTATTGCCCGTCCGGCGAGGTCAGCCAGACCATCCGCCAAAGATCGTCATCGCCTTTCAGCTCGACATCTTTAAAGCCCAGCGTGTCGCGGTCAAAACGGATGTGCCTGCCCTTCTCCCCGTCGTTGAGCAACATATCGCCCTGCCGGTTGAAGATGGCAAACGTCAGCGCATCATCATCGGTATGGCCGCGTGAGCCTTTGTGCACCCATTTTTTGGTGTCCGGCAGTTCGGTATTTTTCTGCTCATTCAGACGCTCACCGAGGCCGGTGGCAGCAAGGTGTTTGGCAAACAGCATTTGCTGGGTGTCGAACACTTCGTTGATGTGTTTACGGGTCTGATGCCACGCCACGCCACTGGCAATCAGCCAGGTAAGCAGCGCCAGCACTGAAAAAATCAGGATCAGCCGCAGGCGCAGACTGAGGTTTTTCAGCTCTTTCACACCGGTTCCCCTGATTGTGCATCGCCCAGCGTATAACCGACGCCGTGAACGGTGCGGATAAACCCTTTGCCGAGCTTGCTGCGCAGATGGTGAATGTGCACCTCGACCGCGTTGCTGCTGACGTCATCGTCCCAGCTATAGAGTTTTTCCTGAATCAGCGTACGGGCCAGCACGCGACCTTTGTTATTAAGAAACAGTTCCAGCACCGCCACTTCGCGCGGCGTCAGGGTAACGGTGTCGCCGTTGAGCGTGACGCTGCGCGCAGCAGGATCAAATTCGATACCGCCGTGGATCACTTTTGAGGTGACAACGCCGTGACGTCGGCGGATCAGCGCCTGTAAACGCGCCGCCACTTCGACCAGCGCAAAGGGTTTGCACAGATAGTCATCGGCACCGGCCTGCAACCCGCCGACGCGTTGCTCCAGCGCATCCCGCGCGGTGAGGATAAGCACCGGCGTATCGCGTCCGGCATTTCGCCATTCGCGCAGCAGTTGCATCCCGTCCATTCCCGGCAGGCTTAAATCAAGGATCACGGCATCATAAGGCGCGCTGTCCAGCGCAGCTTTGCCGGTCAGGCCGTCGGTGAACCAGTCGAGCGTAAACCCCAGTTTCGTCAGCCCGGCCTTAATACCGTCACCGATCATTTTGTCGTCTTCAACTAACAGAATTCGCATGGTTCCCTCCGTTTTTGCCATTATAGGTGACGCTTCTTAATCATTTCTTAAGAGCTGGATCAATGAGTCACGCATTGATCGTGCTGTTTGCCTTTCAGCACATACAGTAGAATACCGGCATCATATTCATCCGATGAATTATTCAAAGGAAAGTGTTCATGAAACCAACCACGCTGAGCCAGCTTCGCCAATGGAAGCAGGAAAAACATAAATTTGCGACCATTACCGCCTATGACGCCAGTTTCGCGCAACTGTTCGCCGAACAGGGTATCAGCGTCATGCTGATTGGCGATTCTCTGGGCATGGTCGTTCAGGGTCAGGATTCCACGCTGCCGGTCACCGTAGAAGAGATTGCTTATCACACGCGCTGCGTGCGTCGTGGCGCACCTCACGCGTTATTGCTGGCTGACCTGCCGTTCATGAGTTACGCCACGCCGGAGCAGGCGTTTGAAAGCGCTGCCGTGCTGATGCGCGCGGGCGGCAATATGGTCAAACTGGAAGGTGGCAGCTGGCTGTGTGACACAGTCCGCATGCTGACCGAGCGCGCCGTGCCGGTGTGCGGCCATCTGGGGCTGACGCCGCAGTCGGTAAATATTTTCGGTGGCTATAAGGTGCAGGGCCGCGATGAAGTCGCCGCTAACCAGCTGATCAAAGATGCGATGATGCTGGAAGAAGCTGGCGCACAACTGCTGGTGCTGGAATGTGTGCCCGTTGAACTGGCGCGCCGCGTGACCGAGGAGCTGAGCATTCCGGTGATCGGCATTGGCGCCGGTAACGTCACCGACGGCCAGATTCTGGTGATGCACGATGCGTTCGGCATCACCGGCGGTCACACGCCGAAATTCGCCAAAGACTTCCTCAGCGAAGCCGGTGATATTCGTGGCGCAGTCCGCCTTTACGTCGATCAGGTCGCGCAAGGCGTGTATCCGGGCGAAGAACATTCCTTTAAATAATCGGGGACACTATCCGTGTTGATCATTGACAGCGTGGCGCTGCTGCGTCGCGAAATCCGGGATTTTCGTAAGAATAACAAACGCATCGCGCTGGTGCCGACCATGGGCAATCTGCACGAAGGCCACATGACGCTGGTGGAAGAAGCCAAAGCGCGTGGCGATGTGGTGGTGGTGAGTATTTTCGTCAACCCGATGCAGTTCGAGCGCCCGGATGATCTCGAACGCTACCCGCGCACCTTGCAGGAAGACTGCGAGAAGCTGAATAAACGCGGCGTGGATCTGGTGTTCGCTCCTTCGCCTGCGGAAATCTATCCGAAAGGTTTAGCGACGCAAACGCAGGTCGATGTGCCGGTAATTTCCACCATCCTGGAAGGTGCGAGCCGTCCGGGGCATTTCCGTGGCGTCTCGACCATCGTCAGCAAGTTGTTCAATCTGGTGCAACCGCAGGTGGCCTGTTTCGGCCAGAAAGACTTTCAGCAACTGGCGCTGCTGCGCACCATGGTGGAAGACATGGGCTATGACATCGAGATTATCGGTGTGCCGATTGTGCGCGCCAAAGACGGCCTGGCACTGAGCTCACGTAACGGTTATCTGACCAATGATGAACGTAAACTCGCACCACAGCTGAACAGGATCATGAACGCGCTGGCGGAACGTCTGAGCCAGGGCGAACGCCATATCGATGAGATGTTGCAGGACACGGCACAGCAACTTCGTCAGGCGGGTTTCACACCGGACGAACTGTTTATCCGTGATGCGAAAAACTTGCAGGAATTGTCGGTGGACAGCACGTCAGCGGTGATCCTGATGGCTGCCTGGCTGGGCAAGGCACGGCTGATTGATAACCAGCAGGTTGATCTGACGCAGTAGACAGCGCGGATCAAATCAGCAAAGATGTTGGCCGGCTGGATATCGGATTTTTAGTATTCAGCCCGGCAGATTCTCAGACTTTTTACGTCAGTAAGGGTAGAAGCAATGATTCGCACTATGCTGCAAGGCAAATTACACCGGGTTCACGTCACTCAGGCAGATTTGCACTATGAAGGTTCCTGCGCCATCGATCAGGATTTTCTCGATGCCTCAGGCATTCTGGAATACGAAGCGATTGATATTTATAACGTTGATAACGGTCAGCGTTTTTCGACCTACGCCATCGCGGCAGAACGCGGTTCGCGGATTATTTCGGTCAACGGTGCGGCAGCGCGCTGTGCCTGCGTCGGCGATCTGCTGATCATCTGTTCATACGTGCAGATGTCAGATGAACAGGCTCGTCAGCACAAACCGAAAGTGGCTTATTTCGAAGGTGAAAACCAGCTGAAACGCACCTCGAAAGCCGTGCCGGTTCAGGTGGCATAATAAAATCCTCCCCCTGCGATGGGGGAGGAGCAAAGCAAAAATCAACTTCTCAGGCCGCGACCGCGTTCAATCAGGTACCACGCCAGCAGGTAAAACACCGCAATAAACGCCACCAGCACGCTCATGGTAAACACCAGCGGCACGTCAGAAATCCCCAGGAAACCGTAGCGGAAACCGCTGATCATGTAGACGATCGGGTTGAGCTTGGAAACCGCCTGCCAGACAGGCGGCAGCAGGGACAACGAATAGAACACGCCACCCAGATAGGTCAGAGGCGTCAGCACGAAGGTCGGGATCAGGCTGATATCATCAAAGGTTGTCGCAAACACCGCGTTCAGCAGGCCGCCCAGTGAGAATAAGATCGCGGTCAACAGCAGCGTCAGCGCGATCACCCACCAGGAATGGATCACCAGCGGCACGAAGAACAGGGAAATCGCGGTCACCAGGATCCCCACGCAGATCCCACGCGCCACCCCGCCGCCGACATAACCGGCGATCACTACGTGCGTCGGCACCGGTGCCACCAGCAGCTCTTCAATATTGCGCTGGAATTTGGCGCTGAAGAACGACGACGCCACGTTGGCGTACGAGTTGGTGATCACCGCCATCATGATCAGGCCCGGTACGATAAACTGCATGTAAGTAAAACCATGCATGCTGCCAATTTGCGAGCCAATCAGATTCCCAAAGATGATGAAATACAGCGTCATGGTGATGACCGGCGGAACCAGCGTCTGGATCCAGATGCGCCCAAACCGGTTGATCTCTTTCAGCCAGATACTTTTCAGTGCCACCCAATACAGTTGCGACATTATTTCTTTTCCTCGCTGCCGTTCACCAGCGTGACAAACAGCTCTTCCAGACGGTTCGCTTTGTTACGCATACTCAATACCTGCACACCCTGCTTGCTCAGCTGGCTGAACAACGCGTTCAGGCCCTGCTCGCGCATCACTTCCACTTCCAGCGTTGACGTGTCCGTCAGCTGGCTGCGGTAGCCTTCCAGCACCGGAAGCGGGCTTTTCACCCCTAAATCCAGGATGAAGGTTTCGGATTTCAGCTTCGACAGCAGTTCTTTCATGCTGGTGTTTTCCACCAGCTGGCCGCCCTGAATGATGCCGATGTTGCGGCACAGCATTTCCGCTTCTTCCAGATAGTGCGTGGTCAGAATGATGGTGGTGCCCTGCGCATTCAGCTCTTTCAGGAAGCCCCACATGGAGCGGCGCAGTTCGATGTCCACGCCCGCCGTCGGTTCATCGAGGATCAGCAGTTTTGGCTCGTGCATCAGCGCACGGGCAATCATCAGACGGCGTTTCATCCCGCCGGACAGCATGCGCGAACGCTCGTTGCGTTTGCCCCACAGATCCAGCTGGGTCAGGTATTTTTCGGCGCGTTGCAGCGCCAGCGGACGCGGCACGCCGTAATAACCGGCCTGATTCACCACCACCTGCATGACCGTTTCAAACGGGTTGAAGTTAAATTCCTGCGGCACCAGCCCGAGCTGGCGTTTGGCGTTGACGATGTCTTTATCGATGTCGTAACCAAACACCCGCACTTTGCCAGCGGATTTGTTGACCAGTGAACTGATGATGCCAATGGTGGTGGATTTACCCGCACCGTTTGGCCCAAGCAGGGCATAAAAATCGCCGGCTTCGACGCGCAGATCGATTCCACGCAAAGCCTGTACACCACCGGCGTAAGTTTTGGTTAACTTTTCCAGTTCCAATGCGTAATTCATAAAGGGAGCGTACCTTCTTGTGAAAACCCTGTTGTAAGAATGAGTAAACGGAGATGCCGAATCAGTTTGAAAAGTCGGGGCATTGCCCTATATTACTCCATCGCAGTCAGCTCGTAACACAGGCTATTAACATCAATGAATGACATAGAAAGACTCATCAGCAATAACGCAGCCTGGTCCAAAACCATGATTGATGAAGATCCTGGTTTCTTTGAGCGGCTTTCCCAATCTCAAAAACCCCGTTTCCTGTGGATCGGCTGTTCTGACAGCCGTGTGCCTGCCGAACGCCTGACAGGGCTGGAGCCGGGTGAACTTTTTGTTCACCGTAACGTTGCCAACCTGGTCATTCACACCGACCTTAACTGCCTGTCCGTGGTGCAATATGCTATCGACGTGCTGGAAGTCGAACACGTGATTATCTGCGGTCACTACGGCTGTGGCGGTGTGCAGGCGGCGGTTGAAAACCCTGAACTGGGTTTGATAAATAACTGGTTGTTGCATATCCGGGACATCTGGTACAAACACAGTTCCCTGCTGGGCGAACTGTCGCCAGAAAAGCGCCTCGACAAGTTGTGCGAACTGAACGTGGTTGAACAAGTTTATAACCTCGGCCACTCCACCGTGATGCAATCGGCCTGGAAACGCGGCCAGAAAGTCACGCTGCACGGCTGGGTTTACGGCATTCAGGACGGACTGCTGCGCAACCTCGAAGTCGACGCCACCAGCCGCGAAACGCTGGAACAGCGTTACCGCCAGGGTGTCTCCGCCCTGCTCAACGGCGACCCGCAATAACAAGCCGCACTACTCTACAGAAATTCAAAAAACAAAAGGCACAAAAATGTGCCTTTTTTATCATTTATTTTTCCTGCACTTACAAAGCTAACACTATAAATCAATGAGTTATATGCAGTGTGAGCTGCTACAAACCCTATAAAGATGCCCAAGTGTGGACACTATGTGGACACTCCAGCCCCGCTTTCCCCTCAGTGGATTGAAAGAAATTGAATAGACCCGGGTTTCGTAGACACTTTTTTGCCTCATAATGGAGGCCTAATGAAGGAGTGTTTATGTCAGTCAAAACGTTCACTGAAGAATTCAAAATTGAAGCCGTAAAACAGATCACTGAGCAGGGGTACCCTGTATCTGAGGTCTCCTCTCGACTTGGTGTATCCACTAATAGTCTTTACGCCTGGGTTAAGCGCTACCAGAAGCCCGAGCCGCAGCGTAAGCAGGACGATGCACTTCAGCATGAAGTAAAGCGCCTCAGGCAAGAACTTAAGCGAGTAACTGAAGAGCGGGATATCTTAAAAAAGGCCGCCGCGTACTTTGCAAGAACGTCAGGCTGAAGTACGCCTTCATTAAAAAAATGTCGTCCTTTTATGCTGTACGCAGGTTATGCCTGGTTCTTGGCCTCCATCACAGCGGTTATTACCAGTGGCTAAAGCGGCCTAAATCTTTGCGTACCCGGCAAGATGAACGGCAAACAGGCTTGATTAAACAACTGTGGCTTGAAAGCGGTACGGTTTACGGCTATCGAAAAATCTGGCTCGATATGAAAGATCTGGGTGAATGCGTCGGACGTAACAGGATCGCGCGCCTGATGAGGCTCGCTGAACTAGCATCTCAGACTGGATACCGAAAACGACTCTATTACGGTGGCGGAAAGCCTTCTTTTGCCAGTCCAAATTACCTTGAACGCCAGTTCGTTGTCCCAACCCCAAATACGCATTGGGTGAGTGACATGACTTATATAAGGACGCATGAGGGTTGGCTGTATCTGGCTGTTGTTCTTGATCTCTTCTCACGCCGGGTTATCGGCTGGAGCATGGGCGCACGAATGACCGCTGAGTTAGTAATGGATGCATTATTGATGGCGGTATGGCGACGTAAACCAACGGCAGAAGTATTAATCCATTCAGATCAGGGCTCTCAATATACGAGCGAAAGATGTCAGCATTTTATGACAGCTCACAATTTAAAAAGCAGCATGAGTCGTCGGGGTAATTGCCATGACAACGCAGTGGCAGAAAGCTTTTTCCAGTTGCTAAAACGGGAACGCATAAAGAAACGGATCTATAAAAATAGGGAAGAAGCGAAGGCGGATATCTTCGATTATGTCGAGATGTTTTATAATGCTAAACGCCGCCACAGTGCCTGTGAGGATCAAGCCCCTGCAGTTTATGAAAGTGCCTGGTTCATGAGGCACGGAACAGTCTAGGAAACTAGGGTCTATTCAAATTGCGTCCTGCAGGAAGTCCGGCGCGAAGTGAGCATAGACCATTGTCTGGTTAATATTCGCGTGTCCGGGAATTCTTTTCAGGGTGATTATGTTCCCGCAGTCTGTCGAGTCTGGATTATCAGAAAAGCCCCGACCTGGAGAATGACTAAACCGGCGAACTGCTGATGGACCCTGCTGTTGATGCCGGTAACGTTATGGCTTATATGAGTGCCAGTGCGGCGCTAATGTAGCGCGTGACGATCAGACTGTTTGCGTAGCTCGTCGCGTTGCTAATGAGCTGAATACCTGCGATGAATAAATGAAAAAGGTTGGAGGCATTTTCGCGCCACACCTTGGCGAATCTCATGTTGATGAAATGCGTACCACTCAATGACGTAGCGTGGATTCTGAGGTTTTGACCGCAAAAACGCCTCCGGTGCGCCTTGGAGTCCTGTCAATAACTGTGGGTTAGGTGGAAAGAAACAGGCTGCAAATTGGCGTGATAGCCGGGCTGGGAGCGCGCCAACACCATCCAGTTCTCATAACCTGCAAGTGATTGACTGGACAGACTGAAGTGGTCAAATAATATTGACCACAACATTAGATATTTTTTGGAAAAATTGTGAGGTCAGCCCCCTGATATTTACTCTGTTTATTCATCAACTGCTATTAATTGTCTTCGTATGTATAGGCGAAATAGTAGAGTAACTCCTATTGCAAGCAAGGCTGAAACAGTCAGCGCTGTATTTAGGTATAGGTCTAAAATTCCCTCTGCATCATAGATACCAAAGAACCACGCAAAGTTGTGCATTGCGTCCTCAGTGATGAAGTTATCAATTACCTGAGTGATTAAAGTGAACACGACGATAAATATCAGTAAGTAACCCACAGCACCAAAGAACCGTTTGACCCATTTCATTACACTGTTACTTTCATGATACCGTGAGCCCTCAATGAGGTTCCCGGCACGCCGATCATCGATGTGTTTAACAATGCAGCTCTTAGATAATCAAAATCTGCGAGTGCCGTCATTGTGATACAGCCTTCACTTAAAGCTTGTGGCCCGATGGGATGAAGGCGGAAATTCCCACGTTTGACACCTTCAATGAAGGTGTCATCATTGATTTTTCCGTCATCACGATAAAGTGAAAACCATTCTTCCCGACCTGCTCCGTAATAGTATTTCAAAGCAGCCATACGCAAGCTTCCTAAGCGTCCTCCAGACTCCCGACTAACAATAAAATAGCGCCCCGTTGGCAAGGCTCCGGTCATTGAGACATTGGTTAAGGTAGGATTGTTTCGTCCAACCATTCGACCTGAGAATGCAGGAAAATTACCGACTCCTGCACAGCTCAAAATGGAAGTTTCCATGCCATTCAGCACAAAACTACAATTAAGAGCCATTTAAGCTGTCACCCTTTCATTCCAGGCGTCGGTAAAAATTACGTTGCCGTCACAATATTTCCATGTGATTTTTTCGTATCGAAACTCAACACTTTCGTTGTGATTATGCTTCTCGAAGGCAGGATTTTTGATGTGGTGCATTGTCGGACAGATTGATACAACTTTTACGCCTTCAAGCAGCATGTTGAAGTATTCAACTTCCTGGCCTGCATCGTTGATCTTGTACCATTTAAATTCGGCAGAGTGGAGAGTCTGGCCGGTGGCTGTTGCTTTGTAGAGATAAGGGCTGGAGCTGTCGAATTCTTTCTCAAAACCTAATGCCGCATGTATGCGTGTGCCGGTGATCTTGCCTGTAGCTCCGTCAGTTGGAAGATGTACAGAGTGGCCGAAACCTTGAATCTCAATTGAGCCTTCTCGACCATTTACATCAACAGAACCTTTGATATCTGCTCCGCCGTCATCCTTCAACCATAAATATGCTGGTATAGCCATTATTAACAACTCCTTATGTTTTGTGGGAAAAACATACACCTCAAAAGCCACTTGAACAATATGGACTTCTACCGCAAGGCAAAGATTGTCTATTTTGCCGGCGAAGCATTTAGGTGGCAGATAATTGCCATGCATAACATTGAGAAATATATGGAAATCATATCTAAAAAAATCCACCACATTGTATAAACACACAGTTAAATGGGGTGGGGATGGAAGGATTACAAACAGCTGCATTGTTAGAGAGGATCGCGTTAATTGCCAAATTAGCCACATCTACAGATTGCCATCATGATGAACTCGAGAGAGTTGCCATTTGGATTGCGGAAATGGCGGTAACCGCAAAAAAGGACTTACTTGCCGTTATCTTCAACGTCGATGCTGGCCTGAACCGGGGCGGGTGCATGGTCTGCGTCGGTAAAATCAACGACGACCTCTCAGGAATATCGTTATCCCATCCGAGAAATAATCAACAGGGCTTTTGGCTGGCGATTACCGTTTACTCGCCTACTATATTATCTGGTGAGCATTACTTATAGGGCGGTTATAAAGCCTTTTTGCTCGTTATATTTAATGATTGATTTTTCTGGGGAAGGATAAATAGTTGAAAACTAAAATGAAGCTTTTTCTCTTTAGTGGGATCGCTGGCAGCTATGGGTTATTTAATCCTGTGAATGCTCTGGCAGCCTGTACTCCCGCGGTGGGGAATGACGTAAGCATAACCTGTGATGGAATAATAAATACCCAGCAATCCTTTACTGATGCAAGTGGTATCACTGCGACGATTATTCCCCGTACGCAAATTACTCTTACTGAACAGGATACGCCTGCCTTTTATTTCAATACCTCATCCAGCCGCCTTCAAAACCAGGGCAACATTACTACAGACGCCATCACCAGTGATGGTGTGGCTTTAGAGACCCTCAGTGCGTTCACTTTAATCAACGACGCCTCCATAGGCACTTCGGGCAGTAATTCCAACGCCGTCCATTTGTCGGGTGTTTTTGATAGCACCATTACCAACAATGGACAGTTAAGCACAACGGGGAACGTCAGTTCAGGGATCCTCTTAGATGCAAACATCGGCAATAACACCTTAAATAACAATGGCGTTATTACCACTACCGGTGCTCAATCCCATGGTATCTGGGTCACAGGAGAGAGTCGGAACATCGCAATCAACAACAGCGGAAGCATCACAGCAAGCGGTCCAAGCAGTTCCGGTATCTTCGTTGATACGGCCACAACGACGGCTGAAGATGTCGCGGTGGTAAACAGTTCATCAGGTGTGATCTACTCTGAGACTGACGATGGTATTAACTTTAGCCGTGATTCAACCGGTACCATTGATAACGCAGGGATAATTGAAGCGGCTGATAGCGGTATTTCTTTGCAGGATAACGCGCAAGTCTCACGCATTATCAATGATGGGATTATTGCTGCCGGGCGCGGAGGGATTACCCTTGACGATACCAGCGGAACCAATTTACTCCTTAACCGCGGTGTTATTGGTTCAATCGAAGGGGATGCGATTCGTGTCAGTGAGACCAGCACCGTTACTAACGGTATTAATAACGAAGGCATTATTATTGGCAGAGTAGATGCTCCGGCAACGAATATGAGCAACAGTGGCCTGTTTGATTTGCTCAATAATAATTCCCCTTCACGCGTGGCCAACTATAGCCAGTCTTCAAATGCCTTCTTGGCATTGCAGGCTGAGAATGCCACTAATTATGGGCAATTGCAGGTTGCCGGAACAGCATCGCTGGCGGGTAATACCATTGTGGTGACCAATGGTAGCCAGGACTTTAGCAATGGCGATTTGTTGAGTGATGTGGTCACCTCCTCAAGCCTTGTCGGTACCCCGACATCGGTGATTGATGACTCTCTGCGCTTCCAGTTTGTACAAGAGATGACACCCACAAGTTACTCATTACGCATCGTCGATACAGGACTTACCAGCGTACAAACGGCGGTCACCACGCAAACCGCTTCACCGACGGCCTCCCGTATCGGTGGCGCCATCGACCAGATTATAGCCAAAACAACTTCCGCTGGTGAAGGCACCAGCCCGGGTACTCTTCCCGGCGCAAACCCGGACACCGGCGGCAACGGTAACGAGTCCAGCTATTGCTCTGGCGCGTTAGGGGCGACGGTCTGCGCCATCACTTCCTCCTCGAACGCACAACAGGTTTACCGTAACGTCGTGCAGTTAGGGCCGTTGATGAACGGTATGCTGCCTTATGCCGAGTTAAATAATGCGCGTGCCTTTGGCAATATTGTGGACTCTCGCCAGGATTCGGTGCGGGAGTCTGGTCAATACGAAGAGTTTAATCCCGAGAAGTATTTATGGATCAGGCCGGTAGGTCGATGGGATAACCAGGAACAACGTGACGGGCTGGATGGTTATAAATCTGATACTCGCGGTATCGCCATTGGCGCCGATGTGCCGGTATTACAACAGGCTCGCGTGGGTGTGGCAGTGGGCACCAGCCGCACCGATGTGAAGGATACTTCAGACGATTTCCGCCATGATGCGCAGATTGAAAGCTGGAATACCTTGCTTTATGGCAGCGTTGACTTCACTCCCGCCACATCCCTGACCTGGAAAGCGGGCTACGGGCGCGACAGCGTTGACGGTAATCGTTACCTGAACATCATTAACCCGTCGTCCTCTGACCTGGCTTTTGGCGGCGTGGCGCGTTCCAGCTATGACAGCCGTAATCTGCAGGCGGGCCTCGGTTTACAGAGCATCTTCAAACTGACGGACGATTTGACCCTGACGCCGATAGTGCGTGGCGACTACTACAGTATCAAGGACAAAGGCTACACCGAGAAAAATGCCAGCGATCTGGGTCTGGATGTGGATGGGCAGACGCTTGAAGCGATGATTGTTTCCACCAAAGCCAAGCTGGGTTTCCAGGTGTCTGACTTTGTGAATGTGCATGCGACGGCGGGTGTGGGGTATGACACCATCAATGACCGTAGCGCCAACCGGATCTCCTTTACCGGCAGCCCTGATACCCCGATCACCTACCAGAGCATGGAGCAGAGCCCGTGGATTGGGATGGCGGGCGTAGGCGTGACCGCAAAGTTCACTGACCAACTGGACGGCACCGTTCAATACGATTCAGAGCAACGCTCCAGCTTCTTCAGCCAAAGCATTGCCGTTAAGGTGCGTTACGCTTTCTGATAACAATCTGAATTCACGGACTGACCAAAGCCACCCGCAACCGCAGGTGGCTTTTTTTTGACTTCCCCCAAAGGACGATGATGGGAGCCGCTGGTAAAACAAAGAGTTTCCTGTGCTACGTCGGTTTTTTAGGCGGCGCGCCCTGCAACATCCAAAATTTCCTGCACTTACAAAGCTATCAAGATAAATCAATGAGTTATATCTTGTGCAAGCCGCCTAAGACCTTCAACGATGCTCAGGCGTGAACAGGATGTGGGCACTCAATGTAAGGATTGTGTATGACTATCCATAACGTTCTTTACAACAGAAATCTCCGTTTAAATGACACAAAACAAATTAATATCATTCGTTAATAATATAATGCGCTGAGATTTTAAGGTGTTAAGGAAAGTTGATGGAATTGAATAAAGAGGAAGCAGAGGTAGTTGCGGGGTTTATAGCCGCCAACTGGTCGGCATTTTCACAGGCAGCAGAGGAAGTGATGTCCGTCTGCGCCCTGCACCGGCTGGCCGAAAAATTAGAGCTTGAGAATGTCTGACTTGTTTTAGAACCCGGCGCCCCGGTCATTGATGAAGCCAGTCATGCAGCACGTAAATAATCAAAACCGGATTGAAATGAAAGCACGATTCAGCCAATCCCCTTGAATCCATTCAGAAAGGACCGTTCAAACCCTGGGTGTTTGTCACCTGTTCTGGATAAAAAAACGGCCTTCACACTGAAGGCCGTTTTTATTCGAATGAATTACTGCCCGCGCCGAAATGGCTAAAACGGATAGCCAGACACTACTCGTCAAGCATCACAACTTTGCCCACATACGGCAGATGGCGGTAGCGCTGGGCGTAGTCGATGCCGTAGCCGACAACAAATTCGTCGGGGATGGCGAAACCCACGTATTCCACTTTCACGTCCACTTCGCGGCGTTCTGGTTTATCCAGCAGCGTACAGATGGCGAGGGATTTCGGGCCGCGCAGTTGCAGGAGTTCGCGCACTTTGCTCAGCGTGTTACCGGAATCGATGATGTCTTCGACGATCAGAACGTCTTTACCGCGAATGTCTTCGTCGAGATCTTTAAGGATCTTCACGTCGCGGGTGGTGGACATGCCGTTGCCGTAGCTGGAAGCGGTCATGAAGTCGACTTCGTGCGGCACATCGACAGTGCGGCACAGGTCAGCCATAAACATGAAGGAACCGCGCAGCAGCCCAACCAGCACCATTTCGCTGCCGCTGTCGCGGTAGTGTTCGGTGATTTCACGGCCCAACTCGGCAATTCGGGTTTTGACTTCCTGCTCGGAAATCATGACGTCTACGCGATGTTTCATATAAAGACTAACCACCTGATTTGAGGATATTTATCGCCGTTTTTCAGCAAAACGGCGACCTTGAAGCGGAAAGGATTATATCAAAGAACCCGGCGACGGGTCACGCGCCGGGCGGGTACGGGTAGGATTTTATGCAGAAACGGTAAATCCGAGCATCATGCCGGTGTCTTCGTGTTCCAGCAGATGGCAGTGCGCCATGTATGCATGTTGCTTATCCGCCAGATGATTAAAGCGCACCAGCACTTCGCTGCGTGCACCTTCAACGCGCACGATATCTTTCCAGCCCTGACGATGCGGCGCCACCGGCTGACCGTTTTCAGAAAGAATACGGAACTGGGTGCCGTGGATATGGAACGGATGCAGCATCATGTCGCCTTCGCCCGAGAGGGTCCATTTCTCGTACTGGCCCTGCTTCACATCGAATGCAGGCACATTCATGTCGTAGGCTTTGCCATTGATTTTATTGCCCTGCATGAAATCGTATTTGCCGGAAGCTTTGCTCATGTCCATGCCCGCCATCCCGCCGTGGGCATCGTGACCGCTATCAGACATGCCTGGCATGGCGGCCATCTCACCATCGCCGTGATCCATGCTCATGCCGGCCATTGCGTTGTGTCCATACTTCGCCATCAGCGCGGCCATACTTTGCTGATCCAGTTGCGGATCCATCATCAGTTGCAGCCAGCGGGTCGGCAGATTATCGACGGAAACCAGCGCCGGCAGCGGCACCAGTGTGTCCGGCAGTGTGCTGCCGCTTTGGGTCAGCGTCGGCTGAATGCGCAGCACAGGCAGCGGCTTGTCGAACGGCGCCAGCGTCATGCCCATCTGTCTGACCGGCAGCGTGACCAGATCAAAGGCTTTGCTGTCGCTGCAATCAATCAGCACTTCAAAACGCTCGCCCATCAGCAGCGGTAAATCGTTGACTTTCACCGGTTCCGGCAGAAAACCGCCGTCGCTGGCGATGACATACATCGGGCGGCCATCACTGGTGGCGATGTTCAGCGAGCGTGCATTACAGCCGTTGAGTAAACGAAAACGCACCCAGCCGCGGGAAATGCCGTGCTGCGGATACACCGCGCCGTTGGTCAGCATGTGTTGCCCGAACCAGCCCACGGCGGCGGTCATCACATCCATCTCATAATCGATTTTCCCGGCGTCATTCAGGCGTTTGTCCTGCAATATGACCGGGATGTCATCCACGCCCCAGCGTTTCGGGATCTGCAACAGATCGCTGGCTTCATCTTCAATCAGCACCAGACCGGCCAGCCCCATTGCCACCTGATACCCGCTGGTCTGGTGCGGATGCGGGTGGAACCAGCAGGTTGCAGCGGGCTGATCGAGCTGTAAAGTCACTTTGCGATTTTGCCCTGGCTGGATAAGTGCCTGCGGGCCGCCATCAACGTCACCGGCAATGTCCAGCCCGTGCCAGTGAACGGTGCTGGCGACGTCCAGTCGGTTATTGACGGTGACGCTGACCGGCGTCCCCCGGCGAATGCGCAGCGCCGGGCCGAGCAGATTGCCGTTCACGCCCCAGGTGTCAGTGCTGATGCCCGGCAAGAACTGACTCTGACCCCGTTGCAGGGTCAGCGAAATGCTGCCACGAACATCCGGCTCCAGTAACGCGGGGATCGGCAATGGCGGGCGGCTCTCGGCCAGCGCATAACGGCTCCAGCCGGGAAACGCGCTGGCTGCGCCCATCAGCGTCGTCCACTTTACGAAATCGCGACGGTTCATGTTCAGTCCTTATGATTGGAATTTGCCAGGCGCAAACGCATCGGGCGGCATTATAGCCTGTTACCCTAAACCCTGCCCCAGGGGGAAGGTCAAGCGGCGGGCCGGGCTAAAGAAACTTCGTGACCCTTTGTGCTAATATGGTAACGTCATTTTATTGCTGTTTGAGCCGAGTCTTTCTCATTTTCTTTCCCTTTAAAAGAACAAGAACACGCCCATGAAAAGAACAACACTGTGTTTGCTGTTGCTGTCACTGCTCGGCTTCTCCTCCGCCAGCCAGGCGTTAAGTGAATCAGAAGCCGAAGATCTGGCGGATCTGACCGCCGTTTTCGTGTTTCTTAAAAATAACTGCGGCTATGAACAATTGCCGAATACTCAGATCAAACGGGCAATCGTGTTTTTTGCCCAGCAAAACCGCTGGGATCTGAGCAATTACAACAGCTTCAATATGCAGGCGATGGGTGAAGACAGCTACCGCGATCTGAGCGGTATTGCGGTGCCAAAACCGACCAAATGTAAATCTCTGGCGCGTGATTCGCTGAGCCTGCTGGCTTACACCAACTGATGACCTGTTAGGGTGCTCCGTCATAATGATGCCGGAGCCTGTACTTTCTCCTCCCTTTCCTCCCCGCTTTTCCTGGCTGAACTACACTGGATTCACAATCATTGCCTGAAATGCAACCGTGCATGCAAAGTCAGAGTTAGCTATCATGTGCGCCCATTTTTATGGCTGCGAAGGCTCAGGAGAAGTATCAGATGTCCAGGAACCCGTCATCCAAAGAAATATGGTATGAGACGCTGCACGCCCATTTTGGTCAGTATTTCAGCGTCGATAAAGAGATATACCGTGAGAAAACCGATCATCAGGATCTGGTGATTTTCGAAAATGCCGCGCTCGGTCGCGTGATGGCGCTCGACGGCGTGGTGCAAACCACTGAGCGCGATGAGTTTATCTATCACGAAATGCTGACCCATGTGCCTTTACTGTCGCACGGTCATGCCAAAAAAGTGTTGATCATCGGCGGTGGCGACGGCGGAATGCTGCGTGAAGTGTGCCGCCACCAGGGCGTTGAGGCGATCACTATGGTTGAGATTGATGCCGGCGTGGTGGAGTTTTGCCGCCAGTATCTGCCCAACCACAGCGCCGGGGCGTATGACGATCCCCGTTTCAATCTGGTGATCGACGACGGCGTAAACTTCGTGAATCAGACCACCGACACCTTTGATGTGATCATCTCCGATTGCACCGATCCGATCGGTCCCGGAGAAAGCCTGTTTACGTCGGCGTTCTACGAAGGCTGTGCCCGTTGTCTCAAACCGGGTGGCATTTTCGTGGCACAAAATGGCGTCTGCTTCCTCCAGCAGGATGAAGCGGTCAACAGCCACACCAAACTGAGCCACTATTTCAGTGATGTCAGTTTCTACCAGGCTGCGATCCCGACCTATTACGGCGGCATCATGACCTTTGCCTGGGCGACCAACAGCCCGGAATATCGCCAGATTGATAACCAGACCTTGCAGGCGCGTTTTGACGCCGCTGGCCTCACCTGTCGTTATTACAATCCGGCGATCCATCACGGCAGCTTTGCCCTGCCGCAATATTTACTGAATGCCCTGTCAGCCGCGCGCTGATACTGCATCCATAAGGGGGTGAACTAAATTGCAAAAGCTGAAACTGCATGGCTTCAACAACCTGACCAAAAGCCTGAGTTTTTGTATCTACGATATCTGCTACGCCAAAACCGCAGACGATCGTGATGGCTACATTGCCTACATTGACAAAGAATATAACGCCAACCGCCTGACGGAGATTCTCACCGAAACCTGCTCGATTATCGGTGCCAATATCCTCAACGTCGCGCGACAGGATTACGAACCACAGGGTGCGAGCGTTACGATCTTAGTAAGCGAAGAGCCGATAGATCCAAGCGATGTTGATACCACCGAACATCCCGGCCCGCTGCCGAATTCCGTGGTCGCGCATCTGGATAAAAGCCACATCTGTGTGCATACCTATCCGGAAAGCCATCCTGAAGGCGGTCTGTGTACGTTCCGCGCTGATATCGAAGTGTCGACCTGTGGCGTGATTTCACCGCTGAAAGCGCTGAACTATCTGATCCACCAGCTCGAATCTGACATCGTCACCATCGATTATCGCGTTCGCGGTTTTACCCGTGACGTGAACGGCGTGAAACACTACATCGACCATTCCATCAACTCGATTCAGAACTTTATGTCGCAGGATATGAAAGCGCTGTACGATATGATGGACGTCAACGTGTATCAGGAAAACATCTTCCATACCAAGATGTTGCTGAAGGAATTCGATCTCAAGCATTATCTGTTTAATGCCAAACCGGAAGAGCTGAGCGCGCAGGAGCGCAAAGAGATCACCGATTTGTTATACAAAGAGATGCAGGAAATCTATTACGGCCGTAACTTTTCGCCGGCGTAACCGCGCATAAATGAGAAAGGCCGGACATCTGCGGATGCCCGGCCTTTTTTATTTTTACTTAAACCTGCCGGTTTCAGGCCAGCGTCAGGTGAAACGGCTGATCGCCTAATGACTGGCGGATCTCCGGGGGCAGTCCTTTATCGCTGATGATGTCGGTCATTTCTGAAAGCGGCGTGACGCAAAACAGCGAGTACGCGCCGTATTTGCTGCTGTCAGCCAGCAAGACCCGCCGCCGCGCATTCGCGGCCAGATCCTGTTTCAGCCCGGCCTTTTCTTCCGTCGGCGTGGTAATGCCTTTATCCAGACTCCACGAGTTGCAGCTGATAAACGCAATGTCCGGATAGACGCTGCGCAGCAAACGACGGCCATGTTCGCCAACGCAAGACTGACTGCTGTCGTCGATACGCCCGCCAATAATGGTCACTTCTATTTGTTTAAACTCGGATAAAAACAGCGCGATACGCAGATCGGCGGTGATCACCCTCAGCGGCAAATGCGTCAGGTTACGCGCCAGTTCGAGCATGGTGGTGCCGGCGTCCAGCACCACCGCGTCACCCGGTTTCACCATCGCGGCGGCCATTTCTGCAATCGCCTGCTTTTCTTGCAAACTGCGCTGAAGCTTTTCATTGGTGGTCGGCTGGCTGGGGATAAACCGGTTGAGCGTCACCCCGCCATGACTGCGGCTGATCACGCCCTGCTCATCGAGTTTTATCAGGTCGCGGCGAATGGTCGCCGGGGAAGCCGCAATGGCGGCGACCAGTTGTTCTACGGTGACCAGATTATGGCTTTTCAGATAATCCATAATCTGATCGAGGCGGCTTTGTCCGGTCAACGTGATTCCTTTTTATCCTGCGCCGCTGACGTAGTATTACGCCAGTTGTACGGCCAACTGAATAGAGATCGCCATGCTCTCAGACTTGGCTTTTCCTGTCCACGCAATATCAAACGCGGTGCCGTGGTCAGCCGACGTGCGGATGAACGGCAGACCGGCGGTGATGTTAACGCCGTCATAGAATCCCATCAGTTTCAGCGGAATATGGCCCTGATCGTGATACATCGCCACCACCATATCGTACATCCCTTCGTAGGTTTGCAGGAACACGGTGTCCGGCGGGCACGGGCCGGTGACGTTAATCCCTTTGGCTTTCATCTTCTCAACCGACGGCCCGACAATCTTAATTTCTTCATCGCCAAACAGCCCGTTTTCACCGGCATGCGGATTCACCCCGGCGACGGCGATACGCGGATTGTCATATCCGACGCGGCGCAGGAAAGTGTCTGCCATCTGGATCACCGTTTCGACCCGCTCGTGGCTGAGCGTGTCGAGGAATTTGCGCAGCGCAATGTGCGTGCTGACGTGGATCACCTTGAGTTTATCGGTGTAAAGCACCATCGCGTAGTCGCGGCTGTGGGTGAGTTTTGCCAGCAGTTCGGTGTGCCCCGGATAAATATGCCCGGCAGAATGCAGCGCTTCTTTATTCAGCGGCGCGGTGGCGATGGCGTGAACCTCTCCGGCCATCGCCAGTTCGGTCGCGCGTTTTACGCAGCGATAGGCCAGATCGCCCGCCTCTTTCTGCACTTTTCCGGGGATAAGCGCATCAGGATTGGCCAGAGGTTCATCAAGCACGTTGATCACGCCCGGCGCGAAATGCGCCTGCGAGACGTTATCAATAATGCGCAGCTCCGCCGCTGGCGTGACGCCCAGCGCAAGGATCCGCCGCAGTGTTGCCGCACAGCCGACCACCACCGCCTGGGTGCCGGAAAGCTCACCTTCCGCCAACGCTTTAATGATAATTTCGGGGCCGATACCGGCAGGGTCACCCATGGTTACTGCGATAATTTTAGTCACTCACCTTCTCCTCAATAAAGCGTAAAACGTCAAGTAGCGTGTTTTCAGTGCCGAATCCGCCCGCTTTGGTCATCACCGGCAGCCGCTGGAACTGGCTTTCGAGCAGATATCCCCAGGGAACGCAGCCTGCAATCTGTCCTTTAATCTCAAACCCTGTTGCACCGAGCGCGCGGGCGACGGCCAGCGCAATATCCCCGCCGGACAAATACAGCCCGCCCGGCAGTTTTCCCGATTGTCGTAAAACTTCATCAATCAGTTGCCCGAGGAAAGCGGCGATGCGCTCGCCCATCTGCGCACGGCTGATGTGCTGAAGCTTGCAGAATTGCGCAATCTGATGCCGCTGCGCTGCGCCCTGCGACGTGCGGATCACGCAGTGTTTGCCCTGCCCGAGCGCCCCGCTGATCTGCGCGGCGAGCGTCAGCAGCCGTGCCGGTGAGCCCGGCGAAAACAGATCCAACACATCGATATCCACCAGCGTCACCGCCCGGTGCTGCCTCAGAAAAGCGATCTGCTGTGCGGCGATGTCACTCATTGAACCGACCACCGCCAGCAGCGGCAATTTTTCGACGGCGGAGCTGAGCGGCGCGTCGCCGCTCCCGCGCTGGCTGGCGTCTGTCAGCGCATGAATAAGACCCGACGCGCCGACCATCAGCGGGCGGAACGGCAGGCGTTGCGCGGCCTGCACGATACGCGCCAGATCCTCAGATGTTTCGCTGTCGGCCACCAGAATGCGTACGCCCGATGCCACCAGTGCAAAAATCTCTGTCTGCACATCGCCGCCTCTGAGCGCGTCAAGCCCGACATGGTGCACACGCAGCGAGGTTTGTTCCGCCAGCCGCGCCGCCACGCTGGCAGTATTGAGCGGCGTTTTCGGGTCGGTAGCGAATTCGGTTTCGGTCAGCAGATGGCCTTTGACGTAGCACTGCCCGCCGGTGACCACCCGCCCGAGTTCAGGCACCGCCGGCGCGACAATCGCCAGTGGGCAATTCATTGCGATCAGCGCCGCTTCTGTTTCAGCACCAATGTTGCCGCGCAGCGTGGAATCAATTTTCTTAAACACCTGATACTCACCGGAGAAAGCGGCAGCCCCGGCCCGGAGGGCACGTGTGACTTTGCCTGCCGCTTCTGCCGCGCTCAGCGCACGGCTGTCGGTGCTGTAAATCACCGCATGCCCTTCGCGGCTGCCCTGCACGCCGCGGTGTTCGTCAAACTGCACGCTGGCCGCCAGCCCCTGCCGGATCAACGCCACGCCGGTGTCATTCGCGCCGGTAAAGTCATCAGCGATCACCAGAAGTTGTGGCGGCGTCGGCCGGTCTGCGGATGTTGCTGTTTCAGCCATCGTGGCTCCGTGAAGAAGAGGGTCGGATTAATCTTGCTGGTTATGATTATATTCAATCATGATTGATTATATGTGAGCAACTTCAAATTATTCAACTTCAATTTCGCCTATAAATTCTCCTGACGATGTGAGGAGTATCGACCTTTGATGATTGAACTCACTCTTTATTGAAGACTCAGACGGCAGGGATCAGACATGAATATCAACAGTACAGTCATTAGCGGTTATCAGTCATTGCAGGACATCGGCTACCTGCTGGCCGGAAAGCATCAGGTATTACTGGTCAGCGACAACAACATTATTGGCCTGCCGCCGGTGCAATCCCTGATAACTCAGCTGGATAAGGCTGGCTGTCAGGTGAGCGTGATTGATAACGTGCCGCCGGAGCCGAGCCAGCATGACGTCTCTGCCATTCTGAATGCGTTAAATCAGCCTTCGGCAGATCTGGTGATTGGCGTGGGCGGCGGCAGCGTGCTGGATGTCGCCAAACTGCTGTCGCTGCTGTGTGCGGGCGATGAAAACGTCACGCTGGAAAGCCTGCTGGCAGGTGAGAAACCACAGCGTCGCACCACGTCTTTGCTGATCCCGACCACCGCAGGCACCGGGTCAGAAGCCACGCCCAATGCGATTCTCGCCATCCCGGAAAAAGAAACCAAAGTCGGCATTATTACGCCAGTGATGCTGCCCGATTACGTGGCGCTGGTGCCGGAACTGACCACCAGCATGCCCGCACGCATTGCGGCTTCCACCGGAATCGACGCGCTGTGCCACCTGTTCGAATGCTTCACGTCAGTGATCGCCAACCCGGTCAGTGACAACTTTGCGCTGGTCGGCATGAAGAAGCTGTTCGCCAACATTGAAACCGCCGTCGCTGAGCCGGGCAATCTGGAAGCGCGGCTGAACATGCTGTGGGCGTCTTATTACGGCGGCGCGTCCATTGCCCATGCCGGTACCCATCTGGTGCATGCCATGTCCTATCCGCTCGGCGGGAAATATCACATCCCTCACGGCGTGGCGAATGCCATTCTGCTCGCGCCGTGCATGGCATTTGTCCGGCCTTCAGCGGTCAGTAAATTCGCCCGGACTTACGACTTAATTCCGGAGGCTGACCTGACATTAAGTGAAGAAGAAAAATCCTATGCGCTGGTGGAATATTTTGACGCGCTGGTGCATCGCCTGGATTTACCGGTCACATTACGTCAGCTGAATATCACACCTGATGACATTCCTTATTTGTCGCAGGGGGCAACAGAGGTACAACGTTTAATTAAAAATGTACCCATGCCGGTAGAGAAAAATCAAATAGAAGAAATTTACCGCAGTATCAGGTAAGCCCTTATTTCGTATCCGATGACAACGACGTGAAGAGAATAAGATGAATAACATTACCGGAGTGTATACCGCGATTGTGACGCCTTTTTCCGAAGACGGAAAACTCGATAGCGACGCATTGCGCCAGCAGGTAAAACGCCAGAAACAGGCGGGGAATAATATTTTCTGCAACGGCACCAACGGCGAATTTTTTATGCTCAGCGGGCAGGAAAAAATTCAGGTGACCGAGGTCTGTCTTGAGGCCGCAGGGAATGACACGGGCGTGATGTCGCATATCGGCGAGATCTCGACCCGCGACACCATCAGGCTTGGCAAACAGATTGAAAAACTCGGCGTGCGCGCCGTCTCGGTGATTACGCCGTGGTTTGCAGCGTTGCGCCCGCAGGAACTGATTACGCATTTTCGCGCGGTGGCCGATGCGCTGACCGTACCGGTCTATCTCTACAACATTCCCGCCCGCACCGGAAATACCCTGACGCCGGACGTGGTGCGCGTGCTGGCCGATCATCCCAACATCAAAGGCATTAAGGACAGCGCCGGTTCGTGGGAAAGCCTGCATGGCTTCCATGAGGTCAGCCGTCAGTTTGCAGATTTCGATGTCCTGACCGGGCCGGATTCGCTGATTTATAAAGGTTTCACCGAAGGCAGCGCCGGGTGTATCTCCGGTATCGCCAATATTATCCCCGCACAGGTGAATGCCGTTTACCGCCACCTCCAGGAGAATAATGCCGCCGCCGCCGAGGCCGTGCAGGCGGAGATCAATCAGATCCGAACCGATCTTTACAGCATCGCATTTTCACCGGCTGTGGTTAAAAAAGCCGTGAATCTGCTCGGTTTTAACGTGGGTGAAAGCCGGTATCCGGTCGAATTCACGCAGGACGATACACATAAGATCCTGACCGTTATCAAGACCTTTGCTTTGCGCGATTAAACGCGCCTTACCTTCTGAAACCGCCGACACCTGCGCATGAAAGTGCGCAGGCAGGGTCCCCTACGCGCTGTGTGAGGAAAAAATGAAAGAATTTAGCTCATCAGATACGTTAATAATTATCAGCATTGTTCTGGTCTACATCCTGTTTACCACCTGGCTGACCTACCGGTTACGCAGTAAAAACAGCGGCGACTTTATGGAAGGCTCGCGTGCGATGCCCGCCTTCATCGTCGGTGTGCTGCTGATGTCGGAATACATCGGTGCAAAATCCACTATCGGTACCGCTCAGGCGGCGTTCGAAGGCGGTTTTGCCGCCTCATGGTCAATTCTGGGCGCGGCCATCGGCTTCCCGATCTTCGGCTTACTGCTGGTAAAACGCATTTATAACACCGGGAAAATCACCATTTCCGGGGCGATTGCCGAGAAGTACGGCAACACCACCAAGAACATTATTTCGATCATCATGATTTACGCCCTGCTGCTGGTGAACGTCGGAAACTACGTCAGCGGCGCGGCGGCCATTTCCACCGTGCTGAAAGTCAATCTGCCGGTCGCGGCGTTTATCACCGCCGTCGTCAGTACCTTCTACTTTGCGTTCGGCGGCCTGAAAGGTATGGCGTGGGTCACGATGCTGCACAGCGCCATCAAGTACATCGGCGTGCTGGTGATTTTAGGCATCGCCCTGCACATGACCGGCGGCGTGATGCCCATGGTAAAAGAGATGCCTGATTTCTACTGGACCTGGGACGGCAGCATAGGCGCCAGCACCATCTTCGCGTGGCTGATCGGCACCATCGGTTCTATCTTCTGTACGCAGTTCGTGATCCAGGCAATTTCCTCTACCAAAAGCGCGGAATCCGCCAAACGCGCCACCTGGGTCGCCTTCTTCTTCTGTGTGCCGATTGCGCTGGCCATTGGCATGATCGGCGTAGCCGCGAAATTCCTGCATCCCGATATCGACAGCCTGTACGCCCTGCCGATCTTCATTCAGGACATGAATCCGTGGATCGCCGGTCTGGTGACCACCTCGCTGGTGGCGTCGATTTTCGTCAGCGTCAGTACCGTTGCGCTGGCGATTGCCTCGCTGATTGTGAAAGATTTCTATGTGCCGTACCGCAACCCGACGCCTGAACGCGAATTCAAAATGACCCGCTGGCTGTCGCTGCTGATTGGTTTCCTGCCGCTGATTTTCGTGCTGCTGGTGCCGGAAGTGCTGAAACTGTCGTTCTTCACCCGCGCCATCCGCTTGTCGATTTCCGTGGTGGCGGTGATGGCGTTCTACCTGCCGTTCTTTAAAAGTGCGCGCGGTGCCAACGCTGGCCTGATCGGTGCCTGCGTGGTGACTTCCGTCTGGTATCTGCTCGGCGATCCGTTTGGTATCAACAACATGTATATTGCGCTGGTGACGCCGGCCATCATTATGGTGATTGACCGACTGATCCCCCAGCGCGCAGTAAAGAGTAAAAATGCACACCTTATTCAAAAGTCTGGAGCTTAAAGATGACCACTGAAACGCTAACCGTCGAACGCAGCGGTAAAGTGCACACCGCTGAACATGACGCCGCGCGCCGTGACGCCATGCTGCCGTCGGATTGTCCGCAAAATCACGCCGCCAATCTGCTGCCTTTACCCGACGGCAGCCTGCTTTGCACCTGGTTTGCCGGCACCCAGGAAGGCATTGCCGATATTTCCATTTATCTGTCGCGGCTGGAAAAAGGCGCGCAGGTCTGGAGCCAGCCGGTGAAACTCTCAGAAGATGCCAGCCGTTCGGAGCAAAATCCGGTGCTGTTCCTCGACCCGGATAATGTGCTGTGGCTGATGTACACCGCGCAGAAATCCGGCAATCAGGACACCGCGATTGTGCGTTTTCGCCAGTCTCAGGATCTGGGCAAAAGCTGGGGAGACATCGGCACACTGCTCGGGGAACCCGGCACCTTTATCCGCCAGCCGGTGACTGTGCTGGCCAATGGCGACTGGCTGCTGCCGGTGTTTTACTGCCGCACACAGCCGGGTGAAAAATGGGTCGGCAACAATGACGACAGCGCCGTTAAAATTTCCAGCGATAAGGGGAAAACCTGGCGTGACGTGGCGGTACCGGAAAGCACCGGCTGCGTGCACATGAATATCACGCCGCTGCACGACGGCAGCCTGCTGGCGTTGTACCGCAGCCGCTGGGCGGATTTCATCTACCAGAGCCGTTCCGTGGATGGCGGTAACAGCTGGAGCGCGCCGCAGCCGACCGCGTTGCCTAACAACAACTCGTCGATTCAGGTGACAACGCTCGCCAACGGGCATCTGGCGCTGGTGTTCAATCATCTGAGTGCCGCCGATGCCAGCGAACGCCGGGCCTCGCTGTATGACGAAATCGAAGATGAAGACGACGATGTGCGCGTGGAAGCGACTGCCGAAACCGGTGCACGCACCGCCTTCTGGGGCGCACCGCGCGCGCCGATGACGCTGGCCATTTCCGAAGACGGTGGCCGTTCATGGCCTTACCTGCGCAATCTGGAAACCGGCGACGGTTACTGCATGACCAATAATTCGCAGCAAAAACTCAACCGCGAGTTCTCCTATCCCAGCATCAAACAGGGGCTGAACGGCGAACTGCATATCGCGTTTACCTACTACCGGCAGGCGATCAAATACGTCTGCGTCGAAGAGTCCTGGGTAAAAGGCTGATGCCGGTCCGGCCCGCCCTGCGCGGGCTTTTTTATAAGGAGAAGATCATGATTGCAGGTCATTTACGTGCGCTGGCACTGGCCACCTTGCCCGATGCGCTGCTCAGCATTCTTACGCTGCCGGAGTGTTCGCTGGAAGCGCTTTGCGCGCGGGAAGATGGACGGTTTCAGCCGGAGGGCGCAGCCTGGTTTTGCCACATCGGCAATGCCAACACCTCGCCTGCTGCGGACCGGCATACTGAATTTCATCACGACTGGCTGGATATTCAGGTGGTGCTGGAGGGCGAAGAGATCATCGGCTTCGATACCCGGAGCGCCATCGGACAGCCCGCCACGGAGCGCAAACCCGACTTGTTTATTCTCGACAATCCCGCGCTGCACAATGAGATTTTGCTGCGCAGCGGTGACTTTGTGACGTTCGCGCCGGGCGAGCCGCATCGCGCATTGTGTTGCACCACACATCCTGCGGTGGTGCGTAAAGCGGTGTTCAAAGTCCCGGCATCAGCGTTAAAGGAGTAAGCCATGAGCAATACACCGCTTAAACACGCGCTGGTGACAGGTTGCAGCTCGGGCATTGGTGAAACGGTGTGCCTGACATTGCTGGCGCAGGGCTGGAAGGTGACCGGTCTGGCGCGCCGCGAAGTGGGCTTTCAACACCCTCACTTTTGCGCAGTGCCGCTCGACATCACCGACACGGCAAAACTGACAGCAATGCTGGAAACACTGCCTCAGGTGGATGCCGTGATCCACGCCGCAGGCATGATGAAAGCGGCACCGCTCGGGCAGCTGGATCCGCAGGCCAGCGAGGCGTTATGGAAACTGCACATCGGCGTGGCAGAAGTGCTGGCCGACCGCCTGGTGGAAAAGATGCCGGACGGCGGGCGCATCGTGTTGCTCGGCAGCAGGACGTCATCGGGCGTCGCCGGACGCAGTCAGTATGTGGCGACCAAATCCGCCATGATCGGTATGGCGCGCAGCTGGGCGGCGGAGCTGGCACCGCGTGGTATCACCGTCAACGTGGTGGCCCCCGGCGCGACGCAAACCCCGATGCTGGACAATCCGCAGCGCCAGAGCTCGCCGCCCAGATTGCCGCCGATAGGTCGCTATATTCAGCCGCAGGAAGTGGCCGATTTAGTCATTTACTTACTTTCGCCCTCCGCCGCAGCGATTACCGGCCAGCAATTAATTATTTGCGGCGGCGCTTCCCTTTAAAAACTCGATTAGCATTACTTAAGTAAAATAACCACGCCGGTATAAAAACCGGCTACACTCCTTAAGACAAATTAATATAAAAACGCCTATTAAAATCTATTTTAAGTCAAATTGATCGTTAAACGATCTGTCCGGTAAGCCAAATTATTAAAATAATACACAGCCCATAAATCAAATTATATTTATATACATCCATTAATTTGAGTTAACACCGATCAAAAGATCGCTATTTTCTGAAAAACAGATAAATCTCTTTATCTCTGCCCCTCCGACCTTTAGCATCGCCGTATTGCTTACTAAGCAACCAGCTCCATCCACCTGCAAGCAGAAATAAAAAATGACAATGAGTAAATTAAAGACCGTATCCAGCCTGCTGGTCGCGAGTTCTTTATTGGTTTCCGGGGTTTCCCGGGCCGGGGAAAGTTTGTTAGGCAGCAATACTGAAGGGATGCGGCACTATGTGAGTTATGGTGCTGAATATTATAAGTGGGACGAATCCGTCGATAATATGGACGGTAAATATGTTGCTGAACATGGCCCGCGCCTGCGCGTAAATTTCGGATCTAATAATTATCTCGACGCCCCAAGCGGCTTATTAAAAGCCTGGGACATGAGCGTGATGTTCGGGATCGTCAATTATAAAGGCAGCACCCTTGACGATCAGGCCAACGTGCCAAACGGTACGCTGAAAGGGAAAACCTATTACACCGGCTACAGCGCCGACCTGACGCGCGGTTACCGTTACCGCGCATCAGACAGCGTTTCTTTCGATATGAAAGGGGCGCTCGGCGGCCAGGTGTGGTTGCGTAATATCCGCTCCGACGATGTCTACATCGCTTCGGAAAACCGCACGCGGGATTACACGGCGCTGGAAGTGTCGTTGCAGCCGTACGCTAAGGCCTCTGTAGGCGCGAACTGGCAGATGACCGCCGATTCACGTCTGAGCCTGGAAGGCGGTGCGCTGTACCCGATCAAAACCTGGACGCACAGTAATCAGGGCGATGTCTGGCTGGAGCCGAAATCTAAGCTCTCGCCGTTCACCAGCCTGACCTGGAACATCAACAAAGATGTGTTCGTCAAAGCCAGTTATGTGCACCAGAAGTATGGCAAGTCAGACGAGAAACAGGGTGATCTGAACGGACGCAACGTTGGCTATTATCAGCCTGCGACCACGACGTCGACTCTGGGTCTGGAAGTCGGTTTCTACTTCTGATGATGTCAGTCAATCAGCGCCCCTCAAGCGGATTGTTCCGGTGTAAATAACCGGAACAATCGCTTATCTTAAAAGCCTCCTTTTCCAGAGGCTTACCTTTCATATGGATCGTTTCGCAACGCTGTTCGGCGTTCTTGCCATTTTATTGTGGAGCATGAGCGTGGCGCTCACCCGCAGCCTGTCTGAATCCCTCGGCCCTTTTGGTGCTGCCGCGTCTATTTATACGGTCAGCGGGATCATGGTCTGGATGGTGGGCACAAAGCCGTCGCTGCGCGGGGAATCCGCGGCTTATCTGATCATCTGCGGTCTGTTATTTATCTTTTATATGGTGGCATTTTCGCTGGCGATTGGTCTGGCGCATAGCCGTCAGCAAACGCTGGAACTGGGACTGATCAACTATTTGTGGCCGAGCCTGACACTGTTATTTGCCGTGCCACTGCTGAAACTTCGCGTGCGCTGGTGGATCTGGCCGGGCGTTATTCTGGCGTTTGCCGGTGTACTGTGGGCAATCAGCGGCGGTCACGGGCTGGACGTTCATCAGCTGATGCGTAACGTGGGCGGCAATCCGGTAGCCTACAGTCTGGCGCTAGGTGCCGCCGTTTCCTGGGCGCTGTATTCCAATCTGGTGCGGGTGTTGTGCAAAGGCAAAGGCGTGCTGCCGTTGTTTTTACTCGCCACCGGTGCCGTGCTTTGGGTGCTGTATTTCACCTATTCATCGAATCGCATCAGCCTGACGTTACCGGCCATTCTCGAACTGCTGGCGATGGGCGCGGTGACCGCCATTTCTTATCAATGCTGGGATATCGCGATGAAAAAAGGCAATGCGACGCTGGTGGCGGCACTTTCGTACTTCACGCCGCTGTCTTCAATTCTGATTGCCGGATTGTGGCTGCATACACTGCCGGGCGCGAGTTTCTGGCCGGGCGTGCTGATGGTGGTCGGCGGTTCGCTGCTGTGCTGGACCGCCTCGCGGGGGAAATAAACTCAGCGATAGGTCGTGATAAAAGAGCGGTACTTGGCGAGGACTTGCAGAAAGTCCTCAACGCCGCAAAACGCCAGGCTCTCTTCATCGTAATAACTCATGCCTTCTTCGATTTCATCGCCATCGAAATCCAGCTGATTGGTACGCACCATCACTTCATCGTCAGCTAACAACAGCGTGTATTCGTGACCGACCATTTGCGTTTCACGCTCGCTGCCTTTGAGTTCACTCAGCGCGGCTTCCACTTTATCCAGCACCGATAAATCACCCTTCACTTCCTCATTCAGCCAGTGGCCGATCACTTCGTGGCCCATTGAAAAACGCACTTTGACCTCACCGGTGATATCGCGCAAAAAGTCGTAGTCCATCGTCTAGTCCTTAAAAATCATCAAACGCCACCAAAACCTGCCGCATGATAGCAATAAAAAAGGCGGAATTTCTTCCGCCTTTCCAGTTTATGAATCTCTTGTCATGTTAATTCACGGTCAGAACCACACTCAGGTCATAGGAGAATGAAGGCTTACTGACGTCCCAACCTTGACCGGCAAAGTGGATAATACCTTTATACACACCAGGGGCCAGACCTGGATTTTCCGCTGATGAATAGCTCAGTATCGCCCGAACATTTGGCCCACTTTGGCATCCCATCGCCGTATTGAATGTTCGGGTCGAACAGCCTGACCCTCGCATACCCCCAAAGTTAACAATCACATCGTTTCCGTGTTCGTCCGTCATTGGTGTGGTCAGCGGCGAATTGGTATTGACAGCACCACTCCAGACAAGAGACGTTGGCCCGGTGGTCGGCATCACTGCGATAAAGCCCATAGATTCGTATGCACTGAATCTTTGAGTTTCAAACTTGCCGGACGCCCCGCTGATTACCCAGTCACCGGTGACCGAACCAGCAAATTTCGTGATGGCTGATTTCGAACTTTGCCCATAACTCGCGGTAACCGTCGCCTCTCCGTCATCGGTACCCGAAATCGTCATTTTGGTGACACCTGATGCATCGGTCACACTGGTACTTTTCGCCAGTGTATTACGGGTAGTTGACCAGTTAACCGTCTCATTGGTAACCGGATTTCCCAGCGCATCTTTTACCGTAGCGGTAAATGTTGCAATATCGATACCGTTCGTGGAAATCAACGGCCGGTCCGTCGTCAGCGTTGTGATCTCAGCAGTGCTGAGGTCTGCAACAAAGCTGACTTCTGCCGCACTTGCCGTACGTTGTTGCTGAGTCAGCGTCGCCGTCACAATTTCAGTGCCCGCTTTGACCGACGTACCGGTCACTGTCGTTGTGCCTGCTACCGTGGTCTGCGTGTTGCTGTTCGCCAGCGTGACATTCGCATTATTGCCACTCCAGTCAACACTGACCGCATTCACCGGGTTGCTGTTGGCATCTTTAACGGTCGCAGTCCAGGTTATGGCGTCTGTGCCATTGGCCGGTGCCTGCGTTTTATCAGCAGCAATAGTCACCTGAGCAGTGCTGGCATCAGCAATGATGTCCACTGCCAGGGTTTTCTGGCTGCTGCCCGCACTCGCGGTCACAACGGTATTCTGCGCCAGTGTTGAAGTCAGCGTTGCACTTGCCTCACCATTGACATCCGTCACTGCCTGGACCGGTGTCAGGACACCCGCCGTATTGTCACTGCTCCAGGTCACGGTGAGATTTGGCACCGGATGATTTGTCGCGTCAAGGACCGTGGCTTGCAATGTCACGGTATCAACGCCCGCGATAACCCCCGCCGTTTTATCGCCAGTCAGTGTGGTGACAATCGCCGTGGTGGTATCCGCAACAAACGCGATTGTCGGGGATGTGGCCGTTTTACTGTTAACCGATGCCGTCACCGTCGAATTGCCCAGGATCAGCGAATTTAACGTCACAGTGGCAATACCTTGCGCGTCCGTTTTCGTCGTTGCCGCTGATAACGTTCCGGTTGAAGGATTCACACTCCAGCTAATATCTGCACCCGATAACAGGTTACCGTTAGCATCCGTGACCGTGGTTGTCAGTGTGGCGATATCACTACCGTTCGCCAGTACCTGCGTTTTGTCCGTTGCCACTGTACTCAGCTGCGCCGTGCTGACATCCGCGATATAGCTGACTTTGCTGGCGCTTTTACTCACCGCAGGCGTAGTCAGCCCCGCCGTGATGATAACATCCGCCGTTTTGAGTGACGTTGCGGTTACCATTGTGACACCGCTGGCATTGGTTTTGGTCGTGGCGCTGACAGGCGTAACGTTGGCGTTATCACTGCTCCAGTTCACTGCCAGATCGTTAATCGGGTTCTGGTTAGCGTCTTGCACCGTCGCAGTCCAGGTCACAGTATCCGTCCCTGAGGCCAGTGCTTGTGATTTATTGGACACCACTGAGCTGAACGTCGCCGTACTGCTATCGGCAATGACATCAAGCGATTGGGTCAGGCTGCTGCCGGTAATACTGGCCGTCACGACGGTGGTCTGCGCATGGGTTTCTGTAAATGCCGCCGTCGCCACACCTGCGGCATCCGTTACGCCTGAAACCGGGGTAAATGTGCCGCTGGCATTGTCACTGCTCCAGGAGACGGTGACACCCTGAACCGGATGATTACTGGCATCCAGCACGGTGGCGCTCAAATTCACAGTGTCTTTACCCGCCACCACAGAGGCGGTTTTGTCCGCCACCAGCGTCGCGAGTTTCGCGGTTACCGTATCGGCAATGAATGACAATGAGGCAGAGGTTTCAGTTGCACCCCCCACCGAGGCCGTGACCTTGAAGGCGATGACGTCGGCTGATGACAGTATGACTGTCGCCACGCCCAGCGCATTGGTCTTCGTGCTGCTGGCCGAAAGCGTGCCACCTGCCGGCATGCTGCTCCAGTTAATGTCGGTATTCGCCAGCGGATTTCCTTTAGCATCCGTTAACGTGGTGCTTAAGGTGATGATGTCCGTGCCATTCGCCAGCGCCTGAGTTTTATCGCTGCTTACTGCACTCATCTGCGCCGTGCTGATATCAGCCACATAACTCACGCTGCTGGCGCTGAGGCTGCCTGCCGGTGAAGTCAGAGTGGCCGTCATGATGGCATCAGTCGCCTTCACGGACGTTGCGGTGATCGTCGCAAGTCCATCGGTACCGGTCTGACTGCTGTTGCCTGACAACGTGATGTTAGCGTTGCTGCTGCTCCACTGCACCGTCGTCCCCTTCACCGGGTTCTGGTTGGCATCGGTTACCGTTGCCGTCCAGGTGATCACGTCAGTGCCGTTCGCCAGTGCCTGCGATTTGCTCGCCACCACGCGGGTCAGTGACGCGGTGCCCGCATTGGCCACGACATCAATGGACTGCGTTTTACTGCCGCCCGCCGCGGTCGCCGTAATCACCGTGGTCTATGCGCGAGTCTCGCTAAACTGCGCCGTCGCCACACCGTTACTGTCGGTTACAGCGGAAACCGGCGTGAATTTGCCGCTGGTGTTGTCACTGCTCCAGTTAACTGTTGCGCCAGGTACGACGTTACCGTTTTTATCATGCACGACAGCCGTCATAGTGACAGTGTCCACACCTGCCACCACGCCCGTGCTTTTGCTGGCATCGAGACTGTAAACAGTGGCCGTGCTGGCATCCGCCGCAAAGGTCAGCGACGGCGAATCCACACCTGCGCCATTAACATTACCCGTGACGACCGTGCTGCCGCTTGAAGCAGAGTGCAGGGTCACTGTCGCAATACCCTGAGCATTGGTGGTGGTACTTCCCGCCGAAAGCGTGCCGACGGCAGGGGCATTACTCCAGTTTACCGCCGTGTTGGACAGGACATTACCGTGGGCGTCCGTCACTGTCGCGCTCAATGTAATTGCGTCAGTGCCGTCTGCCAAAGCCTGCGTTTTATCTGCTGTCACGGTGGTAACCTGCGCGGTACTACTGTCTGCAACGTAACTCACCTTACCCGCGCTGGCGCTTCCTGCCGGCGAAGTCAAACTGGCTGTCATCACGGCATCCGCGACTTTCACCGACGTCGCCGTGATCGTTGCGACGCCACCCGCAGTGGTTTGGCTGGTGCTACCTGCCAAAGTAATATTGGCATTGTCGCTTTTCCAGTTCACCACCATTCCAGAAATGATGTTCTGATTGGCATCTTTCACGGTCGTGCTCCAGGTCACCGTCTCGGTGCCGTTTGCCGTCGCCTGCGATTTATCAGATGTCACGCTGCCCAACGTCGCGGTGCTGACATCGGCAATCAGGTCAACAGACTGTGTTTTGCTGCTGATACCGGCAGTCGCCGTGATCACCGTTGTCTGCGCTTTTGTACTGCTGAACTTCGCTGTCGCCACACCCTTGCTGTCAGTCACAGCAGATACCGGCGTGAAGCTGCCGTTACCGTTATCGCTGCTCCAGTTAACCGTAACGCCCGGTACTGCGTGGCGGTTAGCGTCCAGCACGGTTGCCGACAGATTAACCGTGTCTTTACCCGCGACCACTGACGCGGTTTTATCTGCCACCAGCGTATCTATCGCCGCGCTTGTCACATCGGCAGTAAACGACAGAGCCCGGGATGTCACGCTGGCCGCATTAAACGACGCCTTCACGGTGTAATCTGCGACATCTGAGGACGTTAACCGGATGGAACTCACACCCTGCGCATTCGTTTTAGTGCTGCTGGAAGATAATGAGCCACTGGTCGGCGTCGCTACCCAGTTGACATCAGCATCCATCAACGGGTTACCGTTGACATCTGTTAACGTCGTATTCAGGGTGATGACATCTGTGCCATTCGCCAGGGCCTGCGCCTTATCGGTGGACATCGGGGTAAACTGCGCCGTATTCACATCGCCAATAAACGATGCCGCAGGCGCGGCACTGGCCGTGCCGCCCGGCAGTTGCGCGGAGATAATCACGTCGCCAGCCTTGAGGGTGGAAACACGTATCTGCGCCAGCCCCTGTGCATCAGTGCTGACGGTGCTTTCAGAAAGCCGGGCTGTGGATTGATCGCTTTTCCAGCTCACAGGTGCATTTGGCACTTTATTGCCGTTCGCATCGGTGACTGTCACGGTATAGATGACTGCGTCGGTGCCATTGGCCACTGCCTGCGTTTTGTCCTGTTTCAGGTCAGTAATATTCATACTGGCACTGTCAGCAGCAAACGAAATGACATCCGTCATTTTGGCATTTGTTGTTCCGGCGCGAGCGGAGACTTTCACGTCACCCGCCACCGTCGAAGCCAGGGTAATTTGTGCATTGCCCAGTTCGTCTGTCGACACTTGCGGTGCACTCAGCGTGGCGATGCCCTGCTCCACTTTCCAGTCAACGGCTGCGCCTTTCAAAGGTTGGTTTTGGGCGTTAACGACATTTGCAACCAATGTGACTTTATCGGCATTATTTGCCGTCGCCTGCACTTTATCCAGGTTCAGGCTCATCACCTGTGCGGTGGAGGCATCCGCGTCAAAGTTGAGCGGCTCACTTTGCAGCGAACTGCCGCCTTCCACCGTTGCGGTCACCATCGCATTCGCTACGCTCAGACTGGTGACCGTGACGGACGCCATGCCTTTTTCATCAGTCACGCTTTGCGCCGCTGATAATCCGAGAGCGGCATTATCTGCAGTCCATGACACCGTTACGCCTTGGTATGGCAGGCCATCTGCCGTCAATGCTTCAGCCGTCAGGGTGACCGCATCAGTGCCGTTGGCCATGATGTGATTTTTTGATGCACTCAGCGTAGTCAGCCTTGCCCGGGTATCTGCATTTTGCAGCACGATACGCGCTGTTTGCAGGGCAGTCTTACCGCTGGCTATTGGCGTGATATCGGCAGTTCCGGCGACGTTGCCGCTGGTAAAGGTGGCGGTATAAACGCCCGGTGCGGATTCATTGAAGGCGGAGACGGTAGCGTTTTTCATTGGCGCAACGGATGTCACGTCAGCGCTACCGGATGGCGTGAGCTTCAGGGTGGCCGAAAGTTGAGGGGCTATCGTGGTCACCGGCAACTGATCTGCACCGGTAATGTGTAACGTCACCGTTGAGGTGCTGATGCCGTCAGCGACTAAGGTGTCAGGGCTGACCGTGGTAGAAGACTGCCAGGTCGCAGCATCATAGCCTGCCACGAAGACATCCATTTCACTGCTGTTAGAGCCGTTGCCTCTGGAATCGAAGGCCTTGCCTCTGACGATGTAATGATTATTGACCGCGCCATATTGATAATTTGGCAGGGTAATTGAGTATTGGCCCGAGTGTTTATCTTGCACGATTTTACCGCCGTGCTGCAGGAGTTCATCCGCCTGCCAGTCAATGCGATCCAGCCCGTATTTGCTGTTAACGACGACAGAAATTGGGAAGGTGGCGCTTTCTGCACCTTCAATTTTGGCCGGTAAACCCAGCGAAATCAGATCTTGCTTGCGATAATCCAGCACGATGGTGTTGTTGCGGTTAACCAGATCCATGCGACTGCCAAGCAGTGAGCGTTTCACTGCCACCTGCGATGCATCCATCTGTTTATCGAGGCTGACGCCCGGTGCATAACTGAAGCTCAGGTTAAACTGCGTATCCTGAGTATCGCCTTTGCCCATTTTCTGGCTGATCCCCGCTGTTATAAGCGTAAAAGGCGTGTAGTTCAGACCGACAGTGACCGCATAGGGATCTTTCTGACGGTTATCTTCATCATTAAATAAATCGACGTTATCACCATAATACTGCTCAAATACGACGCTTGCGCCGAGTTGTGGCCATGAAGGTAAATAACCTTCCGTACGAATATCAAATCCGTTGGCCGCGCGCTCGTCATAATCCTGATAACGTTCTGATGCCATCCAGTCAGTGAGTCGCATATAACCATTCGCTGATATCTTTAAATAATCCCAGCCTAATTCCCCTCCTATGCCCACACGCTGGTGATGATTTTGCGACAACTGACGGTCATAGAAGGTATTCGCCCCCCACATCCAATTCTTTTGAAAATGACGATAACCCATGCCCGTATTAATAATATTGCGGTCATCCGCGCGGCGCGCGCCAAGTTGGGTGAATAGCAGGTTGGTTTTGTCGTCATATATCGGCAGCAGAACATCTAAGTTTGCATCTTCGAGAGAAAAATCATTATCTACCGACACTTGTACGCGCGCAGTACCGAACTGGTTCAGCCAGGACTCAACGCTTTGCGCTGCCTTGCCCGTCGTACCGGTTGCCACCATCCCTTTCAGTGCATCGCTGGAAGAATCACCGGAAAGCAGCGCACCCGATTGAACTGCCAGCCCTGCCAGCGAGGTATTATTATCGTTATCTGGCGTGGAGGTGGAGGCTGAAAGCGCTGGCTGGGGACTGTCTGAGGATAATTTTCCATTCGACATTTTCTCAGTGACCACAGGTGCTTTCGTTTCAGCGGTGGCATTAAAAGAAAAGGCATAAACACATAAGGAAGAATAAGAAAACTGAATACCTATTTGTAATATGCAAACAAATCTGGAAACACGCATTATCTATTTCACTTTACATGTGTCATTAAAGGAAGCGAAGTAAATTGCAAAAGGCAGTTATATTTCGCAAGGGGCGAAAATTTAAACCACAAACCCCTTCAACTCTACTTAAAGAGTATTTAAGCAATAGTTAACAACTCGCAACCCATTAAAAATAAACAGTCAAATGAAACAGTTACTCAATACATATAAGTTACTTGAATAATAAAAATAAGCCGAATACCGGTCACTTAAGGTGACCGGTATTGTTTTTTTGAAGGATAAGTACGCTGGTGAAATACGGCCATGCCTGGCGCCTGAGATAGCGGCATAAAAAAAGGTCCATGGAAGCCATGAACCTTTTTTACACTTGCTGTGGGATCGGTCAGCCGATCCTTAAACGATCAGCATAAGTCACCTTTCAATGACCACAGTGAATAATGACGATTTAGACTGCGGTCTGGAAGATCACGCCGTCAGCTTTATCGGTGTATTCACTCAGCTTGTCGAAATTCAGATAACGGTAGGTGTCCACCGCGGTCTTATCGACTTCAGCCATGTAACCCAGATACTCTTCCGGCGTTGGCAGACGGCCAAGCAGGGAAGCAATCGCCGCCAGTTCTGCGGATGCCAGATAAACGTTGGCACCGTTACCCAGACGGTTCGGGAAGTTACGGGTAGAGGTAGACACCACGGTAGAGCCGTCGGCCACACGCGCCTGGTTACCCATACACAGTGAACAGCCAGGAATTTCAACACGCGCACCGCTCTTACCAAAGACGCTGTAATAGCCCTCTTCGGTCAGCTGCGCCGCATCCATTTTGGTCGGTGGCGCAACCCACAGACGGGTTGGCAACGCGCCTTTATGGCTGTCGAGCAGTTTACCCGCCGCACGGAAGTGACCGATGTTAGTCATGCAGGAACCGATAAACACTTCATCGATTTTGCTGTTCTGTACGGAAGACAGCAGACGTGCGTCATCCGGATCGTTCGGTGCACAAAGGATTGGCTCTTTGATGTCCGCCAGATCGATTTCGATCACCGCTGCGTATTCCGCATCGGCATCGGCTTCGAGCAGTGTCGGGTTCGCCAGCCACTCTTCCATGCCTTTGATGCGGCGCTCAATGGTACGACGATCGCCGTAACCTTCAGAGATCATCCACTTCAGCAGCACGATGTTGGAGCTGAGGTATTCTTTGATCGGCGCCTGATCCAGTTTGATCGTACAACCGGCCGCTGAACGTTCTGCGGACGCATCCGCCAGTTCAAATGCCTGTTCAACTTTCAATTCCGGCAAGCCTTCGATTTCCAGAATGCGGCCAGAGAAGAGGTTTTTCTTACCTTTCTTCTCAACGGTCAGATGGCCTTCTTTGATCGCGTAGTAAGGGATCGCATGAACCAGATCGCGCAGGGTGATGCCCGGTTGCATTTTGCCTTTGAAACGCACCAGAACGGATTCCGGCATATCAAGAGGCATCACGCCGGTCGCCGCAGCAAACGCCACCAGACCGGAACCCGCCGGGAAAGAAATCCCGATCGGGAAACGGGTGTGGGAGTCACCGCCGGTACCGACCGTGTCCGGCAGCAGCATACGGTTCAACCATGAGTGAATGATGCCATCACCAGGGCGCAGTGAAACACCGCCGCGGTTCATGATGAAATCAGGCAGCGTGTGGTGCGTGGTCACGTCAACCGGCTTAGGGTACGCCGCAGTATGACAGAATGACTGCATCACCAGGTCAGCGGAGAAGCCCAGACACGCCAGGTCTTTCAGCTCATCACGGGTCATCGGACCGGTGGTGTCCTGAGAACCGACAGATGTCATTTTTGGTTCGCAATATTCGTTTGGACGAATACCGGCAACGCCACAGGCGCGGCCCACCATTTTCTGTGCCAGCGAGTAACCTTTGTTGCTTGCAGCAACCGGCTTCGCGATACGGAACACTTCACTCTGTGGCAGCTTCAGTGATTCACGGGCTTTGGTGGTTAAACCACGGCCAATAATCAGCGGAATACGGCCACCGGCACGCACTTCATCGAGCAGTACGTCGGTTTTCAATTCGAAAGTGGCGATCACGTCGTTGGTTTCGTGGTTACGCACTTCGCCTTTGTACGGATAGATGTCGATCACATCGCCCATATTCAGATCGGAGACGTCCACTTCGATCGGTAAAGCACCGGCATCTTCCATGGTGTTGAAGAATATTGGCGCAATTTTACCGCCGAGAACCACACCGCCGCCGCGTTTGTTCGGCACATGAGGAATATCATCGCCCATGAACCACAGCACGGAGTTGGTGGCAGATTTACGCGAAGAACCGGTACCGACCACGTCACCCACATAGGCCAGCGGGAAACCCTTTTTGTTCAGTTCGTCGATCTGTTTGATCGGACCGACACTGCCCGGTTGATCCGGATGAATGCCTTCACGTTCGTTTTTCAGCATTGCCAGCGCGTGCAAAGGAATATCTGGACGGGACCAGGCATCCGGAGCCGGTGACAAATCATCGGTGTTAGTTTCGCCGGTCACTTTAAAAACAGTGACGGTGATTTTTTCAGCCAGTTGCGGGCGTGACAGATACCATTCGGCATCGGCCCACGACTTCAGGATTTTTTTCGCGTGTTCATTGCCCGCGTGTGCTTTTTCTTCCACGTCGTAGAAGTTATCAAACATCAGCAGCGTGTGAGACAGCGCTTTAGCCGCGATAGGTGCCAGCGTGTCGCTATCCAGTGCGTCGATCAGCGGATGAATATTGTAGCCACCCTGCATGGTGCCCAGCAGTTCGATAGCTTTTTCAGGGGTGACCAACGGAGAGGTGGTTTCGCCTTTGGCGACGGCAGCCAGGAATCCGGCTTTAACATAGGCGGCTTCGTCGACGCCCGGTGGAACACGATTAATCAGCAGGTCTAACAGAGTGTCTTCTTCGCCTTGCGGCGGATTCTTCAGGGACTCAACCAACGCTGCCATCTGTGAAGCATCAAGTGGCTTAGGGACGATGCCCTCTGCAGCACGCTCGGCTACGTGCTTACGGTATTCTTCTAGCACGACTTTCTCCTCGCTCTCATTGTCATTTATTATGCCTGGCTTCCATCATCAGCATCGCGTCATGCCTGTAGGGACAGGGGAATTCAAGCGGTCTGATGAATCGGGGACACTGCGGGTAAGCGTGTTTCTTAATGCTGAAACGTCACGTCCTGAACCTAAGCACAGTGCCCTTTTGCGCCGGGGCAGCATAGCAGGATTTTGCCCGCTTGTTAATTCGTTCACATAAAAGCAACATTAAATCTTTGCTGAATCGTTGAGCACAGACGGATCGGCTGTTCATCGCAATTCGCCCTCTAGATCATCACATCAACCCTGTGGGTACAAGGGAATAAATGACAGAGAACGCAGAAAAAAGGCACAAAAAAACCGCCCAAAAGGACGGTCGATTTGTATAAAAATGCATATAAAAAAAGCGGCACTTTTCAGCGCCGCCTTTTCAAACCCTAAAACCGATATACCTGAATCATTCAAGTTGCATCAAGGCGGTAGCCAACGCAGAGGCAGCTTGAGGATGACGGTATATTATTTCTTTTTGGCTTTCGGGTTTGGCAGGTCGGTGATGCTGCCTTCGTAGATTTCTGCTGCCAGACCCACGGACTCGTGCAGAGTCGGGTGAGCATGGATGGTCAGCGCGATATCTTCTGCATCACAACCCATTTCGATCGCCAGACCGATCTCGCCCAGCAGCTCGCCGCCGTTGGTACCGACAATCGCACCACCAATAACACGATGAGTCTCTTTGTCGAAGATCAGTTTGGTCATGCCATCTGCGCAATCGGAAGCGATAGCACGGCCGGAAGCTGCCCACGGGAAGGTGGCAGTTTCATAGCTGATGCCTTTTTCTTTCGCTTCTTTCTCAGTCAGACCAACCCAGGCAACTTCTGGCTCAGTGTAGGCAATGGATGGAATGACTTTCGGATCGAAGTAGTGTTTCTTGCCGGAAATCACTTCGGCAGCCACATGGCCTTCGTGAACACCTTTGTGCGCCAGCATTGGCTGACCGACGATGTCGCCGATAGCAAAGATGTGTGGCACGTTGGTGCGCATTTGTTTGTCGACGTGGATGAAACCACGGTCGTCAACTTCAATGCCTGCAGCGCCTGCTTCCAGCAGTTTACCGTTAGGAACACGGCCGATAGCCACCAGCACGGCGTCGTAACGCTGTGGTTCAGCAGGGGCTTTTTTGCCTTCCATCGTGACATAGATGCCGTCTTCTTTAGCTTCTACCGCGGTCACTTTGGTTTCCAGCATCAGGTTGAATTGCTTGCTGATTTTCTTGGTGAAGACTTTCACCACGTCTTTGTCAGCCGCAGGGATCACCTGATCGAACATTTCTACCACGTCAATCTGAGAACCCAGCGCGTGGTAAACGGTGCCCATTTCCAGACCGATGATACCGCCGCCCATCACGAGCAGACGCTCAGGGACGGTTTTCAGTTCCAGTGCATCAGTGGAATCCCAGACGCGTGGATCATCATGTGGAATGAATGGCAGTTTGATTGGACGGGAACCCGCCGCAATAATGGCATTGTCGAAAGTGATGGTCGTTGGACCATTTTCGCCTTCAACAACCAGAGTATTCGCGCCAGTAAATTTGCCCAAGCCGTTGACGACTTTGACTTTACGGCCTTTCGCCATTCCTGCCAGACCACCGGTCAGCTGGTTGATGACTTTTTCTTTCCAGACACGCACTTTGTCGATGTCAGTTTTCGGCTCACCGAAAACGATGCCGTGCTCGGCCAGTGCTTTTGCTTCAGAGATCACTTTCGCGACATGCAGCAGAGCTTTAGAAGGGATACAACCTACGTTCAGGCACACGCCCCCGAGAGTGGAGTAACGCTCAACCAGAACAGTTTCAAGACCTAAATCAGCGCAACGGAAAGCAGCAGAATAGCCCGCAGGGCCCGCCCCAAGTACCACGACCTGAGTTTTAATTTCAGTACTCATCATGACCTCTTAATTTATGTCCGGCGGGTCTGACGTCATTTTTATGTCGCAACGCCCATCATCCACCGGGTCGTTCTATCCGCCCGCAGTTTACAAAATTGTTAACAAATTTGAAACAACAAACGGCATACGATTTGTGCTTAGCCCCGAAAAATCTCAAACAGCATGAAGAGATTATCAGAAAAAAGCCGGCCGTTTGGCCGGCTTTTTCGCTTACATCACCAGACGGCGAATGTCAGACAACACGTTGTTGATGATGGTAATGAAGCGCGCGCCATCGGCACCGTCAATCACACGGTGGTCGAAGGAGAGCGACATTGGCATCATCAGGCGCGGTGTGAACTCTTTACCGTTCCAGACTGGCTCGATAGCAGACTTGGACACACCGAGGATAGCCACTTCCGGCGCATTGACGATTGGCGCGAAGTGGGTCGTCCCGATACCACCCAGGCTGGAGATGGTGAAGCAACCGCCCTGCATTTCGCCAGCAGTCAGCTTACCGTCACGGGCTTTCTTGGAGATAGCCATCAGCTCACGGGACAACTCGGCGATGCCTTTCTTGTTCACGTCTTTGAAGACCGGAACAACCAGACCGTTTGGCGTATCTACCGCCACACCGATGTTGATGTATTTTTTCAGCGTCAGTTTCTGACCATCTTCAGACAGTGAACTGTTGAAGCGTGGCATCTGCTCAAGCGCTGCGGCAACAGCTTTCATGATGAAGACCACTGGGGTGAATTTCACGTCCAGTTTACGTTTAGCGGCTTCATCGTTTTGCTGTTTACGGAACGCTTCCAGCTCAGTGATATCGGTTTTGTCGAAGTGCGTAACGTGCGGGATCATCACCCAGTTACGGCTCAGGTTCGCACCAGAGATTTTCTGGATACGGCCCAGTTCGACTTCTTCAATCTCACCGAACTTGCTGAAGTCCACTTTCGGCCAAGGCAGCATGCCTGGCAGACCGCCACCCGTTGCTGCTGCCGGCGCGGCTTCAGCACGTTTGACTGCGTCTTTCACGTAAGTCTGCACGTCTTCACGCAGGATACGACCCTTACGTCCCGTCCCTTTGACTTTCGCCAGATTCACGCCGAATTCACGGGCCAGACGACGGATAACCGGCGTGGCGTGAACGTAAGCATCGTTCTCAGCGAATTCGCCTTTGCTCTCTGCTTTAGCCGCAGGGGCAGCCGCTTTCTGTTCCTGTTTCGCAGGAGCAGCTTCTTCTTTCTTCGCCGCCGGAGCAGGCGCAGCGCCTTCAACTTCGAAGACCATGATCAGAGAGCCGGTGCTGACTTTATCGCCCGCAGCGATTTTAATTTCTTTCACGGTACCGGCGAACGGCGCAGGGACTTCCATTGAAGCTTTGTCGCCTTCAACGGTGATCAGTGACTGTTCAGCACTGACTTTATCACCCACTTTAACCATGATTTCAGTGACTTCTACTTCGTCGCCGCCGATATCAGGTACGTTCACTTCTTTGCTGCCGGTTTGTGCGGCAGCGGCAGGTGCCGCGTCTGATTTAGCTTCTTCTTTCGCTGGTGCGGCAGAACCGGAACCGGCGATTTCGAAGACCATGATCAGAGAACCGGTGCTGACTTTGTCGCCCGCAGCGATTTTGATTTCTTTTACAGTACCGGCGAACGGTGCAGGGACTTCCATAGAGGCTTTGTCGCCTTCCACGGTGATAAGCGATTGTTCCGCTTCCACTTTGTCGCCCACTTTGACCATGATTTCAGTGACTTCAACTTCGTCGCCACCGATATCAGGCACGTTCACTTCTTTGCTTTCGCTGGAAGCAGGCGCAGCGGTAGCGTTCTCTTGAACATTCGCTTCTGCTTTGGCTTCCTGTTTCGCCGGTGCGGCATCAGCAGCACCGTCAGCGGCTTCAAAGACCATAATCAATTTGCCGGTTTCGACGGTATCGCCGACCGCAACTTTAATTTCTTTGACCACGCCAGCTTGTGGAGAAGGCACTTCCATAGAAGCTTTGTCGCCTTCAACGGTGATCAGCGATTGTTCAACGGAAACGGTATCGCCCACCTTCACCATGATTTCGGTGACTTCCACTGCATCTGCACCGATATCCGGTACGTTAATTTCAATAGCCATCTGTCTTTACCTCTTATGCCAGACGCGGGTTAACTTTGTCAGCATCGATGCCGAACTTGGTAATGGCTTCAGCCACTACTTTCACATCGATCTCGCCACGTTTGGCCAGTTCGCCCAGCGCAGCAACCACAACGTAGGAAGCATCAATTTCGAAGTGGTGACGCAGGTTTTCGCGGCTGTCAGAACGACCGAAGCCGTCGGTGCCCAGTACGCGGAAATCGCTGGCAGGAACGAAGTTACGGATCTGCTCTGCGAACAGCTTCATGTAGTCGGTTGAAGCAACAACCGGCGCATCGTTCATCACCTGAGCCACGTAAGGTACGCGTGGGGTTTCAGTCGGATGCAGCATGTTCCAGCGCTCGCAGTCCTGGCCGTCACGGGCCAGTTCAGTGAACGAGGTCACGCTGTAAACGTCTGAAGCGACGCCGTAGTCTTTGGACAGGATCTGAGCCGCTTCACGTACGTGACGCAGGATAGAACCGGAGCTCATCAGCTGCACTTTACCTTTGCTACCTTCCAGGGTTTCTAACTTGTAGATACCTTTACGTATGCCTTCTTCCGCGCCTTCCGGCATGGCTGGCATGTGGTAGTTTTCGTTCAGCGTCGTGATGTAGTAATAGATATTTTCCTGCGCTTCGCCGTACATACGAACCAGACCGTCATGCATGATGACTGCCACTTCGTAGGCATACGCCGGATCGTAAGAAATACAGTTCGGGATAGTCAGAGACTGAATGTGGCTGTGACCATCTTCGTGCTGCAAGCCTTCACCGTTCAGGGTGGTACGACCGGAAGTGCCGCCGACCAGGAAGCCGCGAGCCTGTTGGTCACCCGCTGCCCAGCACAGGTCGCCGATACGCTGGAAACCGAACATGGAGTAGTAGATGTAGAACGGGATCATTGGCAGATCGTTGGTGCTGTAGGAAGTCGCTGCGGCCAGCCATGAAGATGCGGCGCCCAGTTCGTTGATCCCTTCCTGCAGGATCTGACCTTTCTCGTCTTCTTTATAGTAAGCAACCTGCTCACGGTCCTGCGGGGTATATTGCTGGCCGTTCGGGCTGTAAATACCAATCTGACGGAACAGACCTTCCATACCGAAAGTACGCGCTTCATCGGCGATGATCGGCACCAGACGGTCTTTAATGGAGTCGTTTTTCAGCATCACGTTCAGGGCACGGACGAAGGCGATAGTGGTAGAGATCTCTTTCTTCTGCTCTTCCAGCAGTTGTGAGAAGTCTTCCAGTTTCGGCATTTCCAGCTTCTGAGTGAAGTTTGGCAGACGAGTCGGCAGGTAGCCTTTCAGCGCAGCACGACGTTCATGCAGGTATTTGTATTCTGCAGAGTCTTTTTCCAGAGTGATGTACGGCAGTTTTTCCAGATTTTCATCGGTCACTGGCACGCTGAAACGATCACGGATATAGCGCACGCCATCCATGTTCATTTTCTTCACCTGGTGAGCAATGTTCTTGCCTTCGGCCGCTTCGCCCATGCCATAACCTTTGATGGTATGCGCAAGGATAACGGTCGGCTGACCTTTGGTGTTCTGTGCTTTGTTCAGTGCAGCGAAGACTTTCTTCGGATCATGACCACCACGGTTCAGCGCCCAGATTTCGTCGTCGGTCATGTCTTTGACCAGCGCAGCGGTTTCCGGATAACGGCCAAAGAAGTGTTCACGAACGTATTTACCGTCGCGGGACTTGAAGGTCTGGTAGTCGCCGTCCACGGTTTCGTTCATCAGCTGGATCAGTTTGCCGCTGGTGTCTTTACGCAGCAGTTCGTCCCAACGGTTGCCCCAAATCACTTTGATCACGTTCCAGCCAGCGCCTGCAAAGATGCCTTCCAGTTCGTTAATGATTTTGCCGTTACCGGTTACCGGGCCATCAAGACGCTGTAAGTTACAGTTGATGATGAAGCACAGGTTGTCCAGTTTCTCACGGGTGGCGATAGTGATCGCACCTTTGGATTCTGGCTCATCCATTTCACCGTCGCCCAGGAACGCGTAAACACGCTGCGCCGTGGTGTCTTTCAGACCGCGGTGATCAAGATATTTCAGGAATTTAGCCTGGTAGATAGCACCGATTGGACCCAGACCCATAGAAACGGTCGGGAACTGCCAGAATTCAGGCATCAGTTTAGGGTGCGGGTAAGATGACAGACCTTTACCGTGAACTTCCTGACGGAAATTGTTCATCTGGTCTTCGGTCAGGCGGCCTTCAAGGAAAGCACGCGCGTACACGCCCGGAGAGATGTGGCCCTGGAAGTACACCAGATCGCCGCCGTCATTCTCGTTGCGAGCACGGAAGAAGTGGTTGAAGCACACTTCATAAATAGCAGCAGAAGACTGGAAGGATGACATGTGGCCGCCCAGATCCAGATCTTTCTTCGACGCACGCAGAACGGTCATGATCGCGTTCCAGCGGATTGCGGTACGAATGTTGCGTTCCAGCTCCAGGTTACCCGGATACTCAGGTTCGTCTTCAACAGCGATGGTGTTGACATAATTACGGCTGGCCGCGCCAGCTGCGACGCTCACGCCGCCTTTACGTGCTTCACTCAGAACCTGATCAATCAGGAACTGCGCACGCTCAACACCCTCTTCACGGATGACCGATTCGATCGCTTGTAGCCAGTCGCGAGTTTCGATCGGATCCACGTCATTATTTACACGTTCTGACATGGTGCTTTTCCTTATCTGTATCTAATACGTTGGTTTATCTGGAGCCTGTCTTCCTGCGCTCTTAGTGACAGTCTTCGCTCTCAACAAAACGCACGAAGACAGGCCCGTCATGTAGTTGCCGTGAGCCCTCAAAGGAAGGCTCTAAAAATTAATCCCGAAGGTTAACTTTCATCTTTTCGTTGCTGGAGCCGTCGTAATGACCGATCCCGCCGGGTGTGTTCCCTGCTGAGATCCAGCAAAACTTCTTCAATGAACGCCAGGTGACGGTGAGATGCGGCGCGTGCCATTTCTGGTTCACGTGCAACAATCGCCTCGAAAATACTGGCGCGGTGGTTGCTTACCGTTGCCAGCATTTCCCGGCGTGAGTACAGCAATTCAAAGTTCTGTCGAACGTTCTTCTCAAGCATCGGCCCCATACAGCGAACCAGATGCAGCAGAACAACATTATGCGCGGCTTCTGTTACAGCAACCTGATACTGCATAACCGCATCAGCTTCTGCGTCCAGATCCCCGCTGTCCTGGGCGGTCTGAATACCCACGTGACAATCGCGAATGCGCGCCAAATCATCCTCAGTGCCTCTGAGCGCCGCATAATAGGCAGCAATCCCTTCAAGGGCATGGCGTGTTTCAAGGAGATCGAATTGTGATTCAGGATGGTCAGCCAGTAACTCGGCCAGCGGATCGCTCACGCTTTGCCACAGGTTACTTTGCACGAAGGTGCCACCACCCTGACGGCGCAGGAGCAGTCCCTTCCCTTCAAGGCTTTGGATTGCCTCTCGCAGAGAAGGTCGTGAAACATCAAACTGTTTGGCCAGTTCACGTTCTGGCGGAAGCTTTTCCCCGGGTCTTAAAGTGCCTTCGAGGATCAGGAACTCAAGTTGCTGCTCGATCACATCGGATAACTTAGGCTGTCGAATTTTGCTGTAAGCCATATATGTGCGGTTCTCTGCGAGTAGCGACTCTGTAAGTTGCCGGAGTCAATTGGTAATACCAATTTAAAAAACGTGGCCGTAAAGTAACAAAGTATTCACCTTGTGTCCATATGGCTACCCAGTAAATGCGTCGACCTCGCACAATTTAACAACTTTTTATCATTTCTCTTTTTTTCTGCCTTTAAGATCACATTTTTACGATCCTGAGCAAATTTAGCGTTAATTTGGTTATTTGTTATGCAGATGATGCATAAATCAGGTGCAAACTTTTTCGCATAACACTATTCTTGCCCGAACGGTAGATGATGCTGCTTTTTAGGCACAATCCAGCCGTAAATAATTAAATACAAAAAGTGTAATTATCGCCTTACATTCTTTCTAACACGCAGAATGCTATGGGTTTTGCCCCAATGACAGAGGACAGGTAAATGGTTGATCAACAACATGGCGATGAGCTGAAGCGCGGCCTTAAAAACCGTCACATTCAGTTGATTGCGTTAGGTGGGGCAGTCGGAACGGGCCTGTTTCTGGGCAGCGCCTCCGTTATCCAGTCGGCGGGACCGGGGATTATTCTGGGCTACGCTATCGCGGGTTTTATCGCTTTTCTGATTATGCGTCAGTTGGGTGAAATGGTCGTGGCAGAGCCGGTTGCCGGTTCTTTCAGCCATTTTGCCTACAAATACTGGGGTGGTTTTGCCGGTTTCGCTTCAGGCTGGAACTACTGGGTTCTGTACGTGCTGGTGGCGATGGCAGAACTGACCGCCGTCGGTAAATATATTCAATTCTGGTGGCCGGAAATCCCGACATGGGCTTCTGCGGCTGTCTTCTTCGTGCTGATCAACGCCATCAACCTGACCAACGTGAAAGTGTTTGGTGAGATGGAGTTCTGGTTTGCCATCATCAAAGTGGTCGCAGTGGTCGCGATGATCCTGTTCGGTGGCTGGTTGCTGTTCAGCGATACCGCAGGGCCGCAGGCCACGGTGCGTAACCTCTGGGAACAGGGAGGATTCCTGCCGCACGGCATGACCGGGCTGGTGATGATGATGGCGATCATCATGTTCTCGTTTGGTGGTCTGGAGCTGGTCGGTATCACGGCCGCTGAAGCCGATAATCCTGAAGTCAGCATTCCAAAAGCCACCAATCAGGTTATCTACCGCATTCTGATTTTCTATGTGGGCTCACTGGCCGTTCTGCTTTCCCTGATGCCGTGGACCCGCGTCGGGCCCGACACCAGCCCATTCGTCCTTATCTTCCATGATCTGGGCGATGCACTGGTGGCGAATGCCCTCAACGTGGTCATCCTCACCGCCGCGCTGTCGGTCTACAACAGCTGCGTATATTGCAACAGCCGTATGTTGTTCGGCCTGGCTCAGCAAGGTAATGCACCGAAAGCACTGCTGAACGTCGATAAACGTGGCGTACCTGTCGCTTCTATCATGGTATCTGCGGCCACTACGGCACTTTGCGTACTGATTAACTACCTGATGCCGGGCGAAGCGTTTGGTTTGCTGATGGCGCTGGTGGTTTCTGCACTGGTTATCAACTGGGCCATGATCAGCCTTGCACACATTAAATTCCGTCAGGCAATGCGCCGTGAAGGGGTGGAAACCAAGTTTAAAGCGCTGCTTTATCCGCTGGGTAACTACATCTGCCTGCTGTTCATGGCCGGGATTCTGGTGATCATGGCGATCACGCCGGGCATGGCGATTTCCGTCTGGTTGATCCCTGTGTGGCTGGTGATCCTCGGCCTCGGTTACTGGTTCAAGAATCAGCAGAGCGGTAAGTCCGTTAAAGTCTGACCCCGAAAGGTTGTCTGACATGACGGAGGGGTTTAAACCGCGAATCGTTTAAACACCACCGGTTTCAAAAAAATCACGCGCGCCCCGGTCCGTTTTCACTGGCCGGGGCGCTTTGTTATCTGTGTCACACTTTACCCAGCATGACCAAATCGTCCATCTTCACGACTCTTACCTCCTGACTCCTCAGCCCCTCCCGCGCCAATACTCTTTGCTATCAAACAGTTTCTTAACAACTCACTTATTAACTACTAGCCGGAGACTACATCCATGAAGGAAGGCGCGCTGTCATTTAGAGAGAAAGTGGCGTACGGCATGGGGGACGCAGGGTGCAACATGATTGGCGGCGCCATCATGCTGTTTCTTAATTATTTTTATACGGACGTTTTCGGTCTGGCTCCGGCTTTGGTGGGCATATTGCTGCTTTCGGTACGTGTCATTGATGCCGTCACCGACCCGATCATGGGGGCTATCGCCGATCGTACCACAACCCGCTGGGGCCGGTTCCGTCCTTATCTGTTATGGATATGTGTGCCTTATGTCCTGTTCAGCGTGCTGATGTTTACCACGCCAGACTGGTCCTACAACAGCAAAGTAATCTATGCATTTGTCACCTACTTCCTGATGTCGCTGACCTATACGGCCATCAACATCCCTTACTGCTCGCTCGGCGGCGTGATCACGGCCGACCCTCATGAGCGCGTTGCCTGCCAGTCATACCGCTTCTTTATGGTAGGGATTGCCACGCTGATTTTGTCCTCAACATTACTGCCGATGGCCGACTGGTTCGGTGGCGCGGACAAAGCGAAGGGCTATCAGATGTCGATGGGTGTTATGGCGATCATCGCGCTGTTTATGTTCCTGTTCTGCTTCAGCTTTGTGAAAGAACGTATCCAGCCGGCGGTGCCGTCCAAACATGCGCTCAAATCTGACCTGAGAGACATCTGGAAAAACGACCAGTGGGTGCGCATTCTGCTGCTCACCTTCTGCAACGTGTGTCCGGGCTTTATCCGTATGGCAGCGACCATGTATTACGTTACCTGGGTGATGGAGAAATCCACCTCGTTCGCCAGTATGTTTATCAGCCTCGGCGTGGTTGGCATGATGATTGGCAGCGCGCTGGCGAAACCGCTGACCGATAAATACTGCAAACTGAAAGTGTTCTTCTGGGCAAACATCATTCTGACCATTTTCTCCTGCGGCTTCTATTTCCTCGATCCGCACGCGACAACGCTGATTTTGGTGGCCTACTTCATCCTGAACATCATGCACCAGCTCCCTTCTCCGCTGCACTGGTCACTGATGGCGGACGTGGATGACTACGGCGAATGGAAAACCGGCAAACGTATCACCGGCATCAGCTTCTCCGGCAACCTGTTCTTCCTGAAATGCGGCCTGGCCGTGGCCGGGGCAATGGTCGGCTTCCTGCTCTCTGGTTATGGATACGATGCGGGGGCTGCCCGTCAAAGCGATCACGCAATTAACGGTATCGTGCTGCTGTTCACGGTGATCCCAGGCATTGGCTATCTGATCACTGCAGGCGTGGTGCGTTTACTGAAAGTTGACCGCGAGATGATGCGCACCATTCAGTCTGATCTTGAAATCCGCCGCCGTAATTATCGCGAGCTGAATGAATATCACGACACGAAAAATGCGCCGGACGCAGGTTCTGTTCCGCTGCACAGCAAGGAGCTTAAACATGAGTAACTATCCAAATCCCCTTATCGAGCAACGTGCCGACCCGCATATCTGGCTGCACAACGATGGCAATTATTACTTCATCGCCTCAGTGCCGGAATATGACCGGCTGGAAATCCGTCGATCTGAAACGCTGGCCGGCCTTGCCGATGCACCTGCAAAAATCATCTGGCATAAGCCCGATACCGGCCCGATGAGCGCACTTATCTGGGCGCCGGAGCTGCACTTCATCGACGGGAAATGGGTGATTTATTATGCCGCAGCGCCCTCTCAGGAGATTGTGGACGAATTATTCCAGCACCGTATGTATGCGCTGGTTTGCGAAGATGCTGACCCGCTCAGCGGAGTCTGGCAGGAGAAAGGCCGGATCCAGACCCCTCTCGACAGCTTCTCGCTTGACGCGACGCATTTTGAGCACCAGGGGAAAAATTACTACCTGTGGGCGCAGAAAGATCCGGCTATTCAGGGCAACTCCAACCTGTATCTGGCCGAAATGGAAAACCCGTGGACACTGAAATCGCCCCCCGTCATGCTCAGCAAACCTGAGCTGGACTGGGAAATCATCGGTTTTTGGGTAAACGAAGGCCCGGCAGTGATTAAGCATGGTGATAAGATTTTCATCACCTATTCCGCCAGCGCCACTGATGAAAATTACTGCATCGGTTTACTGACGGCGGATATCAACAGCAATCTGCTGGACGCTAAAGCGTGGCGTAAATCTGAACGTCCGGTATTCACCACTCACGTGGGCAACAGACAGTTCGGCCCCGGCCACAACAGCTTCACCCGCAACGAACAAGGTGAAGATGTGCTGGTTTATCACGCCCGCAATTACACTGAGATTGAAGGTGACCCGTTGTACGATCCAAACCGCCATACCCGTATCAAAACCTTCCGCTGGGATGAGAACGGACTGCCGGACTTCGGTGAACCCGCCGCAGATAACCGCCCGCTGACGCTGCAGCAACTCTTTAAGTCCTGAATAACATGCAAAAAGCCCGGCCATGTGAATGTGCCGGGCTTTTTTATGCAGATTTTATATAGCGCAGACAGGCGGTACTTTTGCCGTTAAATCAACGCACCATAAATCGTTAACAGCGCAACCACGACCAGAATGATCATAGTGACCTTTCGCGCCAGCCCGACGGCTGCACGCGGCGTCTGAACCGGATCCGTATGGGGATCGCGTGCCAGAGAGAACTGCGCCAGGCGGGTAAGAACGTGATATTGCGAAGAATGAATATCTCCCAGCGAGGCGAACCACGCCGGTAACGCTTTTTCACCGTGCCCGAGCAGGGCATACGCCGCGCCCGCCAGCCGCACCGGGATCCAGTCCAGAATATGCAACAGACTATCGACACCGGATTGAGCGCGTTTAAGCGGCGTCATGTGGCGCGCCAGCCAGGTCTGATAGCCACGTAATACGGCATACCCACCCAGTGCAACAGGCCCGTAAGGCCCGCAGACCACGAACCAAAATAGCGGCCCCAGATAATAACGGAAGTTAATCCACAGCAGCGCATTTTGCAGCTCCCGCAAACGAGCCTCTTCACTGCAGTCGGCAGGCAGGCCGTGAATCAGCGCCAGCTCTTCCGCCATTTCTTTCGTGGCATCAATATTGCCCTGACGGGCTGATTTGAGATAGGCGCGATAGTGTTTGCGTTTAACGCCAGCACCAATGCACAACAGACAGATAATCACCCATAACACCAGTGACGGAACGCCGAAGAACAGGCCCTGCACCGCACGCAAAATCACCCAAATGACCGCCATCCAGACCACGGTTATCGCCAGCGTTTTCGTCAGAGACGTCTGCCGTCCACGGTTGAAAATCACCTCAAACCGATGATCCAACTGCCAGTGTTCACCCAGTTTGAACAACCGTTCCCAAGCCAGCACCAGCAATAAAGTAAATAACGTCATCGATTCTCACTCTCTCTCAACACATCACTCGCAAAAAACAGAAACCCGAACCCGCGTTCATTCACGAGTCAGCAGAGACATTTTGCCCTGCGATGGGTGTTAACAGCTTGCGATAAAATGCCCAGTCAAACTCAGGACCAGGATCCGTTTTACGCCCTGGCGCGATGTCACTGTGTCCGGTAATGGCATCCAGACTAATTGGATAGTGCTTAATTAACAACTCGGTAACGCTTGCGAGGCTGCGATATTGCGCCTCGGTGAAAGGCTCGAAATCAGTGCCCTCCATCTCAATACCGATAGAAAAATCATTACATCGCTCCCGCCCCTGCCAGCTTGAAACGCCCGCATGCCAGGCACGTTTATCAAAAGGCACATATTGGACGATCTCGCCGTCACGCCGGATCAGGCAATGCGCGGCAACGCGCAACTGGTGGATCCCTTCGAAATAAGGATCATCCTGCGGATTCAGCGTGCCGGTAAACAGCTGGTCAATATAAGGGCCACCAAATTTTCCGGGCGGCAAACTGATGTTATGGATCACTAACAGCGAGGGGATTTCGTCTTCAGGACGGAGATCAGAATGGGGAGAAACTACCTGCCGGGCCCCGGCAATCCAGCCATGTTCTAAGTGCATCAATGACCTCAATGATGTGCTTGGGTGGTACTTATCACAGCAACAGGGTAGCATGTTTTTTTGTCCTTCTTATCCGCCATTTCGGAGTATTTGTATGTCTACCCGCAGCTACAGCCCTGAAAGTCGCCGCGCACAGTTACTCGAACGTATCCAGAATGATATCCCCTTACTTGTGACTCAGGCTTTGGGTGAAGACCTTGGCGGCGAAGCCAATGCCAACAATGACTTAACTGCGCAATTGTTGCCGCAAGACAAGAGTGCAAGCGCGACAATTATCACCCGTGAAGCCGGTGTTTTTTGTGGCCAGCGCTGGCTGGATGAAGTGTTCACCCAGCTGGCAGGCGATAAAATCACCGTCAAATGGCATGTCAAAGACGGCGATACCCTGTCTGAAAACCAGACATTGTGCGAGCTTTCCGGATCTGCCCGCATGCTGCTGACCGGCGAACGTACTGCGCTCAATTTTGTCCAGACGCTCTCTGGCGTAGCCACCGAAGTCAGCCACTATGTGAAGCTGCTGGCAGGCACTAAAACCCAACTGCTGGATACGCGTAAAACCTTGCCCGGCCTGCGCACTGCGCTGAAATATGCCGTGCTGTGCGGCGGCGGTAGCAATCACCGTCTTGGTCTCGCGGACGCGTTTCTGATCAAAGAAAACCATATTATTGCCTGCGGCTCGATCAAAGCCGCCGTCGAACGTGCGCTGTGGATCCACGCGGATGTGCCGGTTGAAGTAGAGGTCGAGTCACTCGACGAACTTCAGCAGGCGCTGGATGCCGGTGCTGACATCATCATGCTGGATAACTTCACCGTGCCGATGATGCGCGAAGGCGTCACCCTGACTGCTGGCCGGGCATTGCTGGAAGTGTCTGGCAACGTCACCGAAAAAACACTGCGCGAATTCGCTGAAACAGGCGTGGATTACATTTCTGTTGGCGCACTGACCAAACATGTCCGCGCGATGGATCTTTCGATGCGTTTCAACTGATTAACCGATGCGCTATTGCCCCGGATATCCTTTCCGGGGCAATACGACTTCTTCGGACTATTTCGTACTTGCCGCATTACCCTCTCATTCTCCCCTGCCCGCTGCCAACCCTCTTTTTAAACGCCGCATCATTATTGCGAGACGCCGCGCAAAAGTTTTGACAGCCTTTTTCCCTTGCATAGTTATCCTGGAAGGCATCGCGGAGAAGCCATAAATGACGCTGGAATCAGAATTTCTCTCCGTTTAGTTTGCTGCCTGAGCAACATCCATGCAGTTACACAAAACGGAGAAAGCCATGCACCGGCAACAAGGATTTACCCTTATAGAACTGATGGTGGTCATCGCAATTATTGCGATCCTGAGCGCCATCGGCATTCCCGCCTACCAAAGTTACATCCAGAAAGCAGCCCTGACTGACATGCTGCAAACCATGGTGCCCTATAAAACCGGCGTCGAGCTGTGCGTCATAGATGCAGGTGCGTTGACGAGCTGCAACGCAGGCACGCAGGGGATCCCTGCGACGGCCACCAGCCGTTACGTCAGCCAGATACAGGTGAACGCGGGGGTGATTTCACTGACAGGTCAGCAGGCGCTTAAAGGCCTGAGCGTTGTGATGACTCCCGCCCCGGATATCCAGGCAGGCGGCATTGTCTGGAGCAGAAGCTGCACCAATGCCGAGAGTTCGTCGATGGTAGAAGCATGCGAAAGCGTATTCCGCTTTGATACCACAGGAGCGCCATGATGACCGATATGCCACTGCGTCCGGTTTCCCCGCCTGACAGCGATCGCCTGCAAAGCGAAGCGTCGCTTGAGGCGCTTTGTCAGCGTTATAAAGCGGTGATACTGCACCGCGACGATCAAACCTTGCGCGTCGCCTGCCATGAGGCGGAACCCGATGCCGAGACGTTAGGTAATGTTTTGCGTTTTGCCAGCGGACTGAAAGTTCAGCTGGAGCGCTGGCCGCAGGCAAGGCTGGAGCAAATGATGGAAAAAGACGGTGCGGAATCACCACAAGAAGCAGGGAATGGGGATTCTAACAGGCCGGAAGCCAACGAACTGAATGACCAGAGTGACGCGCCGGTGATTAATGTTCTTAATCAGATCCTGAGACAAGCGATTACCCGCCGGGCATCGGATGTTCATTTCGAACCTTATGAAAACTGCTTCCGTGTCCGTGTACGCATTGACGGCGTGTTGCAGGAGATCCCCGGCCCTGAGTTTTCGATGGCGGCCAGCGTCTGTGCAAGGCTCAAAATCATGGGACAACTGAACGTCGCTGAACGTCGTTTACCACAGGACGGACAGCTGTCGGTGGTGCTGCAAAATCAGCGCTACTCGATGCGCGTTTCCTCTTTGCCGACGCTGCATGGCGAGAAAATTGTGCTGCGTATTCTGCACATGACCCAGCAAGATCTGGCGATGTCACAGTTGGGACTCACCCTGCGAGATCTGGGATATTTCAAGGCGGCACTGAAACATCCACAGGGGCTGATTCTGGTCACCGGCCCGACCGGCAGTGGCAAGACCGTGACGCTCTACAGCGGCTTGCGTGAACTGAATGCCATCTCACGCAATATTTGCAGCGTGGAAGATCCGATCGAAATTCCCGTCAGCGGTATTAATCAAACGCAGATTAACAGCAAAACAGATCTCAGCTTTGCCAGTGTTTTACGGGCGTTACTGCGTCAGGATCCTGATGTCATCATGGTCGGTGAGATCCGTGATAAAGAAACGGCTGAGATCGCGGTAAAAGCAGCGCAAACCGGTCACCTGGTGCTTTCAACGCTGCACACCAATTCTACCTGCGAAACCCTGACCCGCCTGCGTCAGATGGGCGTCGAAGGCTTTCACATTGCCGCCAGTTTGCGGCTGGTGATTGCCCAACGTCTGGTGCGAAAACTCTGTCCGCATTGCCGTAAGGCGCACATGTCATTTGTCGGGAATGGCGAAAACGGACAAGGAAGACAAGTACCGCTCTGGCAGGCAGCCGGATGTCATCAGTGTTTTTCAGGCTATTACGGACGGACAGGTATTTATGAAACGCTGAACATCACGCCCCGTTTACAACAGGCGCTGGTTGCAGAAGCCACCGTGAACGAACTTATCAAAATCGCCCGCGAGCAGGGGCAGATCACCTTACAGGAAGCCGGGATGCTGCTGGTGGAACAAGGTATTACCTCGCTTGAGGAACTCTATCGCGTCACCGGCGAGGGAACCGGTGCATGAGTGATTTGTCAGTGCTTCATCAAACGTGGCGGCTCTATCACTGGCAGGCTATCGATAGCCAGGGAAGTATCCAGGATGGCGACAGCATTGAGGTCAGTAAAGAGGGCATTTACCAGCAGCTTTTCGCTGCTGGTTTGCAGCCGCTAAAGATTCACATGAAGCAGAGCCTGCACCGGCGTTTCTGGAAGAATCAGGAGCGGGTATCGATTATCAGGCAGCTCGCCACATTGTTGCAGGCGGGGCTGCCGCTGGTTAACAGCCTTACGCTGCTGGCCGGTGAACATGCGAAACCAGCATGGCAGTGCGTCCTGCACAATATCGCCAAAGGGGTACGCGAAGGTAAACCTTTATCGGAAATGCTCAATGCGTATCCGGACGTCTTCCCGGATATCTACCGGCAGATAATCTCCATTGGTGAGCTCACAGGACAACTGGATCAGTGTTGTTTACAACTGGCAGCCCAGCAGGAGCAGCAGGCGGAACTGAAGGCGAAGGTGAAAAAAGCATTGCGCTATCCGCTGATTGTCAGCGTTATCGCCACCCTGGTGACGCTGCTGATGCTGACGATGGTTCTGCCAGAGTTTGCCAAAATCTACGCATCCTTCGATGCGCAGTTACCCTGGTTTACCCGCATGCTGGTAGCCACCTCTGAGATTTTGATTGGAACTGGCCCGTGGCTGGCAGGTGTTTTATCCCTTTGCTGTTTTGCTTATCTGCGCAAATTGCATCCGCAACAAAGGTGGAAACTGAGGGAACAAAAGCTGCTGCTTACCTTGCCGTTAACATCACGGCTGGTCACCGACAGCTGCCTGAGCCAGATATTTCAAACTCTGGCGATGACGCAGCAGGCGGGTATGACATTGATTGCGGGGCTGGCAGCCGCATCGGCCTCAATGTCTAACCTGCATTTTCAGACCGCACTCGGTCAGATCCGTGAGCAGATTATGCAGGGTGTACCCTTACACAAAGCTTTTGTAAAGTCGCCGCTGTTTCCTTCGCTGTGCCAACAACTTATCAAAATAGGTGAGGAGTCAGGATCGCTGGATGAGTTACTGCTAAAACTGGCGCATCTGCATAATGAAAAAGCAAATTCGCTGGCAGACACCTTGTCACAAACGATTGAACCGGTACTTATGGCAGTAATGGGCGTGATTGTTGGCGGATTAGTGATAGCGATGTATCTGCCGATATTCCAGCTGGGATCGGTGATGGGCTGAGGATGGCAATGTTAAGTTTGTGCATAAACAGAAAACGGCGAAAATTATTTCGCCGTTATTTAGCCTGAATGAAGATGGGTTATTTGCCGCCGAACAACCGGTTTTCCTGCTCCGCAACGCGGATAAAGGTAGTGCGTTTCGTCAGCTCTTTCAGACGGTCGGCGCCCACATAGGTGCAGGCTGAACGCAAGCCGCCGAGAATATCGCGGACAGTGTTTTCTACCGGACCACGTAGGGGTAATTTCACCGTTTTGCCTTCTGCGGCGCGATATTCAGCGACGCCGCCTACGTGGCGTTTCATCGCTGATTCAGAACTCATGCCGTAAAACAGCATGAATTTTTCGCCATTTTCTTCAACCACTGAGCCTTCGCATTCTTCGTGCGCAGCCAGCATACCGCCGAGCATTACGAAATCGGCACCGCCGCCGAAGGCTTTGGCTACGTCACCCGGAACAGCACAGCCACCATCGCTGACGATCTGTCCGCCTAAACCATGGGCTGCATCAGCACATTCAATCACGGCAGAAAGTTGCGGATAACCTACACCGGTTTTGACGCGGGTGGTACAGACAGAACCCGGACCGATGCCAACTTTAACGATGTCTGCGCCAGAGAGGATCAATTCCTCCACCATTTCACCGGTAACAACGTTACCTGCACAGATAACTTTGTCCGGGCATGCTTCACGCACACGCTGCAGGAAATCCACAAAGTGTTCTGAATAGCCGTTAGCAACATCAAGACACACAAACTTCAGCAGAGGCGACATCGCGAGAATTTGCAGGGTTTTGACGAAATCAGCTTCTGACGTTCCGGTTGAAACCATCACATTGCGCAGTACTGATTCATCAGCCGAGGAGATGAAAGCTTGCCATTGCTCTACGGTGTAATGCTTATGGACTGCAGTCAGCATCCCGAATGATGCCAGCACAGTCGCCATACGGAATGTTCCAACGGTATCCATATTGGCGGCAATAATTGGCGTACCAGACCAGCTGATAGCAGAGTGTTTAAATGTGAAGGTGCGCTCCAGCTCTACTTCGGAACGGCTTTTAAGGGTGGAACGTTTCGGGCGGATAAGTACGTCTTTAAAACCTAACTTCAAATCTTCTTCAATGCGCATGACGGGTTTGTCCTGGTTTGGCGACGGGTCGCTAGGGTGGCAGCAGAAAATTAGACACCCTTTCCAGTGGTTTTATCATACACAGGAAAATGACAACGGCAAGATGGCTTTTACAGCGCACATCACAGACTTTTGATTGTGTAGCTGATTAATTTTTCCAGTCCAAAACCAACACGAGAGCGGCTTGCACTTACTCATAATCTCTTTATCATTTACCCAACTAATTCTATCAGAGCATCAGCATGGCCTATATCGTTGCATTGACCGGAGGCATAGGAAGCGGAAAAAGTACCGTAGCCGAAAGCTTTGCCCGCCGCGGGGTGAGCATTGTCGATGCTGATATCATTGCACGTCAGGTTGTGGCTCCAGGTGAACCGGCGCTGGATGAACTGAGCAAACACTTTGGTAAAGATATTATTCTTGATGATGGTTCGTTAAATCGAGCCGCTTTGAGAGAATGCATTTTCAGTCATCCGGCTGAAAAAGCCTGGGTGAATCAACTGCTCCATCCCGTTATTCATGCGCGTACTCAGCAGTTTATAAGGCAGGCTGAAACGGCTTACGTGCTGTGGGTGGTGCCGTTACTGGTTGAAAATGGATTACAGGCGCAGGCAAATCGCGTTTTAGTTGTAGACGTTGATCCACAAACCCAGCTTGTGCGCACAATGCAGCGCGATGGCATCAGCCGTCAGCAGGCTGAAAGTATTATTGCTGCGCAGGTGAGCCGTGAAAAACGACTGGCCTGCGCGGATGACATTATTGATAACAGCGGCGATCCTGAAACGATTGAATCGCGTGTTGCCCAATTACATAGCCGCTATTTAACATTTGCGGCATCAGTATCCCCTGAATAATTCATCAGAATATCAAGGGGAAAACAGACAGGATATTGCCAAGCATGAGTGAAGCAGCAGCCACCGTTCTTTTTGAACATCCTCTAAATGAAAAAATGCGTACCTGGCTACGCATTGAGTTTTTGTTACAGCAACTGCATGCCAATGCGCAAGTTACTGCTATTTCTTCTGCGTTGCTGTTTTTCCGCACGGCATCCGATCTGCTGGATGTTTTAGAGCGCGGGGAAGTACGTACTGATTTGCTGAAAGAGCTGGAAAGACAGCAACAGAAACTCTCCCAGTGGCAGGATGTCCCTGGCGTAGATATTTCTCGCATTGAAGGAATTCGGGCAGAGCTAAAGCAGTGCGCGGGCATCCTGATGAAAGCACCCAGAATCGGTCAGGCATTGAAAGAAGACCGGATGATCGCGCTGGTTCGTCAACGCCTGAGTATTCCTGGCGGTTGCTGCAGCTTTGATTTGCCGACGCTGCATATCTGGCTGCATTTGGCGCAATCTCAGAGGGATGGCGAAGTTCAAAACTGGCTGGAAACTCTGGCTCCGTTAAATAACTCGCTCACAATGGTGCTGGATTTAATCCGTCAGTCAGGCGTATTTCGCAATCAAATCAGCCTTAACGGCTTTTTCCAGGACAATGCGGAAGGCGCAGATCTGTTACGATTACGTCTGTCGATGGAAAATCTGCTTTACCCGCAAGTGTCCGGGCACAAAACCCGTTATGCCATTCGCTTTTTACCCCTCGACAGCGAACATGGTGTGGTTCCCGCGCGACTGAATTTTGATCTTGCCTGCTGCTAGGAGTTGCAAATGGATCCCGAAATTATTGAAGTAAATTGCCCGACCTGTGGCAAAACAGTGGTCTGGGGCGAACAAAGCCCTTACCGCCCATTTTGTTGTAAACGCTGCCAGTTGATCGATCTCGGCGAATGGGCCGATGAAGAGAAACGTATTCCCAGCAAAGGGGATATCAACGATCTGGATGAGTGGAGCGAAGAAGAGATTTAACGCAGAAAACCAGCGTAGAAAGGAATGATACAGAAAGGGGCTTCAGCCCCTTTTTTGCGAGAGGTATAACATTATAACTGGTTATTTTTCAGTGCGTTGACTATCTCTTCGTTCGCTGGTGGAAATTCAGTTTCATCCAACTCAGACTGTGCAACCCAGCGCTTAGGCTGTCCTTCTTTGCCGTAAGGTTCGCCCTGCCAGCTTTCTACCAAAAAGAAATGCAAAGTGATAATGCGATCGGAGAAGCGATGCTCTAACGTTTTCAGCAACACTGGAGATGTTGCATTTATCCCCACTTCTTCCTGTAACTCACGAATGACGGCCTGTTCCGGCGACTCACCCGCTTCTATCTTACCGCCGGGAAACTCCCAACATCCGGCCATGTGTGATGAGGCATCACGCTGGGTGATAAAAATTTCTTTCTGCTCATTGCGGATGATGCCGACTGAGATATTCAGTTGCTTAATCGTCACAGTTCTCACCTTTCTCCTGACCAAGAATCCTGTACTGAAACCGTACTTTTTAAGACAAAAATAAAGGCGGTGATTAGCCGCCTTTAAGATTAACACGATGACTTAGCCTGAAATCTTACTTTTGCAGGCTGCCATGGCATTGTTTGTATTTCTTGCCGGAACCGCATGGGCAGAGATCGTTACGACCTACTTTGCGTTCGCCAGAAGAAGCAAGACGCGCGGCTTCGGCCACTTCGATTTCCTGCTGATCCTGATGGCTCAGCTGTTGCTGACGCGCCAGACGTTCAGCTTCTTCACGACGCTGAATCTCCATCGCTTCTACTTCTTCAGGCATACGTACCTGTACTTTGCTGAGTACGCTGACCACTTCGTATTTCAGCGATTCCAGCATAGAAGCAAACATGGCGAAGGATTCACGTTTGTACTCCTGCTTTGGATCTTTCTGCGCATAGCCACGTAAGTGAATACCCTGACGCAGGTAATCCATTGCGGCCAGATGCTCTTTCCACAGGGAGTCAAGGGTTTGCAGCATCACGCCTTTCTCGAAGTTGCGCATCATTTCAGCGCCAACGACTTCTTCTTTACGGGCGTAAGATTCTTTCGCGATTTCCATGATACGGTCGCGCAGTGTTTCTTCATGCAGTTCTGGCTCTTTATCCAGCCACTCCGAAATCGGCATTTCCAACTCGAAATCGGTTTTCAGACGCTGTTCCAGACCTTCAACATCCCACATTTCTTCCAGAGACTGTGGCGGAATGTAGCTGTCGATAGTGCTTTTGAACACGTCTTCACGAATGCTGGCGATGGTTTCGCTCACGTCGGACACGTCCAGCAGTTCGTTACGCTGGCTGTAGATCGCACGACGCTGGTCGCTTGCCACATCATCATATTCCAGCAATTGCTTACGAATATCGAAGTTGCGGCTTTCTACTTTACGCTGCGCATTAGCAATCGCTTTGGTCACCCAAGGATGCTCAATGGCTTCGCCTGGTTTCATCCCCAGTTTACGCATCATGCCAGTTACACGGTCGGACGCGAAGATACGCATCAGAGCATCTTCCATGGACAGATAGAAGCGTGATGAACCCGCATCACCCTGACGACCCGCACGGCCACGCAGCTGGTTATCGATACGGCGTGATTCATGACGCTCGGTACCAATGATGTGTAAACCACCGGAAGCCAGCACGGCATCGTGACGAATCTGCCATGCCGCTTTAATTTCTGCGATTTTCTCGTCTGTCGCTTCTTCGCCGAGATTCTCAACTTCAACCTGCCAGCTGCCGCCCAATACGATATCCGTACCACGACCGGCCATGTTGGTAGCGATCGTAACCGCACTTGGCTGGCCCGCCTGGGACACAATGTCCGCTTCTTTAGCGTGGAATTTCGCGTTCAGTACGCTGTGTGCGATACCGGCTTTGGTCAGCTCATTTGAGACAACTTCTGATTTCTCAATTGAGATAGTCCCCACCAATACCGGCTGGCCATTCGCGGTACAATTGCGAATGTCTTCGATGATTGCGCCAATTTTTTCCATTTCTGTCATGTAGACCAGGTCGGCCATGTCTTTACGCACCATCGGGCGGTTAGTTGGCACAACAATGGTATCGAGTTTATAAATGGAACTGAATTCGAATGCTTCGGTGTCCGCAGTACCGGTCATACCGGCCAGTTTTTCGTACAGACGGAAGTAGTTCTGGAAGGTAATGGAAGCCAGCGTCTGGTTTTCGTTTTGGATATCAACGCCTTCTTTCGCTTCAACCGCCTGATGCAAACCATCTGACCAGCGACGGCCCTGCATGGTACGGCCAGTGTGTTCGTCGACGATGATAACTTCACCGTCTTTCACAATGTAATCCACATCGCGGGTAAACAGCACGTGTGCACGCAGCGCTGCGGTCACGTGGTGCATCAGCATGATGTTAGTCGGGGAATAGAGGGATTCGCCCTCTTCCATGATACCCGCTTCCATCAGCAGTTCTTCGATCAGAATCAGACCGCGTTCAGTCAGGTGAACCTGACGCGCTTTTTCATCCACTGAGAAGTGGCCTTCGCCCTGGAAGGAATCGGAGTCTTCTTTTTCCTGACGGATCAGTTTTGGAATCAGCTTATCAACGCGGGTGTACATTTCTGAGCTGTCTTCGGCCGGGCCGGAGATGATCAGCGGAGTACGCGCTTCATCGATCAAGATGGAGTCAACCTCATCCACCAGCGCATAGTGCAGCTTACGCTGAACACGTTCTTCAGGGCTGAACGCCATGTTGTCACGCAGGTAGTCAAAACCGTATTCGTTATTGGTACCGTAGGTGATATCTGCAGCATAAGCCGCACGCTTAGCGGGAGAAGGCATACCCGGTAAGTTAATACCGATGCTCAGACCCAGGAATTCAAACAGTGGACGGTTATTTTCGGCGTCACGCTGTGCCAGGTAATCGTTGACGGTAACAACGTGAACGCCCTTACCGCTCAATGCGTTCAGATAAGCAGGCAGCGTTGCGGTCAGTGTTTTACCTTCACCGGTGCGCATTTCTGCGATGCAGCGTTCGTTCAGTACCATACCGCCGAGCAACTGCACGTCGAAGTGGCGCATGCCAAAGACACGTTTACTGGATTCACGTACGACAGCAAAAGCTTCAGGGATCAGATTTTCAAGCACTTCACCTTTCGCCAAACGCTCGCGGAACTCGTTGGTTTTCGCTTGCAGTTGCTCATCGGTCAACTTTTGAATTTCAGGTTCCATGCGGTTGATAAGGTCAACCACTTTGCGCATACGGCGCAGGGTACGATCATTACGGCTACCAAAAACTTTGGTCAATAATTTGATTAACATAGTGCTTAATATCTCTTGGAGGCCACCTGAGGTAGCCACTAATTTATTGATTTATAGATAGAGTTTACAATTACAGCCTGTTAAATCAGAGAGGCCGGGCCGGCACGAATGCCTTGCACCTGTGCTAACCACAGGCCGGTTTGATGCGATGAAGCATGAGAGAGGAAAGGCTGTTGCGTATGACGAATGATAACCGGAGGTTTGGATTCATGTGTCAGTAAGGCATTCAGGGTAACCAGTAAAGCGAGTTGCTGGACATGCAGCGGCTCTGCGTCTTTAGCAACGACTTCCGGTGCAGCGGTATAAACAACCTGCGGTGCCAGAGCAAAAGAAAGATGACGAATAACGGTACGTAGTGCATGCTGCTGCCAGTAATCGACACCGAAAGACGGGCGGCGATGCGCCTGGAGTAATGCCAGATTACTCAGCCCTGTACTGCCGATGTTGAGACGGTTTAGACTTGAAGACGTATTAGGAACGGCAACCAGTTCAGTTTGTGAGAGATTCGTCGACACGCCAAGGCTAGCCGCGACCATCCCCAGGAGGAGATGCGGCCAAAAATACCTTCTGCCAAATTGTCGCCAACGATTTAGAATACCAATCACACGTTTACAATCCGCCGGAGCCCATCATGCGCGATAGTCGCCCACAATTATTAGATATCCTGTTCGATGACGCCTCTTCAACGGAACAAAGCCCGCTGCGAATTGTTCAACAGCGCGCTGCGGCTTTATTAAAACTAAACCGCGCAGTGAAGGGGCTTTTACCGTCACCCATGCAACCATGGTGTCGTGTCGGTAATTATCGACAGGGAGTTTTAGTGCTGGAAATTGCTAATGCCAGCTGGATGATGCGATTACGCTATGAACAACCCGCATTACTCTCTGCACTTCGAGCGCAAATTCTACCATCATTGTCATCAATCGACATCAGGATTAATCCCTCGTTGATGGCTAAAATGGAAAATGCTTCGCAAATTGCTCAGAAAAATAAAACGATCGCAGCAGAGTCTATGCCGGTTCGGCATTTGAGTTCACAGAGTGCTAATGAATTGAGAGGACTGGCGAGCCGAAGCCCGGAAAAACTGAGGAAGGCATTAGAACGACTGGCTGACCTGGCCGGAGAGAGTGCCAGAACAACCAGTCGTAATAAGTAAAACAGTAATATCTGTACCGATTATGCCAATACGGTAGAAGGGGCTTTAAAAGCCAATGGCACTTCAGCTTCATCCTGGAATGTAACGAGTTCCCAGGCTTCCTGCTGCGCCAATACCGCTTGCAGTAACTTGTTGTTCAGAGCGTGACCAGACTTGAATGCGGTAAACGCACCAATAATGTTATGGCCGCACATGAACAGGTCGCCGATAGCATCAAGCATTTTGTGACGAACGAATTCATCTTCAAAACGCAGACCATCTTCGTTAAGTACGCGGTAATCATCTACAACAATCGCACAATCAAAGCTGCCACCCAGGCACAAACCACGTGACTGCAGGTACTCGATATCACGCATAAAACCAAATGTGCGCGCACGGCTGATTTGGCGAACAAATGCTTCTGCAGAGAAGTTCATTTTGTAGCGCTGTGAGCTGGAATCAATCGCCGGGTGATTGAAGTCGATAGTGAAATCCAGAGAGAAACCATTGAATGGTTTGAACTCTGCCCACTTATCACCGTCTTCAACACGCACAGTCTGCTTGATGCGCAGGAATTTCTTCGCGCAGTTCAGCTCTTCAATCCCTGCATCCATCAACAGATAGACGAAAGGTGCAGCACTACCGTCCATAATTGGCACTTCAGGTGCGTCGACTTCGATAACGATGTTATCGATGCCTAAACCTGCGAGGGCCGCATTAAGGTGCTCTACCGTAGAAATACGTACGTCATGCTCATTGACCAAGCAAGTACAGAGCATGGTATCACGCACGGATTTGGCATCTGCCGGGAAATCGACCGGTGGATTCAAGTCAGTGCGACGATAGATGACCCCGGTATTGGCCGGTGCAGGACGCAGAGTCAGGGTGACTTTCTTGCCGGTATGTAAACCGACGCCCGTCGCCTGAACGATACGTTTTAATGTACGTTGTTTGATCATCGTTTTTATCTCGCAATGTTATCCATCTATCCTGCCAACCTTTGCATAGTACATTAAGGTTGGCGGGACAGTTTAGCACAAAGAGCGGAGATCCTACAATTCAGACTAGTCTGCCTGCTTACGCAGGAAGGCTGGGATGTCCAGATAGTCGGGCTCTTTATTAGATTGCGCGCTTTGATCGTTGACCACTTTGGCAGCTGGCTTCGTTTCCTGCGGCAACGGAGACATTCCGTGCTGCTGGTAGCGATGATCCATAACAGGCTGGCTGGCTGGCTTGTTGGTCACCAAGGTGATCTCAGGACGTTTGTCCATGCCGATACCTGTTGCCACTACTGTTACGCGCAGTTCGTCATTCATTTCCGGGTCAAGAGAAGTCCCGATAACCACGGTGGCGTTGTCAGAGGCGAAAGCACGGATGGTGTTACCCACTGTTTCGAATTCATCCAAACGCAAATCGAAGCCCGCAGTAATGTTGACCAGAACGCCGCGCGCGCCTGACAGGTCGATATCTTCCAGCAACGGGCTGGAGATCGCCATTTCAGCCGCTTCTTCAGCACGGTCTTCACCACATGCCACACCGGAGCCCATCATGGCATAACCCATTTCGGACATAACGGTGCGCACATCGGCGAAGTCGACGTTCATCAGACCCGGACGGGTGATCAACTCAGCAATACCCTGCACCGCGCCTTTCAGCACGTCGTTGGCCGCACCGAAGGCGTCCAACAGAGAAATACCGCGACCCAGAACTTTCAACAGCTTGTCGTTCGGGATGGTGATCAGGGAGTCCACGTGTTTGGACAGTTCAGCGATACCCTGCTCCGCGAATGCCATGCGTTTTTTGCCTTCAAAGTTGAATGGCTTAGTCACGACAGCAACGGTCAGAATACCTAAATCTTTTGCTACTTCAGCAACCACTGGCGCTGCACCGGTACCGGTACCGCCGCCCATGCCCGCTGCGATAAAGACCATGTCAGCGCCTTCGAGCGCAGCACGCAGGGCTTCACGATCTTCTTCAGCAGAATTGCGACCCACTTCCGGGTTCGCACCAGCACCCAGACCTTTGGTAATACCGCTACCGATCTGAATCGTCTGGCCTACTGCCGTTTTGCGCAACGCCTGAGCGTCGGTGTTAACGGCAAAGAATTCAACACCTTCGATGCGCTCACGCACCATGTGTTCGACAGCGTTACCGCCGCCACCGCCGACGCCGATGACTTTAATCACCGCATCGTTGGTCAGTTCCATAGGTTCAAACATAGTTTCTCTCCGTTTTGTGCCTGTCGCGTCGGGATCGAAATACTTAAAAGCATGATCCCGTTGTTAAAACATTAAAACTCTTTTCTCAGCCAGCTATTGATTCGTTTGAACCAGTTGCCCACTGAGGCGCGTTTTTCCACTTCTGCCTCACCGCTGAGGTGAGACTCCTTCCCGTAGTGCAGCAGCCCTACAGCAGTTGAGTAGTAAGGTTCCTGCGCATAATCTGTCAGCCCGGTGATGTTCAGAGGTTGCCCGATACGCACCTGGGTATGGAATACCCGCTGCGCACAAGCTGCCAGACCATCAATTTGTGCTGCGCCGCCTGTCAAAACTATACCTGCGGCCAGATGATGTTTTACGCCCTGCTGACGTAACTGCTCCTGCAATTGCAAAATTTCGTCGTTCACAAGATTCAGCAATTCTGTATAACGAGGCTCGATAACTTCAGCCAGTGTCTGACGTTGCAGACTGCGTGGCGGACGTCCGCCTACGCTCGGCACTTCGACATTTTCGTCTTTGCCGACAATCGCCCCTAATGCACAACCGTGGCGAACTTTGATCGCTTCGGCATCGGTAGGTGGTGTGCCGAACGCGTAAGCGATATCACTGGTGACCACATTCCCTGCATAAGGGATTACCTTAGTATGACGCAGTGCGCCACCGGTATAAACAGCGATATCCATGGTTCCGCCACCAATATCGACGACACAGACACCTAATTCGCGTTCATCTTCGGTCAGAACGGCATAACTGGAGGCCAGACCGGCAAAAATGAGCTGATCAACTTTCAGGCCGCACCGTTCAACCGCTTTGACAATGTTCTTCGCCATATCGTTATGGCAGGTGATCAGGTGGACTTTAGCCTGCATACGCACGCCAGATAATCCGACCGGATTTTTAATGCCTTCCTGATAATCGATGGCATATTCCTGAGGAATGACGTGCAATACCCGATGTTCATCACGTACGCGCACCGACTTAGCGGTATGCACAACGTTCTCTACATCTTCCTGCGTCACTTCCTCTTCTGAAATAGGAACCATCCCTATTTCATTCTGACAACTGATATGTTTACCAGACAAAGCAAGGTAAACAGAGGAAATCTGGCAATCAGCCATCAATTCGGCCTGATCGATGGCACGCTGCACGCATTTCACCACCGATTCCAGATCGTTAACGCCACCTTTATCCATGCCCCGGGATGGGCAACTGCCCACACCGATAATGTTGACCATGCCATCGGGCAGAACTTCTCCCACCAATGCGGCGACTTTTGCAGTACCGATTTCCAGCCCAACTACCAGTTTTCTGTCCGTCGACTTGATCATTGTTGTTTAGCCTGTGCCTGATTCTGTTGCTGATTACTGTTTTGCTGGTCAATAAACTCTGGCGCCCAACCCACTGATGCACCGCTGTCATAACGTAAATCGACATAAGTGATGCGCTTTTTGTCGGCGTCAGCCTGTTGCTGGAAACGCGGATAAAGTTGGATAAAACGCTGTAAACGCCCCATCCGGTCATCTCTCCCCAATTCCAGCCGGATATCATTATCCAGGGTTAACTGCCACGAGTGGCGTGCACTCATTGCCACGGCTTTCAACGTGAACTTGCCGGCGGCCAGCGCCTGACTCATCGTTTGATAGCCTTGCAAAACATCCTGTTCACTGCCTTCCGGACCGTAGAGCAACGGCATTTTTTGATTGACGACACGTTCAGCAGGTATGCTGAATGACTTGCCGTCAGCATCAACCATGTGCAAATCATTCCAGTGTGCGACCGGCACATATTCCACCAGGTGAATCTTCAGTTCATTCGGCCATTGCTTACGGACGCTGACCTGTTTAATCCACGGCAATCGCTCAATCTGCTGTTGGATGACATTCACATCCTGCGTCATAAACGTGCCCGGCGCCCCTAAGGACAAGATCGCCTGGCGAATATCGTCGTTAGTGGTGTAATGACGCTCGCCAGTCACCACCAGCTGAGACAGCGGCAGTCGGTTTGCGTCCTGCATCCAGACCACAACTGCCCACGCGCTCCACAAAATAGTGCCTGCAACCAGCAGCAGGAATACGATCCCTGCCAGTTGACCGCCGTTACTGCGACGGCCGCCATTATTGCTCTCGGCCGTCTCTCGCTCTCGGGTATTCAGGGCGGCTTGAGACATATCAGTCAGCCAGTTCCAGAATACGGAAAACTAATTGCGGGAAGCTCAGCCCGAATTGTTTCGCGGCCATCGGCACCAGGCTATGACTGGTCATGCCCGGTGAGGTATTCACTTCCAGCAGATTAAAACTGCCATCGCTGTCTTGCATCACATCAACACGCCCCCAGCCACTGCAATCGAGCGCCTGATAAGCCTGCAATGCCAGTGCAGACAATTGCTCTTCCTGTTCCTGGCTTAAACCGCTTGGACAAAAATACTGTGTTTCATCAGACAGATACTTCGCCTGATAGTCATAAAAGGTTCCGGCAGGCTGAATACGGATCGAAGGCATAATTTGCTCGCCCACGATAGCCACGGTGTATTCAGGACCACTCAGCCATTTTTCGATCAATACGTTATCGTCATGGCGGAAGCCTTCCTGCAAGGCAGGTAACAACTCATTTTCAGTCGTCACTTTGCTCATACCCACGCTGGAGCCTTCACGGCTGGGTTTGACGATCACCGGCAGGCCTAATTCAGCGATTTTTGCCGCTAACGCGCCCTGCCCTGCCGCTTCAATTTGTGAGCGATGCAGTGCCACGAACGGAGCAACCGGTAAACCGAGTGCCTGCCACACCAGTTTGGTGCGGAACTTATCCATGGTCAGTGCGGATGCCATCACGCCGCTGCCGGTATAAGGCAAATCAATTTGCTCCAGCAGCCCCTGCAATGTGCCGTCTTCACCCCCGCGACCGTGTAGCGCGATAAAGACTTTGCTGAAACCTTCTTCTTTGAGCAGTGCAACATTAAAGGTTTTGGTGTCGATGCCGTGGGCATCCACACCGGATTCACGTAAGCCAGCCAGCACCGCAGCGCCGGACTGCAATGACACATCGCGTTCTGCGGAAGTACCACCAAATAAAACTGCTACTTTCTCAGACATGATGTTCTTCACCTTTTTTCACTGGCTGCAATTTTTGGTCAGCCAATTTGCGGGCCACTCTGCCAATGGTGCCAGCGCCCTGAACCAGAACTAAATCGTCCCCTTCGAGGATCTGCGCCAGACTTTCAGGCACAGCGTCAATATCAGACACCAGAATAGGATCCAGCTTGCCACGCGCGCGAATGGTACGGCACAGCGAGCGGCTGTCAGCACCCGGGATCGGCGCTTCGCCAGCCGGGTAAACATCAAGCATAATCAGCACATCAACCTGAGACAGTACGTTGGCAAAATCATCGTACAAATCACGGGTACGCGTGTACCGGTGCGGCTGGAAAATCATGACCAGGCGTTTATTCGCCCAGCCCGCGCGTGCGGCTTTGACCGTCGCGTCCACTTCTGTCGGATGGTGACCGTAGTCATCAACCAGCATGGCGCTGCCGGATTTGCCGTTCACATTTTCCAGCGCGAATTCGCCGAGGAAATCGAAACGACGCCCGGTGCCCTGAAAACCTTCCAGCGCGCGCAGTATGGCGTCGTCGCTGATGCCTTCATCGGTTGCTACCGCAACCGCGGCGGCAGCGTTAAGTGCGTTGTGACGGCCCGGCGCATTCAGCGTCACCGTAATCTGCGGCAGATCATGACGGCGCAACGTAAAGTGCCCCTGCGCGCCTTCCTGACGATAACTTTCGATCATCACATCTGCATCTTCGCTGAAGCCGTAGGTAGTGATATGACGGCCAACACGGGGGATCAGCTCACGGATCACCGGATCATCGATACACATCACCGCACGGCCGTAGAACGGCAGGTTGTGCAGGAAATTCACAAAGGTCTGTTTCAGGTTTTCAAAATCACCCTGATACGTGTCCATGTGGTCTGCTTCGATATTGGTAACAATCGCCACCATCGGTTGCAGGTGCAGGAACGACGCATCGCTTTCGTCGGCTTCTGCAATCAGGAAGCGGCTTGAGCCTAAACGCGCATGCGTGCCTGCCGCTTTCACTAAACCACCGTTTACAAAGGTCGGATCCAGTCCGGCCTCGGCATAAATACTGGTCACCATCGCTGTCGTCGTGGTTTTACCGTGCGTACCTGCCACGGCGATACCGTGACGAAAACGCATCAGCTCGGCGAGCATTTCTGCACGACGGATCACCGGGATCCGCGCTTCGCGAGCGGCGACAATCTCCGGGTTATCGGATGAGATCGCCGTAGAAACCACCACTACGCTGGCATCGAGCACATTCTCCGGGCGGTGATTGAAATAAATCGTCGCACCCAGCGCAGTCAGTTGCTGCGTCACCGCATTCGGTGCCAGGTCAGAACCGCTGATCTGATAGCCTTCATTGGCCAACACTTCGGCGATACCACCCATGCCGGCACCACCGATGCCAACAAAGTGAATGTGCCGGACACGATGCATCTCGGGCACGAAGGTACGCAGTTTCGCCAATTGTTGTGTATTCACGTTTTTATTCACTATTTCAGGTTACTGATTAATCCGTTTCTTACGGCTGGGACCACGCAATGCATGGCCCGTTCAATTTCATTTTTTACTGGCGGCAACCACTTCGGCAGCCACGCGTTCTGTCGCGTCAGGGATGGCCGCTGCGCGTGCAGCGCGTGCCATTTCCATAAGATGGGTTCTGTCCCATCCGGCCATCAGATCGGCCACTGCGGCAGCACTAAAATCTTTCTGCTCGATAATCTTTGCTGCACCAGCTTTCTCCAGTGGCAGCGCATTCCAGTACTGCTGACGATCTTTATGCTGGAAGGGGATAAATATCGCCGGTAAACCCGCAGCAGCAATTTCGCTGACCGTTAAGGCACCGGAACGGCACACCACCACATCCGCCCATGCGTATGCTTCTGCCATGTCATCAATAAATTCAGTAACTTTATGCTGAGTCTGGCCGACTTTTTCATAAGCCTGGTTCACTGACTCCAGCGCACCTTTACCGACCTGATGCCACAGCGTAATTTTGTCACCCATCAGCGCCGCCAATTCCGGCATGCTCTGATTGAGCACTCGCGCGCCCTGACTTCCGCCAATCACTAAAACGCGAATCGGCCCTTCACGCCCGGCCAGTCGGGTTTGTGGCAACTCCAGCGCCAGTACGTCGGTACGCACCGGATTACCGACCACGTCTGCATGAGGAAATGCGCCGGGAAATGCCTGCAATACTTTTTTGGCAATGTGCGACAAACCTTTATTGGTCATGCCCGCAATACCGTTTTGTTCGTGTAGCACCACCGGGATCCCCAGCGACCAGGCGGCTAATCCGCCGGGACCAGAAACGTATCCGCCCATGCCAAGCACCACATCTGGCTGGAAACGTTTCATGATGACTTTTGCCTGGCGCCACGCATGATATATGCGAATTGGGGCTGTAAGTTGCGCTTTCAGACCTTTCCCACGTAATCCTGAGATTTTAATAAAATCAATCCCAATACCGTGTTTAGGAACCAGATCTGCTTCCATACGATCTTCGGTTCCCAGCCAGCGAACTTCCCAGCCTTGCTCCATCAGATGATGTGCCACAGCCAGCCCCGGGAAAACATGCCCACCGGTACCGCCTGCCATCACCATTAACCGCCGGGTATTGCCACTCATCGGGCACTCCTTACAAACGCCTGGGCTTTAGCCAGCCGCGTTTCAAAATCCACTCGCAGCAATAACACGATTGCCGTCGACATAATGATCAGGCTCGAACCACCGTAACTGATGAGCGGCAGGGTCAAACCTTTGGTCGGCAACATTCCCGCTGCGGCCCCAACGTTTACCAGCGCCTGGAAACTAAACCACACGCCGATTGAGCAGGCCAAAAAGCCGGAAAATCGCTGATCAAGCTCCAAAGCACGGCGTCCAATGGACATCGCGCGAAAAGCGACGAAGAATACCATCAACAGGGCTAAAACCACACCGAAATACCCCAGTTCTTCGCCTAAAATGGAGAAGATAAAATCGGTATGCGCTTCCGGTAAATACTCCAGTTTTTGCACCGAGTTACCGAGGCCTTGCCCCCAGAATTCACCACGGCCAAACGCCATCAGTGACTGGGTTAACTGGTAGCCACTGCCAAACGGATCGGCCCACGGATTCCAGAAGGATGTCACGCGGCGCATACGGTAAGGTTCGGCGATAATCAGCAGCACAACCGCAAAGGCTCCGGAGCCGATGATGGCCAAAAACTGCCACATTTTTGCCCCTGCCAGAAACAGCATCGCCAGCGTGGTGATAAACAGTACAACCACCGTACCGAGGTCAGGCTGAGCCAGCAGCAACACGGCCAGCACAACCATCACACCCATCGGCTTACAAAATCCCCAGAAATTGCTGCGCACCTCATCGACCTTGCGCACCAGATAGCTGGCGAGATAGCAGAACAGTGATAGCTTGGAAAACTCAGCAGGCTGAATACGCAGCGGACCAAAGGAGATCCAGCGCGATGCCCCGTTGACGGAACTCCCCACCACTAACACCACCAGCAGCATGACCACTGAGAGCAAAAGCAGCACGTTGCTGTATTTCTGCCAGACCGCCATGGGTACGCGCAGCGTGACCAGTGACATCCCAAATGCCAGTGCGAGGTAAATCGCATCACGTTTGGCAAACAGGAACGGGTCATCGGCCAGACGCTGTCCAATGGGCATCGATGCCGAGGTCACCATCACGAAACCGACAATCGCCAGACCAAAGGTCAGCCACAGCAGAGTCCGGTCATACAGCACCAGCGTCACGGCGTCATTTTCTTTGGCGCCCATCACCCAGTCGTTAAACTTTCTAACGAGACCCAGCCCTGGCATACGGATCCGCATCAGCCAAGCTCCTTCGCCAGCGCGGTGAAGACATCACCCCGTTGTTCAAAACTGCGGAACTGATCGAGGCTCGCACAGGCCGGAGAAAGCAGCACCATATCCCCGGAAACCACACGCGTTCTGATGTCACGCATCGCCAGCTCCAGGGTGTCAAACAATGAAGAGACATCAGGCCGTAAATCAGCCAGCTCTGCACCGTCACGGCCAAAGCAGTAAACGCGCAGATTGTCGCCCTGCAAATAACGGGTCAAAGGTGAGAAATCAGCCGATTTGCCATCACCGCCTAACAGCAGGTGCAACGTCCCCTCAACCTGCAGGCCATTCAGCGCCGCTTCGGTGCTGCCGACGTTGGTCGCTTTAGAATCATTTATCCAGCGCACGCCGTTATGTTGCCAGGCAATCTGGAAACGGTGAGCCAGACCGGTAAACGTGGTCAGTGCTTTCAGGCTGGAGGCATGTGGCACGCCGACAGCATCTGCCAGCGCCAGCGCAGCCAGCGCATTAGTATAATTGTGACGGCCAGTCAGCGGCATCTCATGGGTATTAAGAACTTTCTCGCCACGCACACGCAGCCAGATGTCATCCTGCTGACGGGTCAGGTGGTAATCACCGACATCCACACCAAAGCTCACGCAACGTTTATCTGCGCCCCGCACCGGCATGGTCAGCGCATCGTCCGCATTGACGACGCACAGCGCGGCGTTTTCATAGACTTTCAGTTTTGCAGCCCGATACTGCTGCAAGCCAAACGGATAACGATCCATATGATCTTCGGACACATTCAGGATCGTGGCCGCAGCAGCATGTAAACTTTCCGTGGTTTCCAGCTGGAAGCTCGACAGCTCAAGCACGAACAGATCGTATTCGTGATCCAGCATGGTCAGCGCTGGCAAGCCGATATTGCCCCCCACGCCGACGCGCCATCCGGCGGCTTTCGCCATTTCACCCACCATCATGGTCACTGTGCTTTTACCGTTTGAACCGGTGATCGCCACAATCGGCGTATCGGTTTCCCGGCAGAACAGTTCGATATCACCAACGATTTCCACACCGGCTTCTGCGGCGGCGCTCAGTGCTGGCGTCGCCAGGGCAATGCCCGGGCTTGCGACGATCAAATCAGCGTCCAGTAGCCACTCTTCATTGAGCGAACCGAGATGGCGCTCAATGTTATCCGCAAGTTTGTCCAGTCCTGACGGGCTGACGCGGGTATCAATAACACGCGGCGTAACTCCACGTGCCACAAAGAAATCAACACAGGAGAGGCCGGTCAGCCCCAGCCCGATAATGACAACTTTTTTACCCTGATAGTCAGCCATAATTACCGCACCTTCAGCGTAGCGAGGCCGATCAACACCAGCATCAGCGAAATAATCCAGAAGCGCACGATGACACGCGGTTCCGGCCAGCCTTTAAGTTCGTAGTGATGATGAATAGGCGCCATACGGAAAATACGCTGCCCACGTAACTTAAAGGACCCGACTTGCAGGATAACCGACAGTGTTTCGACGACGAACACACCGCCCATAATCACCAGTAAGAATTCCTGGCGTAGCAGAACGGCGATGGTACCCAGCGCGCCGCCCAGAGCCAGAGAGCCGACATCGCCCATGAACACTTGTGCCGGATAGGTGTTAAACCACAGGAATCCAAGTCCGGCACCGACAATGGCGGTACACACGATCACCAGTTCCCCCGCATGACGCAGATAGGGAATATGCAGGTAACTGGCAAAATTCATGTTACCCGTGGCCCATGCGACCAGCGCAAAACCTGCTGCGACAAATACCGTAGGCATAATCGCCAGACCGTCCAGACCGTCCGTCAGGTTTACCGCGTTACTGGTGCCCACGATCACGAAATAGCTCAGCAGGATGTACAGCAGACCAAGCTGTGGCATGACGTCTTTAAAGAAAGGTACAACCAATTCAGTCGCGGGCGTGTCTTTGCCGATGGCGTACATGGTAAATGCCGCGGCCAGCGCGATGACGGACTGCCAGAAGTATTTCCAGCGGGCTATCAGCCCTTTGGTGTCTTTACGCACGACTTTCCGGTAATCATCGATGAAACCGACAACGCCGTAGCCAATAAGAACAAACAGCACGCACCAGACATACGGGTTCGACGGATATGCCCACATCAGCACTGAAATAGTGATAGAGGCCAAAATCATCAGGCCGCCCATCGTTGGCGTACCGCGTTTGCTGAAATGTGATTCCGGGCCGTCGTTGCGAACAACCTGACCAAATGACATTTTTTGCAGACGGGCGATCATCCGTGGACCAATCCACAATGACAGGAAAAGTGCAGTCAGCAGGCTGACAATGGCGCGAAACGTCAGATAGGAAAAGACGTTGAAGCCGGAATAATATTTGACCAAGTGTTCGGCCAGCCAAACTAACATGTTGCATTCTCCTGTAACGCGCGTACTACCTGCTCCATTGCGGCACTACGTGAACCTTTAATCAAAACGGTAATTACCGCATGTTCAGACAGTAAGCTCGTTAAACGGGCCGTCAGGGCTGCCTTATCCTCTACATGCTCACCACAGCCACTGAGATCACTGATGATGCGGCTGTCATGGCCAATACTGAATACTTTGTCGATACCTGCGTCGCGGATGGCTTCGCCAACCTGACGGTGGCAACTTTCGCTTTCCGCACCCAGCTCTGCCATATCGCCCACTGCCATCACGCGGTAGCCAGGCATCTCGGCCAAAACCTGCGCGGCAGCGGTCATGGAACCGACGTTGGCGTTGTAGCTGTCATCAAGAAGAGTTTTACCTTCGCTCAGCACAATCGGGAACAAGCGCCCTTTCACTGATTGCAGCGTCGCAAGCCCTGCGCGCACGTTATCCAGCGAGGCACCAACTGAGAGTGCCAGCGCCGCCGCGGCCAGCGCGTTAGCGATATTGTGACGACCAGGAACAGGCAGCGAGACATCAATGCTGCCCTGAGGGGAATGTAAGGTGAATGCGGTATTCAGCGGGCTGAGTCTGACATCCGAGGCGCTGAAGTCGATGTCAGCAGGCTGGGTCGCAGAGAAACGCCAGACCTTTTTACCGGTAAGCTTGTGCTGCCAGTTTGCCCAGTCATTATTATCTGCGTTGATCACAGCGATGCCGTCGTCCGGCAACCCTTCGAAAATCTCGCCTTTCGCCTGGGCAACCCCGGCCAGTGAACCGAAACCTTCCAGATGTGCGGCTGAGAGGTTGTTTATCAGCGCCGTTTCAGGACGCGCCAGCGCAGTGGTGTAGGCGATTTCACCCGCATGGTTTGCGCCCATTTCGATAACAGCAAAATCGTGTTCTGCGGTCAGACGTAATAAGGTCAGCGGCACGCCGATGTCATTATTGAAGTTGCCTGCGGTATACAGCACATTGCCGCACTCACGCAAAATCGCGGCGGTCATCTCTTTCACCGAGGTTTTGCCGGAAGAGCCCGTAAGGCCAACCACGCGTGCAGGGACCTGCTGACGCACCCAGCCGCCGAGTTGTCCCAGCGCGATGCGGGTGTCAGCCACCACTAACTGCGGGACGTCCACCGGTAAGCGCTTACTTACCAGCAACGCCCCTGAACCGGCCTTTACAGCCTCTGCAGCAAAGTCATGAGCATCATACTTCTCGCCTTTCAGGGCAATGAACAAACCGCCCGGCGTGACCTGACGGGTATCGGTTGTGACGCTGTCAATTTGGGTATCGTTGCCGATAAGTTCAGCATTGAGTGCCGCCGCCAACGTTTGCAGGGAAACGCGGATCATGCGATCACCCCCAGTAAACGGGCAACGGTGATACGATCGGAGTAATCAAGACGCTGATTACCAACAAGCTGATAATCCTCATGACCTTTACCCGCAATCAGCACAACGTCATTTTCCGTTGCCTGCATAATCGCGCTGGTCACCGCTTCTGCGCGGCCATGAATTTCCTGAGCACGCCCGCCATCGAGCAGCCCGGCAAGGATGTCTGCGACAATAGCGCGAGGCTCTTCGCTGCGCGGGTTATCGTCAGTCACGATTACGCGGTCAGCGTATTGTTCTGCAATGCCGCCCATCAGAGGACGCTTGCCTTTATCACGGTCACCGCCGCAGCCAAACACACACCACAGCGTGCCACGGCAATGCAAGCGGGCTGCCGCCAGCGCTTTTTCCAGCGCGTCCGGCGTGTGGGCATAATCCACGACTGCTGTCGGTTTGCCCGGCGCATTGAAGACTTCCATGCGGCCGCACACCGGTTGTAATTGCGAGCTCACTGCCAGCAGTTGTGCCAGCGGGTAATCCTGAGACAGCAGAGTCGCCAGGGCCACCAGCAGATTGCTGACGTTGAAAGCGCCCATCAGACGGCTTTCCAGCAGCCCTTCGCCCCAGCTTGAATCGATGTTTACGGTGGCGCCGTTGTCGTGATAATTCACGCTGCGCGCTGCCAGCCAGCGGCCTTTCCAGCCTGCCGGAATTTTATCTTCCATGGTGACGGTAATAGCGTCCGGGGTTTTAGCCAGCCAGCGCAACCCGACGTCATCGTCAGCATTAATAATTTTTTGGCCGACCTGATGCGAAGCGAAGAGCTGCCATTTGGCATCTTCGTAACTTTGCATGTCACCGTGGTAATCAAGATGATCGCGGCTCAGGTTGGTAAATGCGGCTGCCGCAAACGGCAGTGCGGCGACACGATGCTGAACCAGTCCGTGGGAAGAGACTTCCATTGCGGCAAAGGTTGCACCCTGTTTCACCAGGTCAGCCAGAATGTGCTGAACCTGCACGGCAGAGCCGGTGGTATTTTCTGCCGGAACCACTTTGTCCAGCAAACCATTTCCGACGGTGCCCATGACGGCACTGGTTTCGCCCAGCAACTGGCTCCACTGCGCCAGCAACTGCGTGGTCGTGGTTTTGCCGTTGGTGCCGGTCACGCCAATCAGGCGCAAAGCATTGCCTGGTTGATGATAAAAACGCCCGGCCAGTTCAGAGAGCAGGACATTCAGATTCTCGAGATAAATTACCGGTACACCATGCATCTGGCAGACCGTTCCGTGCTCTTGCTCACCCTTTGCTTCGGCCACGACGGCAGCGACGCCCTGGGCAATTGCCTGGGGAATAAAACGACGCCCATCACTGGTATGGCCTGAAATCGCGACAAACAGATCTCCGGCAGCCGCCACGCGGCTGTCTAAAATCATCTCTTTTAGCGCTACTGCCGGGGCATCACTCACCCAGGGCGCTAATAGGTCGCGCAAATTACGATCTGCCACCTGAAGCCTCTTTTTGATTATTCACTATGTCTGCATTTTCATCGGCAGTCAGCGCATCCGGTTCAACGTTCATGGTGCGCAATACGCCGCCCATGATGGCGCCAAACACCGGTGCGGAAACGGCCCCACCGTAATACTTCCCTGCCTGCGGATCGTTGATAACAACCACCAGTGCAAATCTTGGATTGCTTGCCGGTGCAACGCCTGCGGTGTAGGCAATGTATTTGTTCACGTATTTCCCATCGGGACCGACTTTCTTCGCGGTACCGGTTTTAATAGCAATGCGGTAACCCTTGATCGCGGCCTTCACGCCACCGCCGCCAGGCAGCGCGACGCTTTCCATCATGTGAACGACGCTGCGCACAACAGGCTCAGGGAAGATGCGTTCACCGGATACCGGGGGATCAACCCGGGTTATCGACAGCGGACGATAAATGCCCATGCTGCCAATCGTTGCGTAGACTCGCGCCAGCTGGAGAGGTGTCACCATTAGCCCGTAGCCGAAAGAGAAGGTGGCCCTCTCTATGTCAGACCACCGTTGTTTTTTAGGGTATAAGCCACTGCTTTCTCCAACCAGCCCCAAATTGGTCGGTTTTCCCAATCCGAATCGCGAGTAAGTGTCTACCAGCTCTGCGGACGGCATCGATAACGCCAGTCGTGAAACACCGACGTTACTCGACTTCTGCAAGATACCCGTGACGGAAAGCTCCGCGTAACGGGCCACATCTTTAATCTCATGACCATTAATCCGGTACGGCAAGGTGTTCAGCACGCTGTTCTCACGCACGACACCATTTTTCAACGCCGTCATCACCACCATAGGTTTTACCGTGGAACCTGGCTCGAAGATGTCGGTGATCGCCCGGTTACGCATCACGTCTTTCGGCGTATTCGGCATGTTGTTTGGGTTGTAGGACGGGCTGTTCGCCATCGCCAGCACTTCGCCGGTTTGCACATCCACCAGCACGGCAGTGCCTGATTCGGCTTTGTTGAAGGCTACCGCGTTGTTCAGCTCGCGATAAACCAGCGCCTGAAGACGTTCATCGATGCTGAGCGCCAGATTGTGCGCTGCCTGGCTATCCACTGAGGAGATGTCTTCGATAACGCGACCGAAACGGTCTTTACGGATGGTGCGCTCGCCCGGTTTTCCCGTCAGCCAGCGGTCAAAACTTTTCTCAACACCCTCGATACCTTCACCATCAATGTTAGTGACACCAATGACGTGCGAGGTGACCTGACCTGCCGGATAGTAACGACGTGACTCCTGGCGCAGGGAAATCCCCGGAAGTTTGAGTTTGTGAATATATTCGCCGACAGAAGGGTTTATCTGGCGGGCGAGATAGACGAAACGGCCTTTAGGGTTGGCATTGATACGGGCAGAAAGTTGGTCGAGCGGCATATTCAGCGCATCAGCCAGCGCTTTCCATTTGGTATCAACCGTGATGCCGCCCCGGTCGATGATTTCTTTCGGATCAGCCCAGACAGCATTGACCGGCACGCTGACCGCGAGAGGGCGGCCTGAGCGATCGGTAATCATCCCACGGGAGGTCGGAATGGTTTGAACGCGCAGGGAGCGTAAGTCCCCTTCTTTGACCAGCTTGTCCGGATTAATCACCTGCAGATAAGCTACCCGCAACATCAGCCCCAGTAATGCCAGCAAAATACAGGCGCACAACAACGCAAAACGCCAGCTTATAAAGCTGGCTTGATCTTCTGGACGCTTTAACTTCGCGGTGCGTGTTGCTTTCATTAGCTGCCTGTATTCTCCGTGCGCATTTTAAGGCTGAACCACAATAGTTTCTTGAGATGGATCAACGTGCTGCATCTGCAATTTCTCCGTTGCGATGCGTTCTACCCGGCTGTGATCGCCGAGGGCATTCTCTTCAAGGATCAGGTTGCGCCACTCAATGTCCAGCGCATCCCTTTCCAGCACTAACTGTTCCCGCTGTGCCGTCAGTAAACGCGTACGGTGAGCGGTGGTGACCACGAAAATTGCGCTGACTAAAACAGCGATCAGCAAAATCATCGGGATCTTGCCATTGCGCAAAATGTCGCTGGCAATGACCCCCACTAAACCGTGGCGTTCGTTGCCGATCACGATGCCGTTCTCTCAGCAAAACGCAGTACAGAACTGCGGGCCCGCGGGTTTTCTGACACTTCCGCATCTGACGGCATCATTTTTCCCACTGACTTTAATGAACGCCCGCCAAGCTCGGCGATCTGCGCTTCCGTCATTGGAATACCGGCCGGTACCTGTGCACCGCGACTGTGCTGACGAATAAAGCGCTTCACGATGCGGTCTTCCAGTGAGTGGAAGCTGATTACGGACAGCCGTCCGGCCGGGGCAAGAATCTCCAGCGCGCCATCAAGCGCACGTTCGATTTCTTCCAGTTCACTGTTGATGTAGATACGAATCGCCTGGAAGCTGCGCGTCGCGGGATGCTTGTGCTTCTCGCGAAACGGCGAGGCATTCGCAATTAAATCAGCCAGCTCTTTGGTCCGCGTCATCGGCAATTCACGGTTACGCTCGACAATCGCGCGCGCGATGCGTTTCGCAAAACGCTCTTCACCAAACGTTTTCAGAACCCAAATAATGTCTTCTTCTTCCGCTTTCATCAGCCATTCAGCCGCTGAATAACCTCGTGTAGGATCCATGCGCATATCCAGAGGTCCGTCGCGCATAAAGGAGAATCCGCGCTCAGCATCGTCCAGTTGCGGAGAAGAAACGCCTAAATCCAACAGCACGCCGTCGATCTTACCTTCCAGACCCCGATCGCGGACGTAATCAGCGAGATCGGAAAAAGGTCCGTGGATAATAGAGAAACGGGCATCATCAATAGACTCTGCGGCTTTGATCGCTTGCGGATCGCGGTCAATCGCCAGCAGACGGCCTTCCGGCCCAAGCTGTGACAAAATCAGACGTGAGTGGCCACCGCGACCAAAAGTTCCGTCTATGTAAATGCCGTCCTGGCGGATGTTCAGGCCGTTAACGGCTTCATCCAGCAAAACGGAAGTGTGTTTGTAGTTTTCAACCATGCTTATAATGACAAGTCCTGTAATCGATCAGAAAGGGGTTCCTGAGACGATTGTTCAGCGTCTATGTCTTCCTTAACTTGTTGATACCAGGTCTGTTCATCCCACAGTTCAAACTTGTTGAACTGCCCAACCAGCATCACTTCTTTTGCGAGCCCGGCGTGCTGACGCAGTGTGTTCGCAATCAACAGACGCCCGGCGTTATCCATCTGACATTCACTGGCATGTCCCAGAAGCAGGCGCTGAATACGGCGCTCCACAGGGTTCATACTCGACAGACGGGACAATTTTCGTTCGATAATTTCCCATTCGGGAAGGGTGTAAAGGAGGAGGCAGGGGTGATGGAGATCTATGGTGCAAACCATTTGACCTTGCGATTCCTCGCTCAGCAAATCCCGGTATCGGGTGGGTACGGCAAGTCGCCCTTTGCTGTCGAGATTAACCATCGTCGCGCCACGAAACATGGCGCTCTACTCCCCTTTGACCTTATTCACCACTTTCCTCCACAAATTCCCACTTAAAGGAGTTTACGGATGGTTTTAAAACCTTGTCAAGCCAGAGCGGAGGCGGTTTGGTAATATTTACGCAGGGACAGGAAAGCCCGCCCCAGGTAAGCGAGGTGATTTAGAGGTGAAATAGAAAATAACGTCATGATTAGTTGAAGAAATTTCGGAGGGTTAATAATTTCGTTTAAAAAAAAACCAAAATGAACATTATTTAACTATTTATATTCTTCTGCTCTATGACTCAGTTTTCCGGGTCTTTATGCCTTAAGAAAAATCATTTCCGATTTTTTTTCGGCTATCACTGCTAAATCATCATCATTAAGAATGCCAGCCCGCGTGGCACAAGCCTTTCAGCGCATTTAAAAACCACGAGTCGCGGTCCGCACGCATACTCAGAGAAATTAAGCCGGGAATTCTACAGCACTTTTGCAGACTGCATTAACGTATTTTGAAATTGATTGACGGGTTTATATCAGCGAAAAAAATGAGAACACATTTGTTAATAATTCAGCGCTCTGGGAATGCTCTTAAAATACCCGCTTATCCCGCAAGGGATTGTTTTTAGCGAAGGGAATACGTGTCCTGGTGGAATTTGAGAAAGGAAAAGAGCGGATGAAGGAAAATCGCGGGCACCCTACAGAATGCCCGTCAGAGATTTACTTGCGGCTTAAACGGCCACGACGGAAAAGATTGCGACGAATACGGGTCAGGCCTGCTTTAGGTTTTTTGGGCTCATCGAGGCAAGCCAAAACCAGCTCCAGCACGCGCTCGGCCACATCGCGATGGCGCTGCGCGACAGCCAGCACCGGGCATTCAAGGAAGTCGAGGAGTTCATTGTCGCCAAAGGTCGCAATCACCAGATCGACAGGCAAACGCCCTTCCATCTTCAGCGTGACATCCATGACGCCCTGCAAAAGCTGAAACGAGGTAGTGAATAACGCCTGCGGCATCGGGTGGGTTTTCAGCCATTCGGCGAACACAACCGCCGCCGATTCGCGGTCGTAGGCGTTGGCATAAAGATATTCCGGCTGACGTGCATCATCCGCCCAGGCCTGACGGAACCCCTGCTCGCGCAGGAAGCTCACCGACAATTCCGGCAGCGCGCCCAGATACAATACCGATTCAGCAGGGAACGTTCGCAGCTCCTGCGCCAGCATCAGGGCATCTTCCTGATCGGCGCCCACGACGCTGATGAAATGTTCCGGATCAAGCGCGCGATCCAGCGCAATGATCGGGAAATCCCCGTTGGCCCAGCGTTGATAGAAAGGGTGTTCCGGCGGTAAAGAGGTGGAAATGATGATCGCATCAACCTGTCGTTGCAGCAGATGTTCGATGCAGCGCATTTCGTTATCCGGCTGATCTTCAGAGCAGGCAATCAGCAACTGATACCCACGCTGTCGCGCCTGACGCTCAAGAAAGTTGGCGATTTTGGTGTAGCTGGTATTTTCCAGATCGGGGATCACCAGGCCAATAGATCGGGTTCGGCCAGCGCGCAGCCCCGCCGCCACCGCGTTCGGGTGATAGTTATGTTCCTTCACAACAGCCATGACTTTTTCGACTGTTTTATCGCTGACACGATACTGTTTCGCTTTGCCATTAATCACATAACTGGCCGTGGTACGCGAAACGCCCGCTAACCTCGCGATCTCATCCAGCTTCACTGAGATAACCCCTTAAGAAAGATAATGCTTTATCTAACCCCAGAAGACCCTGCCGGGCAAGGTGTTTTACCGAATCGCTTCACCTGAGACACAAAAAAGAAAGCCCAACTAAAAAGTTGGGCTTTCATCAGGCAGAGAATATTTACATCTTGCTGATTTTTTACGCTTTAGCGCATGATTTTGTCGCCACGCGAAACGCCGACTACGCCAGAGCGCGCGACTTCAACGATTTCAGCCACATCACGAATACTGGCTAAGAAGGCGTCGAGTTTGTCGCTGGTTCCCGCAAGCTGAACGGTGTAAAGCGTCGCCGTCACATCCACAATCTGGCCGCGGAAGATTTCTGTCGAACGTTTCACTTCTTCACGGCCATAACCGGAAGCCTGAACTTTCACCAGCATAATTTCACGCTCAACGTGAGCACCCTGCACCAGTTCAGTCACGCGCAGCACATCGACCAGTTTGTGCAGTTGCTTTTCGATCTGTTCCAGCACCTTGGCATCACCGACGGTCTGAATGGTCATGCGGGACAGCGTCGGATCATCGGTTGGCGCGACGGTGAGGCTTTCAATGTTGTAGCCACGCTGAGAGAACAGGCCGACTACGCGGGACAACGCGCCCGATTCGTTTTCCAGTAATACTGATAAAATCCGGCGCATGATCAGGTCCTCTCCGTTTTGCTTAACCACATTTCGTCCATCGCACCGCCACGGATGTGCATCGGGTAAACGTGTTCTGTTTCATCAATGCTGATATCCACGAATACCAGACGATTTTTCTGTTCAAGTGCCTGCGTCAGTTTGCTTTCCAGTTCATCTGGCGTGCGGATAGCGATGCCAACGTGGCCGTAAGCTTCCGCCAGTTTGACGAAGTCAGGCAGCGATTCCATATAAGATTGCGAATGGCGGCCGGAATAAATCATGTCCTGCCACTGCTTAACCATACCGAGATAACCGTTGTTCAGGTTGATGACAATCACGGGCAGATTGTATTGCAGCGCAGTGGACAACTCCTGAATATTCATCTGGATACTGCCATCACCGGTCACACAAATCACGGTTTCTTCCGGCAGACCGAGTTTCACACCCAGCGCGGCAGGCAAGCCAAAGCCCATCGTGCCGAGGCCGCCGGAGTTGATCCAACGACGCGGCTTATCAAACTGATAATAGAGCGCCGCAAACATCTGGTGCTGACCGACGTCAGAGGTCACGTAGGCGTCACCCTTGGTCAGGCGATGCAGCATCTGGATGACAGCCTGAGGTTTGATCTTACCGCTATTTTTGTCAAAGCTCAGACACTCACGCGCACGCCAGTTTTCAATGCTAGTCCACCAGTCACGCAGTGCGTCAAATTCCTGCTTGTCTTCACTTTGCCCCAGCAATTCCAGCATCTGAACCAGCGTTTGCTTCGCATCGCCGACAATCGGAATGTCAGCATTGACTGTTTTCGAGATCGACGTCGGGTCAATATCGATATGCATCACGGTGGCATTCGGACAGTATTTCGCCAAATTATTGGTCGTACGGTCGTCGAAACGCACGCCCACGCCGAAGATCAGATCGGCATTGTGCATCACCATATTGGCTTCGTAAGTGCCGTGCATTCCCAGCATGCCAAGGCTCTGACGATGTGTTCCCGGGAACGCGCCCAGCCCCATCAGGGAACTGGTGACCGGCAGATTCAGTTTCTCGGCCAGCTCCAGAATTTCAGCGTGACACTCAGAGTTAATCGCCCCACCGCCGACATAAAGCACCGGTTTTTTTGCCGCCAGCAATGTTTGTAAAGCGCGTTTAATTTGCCCGCGATGCCCCTGCACCGTCGGGTTGTACGAACGCATCGACACCTGCTCGGGGTAGGCATACGGCAGCTTGATCTGCGGATTGACGACGTCTTTTGGCAAATCGACCACGACCGGACCCGGACGGCCCGTCGAGGCCAGATAAAAGGCTTTTTTCAGCACGCCGGGAATATCTTCGGCACGTTTTACCAGAAAACTGTGTTTCACCACCGGACGGGAGATCCCCACCATGTCGCATTCCTGGAACGCGTCATAACCGATCAGTGAACTGTGTACCTGGCCGGACAGCACCACCAGCGGAATGGAATCCATATAAGCCGTCGCAATACCCGTGATCGCATTGGTTGCACCGGGACCGGACGTCACCAGCACCACGCCCACTTCGCCCGTGGCGCGCGCATAACCATCTGCCATATGAACAGCAGCCTGCTCATGTCTCACCAGTACATGATCAATCCCGCCGACCGTGTGCAGTGCATCATAGATATCCAACACCGCTCCGCCGGGATAACCGAATACCTGCTTAACGCCCTGATCGATTAACGATCGAACGACCATCTCGGCTCCTGACAACATCTCCATGGTTTTGCCTCCAGGCTTTTTATTTCTTCTATAGGATGACTTTTATTTCAGCAAACTGTTCTATCAAGCAGCAATCTCACGTTAAATCGCTGAATTTTAGGCCTTTGCACAAGATTGATGATAACCCTGCTGTTGTTATTGGCGTTGCTAACTCAACTCAGTACCTTAGCGTGAGAATTTAGGTCAGGCAAACGCCAAAATAGGGATGACACGTTCTGATTATTGCGACGCGCTGCCAGCCCTCACCCGTTCGCTACAAAACACTGCCTGCAGCGGGCAACCAGTCAGAAATATCAGGAAGGCGGGAAAAATTACAGGATTAAATTATGTCTGAGGCTGTCATCAGCATGAAGGGTAAACCGGCGAACAGGCGTTCGCCGGTGACAAATAAAACAGCTTCGGCTGGCGCTACTCGCCGTAAAGTTCGTCGATTTCTTTTTTATAGCGACTGAAAATCACCTTGCGACGCAGTTTGAGCGTGGGTGTCAACTCGCCCGCTTCCATCGTGAACGGTTTAATCAGCAGTACGAATTTTTTCACCTGCTCAAATCCGGCCAGATCATGCTGGATTTCACGTAACTGATGGGCAAACAATGACAGGATCTGTTCGTTTTTTACCAGGCCACTGCGGTTGAGATAATCGATATGGTGCGTCTGCGCATACATATTCAGCACATCAAAATCCGGCACGATAAGTGCGGAAACGAAGTGACGCTCATCGGCAATGACTGCCGCCTGTTCGATATACCGATCCTGCACCAGCGTGCCCTCGATACGCTGCGGCGCAATATATTTACCCCCCGAGGTTTTCATCAGGTCTTTCAGACGTTCGGTAATAAAAACATTCCCTTCTGCGTCCATTTTTCCTGCATCACCGGTTTTGAACCAGCCATCGGCGGTAAAGCTGGCGGCAGTCTCTTCCGGTTTATTGAAGTATCCGCGCAACAGCGTCGGCCCGCGTACCTGGATCTCATTTTCATCACCAATGCGCACTTCGATTTCCGGCAGCGCTGTCCCCACTGAGCCGAAACGAAAATTCTGCTCTTCCCAACAGGTGACGGTCGCGCACGTTTCCGTCAGACCGTACCCGTATTTGATGTGCAGACCGAGGGATTCAAAAAACAGGATCACATTGTCATCCAGGCTCGCACCGGCTGCGGGCAGAAAACGTAAGTTGCCGCCGAGCAGACCTCTGAGCTTTTTGAGCACCAGCTTATCCGCCAGAAAATGCGCCGGGGATAACCAGAAGGGGTAACGTTCGCCACGGCGCTCAATAAGAAACTTCTCTTTACCCTGCGCCACCGCCCAGTGGAATAAGCGCTTTTTGACCGTGCCCGTGCGGGCCACTTTGTCATGAATCGCACTGAACACTTTTTCATAAAAACGCGGCACGGCGCACATCACGGTAGGCTTCACCGCCGCAAGAGCATCACGCACCAAATCCGTTTCGCGCAGGAAGACATTCTGCGCGCCGCTGTGCATCACAAAGAAACTCCATGCGCGTTCAAATACGTGCGCCAGCGGCAGGAAGCACAGGGAGATATCGCTGTCGGAAATCGTCAGGCGTTTTTCATGCTGTTTCAGCTGAGTTGCCATGCTGCGATAATCCAGCATCACGCCTTTTGCTTCCCCGGTCGTACCCGAGGTGTAAATCAGGGTGAAGAGATCGTTGAGATCGCAGCCGCCGATCCGCCCGGTGAGCCCGGCGGATAATGCCGGATCCGAGGCAACCGTCTGAGAAACGTGTCTGGCGATAGAAACGCCCTGTAAATCGACGTCGTTATCCAGCACCAGAATATGTTTGAGCTGCGGGCATAATTCACGCAAAGCCACGGCGGCATCATATTGCTTCTGACCCACCACAAACAAAATGCGGATATCGGCATCATTGAGCACGTATGCCGATTGCGCAGGCGTATTGGTGGCATACACCGGCACCGTGACCGCGCGCACCTGCAAAATCGCCAGATCCGCCGTCGCCCATGCGATGGAATTATTGCCGCAGATGGCGATCCGCTCCTGAATCCCTGCCTGCTCCTGCAACAGAAGATGAGATAACGCATCCACATTCTCGCCCAGCTGACGCCAGGTCAGTGCAGTGTGCGCAGCTGGCGACCACTCGCGAAAGGCTGTTTGGTCGGCACGCGTCATCACCTGTTGGCGAAAACGGGTGATCAGATGATAGTCATTTAAGGTTGGATTCATTCAGCGTCTATACCGGCGTCCAGCGCAGCTCACCGGGGCGGCTGACTGTATTGCTCTGTTACAAAGATTTAACGCAGTCTACCGGCAAATATTGTGCGGCGAAACGAAATTATAGCGGGTGAGAAAATGCCGGCTGGTAACCGCGATGGGGGAAGGGAGAGAGGAAAAAAACCTGCATAGCCTTAACGAGGAGAAAAAAACTACGCAGGATAAATCACTTCAAATTAAATCATAATCAGCCATTTTTACCTCAACGCGCGCCGAAGTAAAAATGATGTTCTAAACGGGATCAGGCCGTGGCAACACACTGGCTCAATAAAGATTTCATCCACATATTGCCGCGATCTTTGCTGGATGACTCATGCCATGACAAATAACAGGTCAGCTGATTTTTCATCCAGGGTAACGGAATGACAGATAAATTCAGTATTCCGGCGTTGGCCTGCGCTAACCAGCGAGGAACCAGCGCTACCATGTCTGTTTTCGAAACAACTTCCATTACGCTGTAAAGATCAGTGCCCTGATAAGCAATTAAAGATTGTAATTCTGGATCATCATAATAAGGTCCGCTGAAAGAGTAGAAACGATCAATCATCATCACCGCGTGTTTTTCTCTCAGATATTTCTCATCTGACATATATGGGCTGATACGCGGATGATTTTGCGAAGCCACCAAAACCAGCTCATCATTAAATAAAGGCTCATTACAGAAATCAGCACGTTCGAATTTACGATAGCTGATCATAAACTCGATATTCTGGTAGCGCAGCTGATGTTCAATATTATCATTAACAATGGTTTGTAATTTAATACTGACGCTGCTGGCTAAGGTATCTACTGCATGCAGAACCTGTGATGTCAGGCGCTTATCCAGCGGGCTGCAAATCGCCACGTTGAACTGGCGCATGCTGACGGTAGGGTCAAAACCGGCACCGGGTAATTCATTCATGACCAGCTGCAACGCCTGACGCACCGGGCCAAAAAGCTGGCGGGCACGCATTGTCGGTTGAATGCCACGGCCATAGCGAACAAACAAATCATCATTAAACATGATTTTTAAACGAGCCACCGCATTACTGACGGCCGGTTGAGACATACCCAGCATATTGGCAGCGCGGGTAATATTTTGTAATTGCATGACGGCATCAAAAACTGTCAGCAAATTCAGATCGACGTTACGAAGATGTGTTTCAGGTTCAGCAGTTTTCACTGAGTTTTCGGTAATGATGTCTGACATAACAATCCTCACTAAAGAGCATCAGACTCGCAGAAGAATGATTATCTTTAATTGATATGATTAAAAAAATCGGCACAGTGACATCAGACTAATTAACAAATAGCTGACAATGAGCGCGTGCCATTTAATATTATTATTTTTAGAAAGATACGCGAATACGGCTTTAAATAATAAGAAAGCAAAATATAAAATTCATTTCCTTCTAAAAAAACTGATGATATAAGACATTAAAATACTTGCACGAACAACATGCAAAAAATGAATAATAAATTAAGCAGCAGTAAATCATCTCCAATCCATTGTATTACATTGATTTTTTACAGGCATAGTTCGTCAAATGTCCATATTTGGACATTTTTTTGTGCAATTAAATGCCGGTGTTCGCCATGAATTCTTTAAGCTAAACACATTCTTACAAACAGAGCTTTATGCTAAATGAGAGTCAGTTTCATTTGTGGTTTTTCACGGTATTTCCACACGCTGAAGGTTGACATACCTGGCGCATTCCCGTATCAATTTAAGCACTGTTTAAACGACGTCCGTTTAACAACCCTATTACGAGAAGCTGAAAACATGTTTATGACCACCCGTCTCCTAGGCCTACTACTCAACGCAGAAAATTTGCGCGGTAAGCCAGTGGGCGAAAATCAGAACTGATTCAACTTCCACAGACAACAAACCCGCGCCGATGCGCGGGTTTTTTTTTACCTCCCGCAGGGCGCGAATAATAAAACAGACAAGGAACAACCCATGAGCGAGCAAGTCATTATTTTCGATACCACGCTGCGTGACGGTGAACAGGCGTTACAAGCCAGCCTGAGTGTTAAAGAGAAGATTCAGATTGCAATGGCGCTGGAGAGAATGGGCGTTGACGTGATGGAAGTCGGCTTCCCGGTGTCCTCTCCCGGCGATTTCGAGTCTGTACAAACTATCGCGCGCCAGATTAAAAACAGCCGTGTTTGCGGTCTGGCCCGCTGCGTTGACGGCGATATCGATGCCGCTGCTGAAGCGTTGCGCGTTGCCGAAGCTTTCCGTATTCACGTCTTCCTGGCCACATCCACCCTGCACATTGAGTCCAAACTGAAGCGTTCGTTTGATCAGGTGCTGGAGATGGCAACGCATTCCGTGAAACGTGCCCGTAACTATACTGATGACGTCGAATTCTCCTGCGAAGACGCAGGCCGTACCCCGCTGGATAACCTGTGCCGTGTCGTAGAAGCGGCAATCAAAGCCGGTGCGACCACCATTAACATCCCTGACACCGTCGGTTACACCACGCCGGTTCAGTTCGGTGGCATCATCACCAATTTGTATGAACGCGTGCCTAACATTGATAAAGCGATTATCTCCGTTCACTGTCACGACGATCTGGGCATGGCGGTCGGGAACTCCATCGCCGCAATCCAGGCCGGTGCGCGTCAGGTTGAAGGCACCCTGAACGGTATCGGCGAACGCGCCGGGAATACCGCGCTGGAAGAAGTGATCATGGCGATCCGCACCCGTTCGGATTACATGAACGTCCATACCAATATCAATCACAAAGAAATCTACCGCACCAGCCAGATTGTCAGCCAGATCACCAACATGCCGATCCCTGGCAACAAAGCGATTGTCGGTTCTAACGCCTTCGCGCACTCCTCCGGTATTCATCAGGATGGCGTGCTGAAAAATCGCGAAAACTACGAAATCATGACCCCGGAATCCATCGGTCTGAACCAGATTCAGCTGAACCTGACGTCCCGCTCCGGCCGTGCTGCCGTGAAGCATCGTATGGAAGAAATGGGCTACAAAGAGTCCGATTACAATATGGATCATTTGTATACCGCGTTCCTGAAGCTGGCAGACAAAAAAGGTCAGGTTTTCGACTACGATTTAGAAGCACTGGTGTTCATTAATAAGCAGCAGGAAGAGCCGGAATTTTACCGTCTGGATAACTTCAGCGTGCAGTCCGGTTCCAACATTACCGCGACCGCATCAGTCAATCTGGCCTGCGGCGAAGAGGTCATCACCGAAGCCGCGACCGGCAACGGCCCTGTTGATGCCGTGTATCAGGCCATCAACCGCATCACCGGCTATCAGATCGAACTGGTGAAATATCAGCTGAGCGCGAAAGGCCAGGGCCGCGATGCGCTGGGTCAGGTTGACGTGGTGGTTTCCTTTAATGGCCGCCGCTTCCACGGTGTCGGTCTGGCAACAGACATCGTCGAATCCTCCGCGAAAGCGATGGTCCATGTACTGAATAACATTTGGCGCAGCAAACAAGTTGAGATTGAAAAACAACGTTTGCAGCAGGAAAGTCAGCAACACAACATTCAAAATAATCAGGAAACGGTGTGAACATGAGCAAGTCCCATCATATTGCCGTCTTACCCGGAGACGGAATTGGCCCGGAAGTCATGGCCCAGGCATACAAAGTGCTGGACGCAGTACGTCAGCGTTTTGGTCTGAACATCACCACCAGCGAATACGATGTGGGTGGCGCAGCCATCGACAAACACGGCAGCCCGCTGCCGGAAGCCACCGTCGCCGGTTGCGAAAACGCGGATGCAATCCTGTTCGGCTCGGTCGGTGGCCCGAAATGGGAACATCTGCCGCCAAACGATCAGCCTGAGCGCGGCGCATTATTGCCGCTGCGTAAGCACTTCAAATTGTTCAGCAACCTGCGCCCTGCCCGTCTGTATCAGGGGCTGGAAGAGTTCTGCCCGCTGCGTGCAGACATCGCGGCCAAAGGCTTCGATATTCTGTGCGTCCGCGAACTGACCGGTGGCATTTATTTCGGTCAGCCGAAAGGCCGCGAAGGTCAGGGCATGCATGAGAAAGCCTTTGATACCGAAGTGTATTACCGCTTTGAGATTGAACGCATCGCCCGTATTGCTTTTGAATCTGCGCGCAAACGCCGCAGCAAAGTGACGTCCATCGATAAAGCGAACGTGTTGCAGACCTCAATAATGTGGCGCGAAGTGGTAAACGAAATCGCTAAAGATTACCCGGATGTCAGCCTGAGCCACATGTACATCGATAACGCGACCATGCAGCTGATTAAAGATCCGTCGCAGTTCGACGTGCTGCTGTGTTCCAACCTGTTCGGCGACATCCTGTCTGACGAATGCGCGATGATCACCGGTTCAATGGGCATGTTGCCTTCTGCCAGCATGAACGAGCAGGCGTTTGGTTTGTTCGAGCCAGCGGGAGGTTCAGCGCCGGATATCGCCGGTAAAAACATCGCGAACCCGATTGCACAAATCCTGTCTGCCGCGCTGTTGCTGCGTTACAGCCTGGGTGCGGATGATGCCGCTAACGCTATCGAGCAGGCCGTTAATAAAGCACTGGAAGCGGGACACCGCACCGGCGATCTGGCGAACGGTCAGCAGGCGTTGGGCACCAGTGAAATGGGCGACATTATTGCCCGCTTTGTGAAAGAAGGGGCATAACATGGCGAAGACTCTGTATCAAAAATTGTATGACGCGCACGTCGTTTACGAAGCGCCAAACGAAACGCCACTGTTGTACATCGACCGTCATCTGGTGCATGAAGTCACCTCTCCGCAGGCTTTCGACGGCCTGCGTGCGATGGGGCGTCCGGTGCGTCAGCCGGGTAAAACCTTCGCGACCATGGACCATAACGTGTCCACGCAAACCAAAGACATCAATGCGAGCGGCGAGATGGCGCGCATTCAGATGCAGGAACTGATCAAGAACTGCGCAGAATTCGGCGTGCAGTTGTATGACCTGAACCACCCGTTCCAGGGCATCGTTCACGTCATTGGCCCTGAACAAGGCATGACCTTGCCGGGCATGACCATCGTGTGCGGCGATTCACACACCGCCACCCACGGCGCATTTGGTTCACTGGCGTTCGGTATCGGGACATCAGAAGTGGAACACGTGCTGGCGACGCAAACCCTGAAACAGGGCCGCGCCAAAACCATGAAAATCGAAGTCACCGGCGATGCGCCTGCCGGTATCACCGCAAAAGATATCGTGCTGGCGATCATCGGCAAAACCGGCAGCGCCGGCGGTACCGGCCATGTGGTGGAATTCTGCGGTAAAGCCATTGAAGCGCTGAGCATGGAGGGTCGTATGACCCTGTGCAACATGGCGATTGAGATGGGGGCTAAGGCCGGTCTGGTTGCACCGGACGAAACGACTTTTGCCTATCTGAAAGGCCGTCAGTTTGCCCCGAAAAACCAGAACTGGGATGCCGCAGTAGAATACTGGAAGACCCTGAAAACCGACGAAACGGCTCAGTTCGACAGCATCGTAACGCTGGATGCCGCAGATATCGCACCGCAAGTCACCTGGGGCACGAATCCGGGTCAGGTGATGGGCGTTAATCAGGTGATCCCAAATCCTTCTTCCTTCGCCGATCCGGTTGAACGCGCTTCCGCAGAAAAAGCACTGGCTTATATGGATCTGCAACCGGGCATTAAACTGACCGACGTCGCAATCGACAAAGTGTTTATCGGTTCCTGCACCAACTCGCGTATTGAAGATTTACGCGCCGCCGCCGCCGTTGCCAAAGGTCGCAAAGTCGCCACCGGCGTACAGGCGATTGTGGTGCCAGGCTCCGGCCCGGTAAAAGCTCAGGCGGAAGAAGAAGGTCTGGATAAGATCTTCATCGAAGCCGGCTTTGAATGGCGTCTGCCAGGCTGCTCAATGTGTCTGGCGATGAACAACGACCGTCTGGAACCGGGCGAGCGTTGCGCGTCCACCAGCAACCGTAACTTCGAAGGCCGTCAGGGCCGTGGCGGACGCACGCATCTGGTCAGCCCGGCGATGGCTGCGGCTGCCGCGGTGACCGGTCGTTTCGCTGATATTCGTGATTTAAACTGAGGAAAACACCATGGCTAAATTTACCCAACACATCGGTCTGGTGGTTCCGCTGGATGCAGCAAACGTCGATACCGATGCCATTATCCCAAAACAGTTTTTGCAGAAAGTGACGCGTACCGGTTTCGGCCAGCACCTGTTCAACGACTGGCGTTTTCTGGACGATGCCGGTCAGGTGCCTAATCCTGATTTCGTGCTGAACAAACCGCGTTATAAAGGCGCGAGTATTTTGCTGGCACGCGAAAACTTCGGCTGCGGTTCTTCCCGCGAACATGCGCCGTGGGCATTGACCGATTACGGTTTTCACGCAGTGATTGCGCCGAGTTTTGCCGATATCTTTTATGGCAACTCGTTCAACAATCAGCTGCTGCCGATTACCCTGAGCGATGCAGAAATAGACGAATTGTTTGCGCTGGTTGAAGCGAACGAGGGCATCACGTTTGTGGTGGATCTGGAAGCGCAGACCGTGAAAGCGGGCGATAAAAGCTACCCGTTTGTGATTGACAGTTTCCGCCGTCATTGCATGATCAACGGTCTGGACAGCATCGGCCTGACGCTGCAACACGAAACCAATATCTCCAGCTACGAAAAGAATCAGCCTGCCTTTATGCAGTGATGACGGTTTCGCCGCTATAAAAAAACCCGCGACATTCGCGGGTTTTTTCTTATCAGCAAGATTCAGACATCCTTCACTTTATACATCAGCCCCAGCGCCAGAACCGCGAGCACCGTCGCCGCCCAGTACACCGGATAATGCCCTAAGTTTTCCACGATGAAACCCTGTAACAAACCCGCGCAAATGACGCCGGTCGAGATACTGTTAGTGAACAACGTGGTCGCTGAACCTGCGCGCCCCGGCATCAGATCCTGAAAATAGAGCATGCCGATCCCAGCCACGATACCGATGAAAATCGCGTTGAACAGTTGCAGGATCATCAGAGCCGCTTTGAACTGAAACGCCACCAGTCCGGCATAGAAAACCACCCCGCTCGCCACGGCATACAGCATCAGCTTGCGTTTGCCGGTGCGCCTGACCAGATAGCCAGCCAGCAACATCGCCGGGATCTCCAGCCCGGCAGCCGTTCCCATCAGCAACCCGGCCAGCCCTTCCGGCAATCCCAGATCGCTGGTGATATAAAGCGGCATATCAATGACGTACATGATGTTGCAGGTCCACATCAGCAGGGATGAAAAGAACAGCAGCCGAACGTCTCTGTTGCGCCACGCGCTGACCGGCACCACTTTTTCGTCCACCGGTTGCTCGACGCGCGGCACAGAAGGCAGGAAGAAAATGATCATCAGAATGCTGCCGACAAACACCGCCGCGGCACTCAGGTACATCGGGGTGAAGCCATAATTGAGCGCCAGCATAAACGAGAGCGGCGGGCCGAGTACCCAGGCCAGCGACAGCATCGCACGCATCATCGAGCTGAACATCACCACTTCGCTCGATGAGCGATCGGCATGTTCACGCGCCAGCGCAAACAGCTGCGGCATCGAGGCATTTCCGATCGCCGCCAGCAGCACGCCGACGGTGATCAGCACCAGATAGTCGCGGCTGAAAGCAAACACCAGGCTGTTACCGAGCGCCATCAGACAGCAGAAAATCAACAGCTTGCGCCGGTCGCCTTTGTTATCCGAGCGGTTAGCCAGCAGAAAGCTAATTGCGATTCCGGCAATCGCATTGACGGTATAAAAGAAGCCGACCCACAGCGGCCGCACTTTCACTTCGTTGGTCAGAAACAGACTGAGCGTCGGCGCCTGCAGTGCGCCTGCAATACCACACAGTAAGGAAACCACCAGAAAGGTGACATAAATGGCATTAATACGAGGTTTTGACATAACGTCGTCCCTGAGAAATGAAAGCAGATAAAGCAAGACAGACAGTGTAGCGAAGTTTCAGGCGGTTCTGGAAAATGAGCATAAAAAAACCAGTGAGTCGCCCCACTGGCTGGTGAAATTACACCATTACTCAGAAAATCGAATTCGGATCAAACCTGCCGTGAAAAAGATTACAGACGCTGGCGATACTCTTTTTCATCCACGGAGTCGATATCCCACTGGGTGAGACGGGACAGAATATCCAGACGATATTGCACCGGAACCCAGGACAGCCAGTCAGCATGATTTTTAGAGGCGTTCCTCTTTATGGCTTCAAAATAACGCTGGTAAAAACGGGCGTTCAGACTGCGTTTCATGCTGACCTCCGGGTGTTCACAACAGGCTTTCGTTGAGAAACAGTATCGGAGTAATATGAGGAAAGATAAATTGATGAAGATCGCCCACGGAGTTCCTCTTTTATGTCCTCGCCCCGACTGCAACAACAGTTCATTCGTTTATGGCAAAGCTGCCACGGTGAAGAAACCGACACGACATTACAGGCGTTATCGGAAGTCCTGAATTGTTCGCGCAGGCACATGCGCTCGCTGCTCAGCACCATGCAGGAACAGGGCTGGCTGACGTGGGACGCCGAGGCCGGGCGCGGCAAACGATCCACGCTGCGTTTTCTGTATACCGGGCTGGCACTGCGGCAACAGCGGGCCGAAGAACTGCTGGAGCAGGATCATATTGATCAACTGGTGCAACTGGTCGGCGATAAAACGCAGGTGCGCCAGATGCTGTTATCACAGCTCGGTCGCAGCTTTCGACAGGGTAAACATATCCTGCGCGTGCTCTACTACCGTCCGCTGTTTAACCTGCTGCCCGGCACCATGCTGCGCCGTTCAGAAACACACATCGCCCGGCAAATCTTTAGCGGCCTGACACGCATAAATGAGGAAAAAGGGGAAGTAGAAGGTGATTTAGCCCATCACTGGCAGGAAATTTCACCGCTGCACTGGCGTTTCTATCTGCGTCCTGCCATTCATTTTCATCATGGCCGTGAGCTGGAGATGGCCGATATCATCGCCACCTTTACCCGCCTGACCTCGCATCCGCTGTTTAGCAACCTGAAATCCGTCACCACGCCCACGCCGAATGTCATTGATGTCCATCTGAATGAGCCTGACCGCTGGCTGCCGTGGTTGTTCGGCAATGTTCACGCGATGATTTTGCCGCAGGAATGGCAATCACTGCCCGATTTCGCCCGTCATCCGGTTGGCACCGGCCCTTACGCCGTGGTGCGTAATCTGAAAACGCAGCTGCGTATCCGCGCCTTTGATGATTATTTCGGGTTCCGGGCGCTGATCGACGAAGTGAATATCTGGGTGTTGCCGGAGCTGAGTGAAGAGCTGGTGCATTCTGGTGTTCAGCTACAGGCGGATGAATCCGGTAAAAGCGAGCTGGAAAGCCGCCTCGAGGAAGGCTGCTATTTCCTGTTATTTGACCAGCGTTCGCCGGTCGGCCAGTCAGAGGAAACGCGCCGGTGGCTGTGCGACTTACTCAACCCCATCGCACTGCTCAGTAATGCAGAGCCAATTTTTCAGCGCTACTGGTCCCCGGCTTACGGCCTGCTGCCGCGCTGGCACCATAAGGCGCCACAGCCGCGTCCGCCCAAACCGCAAAATCTGACGCAGGTGACGCTGACGTTCTACGGTGAGCACTCCGAGCATCACGCCATCTGCAATGCGCTGCGCCCGCTGCTGACGGCGGAAGGTATCGAACTGATCATTCAGGTGGTGGATTACGCGGTCTGGTATCGCGGCGACGCCAGCAGCGATGTGTGGCTCGGCAGCGCCAACTTCACCCTGCCGCTGGAGTTTTCGCTGTTCGCGCATTTCTACGAATTACCGCTGGCAAAACATTGTTTTAGCGAAGACATGAGTCAGGACGCCCCGCAGTGGCACGCGGGGAATTTATCCATCGCCAAATGGAGCCAGAAACAAACGGCCAGCCATCAGATCCATCCGCTGTTTCACCACTGGCTGGTCTTGCAGGGGCAGCGCAGTATGCGCGGCGTGCGCATGAACACCCTCGGCTGGTTCGACTTCAAATCCGCCTGGTTTGCGCCACCGGACAGTTAATCGGACTATCGCATCGCGCCGTTAATCTCTAGAATGACATCCGTTCTCAACGGGGTGCCCGAGTGCGTTCTTTTTTAATAAAGAATGAGCTCGATCTTTAAACGCCGCGAGCGCGTGTTCAGCGGGTGAAGTCCAGCGCACAGAAAGCGGAGCGTACACACAGTACGTAAGCATTTCGAGCACTGCACGACGCCCGATCAACACACGCTCAGCAAGTTTAAAAGGCTGAGATTTGAAACCCGTCGAACCTGATCCGGTTAATCCCGGCGGAGGGATTTGAGACTGCGCGATGCTTACTCAAAATCCTTTGCCCTTTCATTTTTTTGGAGCGCAAAGTTGAAAAAAATATTGTCCTGCCTGCTGTTACTTTCTGCACCTGCCCTGGCTGCAAAACCTGTTCTGACGGTTTACACCTACGACTCTTTCTCTGCCGACTGGGGCCCTGGCCCGGCGATCAAAAAAGCCTTTGAGGCGCAATGCGGCTGCGAGCTGAAATACGTTGCGCTGGAAGATGGCGTGTCTTTACTGAACCGTCTGCGGATGGAAGGCAAGAACAGCAAAGCGGACGTGGTTCTCGGGCTGGACAACAACCTGTTGCAGGCCGCGGAACAAACCGGTTTATTCGCCAAAGCACCGAAAACCGACGCCAAACTGACCGTGCCGGGCGGCTGGAATGACACCACCTTCGTGCCTTACGATTACGGCTATTTCGCGTTCGTCTATGACAAAAACAAACTGAAGAACCCGCCAAAAAGCCTCGATGAACTGATCAACAGCGATCAGAACTGGAAAGTGATTTATGAGGATCCGCGCACCAGTACGCCGGGTCTGGGCCTGATGCTGTGGATGCAAAAAGTCTATGGTGATAAAGCGCCAGAGGCGTGGGAAAAACTGGCGAAGAAAACCGTCACCGTGACCAAAGGCTGGAGCGAGGCCTACGGGTTATTCCTCAAAGGCGAAAGCGATCTGGTGCTGAGCTACACCACTTCTCCGGCGTACCACATCGTGGAAGAGAAGAAAGACAATTACGCGGCAGCGGATTTCACCGAAGGCCATTACATGCAGGTTGAAGTGGCGGGCCAGCTGGCCAACAGCAAGCAACCTAAACTGGCTGAAGCGTTCATGAAATTCGTCACCACAGAAGATTTCCAGAAAGTGATCCCATCCGGCAACTGGATGTATCCGGTGATTAACACGCCGCTGCCTGACGCCTTTAAACAACTGACTGTACCGGCCAAATCCCTGCAATACAGCGCACAGGATGTTGCCACCCACCGTTCACAATGGATCCAGGCATGGCAGAACGCCGTCAGCCGTTGATCCCGCGCTGGCTGTGGCCGGGTGCCGTCGCTTCGCTGGCTATGTTGCTGGTGGCGGCACTGGCGTTAGGTTCTCTGTGGCGCCATGCGCCGCAGATGAGCGGCACCTCACTCTGGCAGGATCCCTATCTCTGGCACGTGATCCGCTTTACCTTCTGGCAGGCGCTGCTTTCGGCGCTCTGCTCCGTGCTGCCCGCGATTTTACTGGCGCGTGCGCTGTTTCGCCGCCGTTTCCCCGGCCGTCAGCTGTTATTACGTTTGTGCGCAATGACGCTGGTGCTGCCGGTTCTGGTCGCCGTGTTTGGCATTCTCAGCGTCTACGGTCGACAGGGCTGGCTGGCACAGATGTGCGGCTGGCTGGGCGTGGATTACCGTTTCTCGCCGTATGGTTTACAGGGCATTTTGCTGGCGCACGTGTTTTTCAATCTGCCGCTGGCGACGCGTCTGTTAGTGCAGGCGCTGGAAAACATCGCCGTGGAACAGCGCCAGCTTGCCGCGCAGCTCGGGATGAACGCCTGGCAGCAATTCCGTTTTGTTGAATGGCCTGCCCTGCGCCGGCAGATTTTCCCCGCGGCTGCGTTAATCTTCATGCTGTGTTTTGCCAGCTTCGCCACCGTGCTTTCACTGGGCGGCGGCCCGCAGGCGACCACCATTGAGCTGGCCATTTATCAGGCGCTGAGCTACGACTACGATTTAAGCCGTGCTGCCACGCTGGCGCTGGTTCAGCTGTTCTGTTGTCTGGCGCTGGTGCTGCTCAGTCAGAAACTCAGTCAGGCATTGCCGGTCGGGCAGACGCATGCTCAGCGCTGGCGAAATCCCGATGATTCTTTGCTGCGCCGTATCGCCGATGGCGTATTGATTGGTCTGGCATTGTTGCTGATCCTGCCGCCACTGCTGGCCGTGATGTTTGATGGTGTCAACCGCGCGGCGGTCAGCGTGCTGCAACAAACCGCGCTCTGGCAGGCATTATGGACCTCGGTGCGCATCGCGCTCGGCAGCGGAATCGTGTGTGTTTTGCTGACCATGATGCTGTTGTGGAGCAGTCGCGAGCTGCGTTTACGTCAGCGAAACGGCTGGGCGCAGGCGATGGATCTGAGCGGCATGCTGATCCTCGCGATGCCCGGTATCGTGCTGGCGACCGGCTTTTTCCTGCTGCTCGGCGATACTACCGGTTTGCCGCAATCGCCGTGGCCTCTGGTGATCATGACCAATGCGCTGATGGCGGTGCCTTACGCATTAAAAGTGCTGGATAACCCGATGCGCGACATCGCCGAACGCTATAACCCGCTGTGCCTTTCGCTGGATATGCGCGGCTGGCAGCGCCTGCGTTGGGTGGAACTCCGCGCGCTGAAACGCCCTATTGCGCAGGCGCTGGCGTTTGCCTGCGTGCTGTCGCTGGGAGATTTCGGCGTGATCGCCTTGTTCGGCAATGAGAATTTCCGCACCCTGCCGTTTTATCTGTATCAGCAGATCGGTGCCTATCGCAGCCAGGACGGTGCGGTGACGGCGCTGTTACTTCTGTTGTTATGCTTCCTGTTATTCACCCTGATTGAGAAACTGCCGGGCCGCCATGCTGACGCTGAATAAACTGACGTATTTGTACGAACATCTGCCGATGCGCTTCGATTTGCAGATCGACGCCGGTGAGCGCGTGGCTATCCTCGGCCCGAGCGGCGCGGGGAAAAGTACCCTGCTCAGCCTGACCGCCGGTTTTCTGTCGCCGGTCAGCGGGCAGATCCTGCTTAACGGCGCCGATCACAGCGCAACGCCACCGGCTAAGCGCCCGGTGTCGATGCTGTTTCAGGAAAACAATCTGTTCTCGCATCTGACCGTGCGTCAGAACATGGGGCTGGGGCTGCATCCGGGGCTGAAACTGACGGCACAACAAAAGCAGGACCTGGAGGAGATCGCCCGGCAGGTGGGGTTGAGTGATTGTCTGGCGCGGTTGCCGTCGCAGCTTTCCGGCGGTCAGCGTCAGCGTGTCGCCCTGGCTCGTTGCCTGTTGCGCAGCCAGCCGATTTTACTGCTCGACGAGCCGTTTTCGGCGCTCGATCCGGCGCTGCGCAGTGAAATGCTGAGTTTGCTGGATAAGGTCTGCGGGCAACGTCATCTCACGCTGCTGATGGTGTCGCATAATCTGGATGACGCAGCGCGGATTGCGCCGCGCACGTTGCTGATTGTCGATGGCAGGATTTTCTACGATGGCCCGACGCAGGCGCTGGTAAACGGCAGTGCGCCGGAGGCCAGAGTATTAGGAATCAACGCTTCAGGAAGTAAACCTGAAATCAGCGCGTAATGACGTTCCACAACAGATGGCCGTAAACCGGCATCATCGGTTGCTTGCTGAGCATCACCAGACTGACCACCGTCGCCACCACGCTCAGGATGCAGACAATGCGTAATCTTGGCAGCGTCAGCCATTTGCTCATGAAGTCAGGTGAGCTTTTACCGGCACGGAACCAGCGCCACCCCAGCCACGCACTGAGCCAGATGAGCATCACGCTGATAAACAACATCCACTTGAAAACGCCGCTGTTGTGAGTGGCAGGAATGTCGATCGCCACACCCGCCAGGATCCCCGGCAGGAAATACACCGGCGGCCAGGTGATGCAGCCGACAATATTTGGCGGGGCGAATTTATACGGCGGCAGATTGAGCATACCGGCGACCAGCGGCACCAGCGGACGCGTCGGACCGATAAAACGGCCTAAAATCACGGTGGCAAAACTGTGACGATCCAGCGCATAACCGGTTTTATCCAGTAATGACTGGTAACGTTTGAGGAAGCGCCAGCGATGCAGCGGCTCCTTGAAACCACGGCCAATGAAATACGAGGCCCAGTCTCCCAGGAAACACCCCAGACCGGCGGCCAGCCAGGCTTCGTATAATCCCACCTGACCACTGCCAATCAGCGTGCCGAGCGTCGCCATCATGACGGTACCCGGCAGGATCAGCCCCACCAGCGCCAGCGACTCGAAGAAAGCCACCACAGCGACAATAATTAACGCGAAGCCCACCGACTGAGCGACCAGATGTTGTAGATAGGCTTCCATATATTCCCAGAATTCAGTTTCGCCTGCGCCAATTGCGCAGATAAATGAGACAAGTGTGAGTTTTCTGCCTTCTCATTGTAGTAAATACATTAAGCGGCTGAATTGTCAGTGCATGAACTATCACAGTCAACCGGGTAATTGTATGCGTATTTGGCAGAAACCTGAGCCATAGACAAAGACTGTATAAATAACCATACTCTGTATTGGATCCCGATATCTTCATCTGTACCGTTTCGAGGCGCTTATTACTTCCACCTTTGTTCGTCCCGCTCCTGCTGCCACTGATACCCCGCCGCGTCAGGGATTTGTGCTGACCCGCCACTGGCGCGACACGCCGCGCGGCACCGAGGTGGAACTGTGGCTGGCAACCGACGAAGGCGCACAGAAAATCCGTCTGCCATTGCAGGAATCCGTCGCGTTTATTCCGGCGGAACAGCGCCACGCTGCAGAACGCCTGCTGACCGATGAAAAAAATGTCAGTTTGCGCGAATTACCGATGCAGGATTTCCATTCCCGCCCGGTTCTCGGCCTGTATTGCCCGCAACACCGTCAGCTGATGCGCATCGAGAAATTGCTGAAAGAAGGCGGCGTTCAGGTTTATGAGGCGGATATCCGCCCGCCGGAGCGCTTTCTGATGGAGCGGTATATCACCGCGCCCGTCTGGTTCAGCGGGAAACCGGGAGCAGGAAATCTTCTGCTCGACACCAAAATGAAGCCTGCCGAAGGCTACCGCCCGCCCATGAAGCTCTGCTCCCTGGATATCGAAACCAGCGGTAACGGCGAGCTTTACTGCATCGGGCTGGAAGGCTGCGGGCAGCGCCACGTGTATATGCTCGGGCCGCCCAATGGCGATCCGCACGCGCAGTTTGATTTCAATCTGGTTTATGTCGACAGCCGTCCGCAGTTGCTGGAAAAACTCAATGAGTGGCTGGAAACCTACGATCCCGACGCCATTATCGGCTGGAGCGTGGTGCAGTTTGATCTGCGGGTTTTACAAAAACACGCTGACCGCTACAAAATCCCGCTAAAATTCGGGCGCGGCGGCGGGGAGCTGGAGTGGCGCGAGCACGGCTTTAAGCAGGGGCACTTTTTTGCCGCTGCGGCGGGCCGTCTGATTATTGACGGCATAGAAGCACTGAAATCGGCGTTCTGGAATTTCAATTCATTCAGCCTGGAATTCGTCTCGCAAAGTTTACTGGGCGAAGGCAAGGCCAGCGACAATCCCTATCAGCGGCTGGCAGAAATCGAGCAGCGTTTTCGTGAAGATAAACCGATGCTGGCGCGCTACAACCTGAAAGACTGCGAGCTGGTGACGCGTATTTTCGCCAAAACCGAACTGATGCCCTTCCTGCTCGAGCGCGCCTCGGTCACCGGCCTGGCGGTAGATCGCAGCGGGGGATCGGTGGCGGCATTTACTCACCTTTATTTACCACGTATGCACCGCGCGGGTTATGTCGCACCCAACATGGGCGAACTGGAAGGGGAAATGAGCCCTGGCGGATTTGTGATGGATTCACGGCCCGGCCTGTATGATTCGGTGCTGGTGCTTGATTATAAAAGTCTGTATCCGTCAATTATCCGCACCTTCCTGATCGACCCGGTCGGGCTGGTCGCCGGGCTGCAACAACCGGACGATGAGCATTCGGTTCCCGGTTACCGCAACGCCCGCTTCTCGCGGGAAAAACATTGCCTGCCGGAGATCGTCCGTCAAATCTGGATGGGTCGGGAAGAAGCCAAAAAGCAGAAAAACAAACCGCTGTCTCAGGCGCTGAAAATCATCATGAACGCCTTTTACGGCGTGCTGGGGTCAAGCGGCTGCCGGTTCTTTGATCCGCGTCTCGCCTCGTCGATTACCCTGCGCGGACACGACATCATGCGTCAGACCCGCGAACTGATTGAAGCCGAAGGCTATCAGGTGATTTACGGCGATACCGATTCCACCTTTGTCTGGCTGAACAAGGCCCATTCGCAGGAAGACGCGAACGTCATTGGCCGCCATCTGGTGGAACAGGTGAATGCCTGGTGGAAAAACCATATCCGGCAGGTGTACGGGTTGGAGAGTGCGCTGGAGCTGGAGTTCGAAACGCACTACCAGCGCTTCCTGATGCCGACCATTCGCGGCTCAGAGACAGGCAGTAAAAAACGTTATGCCGGTCTGGTGAAAGATGCCGATGGCGAGCACATCGTCTATAAAGGGCTGGAAACCGTGCGCACCGACTGGACGAAACTGGCGCAGGAGTTCCAGCAGGAACTGTATCAGCGCGTGTTCCACCGCCAGCCTTATCAGGATTACGTCCGTGATTATGTCGCGCGCACGCTGGCGGGCGAATTCGATGACAAACTGGTGTATCGCAAACGCCTGCGCCGTAAACTCAGCGATTATGAGAAAAATGTGCCGCCGCACGTGCGCGCCGCGAGGCTTGCCGATGAATATAACGCCCTGCACGGCCGTGCGAAGCAGTACCAGAACGGCGGTTGGATCAGCTACGTCATGACCACGTCCGGGCCGGAACCGCTGGAAAACCGCCAGTCACCTGTCGATTATGACCACTACATTGAGCGCCAGCTTGAACCGGTGGCCGATGGCATTCTGCCTTTCCTTCACGATGATTTTGCTACACTCATTACGGGTCAGATGGGGCTATTTTAAGCAAAAGTTGATGCGCGCCCGGTGATTCGCAGGTGACGAATCGTTTACCTTCCATTACCATAGCGCCCTTTCCCATTTCTGAATCATCCTCACACAGTGAATCACTCCGTCCCTTCGGGCGGGGAAAGAAGACTATTGCCCACGCTTCATCAGAGGCATAGCAAGCATTGCGCAGTTGGCGTCACAGTTGCCATATCTGGAACACACAACACAGAGAGAGATTATGCCGTTTACATTGGGTCAACGCTGGATAAGCGATACGGAAAGCGAATTAGGATTAGGAACCGTGGTAGCAGTGGATGTACGCATGGTGACTTTGCTTTTCCCCGCCACCGGTGAAAACCGTTTGTATGCCCGAAATGATTCCCCGATCACCCGTGTGATGTTCAATCCCGGTGATACCATCAGTTGCCACGAAGGCTGGCAGTTGCAGGTCGAAGAGGTCGTTGAAGACAAAGGTCTGTTGACCTACATCGGCATCCGTCTTGATACAGAAGAAACCGGCGTCGCCATGCGTGAAGTGCTGCTCGACAGCAAGCTGACCTTCAGCAAACCGCAGGATCGCCTGTTCGCTGGCCAGATCGATCGCATGGATCGTTTCGCCCTGCGCTTTCGCGCCCGTAAATATCAGCGCGAGCAGTTCCGCCTGGAGTTCGGCGGTCTGCGCGGTATGCGCGCCAGCCTGATCCCGCACCAGTTGCACATCGCTTATGAAGTCGGTCAGCGTCATGCCCCGCGCGTATTGCTGGCCGATGAAGTGGGTCTGGGTAAAACCATCGAAGCAGGCATGATCATTCATCAGCAACTGCTGTCAGGCCGCGCCGAACGCGTGCTGATTGTGGTGCCGGAAACCCTGCAACACCAGTGGCTGGTGGAAATGCTGCGCCGCTTCAACCTGCGTTTCTCTCTGTTTGATGATGACCGCTACGCAGAATCCGTACATGAGGCGACCAACCCGTTTGAAACTGAACAGCTGGTGATCTGCTCCCTCGATTTCGTGCGCCGCAATAAATCCCGTCTCGAGCAGTTGTCTGATGCGGCCTGGGACATGCTGGTGGTCGATGAAGCGCACCATCTGGTGTGGAGCGAAGACGCGCCAAGCCGTGAATATCAGGTTATCGAACAACTTTCTCAGCAAATCCCCAGCGTTCTGTTGCTGACCGCTACACCTGAGCAGCTCGGTCAGGAAAGCCACTTTGCGCGTCTGCGCCTGCTGGATCCGGATCGTTTCCACGATTACGAAGAATTCATCGAAGAGCAACAGCAGTATCAGCCGGTGGCAGATGCCGTCACGCTGTTACTGAATAAAGAGCCGCTGACGCCACAAGCCCTGGCGTTGCTGGGTGAAAGCGTCGGCAACGCCGATACCGATGCCCTGCTCGCCGCCGCCAATAAAGGTGATGAAGCCGCCGCCAAACAGCTGGTTTCCATGCTGATGGACCGCCACGGCACCAGCCGCGTGCTGTTCCGTAACACCCGTCACGGCGTGAAAGGTTTCCCTGAGCGTCATTTGCAGGCGGTGAAACTGCCGCTGCCGACGCAGTATCAGACCGCCATTAAAGTCTCGGGCATTATGGGCGCGAAGAAATCCGCCGAAGCCCGTGCACATGACATGCTGTACCCGGAGCAGATTTATCAGGAATTCGAAGGCGAGAACGCCACCTGGTGGAACTTTGATCCGCGCGTTGAATGGCTGCTCGGTTATCTGACCGCCAACCGCGACGAAAAAGTGCTGGTGATCTGCGCCAAAGCGGCCACCGCATTACAGCTGGAGCAGGTACTGCGTGAACGCGAAGCGATCCGCGCCGCCGTGTTCCATGAAGGTTTGTCGATCATCGAGCGTGACCGCGCTGCCGCCTATTTCGCCTCGCAGGAAGATGGCGCACAGGTTCTGCTGTGTTCTGAAATCGGCTCCGAAGGCCGTAACTTCCAGTTCGCCAGCAAAATGGTGATGTTCGATCTGCCGTTCAACCCGGATCTGCTGGAACAACGTATTGGCCGTCTGGATCGTATCGGCCAGCAAAACAACATCGACATTATGGTGCCTTACCTCGAACAGACCGCGCAGTCGGTGCTGGTTCGCTGGTTCCATGAGGGGCTGGACGCGTTTGAACACACCTGCCCGACCGGACGCACCATTTATGACAGCGCCTATGAGCAACTGATCGCGTTCCTCGCCACGCCGGCTGAACAGGAAGGTCTGGACGACTTTATTCTCGAATGCCGCGCTGAACATGATGCGCTGAAAGAGAAGCTGGAGAATGGCCGCGACCGTCTGCTGGAGATGCACTCCAACGGTGGCGAGCGTGCGCAGCAGCTGGCTAAAGAGATCGGCGAGCAGGATAACGACGTGAATCTGGTTAACTTCGCGCTCAATCTGTTCGATATCGTGGGGATTAATCAGGAAGATCGCAGTGATAACCTGATCGTTCTGACGCCGTCCGATCACATGCTGGTTCCGGATTTCCCCGGTCTGCCGGAAGAGGGTTGTACCGTGACCTTCGATCGTGAGCAGGCGCTGTCGCGTGAAGATGCGCAGTTCATTAGCTGGGAACACCCGATCGTGCGCAACGGTCTGGATCTGATCCTGTCCGGCGATACCGGCAGTTGTGCGGTGTCTATCCTGAAAAACAAAGCGCTCCCGGTAGGCACCATGCTGGCCGAGCTTATCTACGTGGTCGAGTGTCAGGCGCCTAAGCATCTCCAGCTGACCCGCTTCCTGCCGCCAACGCCGGTGCGCATGCTGATGGACAGCAAAGGCACTAACCTGGCCGCTCAGGTAGAGTTCGAGAGCTTTAACCGTCAGTTAAATGCCATCAATCGTCATAACTCCAGCAAACTGGTGAACGCCGTGCAGCAGGATGTGCATAACATGTTGCAGCAGGCCGAACCGCAGATTGCAGAACAGGCACGTGCGCTGATTGAAGCGGCTAAGGTAGAAGCCGACGCGCAACTGACGCAGGAACTCGCCCGACTGAAAGCGCTGAAGGAAGTGAACCCGAACATTCGTGATGACGAACTGGAATCGGTAGACTCTAACCGTAAGCAAGTGCTGGCGAACCTGAACGATGCCAGCTGGCGTCTGGATGCGATCCGCCTGGTGGTGGTCAGCCATCAGTAAGCCCGACGGGGTGCAGCCGGTCTGCACCCCTCTTTTAACCCCGACACAGACTGAAACCGCTATGAGCGAACATCAACCGAACATGCCTGTCCCTTCAAACACCCGGCCGCTGGAAAACTATAATCCGCCGACCGATCCCTGGTTGCAGGTGATTTTTCAGGATGAACACATCATGGTGGTCAATAAGCCAAGCGGTCTGCTTTCGGTGCCGGGCAAGTTAGCTGAACATCAGGACAGCCTGATGACCCGTATTCAGCAGGCATTTCCTGAGGCGGAATCCGTACATCGTCTGGATATGTCGACCAGCGGCGTGATTGTGGTGGCACTGACCAAAGACGCCGAGCGCGAGCTCAAACGCCAGTTCCGCGAACGCGAAACCAAGAAAGTGTATATCGCGCGGGTCTGGGGACGGATGGAAGAAGATTACGGCATTATCGATTTACCGCTGATTTGCGATTACCCGAACCGGCCCAAGCAGAAGGTTTGTCATGAGACGGGTAAAAAGGCGCTGACGCAATACGAAGTGATGTCGTGGGACGACGATGGCACGACCCGCGTCCGTCTGCGGCCAATCACCGGACGTTCACATCAGTTACGCGTGCATCTTCTGGCGCTCGGACATCCGATTCTGGGGGATAAGTTTTACGCCCACCCCGCCGCGCTGGCCGCCGTGGATCGCCTGCAACTGCATGCGCAGGAATTGTCGTTTTACCATCCGGTTACCGATGAGCCGCTGGTGTTTAATTGCGAGCCGGATTTTTAATGCGCCGGCTAAAAACAAAAAAGGCGCTGAATTCAGCGCCTTTTGCTTTTGCATCAACCAGACTTATTTAAAGCCTTTCTCTCGTTTGATGAGGTCATACGCGGCCTGAATCGACTGCGCTTTCTCTTTCGCCATTTGCATCATTTCCGGCGGTAAGCCTTTTGCCACCAGTTTATCCGGATGGTGCTCACTCATCAGCTTGCGGTAGGCGCGTTTGATGGTGGTCGCATCATCAGTCGCATTGACGCCCAACACTTTGCAGGCGTCGGCCAGGGTCGGGCCCTGCTGTGCCTGCTGATAACCGCCGCCATAAGAACGACCGCCCTGCTGACCGCCGCCAAACTGCTGGCCGCCTTCCATCATGCGCAGGAACTGATCGAACTGCATGCGTGAAATGCCAAGCCCTTCGGCAATCACATACAGCACTTCGCGTTCGTTAGGATGCAATGAACCGTCGGCATACGCAGCCTGGATTTGAATTTCCAGAAAAGTCCGTATCAGGTCGAAACGACCAAAACACGCACTGCGTAACTCACGCATTTTCTCACGCAGGGGATAGTTTGCCTCTTTCCCGTCGCGGAAGGCGCGCTGCGCGGCTTCACGCTGCTCACCATGCAACTGCATACGATCCATATAGAGGCTGGCGATCTGGATATCCGCCTCTGTCACCCTGCCTTTTGATTTAGTCAGATTCCCCATCACCTCAAACGTGGTGCGGAAGAAGATGGTTTGACGCGTCTGTTGATCGGCAAAGTATCCCCGGCGTTTTGCAGCGCGCGCCGTGTCAAACATATGTCCAATCAGCAGACCTGATACGATCCCCCAGAATCCCGTCCCTGACATATAGCCAAGGATAAGTCCGAGCAGTTTTCCCCAATACTGCATATACTCCTCAATTCGCCATGCCGTCGCTTAAAAATTGCTTTATCATAACCGGCATTTATCGTTGTGCCTAACGGCGGCAACGTAACAGGTGGGATTTAACACTAGCGCAACCATGATGAGTGAGATAGTCTCTGACCGTTTGCCGGCATGATGCCTCTGATGACGGAACACCATTTTACGTATGAAAAACAGACGTCTGAATACACGCTTACCCACAATGCTGGCCGCCACAATCTGGTCAGCATTGTACAGTCACGGCGCAATGGCCGACCTTGCTGCACAATGTATGCTCGGCGTTCCGACCTATGACAAACCTCTGGTACAGGGTGACCCAAACTCACTGCCTGTCACCATCAATGCCGATAAAGCCACCGGTAACTATCCTGATAGCGCGCTGTTTAGCGGAAACGTTAACGTCGTACAAGGCAACAGCACGCTGGATGCCGATCAGGTTCAGCTGAACCAAATCGCCAATCCCAATCAGCCCACACCGACCCGAACCGCCACGGCGACCGGCAACGTGCGTTATAACGATAACCAAATCAAGCTGAACGGGCCGAAAGGTTTCGCCAACCTGACCACTAAAGATACGGATGTTGAGAACGGTGATTACCAGATGGTGGGCCGTCAGGGCCGTGGTGATGCCGACAAGATGAAGCAGCGTGATAACAACCGCTACACCATCATGGACAACGGTACCTTCACGACCTGTCTGCCCGGCGATAACAGCTGGAGCGTAGTGGGTTCTGAGGTAATTCAGGACCGTCAGGAAGAAGTGGCTGAAATCTGGAATGCCCGCTTCCACATCGGCCCGGTGCCGGTGTTCTATAGCCCGTATATGCAGTTGCCTATCGGTGACCGCCGCCGTTCCGGTTTCCTTATCCCGAACGCGAAATACAGCAGCAACAATGGCTTTGGTGTCACGGTTCCTTATTACTGGAACATCGCACCAAACTACGATGCCACTATCACGCCAAATTACATGAGTACCCGTGGTCTGCAATTGCAGAACGAATTCCGTTATCTGACTGTTGCCGGTGCAGGTTTGATGGAGTTTGACTTCCTGGGTAATGACAAGAAAATTGACGATCAGTATGTCGCAGATGAAAACCGCATCAGCGATAAGACGAAGCGCTGGATGTACTATTGGGTGCATTCGGGTGTGTACGATCAGGTGTGGCGCTTCAATGTCGATTACACCAAAGTTAGCGATCCTTACTACTTCACCGATTTCGATTCGAAATACGGTTCAAGTACAGATGGCTATGCTACACAAAAATTCAGCGTCGGTTATTTCAACGAAAACTGGAATGCCACCCTGGCCAGCAAGCAGTTCCAGGTGTTCTCCGATTACGGAAATACCAATGCCTACCGTGCTCAGCCACAGCTTGATGTCAACTATTACCAAAATGACGTCGGCCCGTTCGATCTGCACATTTACGGTCAGGCAGCCAAATTTACCAGCGTAAACCCGGATAACCCGGAAGCCATTCGTACGCACATTGAGCCAACTATCAGTCTGCCGCTCAGTAACGGTTGGGGAAGCCTGGATAACGAAGTGAAGCTGATGGCGACCCACTATCAGCAGGACATTTCGGATAACTATTACGAGGCCAATCCGAATACCAAGCTGCGCTCGTCGGTAAACCGTGTCATGCCTGAGTTTAAAAGCGACGGCAAAATGGTCTTCGACCGCACGATGGACTGGAACAGTGATTACACGCAAACGCTTGAACCGCGCGTGCAGTATCTGTACATCCCATACCGTAATCAAAGCTCCATTAACACCTATGACTCTACGCTGCTGCAGTCTGACTATACCGGCCTGTTCCGCGATAAGAGCTACAGTGGCCTTGACCGCATTGCCTCCGCCAACCAGGTCGCAAGTGGTTTAACAACCCGTATTTATGATGATGGTCTGGTTGAGCGCTTTAATGCGTCCGCCGGTCAGATTTACTACTTCCAGCCGCCACGTACGGGCGACCAGAACAGCGCACTGGATAAAAATGATGACACCGGCAGCCTGGTTTGGGCGGGTGACACTTATTATAAAATCAACAACTTCTGGGGTATTCGTGGCGGTGTGCAGTACGACACACGTCTGGATTCGCTGGCCGTGGGCGATGCCGTTCTCGAGTACAAAGCTGATTCAGAAAGAATGATTCAGTTGAGCTACCGTTACGCCAGCCCGGAATATATTCAGGCTACCTTACCTAGCGTGACAAACCCGGGTTATCAGGATGGGATTTCTCAGGTCGGTGGTATCGCCAGCTGGCCAATCGCCGATCGCTGGGCGATTGTCGGTGCTTACTATTACGACACCAAAGCACAGCAGCCTGCAGATCAGTTGATCGGCCTGCAATACAACACCTGCTGCTGGGCCATCAATGTCGGTTACGAACGCAAGATCACCAACTACGACTCCGTTAAGTCTGAAAGTAAGTATGACAATAAGATTGGTTTCAACATTGAACTTAGAGGCCTGGGAAGTAATCAAACTCTCGGAACGAAAGAAATGTTGGCCAGTGGCATACTGCCTTATCAACGCGCTTTCTAAGCCAGACGACACGATTAACTCAGTGAACTTGAAACCCGCGCTTGCGGATTAGACAAATGGAAAAAGTATGAAGAACTGGAGAACACTTCTCCTCGGCGTGACGCTTTGTGCCAGCACTGCGTTTGCAGCCCCTCAGGAAGTTGATAAAGTCGCCGCCGTTGTGAACAACGGCGTCGTGTTACAAAGTGATGTCGATGGCTTAATGCAGTCTGTTAAACAGCAGGCAGCCCAGGCTAAACAGCAGTTGCCCGATGATGCAACGTTGCGCCACCAGATCCTCGACCGTCTGATCATGGATCAGATCCAACTCCAGATGGCGTCGAAGATGGGCATCACTCTGACCGATCAGGACGTGGATAAAGCCATCGCCGGTATTGCTCAGCAGAACAACATCACCGTCGATCAACTGCGCAGTCGTCTGGCCTATGACGGTCTGAACTTCAGCACCTACCGCGCCCAGATCCGCAAAGAAATGCTGATCAGTGAAGTCCGTAATGGTGAAGTTCGCCGTCGCGTGACGATCCTGCCTCAGGAAGTGGATCAGCTGTCTAAGCAAGTGGCGGCACAAAATGGCGGCAGTGCTGAATTCAACCTCAGCCATATCCTGTTGCCATTGCCGGAAAACCCGACGCAGGATCAGGTCGATGCTGCTGAAGAGCAGGCGAAGAAAATTGTTGCAGATCTGAATAACGGCGCTGATTTCGGTAAGCTGGCGATCACCTATTCTGCTGACTCACAGGCGCTGAAAGGCGGCAACATGGGCTGGGGCAAATTGCAGGAGTTGCCTTCGCTGTTTGCTCAGGCGCTGAGCACCGCGCAGAAAGGTCAGATCATCGGCCCAATCCGTTCAGGCGTTGGCTTCCATATTCTGAAAGTGAACGACATCCGTGGCGATAACAAAACGGTTTCCGTCACCGAAGTTCATGCCCGTCACATCCTGCTGAAACCTTCCGTTGTTATGACAGATGCGCAGGCTAAAGCAAAACTGGAACAGGTTGCTGCAGACATTAAGAGCGGCAAAGCGACCTTTGCTGAGGAAGCAAAACAGATTTCTCAGGATCCGGGTTCTGCGCTTCAGGGCGGGGACTTAGGCTGGGCTTCTCCGGATATGTACGATCCGGCGTTCCGTGAAGCACTGATTAACCTGAAAAAAGGCCAGATGAGCGCACCGGTACACTCTTCCTTTGGCTGGCATCTGATCGAATTACTCGATACCCGTCAGGTCGATAAAACCGATGCCGCTCAGAAAGAACGTGCCTACCGCATGCTGTTCAACCGTAAGTTTGCGGAAGAAGCTCAGACGTGGATGCAGGAACAACGTGCTGAAGCTTATGTGAAAATTATGGATGGTAATGGTAAATAATACTTCCATGACAAAATCTGTGGTCATCACCCCCGGCGAACCCGCCGGGGTTGGGCCGGATCTGGTACTGGCGCTGGCTCAGCAGGCATGGCCTGTTGAGTTAGTGGTGTGTGCCGATCCGGCCCTGTTGCTTGAACGTGCCGCGACGCTGGGTCTGAACATTCAGTTACGCGATTACGTGCAGGGCCGCCCGGCCCTGCCTCAGGCTGCAGGGACACTCACGGTTCTGCCGGTGAAAACCGCAACGCCGGTGACGGCGGGCAAGCTGGACGTCGCTAACAGTGCTTACGTCGTGGAAACGCTGGCCAGAGCCTGTGACGGTGCGATAAGCGGCGAATTCGCTGCACTGATCACCGGGCCGGTACAGAAGAGCATTATCAACGATGCCGGTATTCCGTTTATCGGGCATACCGAATTCTTCGCTGACCGCAGCCACTGTGAACGTGTAGTGATGATGCTGGCGACCGAAGAATTACGCGTCGCGTTGGCGACAACGCATTTACCGTTACTGGCCGTGCCGGGTGCCATTACCCGACAAAGTCTGCATGAAGTGATCAGCATTCTTCATCATGATCTGAAAACCAAATTTGGCATTGCTGAACCCCAGATTTACGTCTGCGGTCTGAATCCGCATGCCGGAGAAGGCGGTCATATGGGGCATGAGGAGATCGATACGATCATTCCTGCACTGGACGAACTGCGTCAGCAGGGGATGAATCTGGTGGGTCCGCTGCCGGCAGATACGCTTTTCCAGCCGAAATATCTGCAACACGCCGATGCTGTTTTATCGATGTATCACGATCAGGGCCTTCCGGTGCTAAAATATCAGGGATTCGGTCGCGCTGTGAATATCACGCTTGGCCTGCCCTTTATCCGGACTTCCGTTGATCACGGTACTGCGCTTGAACTTGCCGCTACCGGTACCGCCGATGCAGGCAGTTTCAGGACAGCAATAAATCTCGCCATTCGTATGGCAATCAATACTTTTGAACCACAACACACTGATAAATAAAAACAATGAATAGTAGAGTCCACCAGGGGCACTTTGCCCGTAAACGTTTCGGCCAAAACTTTTTAACCGATCAATTTGTGATTGATAGCATTGTGTCGGCCATTCATCCGATGCCGGGACAAGCGGTGGTCGAAATCGGGCCCGGCCTGGCAGCGCTGACGGCGCCCGTCGCCTCGCGTCTGGACAGCATGACCGTTATCGAAATTGACCGCGATTTGGCGGCTCGTCTGGAAAGTAATCCTAAGTTTCAGGGCAAATTGCGCGTCATTCAGTCTGATGCGATGAAAATCAATTTCGCCGAGCTTTCCGAAGAGCTCGGCCAGCCGCTGCGCGTATTCGGCAACCTGCCCTATAATATTTCTACGCCACTGATGTTCCACCTGTTCACCTATACCAACGCCATTAAAGACATGCACTTCATGTTGCAAAAGGAAGTAGTCAACCGTCTGGTTGCGGGGCCGAACAGCAAAGCGTATGGTCGTTTAACCGTCATGGCGCAGTATTACTGTAACGTGATCCCGGTTCTGGAAGTTCCACCGGAATCCTTCACGCCAGCGCCGAAAGTTGATTCCGCTGTGGTGCGTTTGATTCCGCATGACGTGATACCGTACCCGGTTTCAGATATCCGCATTCTGAGTCGTCTGACAACGGATGCGTTTAACCAGCGCCGTAAAACGATTCGTAACAGCCTCGGCCACTTGTTCACACCAGAACAAATGAGCGCGCTGGGTCTGGATCTGTCCATGCGTGCTGAGAACATTTCAGTCGAACAATTCTGTAAACTGGCTAACTGGTTATCAACCCGACCGAAAACCACAGAACCCCAGGAGTAGCGATATGCTTAATTCGCCCCGCGTATGTGTTCAGGTGCAAAGTGTCTACATTGAGTCACAGTCGATACCGGAAGATGAGCGTTATGTCTTCGCCTACACCATCACCATCCGCAATCTTGGGCGTTTTAACGTACAACTCCTGCGCCGTTACTGGCTGATCACCAACAGTAACGGCCGCCAGACCGAAGTACAGGGCGAAGGGGTTATCGGCGAACAGCCGCTGATCCTGCCCGGCAGTGAATTTCACTACACCAGCGGTGCGATCCTCGAAACGCCGCTCGGTACCATGGAAGGCCATTATGAAATGGTCGCACAAGACGGTGAATCCTTCCGTGTGCCGGTTCCGGTCTTCCGCCTCGCCATCCCTACACTGATAAATTAATCCTTTATGTCGACATATCTTATTGGTGATGTTCACGGTTGCATCGATGAACTCAAGGCGCTATTGGCGCAGGTGGATTTTAATCCGCAAAATGATTGTCTCTGGCTGACCGGAGATTTGGTTGCCCGTGGCCCGTCCTCGCTCGAGGTGCTGCGTTTTGTCAGTGGTTTGGGCGACGCAGTCCGTATGGTGCTCGGTAACCACGACTTACATCTGTTAGCGGTTTACGCCGGTATCAGCTTTAACAAACCAAAAGATCGCATCACCCCGCTGCTTGAAGCTGAAGATGCAGATGAGTTGATCAACTGGCTGCGACGCCAGCCGGTCCTGCAGGTGGATGAAGAGCTGAAGCTGGTGATGGCCCATGCGGGGATTACGCCGCAGTGGGACCTGGAAACCGCGCAGATGTGCGCGCGTGAAGTGGAATCCGTGCTGAGAAGTGACACCTATCCGCTGTTTCTCGACGCGATGTATGGCGATATGCCCAACAACTGGCATCCCGAGCTGACCGGTCTTGCGCGTCTGCGTTTCAGCACCAATGCGCTGACCCGGATGCGTTACTGCTTCCCTAACGGGCAGCTGGATATGATCTGCAAAGACACGCCCGATACCGCGCCGAAACCGCTCAAACCCTGGTTTGATATTCCGGGTCCTTTACAGGAAGCGGGTTTCAGCATTGCGTTTGGTCACTGGGCTTCGCTGGAAGGAAAAGGCGCGCCGGAAGGTATTTATGCGCTGGACACCGGCTGTTGCTGGGGCGGCGATATGACCATGCTGCGCTGGGAAGACAAAACCTATTTCACTGAGCCTTCTCACCGGCGCAGTGAAAAGGATCTGGCGGTCGCGCCAAAGGCGCTCTGAGCAGACATTTTCCCTTTTTCGGAAAGACAAAAGGCACCTTCTCAGGTGCCTTTTTGCTGACTGCTGCGGCTTAATCAGGCGCGGCGATCAAGGATCTCAAAGCAATAGCCGTGAGAGTTCTGCTCATCCGCATCATGGAATTCGCTGAACGTACTTTCCCAGTCGTCCGGCTCATAGTCAGGGAAATGGGTATCCCCTTCGACTTCGGCGTCAATGTGGGTCAGATATAAGCGGTTCGCCTTAGGCAGGAATTGCTCATACACACGACCACCGCCCATGACCATCACTTCTTCCACGCCGGCGGCAGCGGCCAGTGCGGCATCAACAGACGTCACCCAGGTCACGCCTTCGTGCTCGCCGGGTTTAGAGCTGATGACAATATTCAGTCGGCCAGGCAAAGGGCGTCCTATCGACTCAAACGTTTTGCGTCCCATGATGACGGGTTTATTGAGCGTATTACGCTTAAACCAGGCCAGATCACCGGGTAAATGCCAAGGCATAGCGTTTTCCATGCCAATAACGCGATCGGTCGCCAGTGCGGCGATCAGGCTAATAATCATTGTGAAGCCCTGTGTAGATAAGGAATAAAACCGTGACCCGAAAAAAGAGCTGCCACTATACGGAAAGCCCCATCAGCCGTCGATAGGGAGACTCGCGCTTTACAAAGATATAAACGCGCGCCGCTCAGACTCACACGCCGGGACGTTTGCGGTACAGCCACAGCCCCGGCAAAGATAATCCAATCGACAATGCCCCGACGATAAAACTGGCCTTCAGGAAATTGGTGACCATGGTAGACATCAGCACTTCGCTGTAACCAAGGTGCGAAATTTCCACCATGGAAATCATCGCCGTATACGCAGAAATTCCCGGAAACATGGGGATGACGGCGGCTACTGTGAAAACTTTAGGGTGCGCGAGAAACCAGCGCGACCAGCGAATACCAATGATGCCGATCAGTATAGCCGCCAGCAAAGAAGCCCACTCAATGTTTATCCCGCCATGCATCATCAGCATGCGGGAGCCGTGCCCGATGGCACCGAGCAGCGCACAATAGCGCAACGCACGCGGCGGGACATTGAACACCATCGCAAAACCCAGCGCCGGCACTGCGGCCAGAAACATATCCTGCAGGAGTGCCCAGATCAGACTCATGCCCACCCCCGCAATTCCCACAGCGCCATCGCCATGACCACCCCGATGCAGGTTGCCAGCGTCAGCAAACTGGCCATTGCCCAACGCGCCAGTCCGGTGTTCACATGGCCTTTAAACATATCGGCCACCGCGTTGATCAGCGGAAAACCCGGCACCAGCAGTAAAACGCTGGCAGCCATCGCCACGTTCGAGGTGTGATGGAATGCATCAAGGCGCATAAGCAGGCCGGAAATCGAGGTCGCCACAAAGGCGGTACAGCAGAAATTAATCAGCGGATTCATATGGCGCAGGGTCAGCGTCTGGCGCACCGCCATCGCCACACCGCTGGCGATAAACGTTATGCTGAACGCATCCCAGCCACCGCCGTTCAGTTTGCTGAAGCAACCACACGACAGCGCCACCATCAGGATCATCAGCGGGCGGGGATAGCGCAGCGGCTTGATATGGCTCAGACGCTTCGCCACCAGCGTGCTGTCGAGTAACTTATGCTCGGCGAGGATCACCGTATGTTGCACTTCGGTGACCACCTGCATGTTGATCCCGCGATCGACATTTTTTCGCGTTGATGTCAGGCAGTATCCGCCGCACAGCGTACTGAGCACCACGGCATTGGCAGAGATCGAACTTTCCACCCGATCCATGCCCAGCGCGATACCGAGCCGGGCTGATAACTGCTCCACCAACATACTTTCAGCGCCGTGCTGTAACAACAACAGGGCACATTCGATGCACAGGCGGGTGATTTCACGCTGGTAATGCGCCTGTGGACTTTCGCGCTGCGGGTATTCAACGACAGGTTCTTGCATAGCCTTTACCGCCCGTAAAAAAAGCCAATAAGTGTGATACGTCGAGGTGAAGATTGACGTATCATGCGGCCTTATTTTGCCCTGAACATTGACGACGGTTACTTTCATGCTTGAAACCTCCCTTTTTATTGCCAGTATCGCCTTCCTCGGCATGCTCTCTCCCGGCCCCGATTTCTTTCTGGTGATCAAAAATGCGGCCCGCTATCCGCGCGCGGCGGCACTGATGACCTCGCTGGGCGTCATTTGTGGCGTGATTACACATATGTCTTACTGCGTCGCAGGTCTGGCGGTCGTGATCACCACCACGCCGTGGTTGTTTGGCTTGCTGAAATACGTCGGGGCGGCTTATCTGATTTGGGTAGGGATCCAGGCATTGTTCTCGCGCAGCAACAGTAAAATGAATCTCGACGGACTGGTGCCGCAGCAGGTGAAACTGCGTACCGCTTTTGTACAAGGATATCTGTGCAACCTGCTGAATCCTAAAGCAACGCTGTTTTTCCTGGCGATGTTTACCCAGGTATTACAGGTAGACTCCAGCCTTGGCGAAAAACTCTGGTATGCCTCGATCATTGTCGGACTTTCATTGGTCTGGTGGCCGTCGCTGGCCATGTTGATCCAAAGCGCGCCGGTGCGTCGTGGTCTGGCAAAAGCGCAAAAAATTATCGATAAACTGCTGGGCGGCGTACTGATAGGTTTAGGTATCAAAGTCGCGCTGAGCTGACAGAAACACAAAAAAAGCCGGTGCTGTTCAGGCACCGGCTTCAGATTTCATCCTTGCTTAACTCTTCGCTTCAATCACTTCATTCTCCGGTGCTTTACCGTCGATACTTCCCCGCCAGCCTTGTTGCTGTTCAGAGGCGAGACGTTCCTGATCCTGTTCAATCGCGGCGCTCAGCATGTCTTTCGCGCGCTGCATACTGGCGATACGGAACTCAGTGTCTTCGTAATTTTCGATGGTTGCTTCCAGCATTTTCAGGTTGTAGCGGCGGAACAGATCGGCTTTCTCGCGGGCTTCATACGCATCGAGCCCGAGCGTTTCCAGCACTTCCCGGCCAACGCGCAGGGATCCTTCGAACAATTCCCGCTCCGGTGCTTCCACACCCAGCTGCCGCAGCTGATACCAGTGATCGACGTCGCGGGCGCGGGCAATAATCTTCAGGTTCGGGAAATGCTCTTTTGCCAGCGCGGTCAGTTGCAGGTTGGCTTCAACATCATCGATAGCGTTAATCAGCACCTTGGCCTGCGCTGCGCCGGCTGATTCCAGCAAATCTACCCGCGTGGCATCCCCGTAAAACACTTTGGTGCCGAATTTACGCAGCGTTTCGATATGATCCGGGTCGTGATCCAACACCACGGTATGAACGTTATTCGCCAGCAATAGACGACCGGCAATCTGACCAAAGCGCCCGAAACCGGCGATAATCACCTGCGCATTTTCATCATCAATCGTATCTTGCGGACGATCGTCTTGCGGCGCATTGCGTTCCATACGCGCGGCGAGAACCAGCAGCAGCGGCGTGACCGCCATCGACAGCGCCACAGCAAGCGTCAGCGCCTTCGCCCATTCCACCGGCAACACACCGGCCATTTGTGCTGTGCTGAAAATCACGAACGCGAATTCACTGCCCTGCCCGATAAGGATGGCGAACAACCCGCGCTGCTTTTTCGGAACGCCAAGCCAGGGTGCGACCAGCCACAGTAAAGCGGCTTTCAGCGCCATAAAACCGACCAGCAAGGTGGCGATCAGTAACGGCTGATGAACCAGTGTACCGAAGTCGATGGACATGCCGACGCCGATAAAGAACAGCCCGAGAAGCAGGCCTTTGAACGGCTGAATATCGCTTTCCAGCGCATGACGATATTCAGAGCTCGCCAGCAATACGCCCGCCAGAAACGCGCCCATCGCCATCGACATACCCGCCATTTCCAGCAGAATGCCAAATCCAAACACCAGAAAAAGCGCCACGGCACTGAACACTTCGCGCATACCGGAGCGGGCAACAAAATGCAGTAGCGGGCGGGTGACATAGCGCCCGAGCAACACCACCAGCACCAGCGCACCAGCCACCTTCGCCGCCGACAGGCCAAAGCTCATCAGCGTGGTGGCTTCACCGGTACTCGCCAGCAGCGGGATCATCGCCACCAGCGGGATCGCGGCGATATCCTGGAACAGCAACACCGCAAAGGCGCTGCGCCCAATCGGTGACGCCGTCAGGCTGCGTTCACTCATTGCCTGCATGGCAATGGCCGTTGAGGAAAGCGCCAGCGTCAGGCCGATCAGCATGGCGATTTTCCAGTCGAGGCCGAGGAAATAGCAGAATGCGCTGAGCACCACGCCGCAGCCGACCATCTGGATGCTGCCGCCGCCAAAGACCGAGGCGCGCATGGTCCAAAGCCGTTTAGGATCCAGCTCAAGGCCAATAACGAACAACATCAGCACTACGCCGATTTCCGCAAAGGTCAGAATAGACTCAGCATCAGAAACCAGTTTCAGGCCCCACGGCCCGATAATGCACCCGGCGATCAGATAACCGAGCACGGAGCCCAGACCAAGACGTACCGCAATCGGGACAAACAACGCCGCAGAGCCGAGATAAATCAGCCCTTCAATCATCAGGTTATGGTTATCCATTTTCGACCTCCGGCGCACAGCCTTCTTTCAGGCTCAGGCAGGCGGTCAGACGTCGACGGTATTCTTCACCCGCGGCTTTCAGCGCAACTTCATCGCAAATAAAGGTGTTATGTACAGCGAAATATGGCTGCCAGTGCATGCCGCAGTAAACTGCCGTCGCCTGTAATGGCTGCGCCAGCACGTCGAAATTGGGGTGATCGCCGAGCTCAAAATGGTGTTCATCACCGCCGGTCGTCACTGCCCACAGGCAATGCTTACCGTTGAGCGCGTTGCCGTCATGGCCGTAAGCCCAGCCGTGCTCGAGCACCTTGTCCAGCCACAGCTTCATCAGTGGCGGCAGGCTGTACCACTGGATCGGGTGCTGGAATACCACCATATCGGCGCGTTCAACCGCCTTCTGTTCAGCGGCGATATCGATATTGAAATCGGGGTAAAGGTCATACAGCGAACGCACTTCAACATTGGGTAAATCGCTGACGGCCGAGAGCAGTCCCTGGTTGGCCCGCGAATGGCGCGGATAAGGATGGGCGTAAATTATTAAAATCATGCAGGTCTCTTGTCTTATTAGCTTTACTTCAGCATACGCAATTTTGGGCTTTCTGGTAAAAGCTGAGCGTATAAAAAGAAAAGGCGCAGCTTTCGCCGCGCCTTTCATCAAGCAATTATGCCATTAGCCTTTGATTTTCGCGTGCATTTCCTGCACTGAAATCACCTGCTCCGTCGGGTCAGAAGACAGCGCCATCGCCGTGGCGAAACCGCCGTTCAGCGTGGTGTCGTAATGCACTTTGTATTGCAGCGCACTGCGACGGATAAGCTTGGAGTCTTCAATCGCCTGACGGCCCGCCGTGGTATTCACGATATACACATATTCACCGTTCTTGATACGGTCCTGAATATGTGGACGGCCTTCATGCACCTTGTTGACCAGACGCGGGTTAATCCCGGCTTCACCCAGCACCACCGCGGTACCGTGAGTCGCATCCAGCTCGAAACCGCGTTTGAGCAGTTTCGCGGCTAAATCCACCACGCGACCTTTATCGCCTTCGCGGACTGACAACAGTGCGCGACCGGCTTTCTTCATGCCGGAGTTACTGCCCAGCTGCGCTTTGGCAAAGGCTTCGGCGAAGGTACGACCGACGCCCATGACTTCACCGGTAGAACGCATTTCCGGCCCCAGAATCGGGTCAACGCCAGGGAATTTGTTGAACGGCAGTACCACTTCTTTCACGGAGTAGTAAGGCGGGATCACTTCTTCTGTGATGCCCTGCTGCGCCAGTGTCTGCCCCGCCATCACGCGCGCCGCCACTTTTGCCAGCGCCACACCGGTGGCTTTGGAGACAAACGGCACGGTACGCGCAGCACGCGGGTTAACTTCAATCAGGTAAACTTCGTTGTTCTTCACCGCAAACTGGACGTTCATCAGGCCGCGAACGCTCAGCTCAAAAGCCAGTTTCTCGACCTGCTGACGCATCACGTCCTGAATTTCCTGGCTCAGCGTGTAGCACGGCAGTGAACATGCGGAGTCACCGGAGTGAACGCCCGCCTGTTCGATGTGCTCCATGATGCCGCCAATCAGCACACGTTCACCGTCGCAGATGGCATCAACGTCCACTTCGATGGCGTCGTCAAGGAAGCGATCCAGCAGCACCGGCGCATCGTTGGAGACGCTCACCGCGTTCTGGAAGTAACGGCGCAGGTCGATTTCGTCGTAGACGATTTCCATCGCACGGCCACCCAGTACATAGGACGGGCGCACCACCAGCGGATAACCGATACCGGCTGCTTTTTCAACGGCTTGTTCGATTGTCGCAACCGTGGCGTTTGCCGGCTGTTTCAGGCCCAGACGGTGAACCGCCTGCTGGAAACGTTCGCGGTCTTCTGCACGGTCAATCGCATCCGGGCTGGTACCAATAATGGGCACACCCGCAGCTTCCAGTTCGCGCGCCAGTTTCAGCGGAGTCTGGCCGCCGTACTGAACAATCACGCCTTTTGGCTGTTCGATACGCACGATTTCCAGCACGTCTTCCAGAGTGACGGATTCGAAATACAGACGGTCGGAGGTGTCGTAGTCGGTAGACACGGTTTCCGGGTTACAGTTAACCATAATGGTTTCGTAACCGTCTTCGCGCAGTGCCAGTGAGGCATGTACGCAGCAGTAGTCGAACTCAATCCCCTGACCGATACGGTTTGGACCGCCACCCAGTACCATGATTTTCGGCTTGTCATTGGTTGGGTTGGATTCACACTCTTCTTCATACGTGGAGTACATGTACGCGGTATCGGTGGAGAACTCCGCCGCACAGGTATCGACACGTTTGTAGACCGGATGCAGATTGTATTTATGACGCAGTTTGCGCACTTCGCTTTCTGAAACGCCGACCAGTTTTGCCAGACGCAGGTCCGCAAAGCCTTTGCGTTTAAGCATGCGCAGGTAATCGTGAGTCAGAATGTTGAAGCCGCCTTCAGCCACTTCATTTTCCAGTTTCACCAGCTCTTCAATCTGTACCAGGAACCAGCGGTCCACGTTGGTCAGGTTGAAGATACCGTCAACGGACATCCCGGCACGGAAAGCATCGGCGATGTACCAGATACGCTCGGCACCGGCTTCTTTCAGCTCGCGACGGATTTTGGTCAGCGCTTCAGGGTCATCAAGGTTCACTTTCGGGTCAAAACCGCTCGCGCCCACTTCCAGACCACGCAACGCTTTTTGCAAAGATTCCTGCTGCGTACGGCCAATTGCCATCACTTCGCCAACAGATTTCATCTGCGTGGTCAGACGGTCATTTGCACCGGCAAATTTCTCGAAGTTGAAGCGAGGAATTTTAGTCACAACGTAGTCGATAGACGGTTCGAACGATGCCGGGGTTTTGCCACCGGTGATGTCGTTCATCAGCTCATCGAGGGTGTAACCCACTGCCAGCTTCGCCGCGACTTTAGCAATCGGGAAACCGGTCGCTTTAGAGGCCAGTGCGGAAGAGCGGGAAACACGCGGGTTCATTTCGATAACAATCAGGCGGCCATTTTTCGGGTTCACCGAGAACTGGACGTTGGAACCCCCGGTTTCTACGCCGATTTCACGCAGTACCGCCATCGAGGCGTTACGCATGATTTGGTATTCTTTATCGGTCAGGGTTTGCGCTGGCGCCACGGTGATGGAGTCGCCGGTGTGGATACCCATCGCATCGAAGTTTTCGATAGAACAGACGATGATGCAGTTGTCGTTTTTATCACGCACCACTTCCATCTCGTACTCTTTCCAGCCAATCAGCGACTCATCAATCAGCAGCTCTTTGGTTGGGGAAAGATCCAGACCGCGTTCGCAAATCTCTTCGAACTCTTCACGGTTGTACGCGATACCGCCACCGGTGCCGCCCATGGTGAAGGAAGGACGGATAATGCACGGGAAGCCGACATCGGCGGCAACCGCCAGCGCTTCTTCCATGGTGTGTGCGATACCGGAACGCGCCGTGTCGAGGCCGATTTTCTTCATCGCGACGTCGAAACGGCGACGGTCTTCGGCTTTATCAATCGCATCTGCGGTCGCGCCAATCATGGTCACGCCGAATTCTTCCAGCACGCCCTGACGTTCCAGTTCCAGCGCACAGTTCAGTGCGGTCTGACCGCCCATGGTTGGCAGCACGGCGTCCGGACGCTCTTTTTCGATGATCTTACGCACCACTTCCCAGGTGATAGGCTCGATGTAAGTCGCATCAGCCATGTCCGGGTCAGTCATGATGGTGGCCGGGTTGGAGTTCACCAGAATGACGCGGTAACCCTCTTCACGCAGCGCTTTACACGCCTGCGCACCGGAATAGTCAAATTCACAAGCCTGGCCGATAACAATCGGGCCGGCGCCGAGGATCAGGATGCTTTTTATGTCTGTACGTTTTGGCATTTTTTATTCGCTCCTGTTATTTGGCGTTGTGGTTGTGAGAAGCGCGAAAAGCGTTAATCAGTTCGATGAAGTGATCGAACAATGGCGCCGCATCGTGCGGGCCCGGGCTGGCTTCAGGGTGACCCTGGAAGCTGAATGCCGCTTTATCTGTGCGATGAATGCCCTGCACCGTGTGGTCGAACAGTGATTTGTGGGTCACGCGCAGGTTGGCCGGCAGATCGGATTCATCCACCGCAAAACCGTGGTTCTGCGCCGTGATCATCACGATATCTTTATCGAGATCTTTCACCGGATGGTTGCCACCGTGGTGGCCGAGCTTCATTTTCACAGTCTTCGCCCCGCTGGCCAGTGCCAGTAACTGGTGGCCGAGACAGATGCCGAATACCGGAATGTCGGTTTCCAGGAAGGTTTTGATGGCGGCGATAGCGTAGTCGCAAGGCTCCGGGTCGCCAGGGCCGTTGGACAGGAAAATACCGTCCGGATTCATTTTCAGCACGTCAGCCGCTGGCGTTTGCGCCGGTACTACCGTCAGGCGACAGCCGCGATCCACCAGCATACGCAGGATATTGCGTTTGGCGCCGTAATCGTAGGCCACCACGTGGAATGGCAGCTCTTCTTCTTTTTTCGCTTCCGGCAGTTCGCCTTCCAGCGTCCAGCTACCTTGTTGCCAGCTGTAAGATTCCGCGGTGGTCACTTCTTTCGCCAGATCCATGCCTTTCAGGCCAGGGAATGCTTTGGCTTTTTGCAGTGCCAGTTCAGCATCCGGTGAATCGCCCGCGATGATGCAGCCGTTCTGCGCGCCTTTTTCACGTAACAGACGGGTCAGCTTGCGGGTATCGATATCGGCGATGGCAACGATGTTGTTGCGCTTGAGGTAATCAGAAAGGTTTTCTTCACTGCGGTAGTTGCTGGCAATAAGAGGTAAATCGCGAATGACCAGGCCTTGGGCGTGTACTGCGGAGGATTCTGCATCAGCGGCATTGGTGCCGACATTACCGATATGGGGATAAGTGAGAGTGACAATCTGGCGGGAATAGGAAGGATCAGTGAGGATTTCTTGATAACCGGTCATCGACGTATTGAAGACCACTTCCCCCACTGCCGAACCTTCTGCCCCGATGGCCCGACCGTGGAATTGGGTTCCGTCTTCCAGAACCAATAGCGCTGACTTTATCAAAGCATCCTCCAAGAATAATAAATCACAATATCTGCATATTAATTCAGATAACCCGATCTAAATCAATGCAAAAATCGCTCGGGAAGCCAATTTTCGGCAAATTGCGCGCATTCTAATGATGGCAGTGAGGTTTGTCTACCAAAAGCCGCCATATTTCTCTATTTTTCGCACAACTCAGTGAAAAGGCTCCGTCACAGCCACAAAACCACAGGCTAAGTAAACATAGTAACCGTTTGCGGAAGAGGATGTCTGAAAATAGTGCTGAAAATCGGTTTGTGCGGGTGAGGACGAAATGAGATGTTCGAAAAACACGCGACTGACAGGTAAAATCGTCACAAAAGATATAAAAAAGACGACTAATCGTTAAATTTCAATCAGGACGCTTATTTTTGAATAAAAAGAGAAGGGCAATCAAGGAACTGCCCTTTTATCAAAAGATTATGACCAATACAACCACATCACATCTAAATCATCTGCTACAAATCATCCAATCCAAGCACATCCCGCATGTCATAAAGCCCAGACTTATGCGAAGCAAGCCATTTCCCTGCACGAACCGCGCCATTTGCGAAAGTCATACGGCTGGAAGCCTTATGCGTTATCTCTACGCGCTCGCCGATATCTGCAAACATCGCAGTATGCTCACCCACGATATCTCCGGCCCGGATCGTCGCAAAACCAATACTTTTAGGATCACGCTCTCCGGTGTGGCCTTCACGGGCATATACCGCACATTCTTTCAGATCTCGCCCCAGCGCGCCCGCTATCGCTTCACCCATCGCCAGCGCGGTGCCTGATGGCGCATCCACTTTATAGCGATGGTGTGCTTCAACAATTTCAATGTCGGTATAGTCGCCCATCACTTTGGCGGCTTTTTCTAAAAGTTTGAGGACAACATTCACGCCTACGCTGAAGTTAGCCGCAAAAACCACCGGAATAACCTCAGAAGCCTGTTTAATTGCCCCCTTTCCCGCGTCATCAAAGCCCGTAGTCCCGATAATCATGCCTTTATGGTGCTTCTGGCAAAATTCCAGATGCACCAGGGTGCCTTCAGGACGGGTAAAGTCGATCAAAATATCAAAGTCATCCGCCACGGCATTCAGATCATCATTGACCTTGATACCCGCTGCGCCGATCCCTGCAAGTTCACCGGCGTCAGTACCGATAAGGGATGATCCCGGACGCTCCAGCGCGGCACCCAGCACCACACCTTCTGCGTCGGAAACGGCCTGAATCAACTGCCGGCCCATACGCCCGCCCGCGCCAACAATGGCCATGCGAATTTCAGCGTTACTCATAAATACTCTCTTTTTATAGGGGTTCTGCCGTGAAACAGAATCAGGTTAACTACCCTGTTATAGGGTAGCCAGCAAAATTGCCACATAATTAGAAAATTATGATACAGGCTGGTTAATATCAGTAAAAACCATTTGATTTCAGGTTACTTAAAGTGAGGTTTTGTGTTAACAACCCGACCAAACTGGAACTGTTTCAGAAAACCAACCTTAATTCCCCTGTGTACGACTCCCCGCATAACCATTCATTTTTGTGCATAATGGTCAGGGGATCTCAACGCTCTTTGAAACTTTCATCAACTTTAGTTTGTAGCGGACTCAGCAGATAATCAATCACCTGACGCTTGCCGGTTTTAATCTCCGCACTGACATTCATCCCCGCCACCAGGTTGATACGCTTGCCTTCGACCATCAGATAGTTTTGGTCAAGCGCGACATTCGCATTGAATACCAGCCCTAATTTCTCATGCTCAATCGCATCGAAACTGACGCTGGTGACTTTTCCGGTGATATATCCGTAGCGAGTATAAGGGAATGATTCGATTTTTATGATGACATCCTGCCCAACATTCACAAACCCAATGTCTTTGTTTGCCACCATCGCTTCGACCTCGATTTTGTCATCAAGTGGCACAATCGTCATGATCGCCTCTGCTTCTAAGGCCACCCCACCCACCGTATGAAATGCCAACTGCTGAACGGTACCGTCGACGGGAGCCTTTAATGTCATCAAAGACTGGCGCTGCCGGGTTTTTTCCATCTGGCCCTTAAGCTGAGGTATTTGCTCATTTGCCTGGCGCAGTGCGTCCAGCGTGTCTCGCTGAAACGTCTGGGTGTTTAATAGCTTTTCCTGTTCAGCCTGATGAATGCTTTCTTTTATTTGCTGCGTCTGATTTCTCAGGCTGCGGAGATCCTGCTCATTCTGGATTGTTTTGCTGTCCTGTTCATAATACTCATGCTGTGAAAGGTATTTTTTCTCCAGAAGAGCCTGATAATCTTTTGATCGCTGCAATTCAATTTTTCGGATCTGCTCCAGCTTGTGGACCTGATCTTCATTCGACCGTAACTCAGATTTGTGCTGGCTTAAAATCGCCTGCAACCTTTCATTATCAGCAGACCACGACTGAAATTGATTTTTCGCCAGTAACTGTGTGGCTAAGATTTCGGTTTCTTTCAGACCGAGTTGTTTCGCCTCTTCGCGGTTAATCTCTATGTCGCCCTCATGTTGAAGCGCTTTGATTAACGCATCACAGCGCAATTTCGTTAACTGCACCGCTTCCAAAGCATGTCGGGATTGTTCGTAATCGCTGTCAGAACCGATGCCATTCAACTCAATCAGCGTCTGACCCGCGTGGACATAATCGCCGTCATTAACATAAATATTTTTAATGACGGACGTTTCCAATGGCTGAATTTTTTTGCTGCGCCCGCTGACGATGGTTTTCCCCTGCGTCACCGCAACAATATCGATATGCCCTAATATGGCCCATATCAATGCAATGGCAGTAAACAACATAATCAGTCTGGCGATATATTTCGGCGCAACTGAAACAGGTGTCTCCGTAATTTCCAGCGTGGCGGGAAGAAAAACTCGCTCATCGCCTTCCCGTTTAGGCGGGTCCAATTTTTCACGAACCTTCCAGACTTCTTTCCAGACATGACAATATTTGCGGATAAGTTCTTTCGAGGCCTGCAACCAGATATTCATAATGACTGAAGCTCATGTAAGTAACGATAGTAACCATTTTCTATTTTCAACAGTTCTTCATGACTGCCCTGTTCGACGATCTCACCTTTGTCCATTGCAATGATTCTTTGCGCAAAACGAACAGTAGAAAGACGATGAGCAATAATAAGTACGGTGCGTTCACGGCAAATTAATTGCATATTCTGCATAATTGCCCTTTCAGATTCATAATCCAGAGCACTGGTGGCTTCATCCAATATTAAAATCCGTGGGTTTCCGACCAATGCCCGCGCAATGGCAACCCGTTGCCGCTGGCCGCCGGATAGCCCCGCGCCCTGTTCGCCGACAACCGTGTCATAGCCCTCAGCCAACGCCATAATAAATTCATGCGCACCGGCGAGTTTGGCCGCGTGGATGATTCTTTCCAAAGACATACCGGGTTCCGCTAAACCGATATTTTCACGAACGGAGCGGTTGAGCAGTACGTTGTCTTGCAATACCACACCTATCTGACGCCGTAACCAGGCCGGGTCAGCCAGCGCTAAATCATTACCATCGACCAGCACCCTGCCGCGCCCCGGTGTATATAAGCGCTGAACCAGTTTGGTGAGTGTACTTTTACCTGATCCGGAACGGCCTACGATCCCCACCACTTCACTGGCCTGAATACTCAAAGTGAGATCGCGCAATACCTCATAACCATCTGGACGGTAGCGGAAATTCACCTGTTCGAAATCTATTTTTCCTTTAATTTCAGGCAGCGCTAAACGGCTACCGGAACGTTCCGTCGGCGTATTTAAAATATCTCCCAGACGCGCCACGGAGATCCCTACCTGCTGAAAATCCTGCCATAACTGCGCCAGACGAATCACCGGCGCCGCAACCTGGCCTGCCAGCATATTAAAAGCAATTAACTGACCGACCGTTAAATCTCCTCCAATAACCAGCTGAGCTCCCAGCCACAGCGTACTCACCATCACTAATTTTTGGATCAACTGAACGCCTTGCTGGCCGATGGTCGCCAGACGGGTAACCCGTAATCCGGAATGCACGTACGCCGCCAGCAACTGATCCCAGTTACGGGTCATCTGAGGCTCAACGGCCATCGATTTAATCGTCCCGACCGAGGTGACGGACTCTACCAAAAATGACTGGCTGTCGGCATTACGGGCAAACTTGTCGTTGAGACGTGCCCTCAAAACAGGGCTGATGGTGGCAGACCAAAAGGCATAACAGGGTAATGAAACCATCACCACAAGGGTTAGCCAGCCACTGTAAAACCACATCACAATAAGGAAGATGAATGAAAAACTGAGATCCATCACCGAGGTCAACGCCTGTCCTGTGAGGAAAGTGCGGATTTGTTCCAGCTCTCTGACGCGCGCGATGGTGTCACCCACGCGTCTCTTTTCAAACCAGGCCAGCGGTAACGCAAACAGATGGCGAAACAAACGCGCCCCTAATTCAACGTCGATGCGGCTTGTGGTATGCGCGAAAATATAGGTTCGTAAACCGCTCAAAATAACGTCGAATAACACCACAATAAGTAATGCCACAGCCACGACATCGAGTGTGCTAAAACTCCTGTGCACCAGCACCTTATCCATCACAACCTGAAAAAACAGAGGGGTAATTAAGGCAAAAAACTGAATGACTGCCGATGCTGCAAGCACTTCCAGCAGAATTTTTCGGTACTTAATAACGGCTGGAATAAACCAGGTGAAATCAAATTTGGCCAGGCTGCCAAGCACAGAAGCTCGGGACGTCACCAGAATAAGCCTGCCGCTGTAACGCGCCTCAAAATCACCTTTATCCAATACAACCGGCCTGCCGAGTTCAAGATCCTGAATCAGATATTTATTGTTATCAATTTTCGCCAAAATAAAATGCTCACCATCTTCTCTCCATACCACGGCCGGTAAGCTGATTAAGTGAAGCCGTTCAATTTTTTTATTGATTAACTTCGCTTTCAGACCTATTGATTTTGCTGCTAATAACCACTGAGTAGAAGACAGAGAACCTGTTTCATCGCTGAACTGGTGCTTAATATCCTCCATATTGGCAGCTATACCGTGATACTGAGCAAGAATAACCAATGCAGATAAAGAAAAATCAGGCTGAATTTTCGGCGCTGTGCTGAGTTCATTATCATATGAAAACATATTATTTTTTCATTCCCTATAAAATGGTCTGTAGTATCCCTTAAGCACTTTGTAAGCCATGGTATTTAAAACTAAACCCCCCTTCAAATTCAACATTTAACTCACTAACTCCCTGTCTATTTTGAAATCCATAGCGATTTAAATATGTACATTAATAAATCATACGAAATATTAATAATCATGATGACTAATTGAGAGATAAAGATCACAGAATCAAGAACAATTCGCTCTGGTATTAGTAATTTGATACATTTATTTTTTAGATATACGTAATATATCCAAAAGACGCTATGGGACTTGCTATTAACAATCAAATCAAATTTACAAGGAACTTCATCATGATGAACGCCAGAACAAAATCACTCTGTGCAAGTTTACTGCTATTAGTTTCTTCAACTCAAGGATTCGCTGCAAAAATATCAATAACGCTACATTTGTTGAAATAACAAATTCGGTAGTCAAAATGGAATCAAGAAGTCAATAATATAACCTATCCTTCACAGCGGCTAAAATTAGCCAATATTTCATTTGATGTTGAGAAGACAGGTGAATATCTTTCAATTTTTTACTTTGACTATGACCACTAAAAAATCAATGGTTAATCCCACGAGCCATTTAGAGATATGTTTATATGTAAATAAGATAAAAATAAATTATTCAAAAATTTGATTGGCAAGAGCCTAATGGTTTTCAAATTGACATTCCCAACCTATTAAAAATGAGGCAAATTGATTCGAAACCAGAGTGAAATCTAATGAAAAAGGAAGGTATATTCTAGTCCCTGAAATGTATACAAAAGAAAATAGTTTACAGAAAATACAATTTCAATATGCCGCATCAAATTTATAAAATAAGGAATAGTGGAGATGATAAAAATAGAGAATGAAAATTATTGCCCTATAAAAAATAAAGTCGCTAAAAAAAACCTCGTTGGAATATTACTTCCATTACTTGTAATTTTTAGCTTGCCTGCTGAAAGCATACAAAACATCACTACAAATGAAATAACCAATACAACCTCAAAAAATCAATCATTAGATATTGACAAACACCCGAAAATCTCTAGGGGGAATGATGCAGATAATAAAAAACCGACAGAAGAAACTACAAACCTTATGCTCAATGAAATTATTATTGATATAGATAACCCAGGAGATTACGTTTTCGGAATTTATCCACACGATAATAAAAACAAAGTATCCAGGGAAGGTGGGGATGTTTTACGTCCTTTAGGGGTTATAAAAATTTATGACATGGAAAGTGGAGATTTGATTTCTAATATTGACATTTCATCAAATCAAAAAAAAATATACGGGGATAGAACTAATGATATGGACGGAATTATGTTTCGAGTAAAATTCAAAAAAAATCAGAGTATTTAATTACGCCAGAAATATATGTAAAAACAAAAAAAAACATCGACACCAACTATAGTTTATCTATTACTCGCATTGGATTTGTCAAGTAAAAGGAATAATTATGAGCAAATACATTACAATAATGAATGATTCTTCATTGTCTGACGGCATAGGATTCATACACACTTGGATAAAGATGGATGACGCCAATGAAGAACCAACATTTTTTAGTTTTTCAAACAGTACTATTACAAGTTTAGGAGGACATGATTCAACAGGAAGTATAACAAATAAGGCCATGATAGACCGACCACCAACAACTCAAATTAGATTAGAAATTACTGAAGAACAGTATAACTCCTTAAAAAATAATATTGCCTCATTCGAAAAAAACTTACCAAATTATGATATATTCCCAGACAAGGAAGGTGATTTTAACTGTACCACAGCAGTAAGCTATGTACTTGCCCAGTCCGATATACATTATCTGGATGGTCTGCAAAACTCTTTCGCAGTCAGTAATCGAATAGCTGCCACCGAAACATTACCGAATACTAATATTATGGATCCCACAAAAACGCCATCAAGTGATCCTATCATAAGCTTAGAAACAGCATTAGACTTTAAAGATAAATATGATGAGGCACGAAACTCACAAGATAAATATATAAACGATGCGATTGATTATGTGACTGATAACATCCCTATATTGAAACCCGTAATTGACAAAATAAATAAGAATCAAGATAGTTTAGACGATTATATTGATTACTTATTTGATTTTGCCGACGAGAGCCAAAAAAAAGGAATTGTTGATGGTGGTATTTATAAGTTAGAGGGCGATGTCCTCAACTATTATAAGCGCATGAAAAAAAACTACGACCAAACAATTAAAGATACGGTTGATTTTATTGAACAAAATAAAAAATTAGGTGCTGAAATATTGCCTTTCGCTGCTCTAGGATTCTTTATCGGCCGTTTTTTCAACCCAAGCCTCTCAAAAGCCGAGCACACCTCTTGCCCCATTATCTTGGATCTCGATAGCGACGGCGTTGAAACCCTAAGCCTGAGCAACGGCGTCTATTTTGATCACGATGCGAACTCCTTTGCAGAGAAATCCGGCTGGGTTAACGCTGATGATGGGTTGCTGGTTCTGGATATTGATAATAATGGTCAGATAGATTCAGGCAGAGAATTATTTGGTAATAATACTTATCTGAGAGATGGAACCCTCGCGAAAAATGGTTATCTGGCATTACAGGAGCTTGACGATAATCATAATGGGGAAATCGACCACTCCGACAGTATCTGGCAACAATTAAAAGTCTGGCAGGATAAAAACAGTAACGGAATTGTTGATAGCGGAGAAATATTCTCACTGGATGACCTGAATATTTCATCCATCTCGACCCGTTATGAGAATTCAGCCGTTATTGATGAAAATGACAACCCCCATCGTCAGGAAAGTACTGTTGAGTTTAATGATGGTACTCGCAGTGATTCTGCTGATGTCTGGTTCGTTATAAACAGAGGAGATACGCTTTATAAAAACACAACACCACTTTCTGATGGAATAGCCGAACTACCCTTTATCAGAGGCTTTGGTAATATGGCAAACTTACACACTGCCATGAATGAGAACAGCGAACTTCGGGTATTAATGGAGCAATACGTCGCCAACCCAATATCTCCTGACATAACCGATATTATAGACCGCATCATCTTCGCATGGGCTGGTGTCAGTGCTGTCCCCGAAAATTCAAGAGGAGTTTACATTGATGCGAGAAAACTCAACGTATTAGAAATTGCGACCGGAGAAAGATATCTTAGTAAAACAAATAATTCTTCAGACCCACATATTAATGCAGCCAGAGTAGTGAATGAAGAATACCAAAAATTCCATAATTATGTTTCATCTATGCTGGTCATTCAAACGGCTTACAGCGATGCGTTTTCTCTTATCACTCCCGATATAAAAGGTGATTTCAGTGGATTCACGTTAAATTTCTCCCATTTTAACGCTTATCTGGAAAGTCTGAAACACGACGACATTTATCGACTTCTTGATATAGTAAAAACTGCGTCTTTCTTACTCATTGGTTCCCCTGACTGCTCTGATGAAATTGCGATTTTAAACCAATTTAGTGAAAACTATATTGTGAGCAGCGCGGAAAATGAAGCACTCATCGGAGATTACTCTAATCCAAATACCTACCTCTTCGACGCCGGGCACGGCCACGATATTGTCACCGATTCCGCCGCTAAAGCGGAACAGGCCGATACCCTGAGATTCACCGGTGCCAGCGCGGAAAATGCCCGCTTCAGTAAACACGGCATTGACCTCATCATTCAGGCATACGGTGCCGGGGATTCAGTTACCCTCACCAACTACTTCAGCAGCGACGGTTTCCGGTACTTCAACTTTGCCTTTGACGATAAAATCCTCACCCTCGCTGATGTTGAGGCCATGAGTATGACCGTCAACGGCACGGCCGCCAGCGACAGTCTTTACGGCTGGTACGCCGCTGACACCCTCACCGGCGGCGCGGGCGACGACATACTCGGCGGAAACGGAGGCCACGATATTCTCGACGGCGGGACGGGAAATGACAGACTTCAGGGTGGCTATTACGAATCTGACACCTACCTCTTCGACGCCGGGCACGGCCACGATACTGTCATCGAGTCCGCCGATAAAGCGGAACAGGCCGATACCCTGAGATTCACCGGTGCCAGCGCGGAAAATGCCCGCTTCAGTAAACACGGCATTGACCTCATCATTCAGGCATACGGTGCCGGGGATTCAGTTACCCTCACCAACTACTTCAGCAGCGACGGTTTCCGGTACTTCAACTTTGCCTTTGACGATAAAATCCTCACCCTCGCTGATGTTGAGGCCATGAGTATGACCGTCAACGGCACGGCCGCCAGCGACAGTCTTTACGGCTGGTACGCCGCTGACACCCTCACCGGCGGCGCGGGCGACGACATACTCGGCGGAAACGGAGGCCACGATATTCTCGACGGCGGGACGGGAAATGACAGACTTCAGGGTGGCTATTACGAATCTGACACCTACCTCTTCGACGCCGGGCACGGCCACGATACTGTCATCGAGTCCGCCGATAAAGCGGAACAGGCCGATACTCTGAGATTCTCCGGTGCCAGCGCGGAAAATGCCCGCTTCAGTAAACACGGCAGTGACCTCATCATTCAGGCATACGGCGCCGGGGATTCAGTTACCCTCACCAACTACTTCAGCAGCAACGGTGACCGGTACTTCAACTTTGCCTTTGACGATAAAATCCTCACCCTCGCTGATATTGAGGCCATGAGTATGACCGTCAACGGCACGGCCGCCAGCGACAGTCTTTACGGCTGGTACGCTGCTGACACCCTCACCGGCGGCGCGGGCGACGACATACTCGGCGGAAACGGAGGCCACGATATTCTCGACGGCGGGACGGGAAATGACAGACTTCAGGGTGGCTATTACGAATCTGACACCTACCTCTTCGACGCCGGGCACGGCCACGATACTGTCATCGAGTCCGCCGATAAAGCGGAACAGGCCGATACCCTGAGATTCTCCGGTGCCAGCGCGGAAAATGCCCGCTTCAGTAAACACGGCATTGACCTCATCATTCAGGCATACGGTGCCGGGGATTCAGTTACCCTCACCAACTACTTCAGCAGCGACGGTTTCCGGTACTTCAACTTTGCCTTTGACGATAAAATCCTCACCCTCGCTGATATTGAGGCCATGAATATGACCGTCAACGGCACGGCCGCCAGCGACAGTCTTTACGGCTGGTACGCTGCTGACACCCTCACCGGCGGCGCGGGCGACGACACACTCGGCGGAAACGGAGGCCACGATATTCTCGACGGCGGGACGGGAAATGACAGACTTCAGGGTGGCTATTACGAATCTGACACCTACCTCTTCGACGCCGGGCACGGCCACGATACTGTCATCGAGTCCGCCGATAAAGCGGAACAGGCCGATACCCTGAGATTCTCCGGTGCCAGCGCGGAAAATGCCCGCTTCAGTAAACACGGCATTGACCTCATCATTCAGGCATACGGTGCCGGGGATTCAGTTACCCTCACCAACTACTTCAGCAGCGACGGTTTCCGGTACTTCAACTTTGCCTTTGACGATAAAATCCTCACCCTCGCTGATATTGAGGCCATGAATATGACCGTCAACGGCACGGCCGCCAGCGACAGTCTTTACGGCTGGTACGCCGCTGACACCCTCACCGGCGGCGCGGGCGACGACACACTCGGCGGAAACGGAGGCCACGATATTCTCGACGGCGGGACGGGAAATGACAGACTTCAGGGTGGCTATTACGAATCTGACACCTACCTCTTCGACGCCGGGCACGGCCACGATACTGTCATCGAGTCCGCCGATAAAGCGGAACAGGCCGATACTCTGAGATTCTCCGGTGCCAGCGCGGAAAATGCCCGCTTCAGTAAACACGGCAGTGACCTCATCATTCAGGCATACGGCGCCGGGGATTCAGTTACCCTCACCAACTACTTCAGCAGCAACGGTGACCGGTACTTCAACTTTGCCTTTGACGATAAAATCCTCACCCTCGCTGATATTGAGGCCATGAATATGACCGTCAACGGCACGGCCGCCAGCGACAGTCTTTACGGCTGCTACGCCGCTGACACCCTCACCGGCGGCGCGGGAAATGACAAAATTTATGTCGATGCGGGCTCTGACACATACCTCCTTGCCAAAAGTCATAATAAGGATGTTGTCACTGACAGCAAGCAAGATTCAGGAGATGTTGATTCGGTCCAATTCACCGATGCCGGCGTTCAGGATCTTTGGTTTTCACGCAGCAATAGCCATTTATTGATCAGCAAAATAGGATCAAATTATTCTGTGACGCTTAACAACTGGTTCTCTGGCTCTGCCTGGCAAAATAAAGTCATCAGCGTCGCTGACGGGCAATCCGAGGAAACTACTCAGCTACAGCAACTGGTTGATACGATGGCGGTATTTGCAGCCGGCCAAAGCATCACGGCAATGCAACCCGACCAGATGAGGGCAAGTATGCAAATGGTAAACAGTTCAGATTACTGGTCACATTCTTAACTTAATAAGTTCCCCTGAGAGCATTGCTCAGGGGAACACTTCTTACTCCCTCGCACCGCATCCATCGCAGAGAAATCCAGCAATTGCGCAGATTTTCGGATCTGAATCATTAATTATTTATTATATGGCACGAAATAATATTGATAAAACCAATGAATATGATAATAAATAGCCAGCTAATTTTAACCACCGAAAGTTGATTTTTGAGCGGTTAAAATGAAAGCAGCCTGAAAGTATGAGGCGCGTCTTCACCCTTACCAGCCTGTCATAAGTAAGGGGAAAAACTATAAAACACACAAGGCCGGTTTCTCTGTTGGTTTTTTCAAAACAGAGTACTGGCTCAGGGACTTACATGAACTTCAAACTAAACAAAGTCACGCAAGTGGCGACCGCAGGCCTATTATTCGGCTTAGCCTCTTTTGCTTCACACGCAGAAATCACACTGATCAAACAAGATCCCCAGCCTAACGATCCGCTCAGCCGCCTGAATTTCCAGGTTGGCGGCAGTATTCGTCCACAATTCCAGTTCCAGAACGGCGTGAAAAACTACAAAACCAACGGTTTTGATGGCGGCACACGTTTCCGTTTTTCTGCTGATTATTATCTGTTTGATGACATCAGCTGGATTAACTACTACGAGCTGGGCGTGAACATTCCTGCCCTGACCGGCTGGGATAATCACCATGCTGATGGCGCGCATAACACCAGCCGTCGTATGCTTTACACCGGTCTGAAAAGCAAAACCTACGGTCAGTTGACCTTTGGTCAGCAAAACAGCGTTTACTATGATGTGGTCGGTGCGAAAACCGATATCTGGGATTACGATATGCTCGCCCAGGCACCGGGTAATGGTGTTAACGGCGATTACGATGGTTCATACCGTTCACGTAAAATGCTGAAATATAAAAATTCATTCGGCGATGCAGATGTTTACGCTTCTTACCTGTTTGAAGACAGCGAACTGCTTACCGGCAAAAATGGCCTGCGTTACAAACGTAACGGCGGCGGTTCTGTCGGTGTGGATTATCACATCACCAAAGACCTGACCTGGGGTACTGCGTACAACTACACCGACGCAGAAATGAGAAATCCGGGCGATAACACGTCTAAAGACTATAACCAGAGTATTGTTGGTACAGCGCTGAGCTGGAAACCCGGTAACTGGACGGCATCCTTCGGCGGCGGTTATTACCACGACTTCCTGACCACTGGCGTGAAAACTGAAGATAGCTTCTTTGCAGGCGACGCTTACGGTCTGGAATACTTCCTGGGTTATGCCTTCCCGATCAATCAGATGGCCGTCAAAACCATTCAGCCTTACTTCATGGGTGACCGTCTGACCTATGTCACAGGCCGTAATTATCAGCGTATTGATAACGGTCTGGGTGTTTCCTTCCAGCTCGATTACGGCTTCCGTGTTGATTACGAACACGTGTTCACGTCCTCTACCGATAATCTCGGTGATATGAACCTGATCCGTCTGAGATACGATTTCTAAGCATTTAAGCACTTATTTTCGGGCCGGTTTTACGTCTTAATGACGTGCCGGCCCTTTATTTTTACACCTTTTCCACTATCCACTACACGCAAAGCAGGACTAGACTGAATGCTGCCACAGCCTATCCCTCAGGAGAGCTTTACGATGTCAGCATTATTCCGGTCCGACGTGACCGCCGTTGGCGATTATCGAGCCGAATTGGGTGAAACCCCCGTCTGGTGCCAGCGCACTCAATCGTTGTTATGGGTCGATATTCTTGCTCAACGTGTGTTGCGCTACTGGCCTGAAACCAAAAAAACTGAAATCCACGATCTGCCGAGCATCACCAGTGCCGTCCTGCTGACGGAGAAACGTAATCTGTTTTTACTGGTTTCGATCGACGGCATCCATCTCTACGATTACGATCTGAAAAGCCGTCAGACAATCTGCGGTTATTTCGGTGCAGAAGGTACTCGCCCGAATGAAGCAGCAATCGCGCCGGATGGTTCTCTGTGGTTTGGCACGCTGGACCTCAAAGAAGAAAAGAATAACGGGGCCTGGTATCGCTATGAAGCAGGAGCCGATGCGCCAGAAATGATGCTCGATAACGTCGGGATAACTAATACGCTGGTCTGGTATGAAGGCAAGGTCTGGTTCGCTGATACCCGAAAAAACCGCTTCTATTCTGCTAATGCACGCCGTATCAATCCGCAAAAAATCTCCTGCTTCTCTTCCGGCGATAAATCTCCCGACGGTTCCGCACTGGCTCAAAATGGCTGGCTGATCACCGCCTGCTGGGGGTCACATTGCTTGTTACGCCAGCAAATCAATCAGGGTGAATTACTGACTCTGGACACCGCCCCTGTCCCGGTGACACAACCGAGTTGCTGTACGTTTGGCGGGCCGGACATGACTGAGCTTTACATCACTTCTGCGCGCAAAACCCTTGAAGCACCCCATGCGCTGGAAGGGGCGTTATTGCACGTTCAAACCTCAACCGTTGGCGCACCGCAGAATCTGTTCAAACTGCAAAAGCCTTAAGCAGCGATGATGCAGACGCAGAAAATAAAAAACCGGCCACGATTGAGCCGGTTTTTTTTATTATTGCAGGGACCTGTGAAAATCAGTCGATCTGTTTCACATCCACGCGCAGTTCTTTTGGCACTTCGAAAACAATATTTTCTTCGCGCCCTTCGATGTTAATCACATCCAGACCACCAAACGTTTTTAGTTTGTTGATCACATCCTGCACCAGGATATCCGGTGCTGATGCGCCTGCTGTCACACCAATGCTTTTCGCGTCCTTCAGCCAGCTTTCCTGAATATCTGCCGCAGAATCGATCAGATAGGACGGCACGCCAACGCGCTGCGCCAGTTCAGCCAGACGGTTGGAGTTGGATGAGTTTTTCGACCCCACCACCAGCACCACATCTGCGCCATCGGCAAGCGTTCGCACGGCTTCCTGACGGTTAGTCGTTGCGTAGCAAATATCGTCTTTACGCGGCCCGATGATTTTCGGGAAGCGATCGCGCAGGGCATCGATGATCGCCGAAGTGTCATCCACAGAAAGCGTAGTTTGCGTCATAAAGCACAGGTTGGTTTCGTCCTTGACCTGCAATTTGTACACATCTTCCGGCGCTTCAACCAGGTACATGCCCCCTTTCGGATTGCTGTACTGGCCCATGGTGCCTTCCACTTCAGGATGACCGGCGTGACCAATCAGTATCGCTTCTGTCCCTTTACGGCTGGCGCGTGCCACTTCCATATGCACTTTGGTCACCAGCGGACAGGTCGCGTCAAACAGCATGGTCAGGTCACGGGCTTTTGCTTGCGCACGCACCGCCTGCGAAACACCGTGGGCGGAGAAAATCAGGATCGAACCGTCGGGCACTTCACTGATTTGCTCGATAAAAATCGCGCCGCGCTGACGCAGGCTGTCGACCACGTAGCGGTTGTGCACCACTTCATGACGGACATAAATCGGTGCGCCATATAATTCCAGCGCACGTTCCACAATGCTGATGGCACGATCAACGCCCGCACAAAATCCGCGCGGGTTAGCCAGCAATATCTGCATGTTTCTCCTCCAGTTGCGGGTCGATTTCCAGCACTTCGATATCGAAATCAATGTACTGTCCCGCCAGCGGATGGTTGAAATCAACAGTGATTGAATCTTCTGTCACTTCGCGCACCACACCCGGCATTTCGTTACCGTCACGACCACTGAACAGCATGATGGTGCCGACATCCGGCACCCCTGTTTCCTGGAAGTCACGGCGCGAGAAGAACTGAACCAAATCCGGGCTTTTCGTGCCGAATGCAGATTCCGGTGACAGGGTAAACGCATGTTTATCCCCGACACTCAGCCCTGAAAGCTGATTCTCCAGCGCGTCAGACAAACTGCCATCGCCGAGGCGAAACAGCGCAGGTTTCCCGTTGGCGCGGGTAGATTCTGCCGTCGAGCCGTCTTCCAGCTTTAACGTAAAATGCACCAGTACGGCGCTGTCGTGTTTCACCTGTTGAGACATGCTTCTTATCCTTTGCTCTTCGTCGCTTCGTTCGGTTTCGCGAGGAAACCTTCCAGCACGACCAGCACCGCACCGACGCAGATAAAGCTGTCGGCCAGGTTGAAGATCGGGTAATGCCAGTCATTCACGTAGAAATCAATAAAGTCGATCACGAAACCGTGCACCATGCGGTCGAACATGTTGCCCAGCGCGCCACCAATAATCATCGCAAAAGCAATGTTATTCATGCGCTGTTTCGCGCTGCTGCGATACATCAGTACCAGCAGAACGACCACAATCACCAACGCGATGGCAGTAAAGAACCAGCGCTGCCAGCCGCCTTTATCCGCGAGGAAACTGAACGCTGCGCCCGGGTTATGGGCGTAGGTCAGGTTAAAGAACGGGATCAGCGGCAGAGATTCACCGAGCTGAAAATGCCCCATGACCATAAACTTACTGCCGAGATCGACGATAACGACGAGAACCGCCAGCCACAGCCAGCGGAGTCCGGTAGAACTGAGAGGTTTACTCATTATGCAAACTTACGCTCTTCGCCGTCGCCGGCAATGTTAGTAACACAACGGCCGCAGATGTCGCTGTGTTCCGCGTTCTGCCCAATATCGGTAGTGAAATGCCAGCAGCGCGGGCATTTATCGCCCTCGGCTTTTGCCAGGCCGATCTTCAGGCCTTTAAGCAATTCACTGGCCTGAGCGGAATCGTCGGCTTCTGACAGCGCTGCGACTTTCGCACCGGAGGTCAGCAAGACGAAACGCAGTTCATTGCCCAGTGAACGCAGGTCAGTGGCCAGCGCGTCGTCTGCGTACAAGGTGACAGCAGCTTCCAGAGAACCACCGAGACGTTTATCTGCACGAGCCTGTTCGATCACTTTGTTCACTTCGCCACGAACTTTCAGCAACTCATCCCAGAACGCATCGTTCATGGATTCGTTACCGATCAGGCCAAACAGACCGTCGTACCACTCTTCGGTGAAGACGAACTTCTCACGTTTGCCTGGCAATTCAGCCCAGATCTCGTCTGCAGTGAAGGACATGATCGGTGCCATCCAGCGAACCAGTGCTTCACAGATATGATAAAGCGCGGTCTGGCAGCTGCGGCGGGCAACGCTGTCGCTTTTCGCGGTGTACTGGCGATCTTTAATGATATCGAGGTAGAAGGAACCCATTTCGATCGAGCAGAACTGCATCAGACGTTGTACAACGCCATGGAAATCATAGGCTTCATACGCAGCAATGATCTCTTCCTGAGCGGCTTTCGCGCGGCCAACGGCCCAGCGATCCAGTACGACCATTTCTTCCGGAGCTACGCTGTGCAACGCAGGATCGAAACCGTTAAGGTTCGCCAGCAGGAAGCGCGCGGTGTTACGGATACGGCGGTAAGAATCAGCAGCACGTTTGAGGATTTCATCGGACACGGCGATTTCGCCAGTGTAGTCCGTAGACGCAACCCACAGACGCAGAATGTCGCCACCCAGCTTATTCATCACGTCCTGAGGCGCAATGGTGTTGCCGATGGATTTAGACATTTTACGGCCCTGACCATCGACGGTGAAGCCGTGAGTCAACACTTGCTTGTAAGGCGCTTTGCCTTTCATCGCCGTGGAAATCATCAGTGAAGACATGAACCAGCCGCGATGCTGGTCAGAACCTTCCAGATACAGATCAGGCTCGTGACCGTTGAACTCAGGACGCACATCCACAACGGAAGAGTGTGTGGAACCGGAGTCAAACCAGACGTCCAGCGTATCCGGCACCTTCACGTAATCAGCAGCGTCAGCACCCAGAATGTCTTCCGGGTTCAAATCCCACCACGCCTGAATGCCGTCCACTTCAACACGCTTCGCGACTTCTTCCATCAGCTCAAGGCTGCGCGGATGCAGTTGTTCTGTGTCTTTATGAACGAACAAGGACATCGGGACGCCCCACGTACGCTGACGGGAAATACACCAGTCAGGACGGTTAGCGACCATATTTTCGATGCGTGCCTGGCCCCAGTCAGGGATCCACTGCACGCCTTTGATCTCTTCCAGAGACTGCTGACGCAGGCCTTTCTGATCCATGCTGATGAACCATTGTGGCGTAGCGCGGAAGATGATCGGTGTTTTGTGACGCCAGCAGCACGGATAGCTGTGCGTGATTTTCTCAACGTGCAGCAATGCGCCTTTTTCACGCAGTAGCTCAACAATCAGATCGTTGGCTTTAAAGACGAATTTACCGTCCAGCGTCGGGTATGTGCCAGGCAGGTAGCAACCGTTCGGCCCCACCGGGTTTGCCACTTCCAGACCGTATTTCTGGCCGATAACAAAGTCATCCGGGCCATGGCCAGGTGCAGTGTGCACGGCGCCGGTACCGGCATCGAGGGTCACGTGATCACCGAGGATCGCCGGAACGTCGAAACCAAGGAACGGATGTTTGAAGCGCAGCAATTCGAGATCGGCACCTTTGCACTCGCCCAGTACGGTCCATTGTGCAACGCCTGCGCGTTTCATGACGCTTTCAACCAGATCGGTTGCCAGAATCACGCACTGGCCGTCAATCTGCACCAGCTGATAGGAGAACTCAGCGTTGAGTGAAATCGCACGGTTTGCTGGCATGGTCCACGGCGTGGTGGTCCAGATAACCAGTGAAATCGGGCCGTTAAAGGACGTCGCGCCGAATTTCGCCGCCACCGCAGCCGCATCGGTTGCATTGAACATCACATCAATAGAAGGGGAGCTTTTGTCGTAATACTCCACTTCGGCTTCAGCCAGTGATGAACCACAATCTGTACACCAGTGAACCGGCTTAGCGCCTTTGTGCAGGTGACCGTTACCGATGATTTTGCCCAGCGCACGGATGATGTTGGCTTCAGTGTTGAAGTCCATGGTCAGGTACGGATGATCCCAGTCGCCCAGCACGCCCAGACGGATGAAGTCTTTCTTCTGACCTTCAACCTGTTCTGCAGCATATTTACGGCACGCCTGACGGAATTCCGCGGCGGTCACTTTCTCGCCCGGCTTACCGATCAGTTGTTCGACTTTCAGCTCGATTGGCAGACCATGACAGTCCCAGCCCGGTACATAAGGCGCATCGAAGCCCGCCAGCCCTTTGGACTTAACGATCATGTCTTTAAGAATTTTGTTGACTGAGTGACCAATATGAATGCTGCCGTTCGCATACGGAGGGCCGTCATGCAAAATAAAGGTTTTCTTGCCTTTCTTGGCAGCACGAATAATCCCGTACAGATCCTGGTCATACCAATTTTTCAGCATGTCAGGTTCACGCTTGGCCAGATCGCCACGCATCGGGAACCCTGTTTCCGGCAAATTCAGGGTGTTCTTGTAGTCACTCATAGATTCTCGGTTCCGTTTTCGGCTGGATTCCAGGCTTTGTTACACGCCTGTCAGTACAAGTTTAGCGTGGTGTCTTTAACCCGAAGAATTCCCGGGCCGTCACCTCATCGTTCGCAATTTGTTGCTTTAAAGCATCAAGCGAGGAGAAACGCTGTTCATTGCGCAATTTTGCGCGAAGCACCACGTCAATGTGGCGCCCGTATAAATCTAATGTGGTGTCGAGCAGGTGAACTTCCAACTGCTTGCGCACGCCACCGACCGTCGGACGAATACCAATATTGGCGACGCCCGGCAAAGGTTCCGGGCCCAGGCCAAGAACTTCCACGGCATACACGCCGCGAACCGGTGAAACAACGCGTTTTAACGGCACGTTAGCCGTCGGGAAGCCAATCGTGCGCCCCAGTTTGTCACCGTGGACGACGCGACCTGAAATACTGAACGGATGGCCCAGTAAATTTTCGGCCAGTGCTAAGTCATCGTCACGCAGCGCATCGCGGATTGCCGTGCTGCTGATACGGTTACCGCCTTCGCGGAACGTCTGTGTACTGATCACTTCAAAGCCATACTCTTTTCCGGCTTTCTGCAACAGTTCAAAATCGCCCAAACGACCGGCACCAAAGCGGAAGTCATCCCCAACGGTCAGGAATTTAACGCCCAGCTTTTCGACCAACAGCTGTGAGACAAACGCCTGTGCCATGTGCGCAGCGAACCGCGGCTCAAAGTGCACACATAAAAGATAATCCACGCCGCACTCAGCCAGATATTTGGCTTTGTCACGCAGGCTGGTTAAACGAGCAGGCGCTTTATCCCCTGCAAACAGTTCCAGCGGCTGTGGTTCAAATATCATGACCATCACCGGCAGCCCCAGACGTTGACCTTCCAGCTTTAGCTGTTCAATCAGGGCCTGGTGACCACGGTGTACACCATCAAAATTGCCAATAGTCAGCACACATCCATGATGGCGTGCTCGAATATTGTGTATTCCGCGAATTAGCTCCATAGCTGGCTCAAATCCAATGCTGACTCATAAAGATGGAAATCGGCGGATTATACCTTGTACAGCCCCCAAGGTTAACCAGCGATTAGCAGGATCACACCATTCTCTCTTGCATACCGCAGATATTGCGGTTCAAATGAGTGTGTGGCGACGAAAATCTTTCTTTTCGTGCAGGGAATGCGTGACTTTTCGCATAAACAAAGCGTTAATGGCCGCCGTGGGCAGTTTGTACACTCTCCTGTCGATTTTTCTCGCGAAAGACTGTATTCCGATGCCGGAAGCTGTTAAAATCCTGCGCCATCACAACGTAACAAGCGACGATTGAAGTTCACACTTTAAAACGACGCTTATTTGCACAAATCCGTTGACAACAGAAGACCGAAAAGGCATATTCCTCGGCCTTTGAATTGTTCATCAATAGAAAAATATTTGGGAGTTGGCCTTGGCTAATATCAAATCAGCTAAGAAACGCGCCGTACAGTCAGAAAAACGTCGTAAGCATAACGCGAGCCGCCGTTCAATGATGCGTACCTTTATCAAGAAGGTATACACGGCTATTGCAGCAGGCGACAAAGCTGCTGCACAAAATGCATTTAACGAAATGCAACCAATTGTGGATCGTCAGTCTTGTAAAGGCCTGATCCACAAGAACAAAGCAGCGCGTCATAAGTCAAACCTGACTGCGCAAATCAACGCAATGCAATAATTGCATTACGCTGATATGCTTGATAAAAAAACCGGCTAACGCCGGTTTTTTTATACCTGAATGTTGAGATTTGCCTGAACTATCCCTCAAACAGTGTTGAAAAATCCGTGTGGCAAATCCTTTGCACCGACGGATGCTGGATCATACGTTCGGCAAAAATCACGTAGTACTCTTCCAGAATCCCCTCGACACGTCCCACTTCAACAATGTTCTCGTCCTGAAACTCAGTCGAAGAGTAAATCGCTGGGGCAACAAATATCGCGTCATTGTTCATGCCGAAAGCTTTCATCAGGGCAGCATCGTCAAACTCCCCCAAAATATTCACTTTCAAACCCTGCGTGTTAAACCAGTTGAGCAGCTTGCGCCCCAGCATTGAGCGACGTCCCGGGATCAGCAGAGAACGTTGCTCCAGGCAGGCAGGGAAATCAAAACCCGCAGGGGGTTTGCAGCAAAAGAAACTGATTGGGCTTTCTCCCAGCTTGACTGAAAACAACCCTTCCTGCTGCGTCGAATCCACCGGACAGTCCGACAGGATCATATCCAGCTTATGCAGGCTCAGTTGTTCCAGCAGCATTTCGTGGGTGGATTCAAAGCAGCGCAGATGAATCTGCGCGTTAGCCGGTACGGCGGCTTCCAGCACGCGACTGACCAGCCGTTTCGACAGCGCATCCGCTACCCCAACGTCAAACAGCAAACTCGACTCTTTGCGATAATTCACGATATCCAGCATTTCCTGGCTCAGCGTGAACATTTTATCAGCGTAGCGATAAACCAGTTGTCCCAGCTCAGACGGCACCAGACCGCGCCCCTGACGTTTAAAAAGCTTGCCGCCTAAACGTTCCTCAAGGGATTTTATCTGCCCGGTGATGGTCTGCGGCGTCAGATACAGGGCCTCTGCGGCTCCGACGACAGAACCTGATTTACAGACGTGCCAAAAATAATACAAATGGTTGTAGTTAATATGAGGCATGTTTTATCCGTTCCTGGAAAATAAAAGCGCAGCACGCCGCGGGACGCGCTGCACCTTCATCATTATTTGAGGGCTTTCTTTGGCAAAGAGCGGCTTAACAGTAAGTAACCTAATACCGCCGAAGCCACAGACCCCATCAGGATGCCCATTTTCGCGTAGGTCAGCAGTGCCGGGTCACGTGTAGCGAAGGCCAGTGAGCCGATAAAAATCGACATGGTGAAACCGATACCGCACAACACAGACACAGCAGCAATCTGGCTAAACGTAATTCCCGACGGCAAACGGGTTACGCCCAACTTCAGGGCGACACCGCTGAAAAGGATGATACCCAACGGCTTACCGAGCAGTAATCCGGCAGCGATGCCCAAAGGCAACAGGGAAAAAGCACCGGATACCGATACACCCTGCAATGAGATCCCCGCATTGGCAAAAGCAAAGACAGGCAAAATAAACCAGGCGACATAAGGATGAATGCCATGCTCAAGGCGACGCGCCGGGGATGGTTTATTTTCTTTGGTGTTCAGCGGGATCAGGAACCCGAGGATCACTCCTGCCAGGGTGGCGTGTACGCCAGACTTAAGTACGCATACCCAGAACACGGCGCCCACAACGAGGTAAGGCGTCAGTCTGGTCACTCCCCGCCAGTTCATGAAGGCCAACACCCCGATGCAGACCGCGGACAGCCCCAGCGCCAGCACAGAGACATCATGGCTGTAAAACAGTGCAATGATGACGATCGCACCGAGGTCATCAATGATTGCCAGCGCCAGTAAAAATACTTTCAGCCCTGTCGGTACACGTGAACCCAGCAGCGCCATCACCCCAAGCGCAAAAGCAATATCGGTGGCCGCAGGAATGGCCCATCCCTGACGAGCGATCTCATCACTACCGTTAAACAGTAAGTAGATTAGCGCAGGCACAATCATTCCGCCCAGAGCGGCAATTGCCGGGAATAGCGCCTGTTCACGATTTGCCAGCGCGCCCTCGCACAGCTCGCGCTTCACTTCCAGCCCGATCATCAGGAAAAACACCGCCATCAGGCCGTCATTGATCCAGAGTAAAAGAGGTTTATCGATCAGCAGTTCTGAAAAACGTAGCGTAACGGGAATATCCAGAAATGCCTGATAAGCCCCCTGCCACGGGCTGTTCGCCATGATCAATGCCACGATAGCCGCGACGATCAGCACCACTCCTCCGGCGGCTTCCATCCGTAAAAACTGACGAATAATATTCGACATTCTGACTCTCCTGTAGAAAAACCGTGGCGCAAAAGGGATGCCACAATGGAATGACCGAATTGTACGCAAAGACTCACTTCGTAAAAATTCGATTATTTCTGCAGTATAACTCGGTTTTTACGAATCATTGGATTTCAGGCTTTTGCCTGTTTTGACCCATAAAAAAATCCCCGGAGCGTCAACCGCTGCCGGGGATTTTGTCTGGCTTTCCGTCGCTGTAATCAGCGCGGGATTAGCGGGTCAGATCATCGAAGAACTTTTTCACGCCGTCCAGGAAGCTTTTAGAGCGCGGGCTGTTTTTCTCGCCCGAGACGCCACCAAAACTTTCTTCCAGATCACGCAGCAACTGCTTCTGTTTGTCGCTCAGGCTGACCGGCGTTTCAACAACAACGCGGCACATTAAATCGCCCTGAGCACCGCCACGCACGGATTTCACACCGCGTCCGCGCATACGGAACATCTTGCCTGTTTGCGTTTCAGCAGGAATTTTCAGGCTCACGCGGCCATCGAGCGTTGGAACTTCGATTTCGCCACCCAGTGCAGCCATAGCGAAGTTGATGGGCACTTCGCAGTACAGGTTGTTGCCTTCACGCTCAAAGATTTTGTGCGCTTTAACCTGAACCTGAACGTACAGATCGCCTGACGGTGCACCATGCTCGCCCGCTTCGCCTTCGCCTTCAAGACGGATACGGTCGCCGGTGTCTACACCCGCAGGGATTTTCACGGACAAGGTTTTCGAACGCTCTACGCGGCCATGACCGTGACATTTGCTGCAAGGATCTTTGATGACCTTACCGCGCCCCTGACAGGTCGGACACGCCTGCTGCACGGTGAAGAAGCCCTGACGCATCTGAACCTGACCCGCACCATGGCAGGTTGGACAGGTGGCCGGAGAGCTGCCCGCTTTCGCGCCGCTGCCGTGGCAGACGTCACATTCATCCAGCGTAGGAATGCGGATTTCTTTGGTGACACCACGAACGGCCTCTTCCAGAGTCAGATCCATGTTGTAACGCAGGTCTGATCCCCGGCTTGCACGCTGACGGCGACCGCCGCCAAAGATGTCGCCAAAGACGTCACCAAAGATGTCGCTGAAATCTGCACCGCCGCCACCGCCGTAGCCACCACCGCCGCCCATGCCACCTTGTTCAAAGGCTGCATGACCGTACTGGTCATAGGCCGCACGCTTTTGCGCATCGGTCAGAATTTCATACGCTTCTTTAATTTCTTTAAATTTAGTTTCAGAGGCTTTATCGCCCTGATTGCGGTCAGGGTGATGCTTCATCGCCAGGCGCTTGTAGGCCTTTTTGATTTCACGCTCATCCGCTGTTTTGGATACGCCTAAAATCTCATAAAAATCTTGCTTCGCCATGCTTTAACCTACCCTCAACATGCGTGCACGGGCGCAGAGTTTCCTCGACGCCCGTGCTGGTTTTCAGTAATGAACTCTTACTGTGCCCGCTTAAGGGCGATTATTTCTTGTCTTTGACTTCTTCGAATTCAGCGTCAACAACGTCGTCATCTTTCTGAGCGCTGTTATCGCCGCCTTCAGCCTGACCCTGCTGCTGAGCCATTTCCATCAGCTTACCGGAAACCTGTACCAGCGCCTGGATTTTCGCTTCGATATCAGCCTTGTCTTCACCTTTAGCAGAAACTTCCAGTGCTTGCAGGGCTTCTTCAACGGCGGTTTTGTCTTCCGCTGGCAGTTTGTCGCCGGCTTCTTCCAGTTGCTTACGGGTACCGTGGATCAGGTGATCCGCCTGATTGCGGGTCTGGACCAGTTCTTCGAACTTACGGTCAGACTCAGCATTCGCTTCGGCATCATTGACCATTTTCTGGATTTCTTCTTCCGTCAGACCAGAAGATGCCTTAATGGTGATCTTCTGCTCACGGCCGGTAGTCTTGTCTTTCGCAGACACGTGCAGGATACCGTCGGCGTCAAGGTCGAAGGTCACTTCGATCTGTGCCTGACCGCGCGGCGCTGCCTGAATACCGTCCAGGTTGAATTGACCCAGAGATTTGTTATCGCTTGAACGTTTACGCTCACCCTGCAACACATGGATGGTCACTGCAGACTGGTTGTCTTCCGCAGTAGAGAACACCTGGCTGTGTTTTGTCGGGATGGTGGTGTTTTTGGTGATAAGCGGCGTCATTACGCTGCCCATGGTTTCGATACCCAGTGACAACGGAGTAACGTCCAGCAGCAGAACGTCTTTCACATCACCTGCCAACACACCACCCTGAACCGCTGCACCAATAGCAACAGCTTCGTCCGGGTTCACGTCTTTACGTGGTTCTTTACCAAAGAATTCAGCTACTTTCTTCTGAACCATTGGCATACGCGTCTGACCACCGACCAGGATCACGTCCTGAATGTCAGACACTGACAGACCTGCGTCTTTCAGCGCGACTTTCAGCGGATCGATACAACGGTTAACCAGGTCTTCAACCAAAGATTCCAGTTTTGCACGGGTCACTTTGATGTTCATGTGCTTAGGACCGGTCGCATCTGCTGTGATGTACGGCAGATTCACGTCAGTTTGCTGAGCAGAAGACAATTCAATCTTCGCTTTCTCAGCCGCTTCTTTCAGACGTTGCATCGCCAGCGGATCATTACGCAGATCCATACCTTGTTCTTTCTTGAACTCTTCAACCAGGTAGTTGATCAGACGGCTGTCGAAGTCTTCACCACCGAGGTGAGTGTCACCGTTGGTTGCCAGAACTTCGAAGGTTTTTTCGCCATCTACTTCATCAATTTCGATGATGGAAATATCGAAAGTACCACCACCCAGGTCGTATACCGCGATAGTGCGGTTACCGACTTCGCGATCCAGGCCATAAGCCAGTGCCGCTGCGGTAGGTTCGTTGATAATACGTTTTACTTCCAGACCTGCGATACGGCCAGCATCTTTGGTTGCCTGACGCTGTGCATCGTTGAAGTATGCAGGTACGGTGATAACAGCTTCAGTAACGGGTTCACCCAGATAATCTTCAGCGGTTTTCTTCATTTTCTTCAGCACTTCAGCAGAGATCTGCGGAGGTGCAATTTTCTGGCCTTTGATGTCGATCCAGGCGTCACCGTTGTCGGAGCCTACGATCTGGTAAGGCATGATGCCTTTGTCACGCTGAACTTCTTCATCCTGGAAGCGACGGCCAATCAGGCGCTTAATCGCAAACAGGGTGTTCTGTGGGTTAGTCACAGCCTGACGTTTAGCCGGAGAACCTACCAGAGTCTCGCCATCTGCCGCATAAGCGATGATGGAAGGAGTGGTGCGGTCGCCTTCAGCATTCTCCAGCACACGTGCAGTAGTGCCATCCATAATAGCTACACAAGAGTTGGTAGTACCCAGGTCGATCCCAATAATTTTACCCATTTAAACGTCTCCACTTAAAATTCATATTCGATCATGTTGTTACTGTATATGCGGGCAATATTTTCGATTTCAATAGTTCGATTTCAACTGCCCGATATCGCGGCTTTCCCGACGGTAACAACTGCGGTTGGGAATAAGATGGGGCCATGCAGCGCAGCATCAAGGGGACAAGTGAAAAAAAATCTTCGATTGCTGTTACGCCAGATCAATGTTTGCCCGCCGCCACCTCTTTATGATGCCGCGCGCTTCTGAAGATATGTGGGGTTTTTACCCATTTCGCAAGCGGATATCCCCCAGTTATCTATTCGTAATATTTCTTATTCAGAGGATCTATGCAGAGCAAAACGTTGGCAAATCCAGGCCCGCTCGGGTTAATGGGCTTCGGTATGACCACTATCTTGTTGAATTTACACAATGCAGGCTTCTTCCCGCTGACGGCGGTGATCGTGAGCATGGGTATTTTCTATGGCGGTCTGATTCAGATTCTGGCCGGCATGATGGAATTCAAAAAGGGAAACACCTTTGGCACCACGGCGTTCACCTCTTACGGCGCATTCTGGCTGAGCCTGGTGGGCATTCTGATGCTGCCACGTATGGGCATGGCTGATGCCAGCAGTGAAAGTTTCCTCGGCGCGTATCTTGGCCTGTGGGGCGTTTTCACCTTATTCATGTTTTTCGGCACCCTGAAAGCCAACCGTGGTTTGCAGGTTGTTTTCGCAAGCCTGACGATTTTGTTCGCATTGTTGTGTTTCGGCAACATGACGGGCAACACCGCCGTACTGCACTTTGCCGGTTTCGAAGGCATTTTCTGCGGCGCCAGCGCAATCTATCTGGCCATGGCTGAAGTACTCAACGAACAATACGGTCGTACCATTTTGCCGATTGGCGAACCTCACGGTCACGCACTGAATGCGGTAACCGCCGGGGCATAATTCCCCTCTGCACGATCTAAAAAGGCCTCGCTTGTGCGGGGCCTTTGGCTTTTATAGTATCGGTGTAGTACCGATATAGTACCGATCTTTTTACCGTCGAAAGACCCGGTTGCCATTAACGCCCGGATGTCACCCGCTGATCAAAACCGGCCGGTGTCTTGTCCTCACTGTTGAGATCACGGGTTAAATAGATGCCCGTCAGCAAGCCGATCGCCGATAACGCCAGAACGTAATACGCCGGTGCCATCGGCGTCACGCGCATAATCAACGTGACAAATATCGGTGTAAGCCCGCCAAAAATGGCGTAAGCCACATTGTACGAGAATGAAATACCGGTAAAACGGACTTCAGCCGGGAATGCGCGAACCAGCACATAAGGCACCGCGCCAACGATCCCGACGCTGAACCCTACCAGTGCGTACATACCCATGAGCATCGACGAGTCTGCGGCCACAGAATGGTAGAAGGACCAGCTGCAGATGCCAAGGAACAGGCTGCCCACGATAAAGGTTTTGCTGGCACCAAAGCGGTCAACAATCCAGCCCGCCGCGATACACCCAAACGTCAAAGCGATGGTCGCCAGACTGTTCGCCTGTAACGCCTGCGCAGCCGGAATGCCGTATTGCTTTTGCAGCCAGGTTGGCGTCATCAGAATGATCACCACAATGCCCGCCGACAAAAGCCAGGTCATCAGCATCGATACCACGATCTCTTTTTTATGATTCACTACCACGGATTTCAGCGGCAGATCTTCTGCCAGTGTTTTCTGCGCCTTCATCTCAAGGAAGATCGGCGTCTCCTGCAACCAGCGACGCAGATACATAGCAAACAGGCCGAAAATACCGCCGAGGAAGAACGGAATTCGCCAGCCAAAGTCGCTGATCGCCGCAGGCGTCATTGCGCTGTTAAGCAGGGTTGCCACCAGAGAACCTAACAGGATCCCCGCCGTCAGCCCGGCGGTCAGCGTCCCGCAGGCAAAACCAATACGGTTACGCGGAACGTGTTCTGCCACAAAGACCCAGGCACCCGGCACTTCTCCGCCAATCGCCGCGCCCTGCAGAACGCGCATAAACAACAGCAATAACGGTGCAGCGATGCCGATTGAGGCATAGGTTGGCAGCATCCCCATGGCCAGCGTTGGCAGCGCCATCAGTAAAATGCTCAGGCTGAACATGCGCTTGCGGCCAACTAAATCGCCGAAGTGCGCCATGATAATGCCGCCCAACGGACGTGCCAGATAACCGGCGGCGAAAATGCCAAAGGTCTGAACCTGACGCAGCCAGTCGGGCATATCTGCAGGGAAGAAAAGATCGCCGATTACCGCAGCGAAAAAGACGAAAATGATGAAGTCGTAGAATTCGAGGGCGCCGCCCAGCGCAGCCAGGGACAGCGTTTTGAAATCCTGCCGGTTCAGCCGGCGCGATTGTGCGTGTTGCATAAGAGTCCGTGTGACACCAGAGTGTGAAGGGGAAAAAGGTTTTGCCGCCTCATGTAAAGTAATCATTACTATAGCGGCAAATAATTTTCACACCAGTGAGCCTGAATCTTACGTCAGCATATTTTCATAAAGTGATGGTATTCAGTTTTTTGTATCGCGACGGGCACTTTTCGGGCGAAAAGCTGCTACAACCGCCTCGTGCGTTTCCACATAAGGGCCATCAAGCAACTGGATGCAGTAAGGCACGCTGGCAAAAATGCCGGACACAATCACCTTCCCTTCTGCATCTTTCAGCCCTTCCAGCGTTTCCTGAATCGATTTTGGCTGGCCGGGTAAATTGAGGATCAGTGCCTGTTTGCGGATCACGCCCACCTGGCGCGATAAAATCGCCGTCGGCACAAAGTGCAGACTGATCTGACGCATCTGCTCACCAAAGCCCGGCATCTCACGGTCTGCAACGGCCAGCGTAGCGTCTGGCGTAACGTCGCGACGCGCCGGGCCGGTTCCGCCGGTGGTCAGCACCAGATGACAACCGCATTCATCCACCAGCTCACTGATCGCCTGTTCAATCAAAGGCTGCTCATCGGGGATTAATCTTTTTTCCAGCGTATAGGTCGTGATCAGCGCTTTTTCCAGCCACGCTTCCAGTGCCGGAATGCCTTTATCCTGATAAATACCGCCCGACGCGCGATCTGATACCGATACCAGCCCAATTCGTAATTTATCCATGCTATTTCTCCACAGCATTTTTCTTCATTGTCACAGGCTTCAGTATATCGGTAACCGGCCGAGGGTTTTATTGCAGGCATAAAAAAAGCGGCTGATGAGCCGCTTTTTGCTGAAACTGAGTGCTGATTACAGCAGGTCAGAAATCATTTTTTCCAGTTTACCCTGGTCGATTGCAAACTTACGGATGCCGTCAGCCAGTTTGTCGATCGCCATTGGATCCTGGTTGTGGTCCCAGTAGAACTGAGCTTCAGTCAGTGGCGCAGGACGTGGTTTGGTTTCACCAGAGAAGGACAGTTTGCGCTCCAGCGGGCCTTCGCTTTCTGCCAGCTCTTTCAGCAGTGCAGGTGCGATGGTCAGACGGTCACAGCCAGCCAGTTCGATGATTTCGCCGATGTTACGGAAGCTTGCGCCCATCACGACAGTCTCGTAGCCGTGCTGTTTGTAGTATTCGTAGATTTCGGTCACAGACACAACGCCCGGATCTTCATTCGGCGCGAACTCTTTTTTGTCGCCATTGGCTTTGTACCAGTCGAGAATACGGCCAACGAATGGAGAAATCAGGAAGACGCCCGCTTCTGCACAAGCACGAGCCTGAGCGAAGGAGAACAGCAGCGTCAGGTTACAGTTGATGCCTTCTTTTTCCAGTTTCTCTGCAGCGCGGATGCCCTGCCAGGTAGACGCCAGTTTGATCAGGATACGGTCGTTAGTGATACCCGCGTCGTTGTACAGTTTGATCAGACGTTTAGCTTTAGCCACGCTCGCGTCGGTGTCGTAAGACAGACGAGCATCAACTTCAGTTGAAATGCGGCCAGGGACCAGTTTCAGAATTTCCAGACCGATGTTTACTGCCAGTTTGTCAGCGGCATCAGTAATCTGCTGATCGTGATCGCTGCTCTGGTCACGTGCCCAGGCGATTGCTTCGTCGATCAGTTTACGGTATTCAGGAATTTGCGCAGCGCTGAGGATCAGTGACGGGTTGGTGGTCGCATCCTGCGGCTGGTACAACTTCATTGCCGCGATATCTCCGGTGTCAGCAACAACCTGAGTCATTTGGCGTAGGGAAGTCAGTTTATCGGTCATTTTGGCATATCTCATCGTTTGGACGTTTTCGTATAGGCATTTTCATGCCTTGCCTTTGGCTGATGATAACATGCAAAAAGCCAGGCGCAAGGCGCTTATCGCGGCATGCTCGGCTACGAACATCATGGATTTTCCCACCTTCCAAAACACACAAAATCAGCCAAAATGAATATATTCCCCGTCACGTAAAAAAGGTATGTTAGCCCTCCCGCAGCGAGGCGTACGCACGGAGTGGATAAAAATGATGAAAGGTAAATCAAACAAGGATAAGTCATGAATGAGTTACTGGAATTTTTCGATACAGTTCTCTGGAGTTCGATCCTGATTTATCTGTTGTTAGGCACCGGTATTTATCTCAGCTTCCGCCTCGGCTTTATTCAGTTCCGCCGCTTTCGCCATCTCTTTTCCCGCGCACCGTTCAAACGTCATCCCGACGCCCGGGGCTTGTCCGCATGGAGCGTATTTTGCCTGAGCATGTCCTCAAGAATGGGGACGGGGAATCTGACCGGCGTGGCGATTGCGCTAACCCTGGGCGGGCCCGGGGCCATATTCTGGATGTGGGTGATTGCGGTATTCAGTATGGCCACCGGGATGATAGAAAATACGCTGGCGCAAATTTATAAAAGCCCCGGCAACAAAGGTCGTTTCCGTGGCGGCCCCGCGGATTACATGGAGAAAGGTCTGGGCATGCGCTGGATGGGCATCCTGTTTTCCATTTTGATCGTCATTTCCTGCGGATTCATTTTTATCGCCTTGCAGGCCAATGCTATCGCACAGGCCTCCTCCCGGTTTTTAGACACGCCCGCGCTGACCACCTCCTTCGTACTGGCCGCACTGACGGCCATACTGATTTTTGGCGGCATAAGCGCGATAACGCGGCTGGCGAACAAACTCATGCCCTTCATCGCCCTCGGCTATTTGCTGCTGGCTGTCTGGGTCATTGGTCATCATGTGGAAAAACTGCCGCAGGTTCTGGCGCTGGTGTTCAAAAGCGCCTTTGGTTTGCAGGAAGCGGCTTCCGGTGCGCTGGCGTATGGTATGACGCAGGCCATCACGCAGGGCATGCAGCGCGGTGTGTTCGCCAGCGAAGCGGGTGTCGGATCCTCGCCTAACGCCGCCGCAATGGCCTCGGTAAGTCATCCGGCGGCGCTGGGTTTTAACCAGATGCTGGCCGTATTTATCGATACGGTAGTGATTTGTACCGCGACGGCGCTGATCATTTTGACCTCCGGCGCGCTCGCAAATCCCGGTGCACCGTCCGGAATTGCCCTGCTCCATCAGGCCATTTCTCCTGCGATACCGGGCTGGAGCAATGTCGTACTGGCGGCACTGGTGTTTACGTTTGCTTTCACCTCCATCTGCGGAAATTACGCCTATGCGGAAAACAACCTCGGCTTTGTGCGCAGCGAAAGGGGCGGGAAATTACTGGCTTTTCGTTTACTGGTGATTGCGATGGTATTCGGCGGCTGCCTGATGGAATTACAGGTCTTATGGAAACTGGCGGATATCTTCATGGCTCTGATGGCCCTTCTCAATCTGACCGCCCTGCTGTTGCTGTCAGGCATTGCCGTCAAGGTCGTGAAAGACTATGAACGTCAGCAGCGCATGGGGAAAATCCCCGTGTTTAATCCGAACCATTTTCCTGAACTGCGCGGCCAGCTTGAGCCGGGTATCTGGGATAAAAATCCGCATCAAAACTGATTTTCCCTATCGCTGTTATTTTCACCAGCGCGCTATTTCACTGACTTTTTTGCTACAGTAGTGCAACGAAAAATTCCTGAATCTGAACCGTCACTGACCAAACGGACGCACTATGCTGACCATTATTTCTCCTGCTAAAACGCTCGATTACGAAAGCCCGCTTGCGACAACGCGCTACACCCAGCCTGAACTGCTGGATAAATCCAGTGAGCTGATCACCGTGGCGCGTAAAATGTCCCCTGCGCAGATATCTTCCCTGATGGGGATCAGCGACAAACTGGCCCATCTGAACGCGGAAAGGTTTAACGACTGGCAGCCAGATTTCACGCCGAAGAATGCGCGTCAGGCGCTGCTTGCCTTCAAAGGGGACGTGTATACCGGCTTACAGGCAGAAGATTTCAGCGAGAAAGACTTCGATTTTGCCCAGAAACATCTGCGCATGTTGTCCGGTTTGTATGGCCTGCTGCGTCCGCTGGATCTGATGATGCCCTACCGTCTGGAAATGGGTATCCGCCTGGAAAATCCGCAGGGCACGAATCTTTATGCTTTCTGGGGCGATTTACTGACTGAGAAACTGAACCTGTTGCTCAGCGAACAGAAAAGCAAAGTGCTGGTGAACCTGGCCTCCGACGAATATTTCAAAGCGGTGAAACCTAAACTTCTGGATGGCGAGATCATCAAGCCCGTCTTCCTCGATGAAAAAAATGGCAAATACAAAGTCATCAGCTTCTACGCCAAAAAAGCCCGCGGTCTGATGAGCCGGTTTATCATCAAAGAGCGTCTGGATAAGCCGAAACAGCTTCAGGATTTCAATCTGGAAGGTTACGCATTTGATGAATCACGTTCACAGGGCAATGAGCTGGTATTTACCCGCCCTGAACGCTGATTTCCCTGAATGACAGACATAAAAAAGCCCTCCTGAAGAGGGCTTTTGCCTTTCTGACGCACCGTCTTTATTCAGGTAGTGCCATCAGGAACGCACGCATTTCGCTGAAATCAGCCGGCAGGTTATGCGACAGCAGTGGTAAATCCGCGCGTTCAGCCAGTTCTTTCGGCAAGCCGATATCCTGACCCAAAATCGTTTCCACGCTTTCTTTGAATTTCGCCGGGTGCGCGGTACCGATAAACAGGCCGAACTCGCCCGGTTGCAGCTGATCGCGCAGCACGCGGTAAGCAATGGCGGCGTGCGGCTCAGAGATATAACCGAGGTCCGCCAGCTCGCGCATCGCATCTTCGGTAGTGTCATCGCTGACGGCACCAAAACCGAGATCTTTCAGCTGCCAGATCTTGCGGCGGTACAACTCTTCCACGCGCGGCCAGTTGTTAGGCTGGCTGACGTCCATCGCATTCGACAGCGTCGCGACGGTTTTCTTCGGTTCCCATTCCCCGTTAGACAGGAAACGTGGCACCGTGTCGTTGGCGTTAGTTGCCGCAATAAAGCGTTTGATTGGCAGGCCCAGAGATTTCGCCAGCAAACCGGCGGTCAGATCGCCGAAGTTACCGCTTGGTACAGACACAACCAGCTGATTGCGCGCTTCCTGCGGCAATTGGGCAACGGCCTCGAAGTAATAGCAGATCTGCGCCAGCAGACGGCTGATGTTGATGGAGTTCGCTGAGTTCAGCTTCAGCGCGTGTTTCAGCTCTTCATCATCAAAGGCCTGCTTGACCAGCGCCTGACAGGCATCGAAATCGCCATCAATCGCCACGGTATGAATATTGCCACCGAGCGTACAGAACAGTTTTTCCTGCAGCGGGCTGATTTTGCCGCGCGGATACAGAATAACAACGCGCACATTTTTCATACCGTGGAAAGCATGCGCCACTGCCGCACCGGTATCCCCGGAGGTTGCGGTCAGAATGGTCACCGGCTGGTCGCCAGATACCTGAGTCAGGATCTGCGCCATGAAGCGGCCGCCGAAATCTTTAAACGCCAGCGTCGGGCCGTGGAACAGCTCCAGGCAGGCGATGTCTTCTTCCACTTTGGCGACCGGCGCCGGGAAGGCAAACGCGTTTTTCACACGCTGATGTAACGCTTCTTCAGGGATTTCATCGCCGATGAAAGCAGAAAGAATATGGCTGCTGCGGGTGACGAAATCCAGCTCCAGCAAGCGGTCAATTTCGGTCAGTTCAAATTCAGGCAGATCCAGCGGGAAGAATAAACCCTGCTGTTTTCCTAAACCTTGTTTGACGGCCTGAGCAAAGCTGACCTGCTCGTTGTGATCCTTCAGGTTGTACAGTTTCATTTGTTATCCCAGTAAATTTTCGAGTTATCCCAATACCCGCGCGCCCGCGGTATCAAGACGACAAATATGAACAAAACCTTCGTCATTTTGCAGATAGTGCGCCTGCAGCCAGTCAGCCATGCGTTTCGCCGTGGCGCTGTCGTTACACACTGCAAACAGCGTCGGGCCGGAACCGGAAATCCCGCAGGCCAGCGCACCGATTTCTTCTGCGGCGGTGCGTGCTTCCGCAAAGCCCGGCAGCAGACGAGTGCGATACGGTTCAGCAATCACGTCTTTCATCAGCTTCGCCGCCAGCGCGGGTTGCTGGGCATGGCAGGCGTGAATAAAGCCCGCCAGATAACGGCCATGGCTGATGCAATCCTGGCGGCGATACTGTGCCGGTAAGATTGCCCGCGCTTCCGCCGTTGAAACTTTAATCCCCGGATACGCCATCACCCACAGCCAGTCGTCAAAACTCGGCACGTTCTGGCTGATGATATCCAGCTCTTCCAGCATCAGCTGAATGCCGCCCAGATAGCACGGCGCGACGTTGTCAAAATGTACGCTGCCGGAAATTCGCCCTTCCAGCTCTCCCATTAGCGACAGCATCTGGTTTTCACTCAACGGCTTGCCGCAGAATTCATTCATCGCCATCAGACCGGCAACCACCGAGCATGCGCTGGAACCCAGACCGGATCCGATCGGCATGTTTTTTTCCAGCGTCATCGCCACCGGCACTTCCTTGCCGATTTCCTGACAGAAACGCTGCCAGCACTGATAGACAATGTTGTCTTCCATGCGGTCTGGCAGTTTGGAGACAAACTTGCCTTCACTTTTCAGGCTAAATTCTGTGGCAGCTTCAACCGACACACAGTCGCCGAGCAGCGTACCGTCCACCGGAGAAACTGCCGCGCCCAGCACGTCGAAACCGACGCTGACGTTCCCAATTGAAGCCGGGGCATACACCTTAACCATATTAAACTCCTAACTTCCATGACAGCGTTCGCAAAAGATCGGCAAACACACCTGCTGCCGTCACATCATTACCGGCACCGTAACCACGCAGAACCAGCGGCAACGGCTGATAATAGCGACTATAAAACGCCAGCGCATTCTCACCATTTTTTACTTTATAAAGCGGGTCATTACCATCGACGGCATCGATTTTCACTTTGCAACGCCCCTCTTCGATAGCACCGACATAACGCAGTACCTTGCCCTCTGCGGTAGCCTCGGCCACGCGTTTGGCGAATTGTGCATCCAGTTCCGGCAGACGCGCCACAAATTCATTCACGTTGCCTTCTGCATTGAAGGACGACGGTAAAACAGATTCCACCTCGATATCCGTCAGCTCCAGCTTGTATCCGGCTTCACGCGCCAGAATCAGCAACTTACGGGCAACGTCCATACCGGAAAGATCATCACGCGGATCCGGCTCGGTATAGCCCATTTCCTTCGCCTGCAAGGTCGCCGCAGACAGTGACATGCCTTCATCCAGTTTACCGAAGATGAACGATAACGAACCGGAAAGGATGCCGGAGAATCGCAGCAGTTCGTCACCGGCGTTCAGCAGATTTTGCAGGTTTTCGATCACCGGCAAACCCGCACCGACGTTGGTGTCGTACAGGAATTTACGGCGCGAACCATCTGCTGCTTTACGCAACTGGTGGTAGTAATTCATCGATGAGGTGTTGGCTTTTTTGTTCGGCGTGACAACGTGGAAACCGTCTGTCAGGAAATCGGCATACTGATCGGCCACTTCCTGGCTGGACGTGCAGTCGACAATCACCGGATTGAGCAGATGATATTCTTTGACCAGACGGATCAGGCGCCCCAGATTCAGCGGCTCTTTCGCCGCGGCCAGCTCCTGCTGCCAGCTGTCGAGCGCGATGCCGTGAACGTTGGTCAGCAATGCGCGGGAATTGGCGATACCGCAAACGCGCAGATCGATATGTTTGGTTTTCAGCCATGCCTGCTGACGGCGGATCTGTTCGATCAACGCGCCACCCACACCGCCGACGCCGATCAGGAACACTTCGATCACCTGATCGGTGTTAAACAGCATCTGGTGGCTGACACGCACACCGGTAGTCGCATCGTCGTTATTGACGACAACAGAAATTGAACGCTCAGAAGAACCCTGGGCAATCGCCACAATATTGATGTTGGCACGCGCCAGCGCAGAGAAGAATTTCGCCGAGATCCCGCGCAGCGTCCGCATGCCGTCGCCGACCACGGAAATCACCGCCAGTTTTTCCATCACGTCGAGCGGCTCAAGCAGGCCGTCTTTCAGTTCAAGATAGAATTCGTCTTCCAGCGCCTTACGCGCGCGTTCCAGCTCATTTTGCGGCACACAGAAACTGATGCTGTATTCAGACGAAGACTGAGTGATCAGCACAACGGAAATACCAGAACGGGACATCACCGCAAAAACGCGCGCCGCCATGCCGATCATCCCTTTCATACCCGGCCCGGACACGTTGATCATCGCCATGTTGTTCAGGTTGGTAATGCCTTTCACCGGCGTGTTATCGCCAAGGCTTTCACTGCCAATCAGGGTACCCGGCGCCTGCGGGTTAGTGGTGTTTTTGATGAGACAAGGGATCTGGAACTGAGCAATAGGCAGGATGGTACGCGGATGGAGCACTTTCGCACCAAAGTACGACAGCTCCATCGCTTCCTGATACGACATCGATTTCAGCAGGCGGGCATCGGGCACAATGCGCGGGTCACAGGTATACACGCCGTCAACATCGGTCCAGATCTCGCAGCAGTCAGCGCGTAAACACGCTGCCAGCACGGCGGCGGAATAGTCAGAGCCGTTGCGCCCCAGCACCACCAGTTCGCCTTTGTCGTTACCGGCGGTGAAACCGGCCATCAGCACAATGTGGTCAGCGGGAATGGCACTTGCCGCAATGCGACGGGTGGATTCATTGATATCTACGGTGGATTCAAGGTAATGGCCTTGTGCGAGCAGCTTCTCAACCGGATTGATCACGGTGACGCCAAAGCCTTTGGCAATAAATACGGCTTCCATGATGGCAATAGAGAGTTTTTCGCCACGACAGATGATCGAGGCGTTGACGCTGTCCGGGCACTGGCCCAGCAGGGTGATGCCGTGCAGCAACTGTTTGAGCTGAGCGAATTCCTGATCCACATAGGCTTTCACTTTTGCCAGATCAAAGCCCGGTTGTGCGTCCGCCAGACCCGAGATCAGCTGTCCGAAAATGCTTTCTGCATCACTCATGATGGTATGAATGTCCTGTCCTGCGACAGTTCGCTCAATCATGGCGACCAGATAGTTGGTAATTTTGGCAGGTGCAGATAATACCGTTGCGACCTGTCCCTGACGCGCATTGCTTTCCATAATGTCCGCAACCCGCAAGAAGCGTTCTGCGTTTGCTACCGAGGTCCCGCCAAATTTCAACACTCGCATTTCTGATTCTCTCCTGAAGCTCGTCGTTTTAAAGTGTTAAAAAAAAAGCCCGCACTGGTTAGGTGCGGGCTTTTTTCTTTTTTCCTGTACGCGTCAGCCCGCCCCGTTACCTGTGGTATCGGTGGTGGTAATAATTGTTGTGTTCAGGCTGATGATTCGCATTTTTATCTTCTGTCTGTCTTAGAGTTTTTACGCTGTCTGCCTCTATTAGCTAAAGCATAAGGCACAACAAGTCAAATTTTTTCTGGTTTTACGCTGACGGTCACGGTCGAAACAAAATGAACAATCCGCTGCGCGTAAAGCAAATTCCAGTTCAAATAGCAGGATTATTCAGTTTATCCGGAATATTGCACTACCGTAAAGAATAAACCCCTCACATCATTGGTTCAGCTTTTTTTCGATGTCATGCAGCAAAGTGTGCAGCATTGCAGCATCCCGCTGCTGCAAAAGTCCGAGGCGCTGATGCACCCAGTCGGCCAGTTTTTGATCATCTTCAGCCCCGACGTTTTCCAGTAATCGGCCCACCCGCGAACGCAAGGCAGACAACTGCCCTGCCTCGGCATTTTCCGCCCGCGCAGCGGCAACCTGGTTGAGTGACGACAGCTGGTAACAGAAAACCATCACCGCCTGCCCGAGATTCAGAGACGGATAATCAGCCACCATCGGCACACCGGTGAGGATGTCGGCGAGCTCAAGCTCTTCGTTCGTCAGGCCTGAATCTTCACGCCCAAACACCAGCGCCGCATGGTTCACCCACTGACTTTTTTCTTCCAGCTGCGTCAGCAACTCCGGCGGTGTGCAGTAATAGTGGAACCGCGCACGGCTGCGGGCAGTGGTCGCCACCGTAAAATCGATATCGGCCAGTGCCTCCGCCAGCGTGGTGAAATGCAGGGCATTTTGCAGGATCTCCTGCGAACCATGCGCCACCCAGCCCGCTTCCGGTTTCAGATGCGCTTCGCTGTCGACAATACGCAAGGATGCGAAGCCCATGGTTTTCATGGCTCGTGCCGCCGCCCCGACATTTTCAGGGCGCGCAGGTGAAACCAAAATAATATGAAGTTGCATGTCGTACCTTCGCAAAGAGTGGGAGAGATAATGTCGGGTGTGGTTCAGCGATGAATTTTTGCCCTGCGCCAGACCTTATTCAATGCTTATATTATTCACAAGAACTTAACAGCCGACGGAATATATTCATCCATTTTATCGGAAAACCGAAGCTGACAGTAAAAAAAGGTGCTGGCGCGGTTAAGCAAACTTTATTAAAATTTAAATCATTATTTTTCATAAGGATATATAATACTCACTCATCCATTTTTTGCATTTATCTCGGTCAACTTAATGAATTGCTGAATCGTGTACAATAAAGGACGAAATGTGACTCAAGCGTGCATTCTTATAAGTGTTTTTCACGTTTCTGTTACCGTGCTACAATTGAACTTGATATATGTCAACAAACCGTAGTTTTGTTGGGTGGTAATTTCGGCACTCGCTGTTATATTGCTGTTAATAGGGTTAGGATATGCGCCGCTTTAGGACCACGTGGAACTGCAGAAAGTGGAATCCCTGACCGAGCTTGCGATGTTGTTGCCGTTGATGGAAATTGCATCGAGAACGCGTTTACGTACTTTAGTCATGTAACGAGTGAGATGGCCAGTAAGCCGTCGAAATTCATCGGGATAACAAGGACTTCTGTACTCCTATTTTCTATTTGTTGGCAATCTTAGGTAGCAATCATGCAGACCCCACATATTCTGATCGTCGAAGACGAGTTAGTGACACGTAATACGTTAAAGAGCATTTTTGAAGCAGAAGGCTACATGGTACATGAAGCCAATGATGGCGCAGAAATGCACCACATCCTGTCCGAAAATGACATCAATCTGGTTATCATGGACATCAACCTGCCGGGCAAAAATGGCCTGCTGCTGGCACGCGAACTGCGTGAACAAGCCAGCGTTGCACTGATGTTCCTGACCGGCCGCGACAATGAAGTTGATAAAATTCTGGGTCTTGAAATTGGCGCTGATGATTACATCACCAAGCCGTTCAACCCACGTGAGCTGACCATCCGCGCTCGCAACCTGCTTTCCCGCACGATGAACCTGGGTACTGCCGGTGAAGAACGTCGTCTGGTAGAAAGCTACAAATTTAATGGCTGGGAATTAGACATCAACAGCCGTTCACTGATCAGCCCTCAGGGTGAGCAGTACAAATTACCGCGCAGTGAATTCCGCGCCATGCTGCACTTCTGTGAAAACCCGGGCAAGATCCAAACCCGTGGCGATTTGCTGAAGAAAATGACTGGCCGTGAGCTGAAACCTCATGACCGTACGGTGGACGTGACTATCCGTCGCATCCGTAAGCATTTCGAAGCGACGCCTGACACACCAGAAATCATCGCCACCATTCACGGCGAAGGCTACCGTTTCTGCGGTGATCTGGAAGACTGATCCCCGGCCCGCATACAGAAGGTTGCCAACCGTTCTGTTGCCACAGGTATCAAACGTAAAAGGCCAGCGAAAGCTGGCCTTTTCTATCGCAGGATGACACCCTGATTTACGGTGCCGGATGCCCCCAGGGAATGATCGGCACGGCGCTCAGCGCATTTTTCGGCGAACCATCTACGACTTTATCGGAGTAGCTCAGATAAATAAGGGCGTTGCGTTTCTCATCGTAGAACCGAACCACCTGAAGCTTTTTAAACACCAGTGATGTCCGTTTCTGAAAAACAACTTCCCCCTTGTCTTTCGCTTGTTTAATTTTGTCACTCAGTTCAATCGGCCCGACCTGCTGACAGGAAATCGCAGCATCAGAAGTATCTTCCGCCAGACCCAGCCCGCCCTTAATACCGCCGGTTTTTGCACGGCTGATATAACAGGTTACATTTTTAATATCAGGATCATCAAAGGCCTCGACCACGATCTTGTGATCCGGACCGAACAGTTTAAAGACCGTATCCACCGACCCCACCTGCTCTGCATGCGCAGCGCCAGAACAAAAAACAAACATCCCAAAAACAAAAATCCAACACTTTTTCATTAAGTTACTCCACGTCATAAGCATGACGTTGTTTTCTATAGAAACCCCATTCAGAAAGCGTTTATTCACACTTTCAGAGTGAAATACTCTGTAACACCCGCGAATAGCACAGATAGCCAAAAAATTCTTAAGAAGTCTTATCTCGAAAAAGTTGCTATTATGCCGACCATCATTCTGTGCATTTATCTTAGCTCAACGAGGACGATCTATGGATCAAGCAGGAATCATTCGTGACCTTCTTAGCTGGTTAGAAACCCATTTAGACCAGCCTTTGTCACTCGACAATGTCGCTGCCAAGGCTGGCTATTCCAAGTGGCACCTGCAGCGCATGTTTAAAGATGTCACCAATAACGCTATTGGCGCATACATACGCGCACGTCGTCTCTCTAAAGCGGCCGTCGCACTTCGTCTCACCAGCCGCCCGATTTTAGATATCGCCCTGCAATACCGTTTTGACTCTCAACAAACGTTTACCCGGGCCTTTAAAAAACAGTTTGCCCAGACGCCTGCACTGTATCGCCGTGCTGAAGACTGGCATTCGTTCGGCATTTGTCCGCCGATCCGTCTCGGTGCTTTCATTCTGCCGCAGCCTGAGTATATCTCACTGCCGGAACAACACCTGATTGGGATGACGCAGAGTTACGCCTGTACGCTGGAGCAAATTACCACGTACCGTAACGAGATGCGCCGTCACTTCTGGCGCCAGTACATTGGTGAAGCGAAAACCCTGCCGCCAGTCCTCTACGGTCTGCACCATTCGCGTCCAAGTCAGGAAAAGGATGATGAGCAGGAAGTCATGTACACCACGGCGCTGGAACCGAATCATTTGCCGGAAAACGTTGAAGGTCAGCCGATTGTGTTACAGGAAGGGGAATATGCCATGTTCCACTACAGTGGCACGCCTGAGCATTTGCAGGAATTCATTCTGACCTTGTACGGCACCTGTCTGCCGACCCTGAAACTGACGCGCAGAAAGGGACAGGACATCGAACGCTTCTACACCAACGGCCGGGCGCCGGGTACGACGCCGACCGAAATAGAATGTGATTACCTGATCCCAATCCGCCGCTAACGCCTCTGGCGTTAGCGTTGTAATTCGTCCAAAGCGGGCTGATCCAGATGTGAGATATCGCCCGCTGTTTCCACTATCCAGCCACTCGCCAGCCAGGCGCTTTCCTGATGATCGACTCGCGACAGCGAGCAGTTACGCAACCGCAGACGACGCTCAGCATAAGCAGGCAACCCCAGGATCGTACTGATCAGACTGCCCAGCGCAATGCCGTGGCTGACCAGCAGAGGCTTGCTGCCCGCAGGCAGATCCAGACAGCTGTCGAGCGCGGCGCGCATCCGGGTTGCCAGTTCGGTCATGGTTTCGCCTTGTGGAATACGCCCTTCCGGCGAACCGTCCACCATCTGCTTACGCCAGATTTCTTCCTGTTCCGTCAGACCATCGAGAATACGCTCTTCGAGTACGCCCATATGCAACTCCCGCAGGCGCGGTTCGTTGATCACTTCACAGCCACAGGCATCAGCGATAATCTGTGCGGTGTGACGGGTACGCCCCAAATCACTGGTGATAACGTGAGTGATGCCTTCGTTGCGCACACGCTCCGCCACCTGACGGGCCTGAAAAAGACCTTTTTCCGTCAGCGGGCTGTCTGACTGCCCCTGAATACGGCGCGCTGCGTTCCATTCTGTTTCGCCATGACGGACGAGATATACCTGTAACATGAGTGTTTTCCGTTATACTGCGTGAAATTTGCTAAAGGATGCTAAAACTCTATGTACCATGTTGTCGCTGCAACCACTAACCCGGCAAAGATCAAAGCTATCGCCATGGCTTTTGAAGATATTTTCGGCGCTGAGGCATTCCGCATCGAAGGTGTTGACGTCGACAGTGGTGTGCCCAATCAGCCCATCGGCAGCAATGAAACCCGCACCGGAGCGCGTCATCGCGTGATCGGCGCACGTCAGGTTCGCCCGGAAGCTGACTTCTGGGTCGGCGTGGAAGCCGGTATCGAAGACAATATGACGTTCGCCTGGATGGTGATTGAGAACATGCACCAGCGCGGTGAATCCCGCTCAGCCAGCCTGATGTTACCTGAAATCATTTTACAGGGAATCAACCAGGGCAGTGAACTGGGGGATGAGATGGAAAAACTGACGGGTATCGCAGAAGTGAAACGCAAAGGCGGTGCCATTGGCGTGTTTACAGCAGGGAAACTGACCCGCACCAGTGTTTACCATCAGGCGCTGGTACTGGCCTTAGCGCCCTTCCATAATGCGGTTTATCAGATAAGATCGCTGACACATTAATTTTACGATCAAAACGGACGCATCAGTCGTCCGTTTTGTCTGCCGAAGATCCTTCTGTCAACAGTTGCTCTCCCAGCCATGCCTTCAGCGGTGCCGGCGCATTCTTCAGGCCGTTGGAACCGCGCGTAATCGTGGCGATCCCCGCACCTAACTGACTCTTCAGCTCCCGCTGGCTCATCTCCCCGCGCATCAGCTCCTGAATAATCCGCACCCGTGTGCCGAGCGCCGCACGTTCGTCGGGCGTCAGCAGCAGTTGCAAGAGATCCTGATGCAGATTTTCAGCAAAAGATTGCTGTAGCAGTGCCAGAAAGCACTGCCAGTCCTCATTGCCTTGTTGGGAAAGAGCAGGGTCATTGAGCGGTCGTTGAGTCATGTTTGGCTGCCATACTATTGAACTAGTACGGCAGTTTAACATAGACCACCGGCGATCAGTAACGCCTCTGCCATTCGGCATCCGTCAATATTTTGGCGGGTTGATGTAAAAAATAGCGATAAAACGCATCATATGCCAACACATTTTTAACATATCGGCGTGTTTCAGAGAACGGGATGCTTTCGACAAAGGCGACAGAATCGACCCTGCCCGCACTGTTGCCAAGCCAGGTATTCACACGCGAAGGCCCGGCGTTGTAAGCAGCGCTCGCAAGAATACGGTTGCGGCCAAACATCTGATAGACGTATTCCAGATAGCTGGTACCGATGGTGATATTCATCTGCGGATCCAGCAACTGCGCCGGATTGCTGTAACCCTGCAAACTGAACATATCCACCGTGTGCTGCGCAGTGGCAGGCATGACCTGCATCAGACCCGCCGCGCCAACCGGCGAACGGGCTTTAGGATTCCACGCACTTTCCTGACGCGCAATCGCCATCGCATAACTTTGCGTGATGCCTTTATCATTGGTCGCACGGCGGAATTCATCCGGCCACGCCAGCGGGAATCGCTCTTCCAGATAATCCCACAGCTTGCCGGTGATGGTCGCCTGTACGCTCAGATCCGGCCATTTTTGCTCGAAAGCGTAACGTGCCAGCGCCGACTGCTGAGTTTCACTGCGGCTGCTCACCAGATAGCTCCACTCGGTGCGCGCCAGATTATCCATCTGCCAGTACATCAGCTCGCGAACGCGCGCCACTTCCGGCAATTTGCCAATGCTGGCATCCGGTCTGGCGGCAACGGAAATCTGCATCGGATACGCGACATTCAGCTTCTGAGCCGCGGCCATCGGATAGAAACCACGCCCTTTCATCAAGGTGCGCAGCATCGCCTCGCCCTGCGTTTTCTGCCCCTTGTCGATCATCACTGAGGCACGCCAGTACTGCCATTCGTCTTCTTGCAGCGCGTCCTGCGGCAAACGTTCCAGCCACTGGCTTAAGCCCTGACGGTCGCCGGCGGCCAGCGCCATACGGATGCGACGTTCCACCAGCGTGGTGGAATGGCTGCGCAGAATCACGTTATCGCGCCATGCCGCCTGTTCGGAGGTGACATCGCTGCCCATGTAGCGCCAGGCGACAGCCTCTTCCAGTTCAAGACGATCGCTGTCGCTCATCTTCTGCAACCGTGCCAGCACCGGGATCATCGAACGCGCATTTTCTGAATCATCGCGCGCAATACGGGCGAACGTAATGCTGGTCGCGTTACGGGTGAAATCGGTCGGCCCTACGCTGCGTGCAAAGCTTTCAATCGTGTTGGGATTGTTTTGCAGCGCCAGCAGCGCATCGCGCATGGTCTGATAATCCGGTGGCAACTGTTTCGCCAGGAAGTTAACCAGGTTGGTATTCCCGGCCTTCATCGCCAGACCGATACGCTGCAATGTGGTCAGCGCGGTTTGATTCCCGGCGCCCTGCCACACGTTGAACAGTTTATCGCAGGTGTTCGGCAATGAAGTGCCGGTCAGCCAGATGTCTTTGGCGCCGTCGAAGGCCGTTTTCTGATCGCCGGTCGCCCATTTTGCATAATAGTAGTTACAGCGGGCAGCGACGGGCTTCGGTGGCTGCGGGCTGAAAGAAAGCAGGCTGTTCCAGTCCTGACGGCGCGCCAGCTCGTTGACGAAACGAGAAGGCAACGAGCGCGCAGGCGGTAATGTCGGGTTCGCTTTCACAAAAGCGTTGATCTGGGCAGGCGTCGCCTCGCCAAGATCCTGCGTCAGCTGACGGTATTCGAGGTAGGGATAAAGCGGATAATCTTCCAGCGTTGGCATCAGTTGACTGACGACATCCATCTGGTTGCTGTCCCATGCCTGTTTAATCTGCATGTAATGCTGACGCTGTGCGTCGAGGGAATCTGCTTTCGCCACGCCCGAAACCGTCACCAGCAACATGCTCATTGCCAGCGAGTGCCATCTGTCCACCTTGACCATACTTACCTTTATCCTCGCGGGTTGTGTTTCTTGCTGCGCAGACTGCACAGGAATTGCCCTGCAGACGCTCTGAAATTCTTGCCGGAACCGTTATGCGTTATTCAGACCTCGCCTACGCTAATCGATTCATTTTTAAAATTGAAGTAATGCCGCCGCGACATCACAAACTTTACACAGTGTGGTGCAAGCAGTGCGCGGTTACCAGACGTGGCCGGACGTTTTTACTTCACACCTTTACTTCACGCGAGGTAATACCCGCATTATTAATGAGTGAATAACAATATTCTTAGGATTATTCATGATAATAGATAGCTTCCTTACTATCACATAAATAATAAGCCCATAACAAAGCTGAGATATATTTACGCTAATTTACATTGATATTTAATTCCTAAACGATTGTTAAATGAAAATGCATTAATACGGATAATCTTAAAATTTATATTTACTTGTTTTTACTGAAAAAAAATATTAAAAGCGAACGTAACAAAGTATTTCTTAACTCAGATCAAAAACCTTAAATACGATTAAATTATCATCTCACTCATATTGTAAAAGCGGTCTTAATATTCTCCGCCATTACATCGGTGAATTAATTAATCAGCGACACTCCTTTACTCGCTTACGGAAAACATTATGAACCATTCATCTAGTGCAGTAAAAACGAATGCCAGCCCTTCTTCTTCAGCACCGCCAGATAACAAAACCTGGTATCAGCTGAGCGGTAAAGAAGCCATGTTGCGTCTGGGTACCGGTGAAAATGGTCTGAACCCGCTGGATGCGACCGAACGTCTGAAAGAATACGGGCCGAATGCATTACCTGAAAAACAAACCAATAGCGCGCTGATGCGTTTTCTGGCGCACTTCAATGATGTTCTGATTTATATCCTGCTGGCGGCTGCGGTGGTGACCGGCACGATGGGCCACTGGGTCGATACCTTTGTGATCCTCGGCGTGGCGGTTGTCAACGCGATGATTGGCTTTTTGCAGGAAAACAGCGCAGAGAAGTCACTGAAAAGTATTCAGAATATGCTCTCAAGCCAGGCCGTCGTGCTGCGCGACGGACAGGTGCAAACCATCAATGCCGACCAGCTTGTGCCCGGTGATATCGTGCAGCTGCGTCCCGGCGACAAAATTCCGGCTGACCTGCGCATTATCAGCGCCCATAACCTGCAGGTCGAAGAAGCGATCCTCACCGGTGAATCCACCGTTGTGACCAAAAATGCCCATGTGATCGATGGCGAAGTGATGATTGGCGATCGCCACAATCTGCTGTTCTCCGGCACGATGATCAGCGGCGGTACCGCGTCCGGTGTGGTTTATGCCACCGGTAAAGACACCGAACTCGGCCACATCAATCAGATGATGTCGGCGATTAAGCCGCAGCGTACGCCGCTGTTGCAGCAAATCGACAAACTGGGCAAAGGCATTTTCGCCCTGATTTTACTGATGATGGCGTTCCTGTTCGTCTTCGCTTTCATCCTGCGTGATATGCCACTCGGCGAGCTGCTGTTGTCGCTGATTAGCCTGGCTGTCGCCTCGGTGCCGGAAGGTTTACCGGCCATTATCTCGATTATTCTCTCCCTGGGCGTTCAGTCGATGGCGCGTAATCACGCCATTATCCGTAAGCTGCCGACTGTCGAAACCCTGGGTTCCATGACCGTGATCTGCTCGGATAAAACCGGCACGCTCACCATGAATGAAATGACCGTCAAGGCCGTCATCCTGGCAGACCGCGTCTATAACGTCGAAGGCGAAAGCTACCAGCCGAAAGGCCGCATCGTTGACGCGCAAACGCACAAACAGGTCGATGTGATCAACACGCCGGTGCTCAATACCTTCATCACCGCCGTGGATCTGTGTAACGACAGCCAGCTGATGCAGGACGATAAAGGCCACTGGGGCATCACCGGCGGGCCCACGTCCGGCGCCCTGAAAGTGCTGGCAGCCAAATCGAATCTGAACACCGGCAAGGTCGAGCCACTGGATAAAATTCCGTTCGATTCCAAACACAAATACATGTCTACCCTGCAACGCATTGACGGCAAAACGCAGCTGTTCCTGACCGGCGCACCGGATGTTCTGTTCTCGCTGGCTAAATTTGAGCTGACTGAAAACGGCATCACCCCTTTCCGCCGCGCATACTGGGAAGAAGAAATGGCGCGCTATGCCCGTCAGGGTCTGCGCATGGTCGCAGCGGCGTTTAAAGATGAGCCAGAGATCAACGGCGATTTGGATCATGATGATTTGCAGGACGGTCTGGTCTTCGCCGGTATTGCCGGGATGATGGATCCACCGCGTCCCGAAGCGATTGACGCCATTGCCCAGTGCCAGCAGGCCGGGATCCGCGTGAAAATGATCACCGGTGACCACCAGGAAACGGCGATGGCTATCGGTAAAATGCTTGGCATCGGTAACAGCGGCGACTCCATCACCGGCTACCAGCTGGAGCACATGGATGACACCGAGCTGGCGATTGCCGCCAGTCAGTACGATATTTTCGCCCGAACCAGCCCTGAGCATAAGCTGCGTCTGGTAAAAGCGTTACAGGATACCGGTGAAGTGGTGGGCATGACCGGCGATGGCGTGAACGATGCGCCCGCGCTGAAACAAGCCGACGTCGGCATCGCGATGGGCATCAAAGGGACTGAAGTCACCAAAGAAGCGGCTGACATGGTGCTTACCGATGACAACTTTGCGACGATTGCCAGTGCGGTGAAAGAAGGGCGTCGGGTATACGACAACCTCAAGAAAACCATTCTGTTTATTTTACCGACTAACCTCGCGCAGGGGCTGCTGATCATCCTGGCGATTTTGGCCGGCGCGGTTATTCCGCTCACCCCGGTGCAGATCTTATGGATGAACATGGCCACCTCGACCACGCTCTCTTTCGGTCTGGCCTTCGAGCCCGCGGAGAAAGGCATGATGCGTCGCGCACCGCGCGCACCGGGTCAGCACGTTCTCGACCTGTACTCTGTCTGGCGTATCGCGTTCGTGGGGATTCTGATCGCCTGCAGCGCCTTTATCCTCGAAGCCTGGATGCAGCCGCGTGGCTACAGCAGCGATCTTATCCGCACCGTGCTGTTGCAGACGCTGGTCACCGCGCAGTGGGTGTACATGTTTAACTGCCGCGTCATGGACCGTTTCCCGCTGACCCGCGAAGTGTTCGTCAACAAAGGTCTGTGGATTGTCTCCGGCGTATTACTGGTGTTGCAGCTGGCGCTGATTTACCTGCCGGTGATGAACAACCTGTTCGGCACCGTGCCAATGCCACTGAAATTCTGGGGAATTACGCTGGTGGTCGGTGCGATGATCTTCATTATCGTCGAAATCGAAAAATGGCTGGTTAACCGCTACATCCGCAAAAAAGTCTGACCTTACTGCAACCTGCCGGGCTATATTCTGTAGCCCGGTTTTTTTGTCATAAAAGTAACATATTCAAATAATTCAGCCTCACCGGCGCTCATTTCGTCTCAAATTTCACACAATACATCCCAAAGCCCGTACAACTGATTTACATCAACCCGCCCCCGACTTATTACTCTGCCCAAGGGTATTCCCGGCGCACAGCCATTTCAGCTTCCCCGCTCACCGGCGATTTTCCGGACACTACCCGATAGATCCTCAGCAGTTTCATAAAAACGAGCTCTTTCTGCGCAAGCAGAACCACATGGAGCCAAAAATAGGTAACTCACGATGTCATCGCTCATTGTAGATAAGTGCTTTTACACACAGCTGGCATTGCAGTCACTTTTGCAACTCAACGGACAACATCAGAAAGACATTCTTTCGCTAAAGGACATTACTGAGCTGCAAACTGCCTGCAAGTCTCTGACGCCTGAAATCATCTTTGTAAATGAAGACTGCTTTATGTCGGATGTGCAGGCGGGCCTGGCGTTAAAAGCCGTGATCAACGCCCATCCCGGCACGCTGTTTTTTGTGTTTATTTCCAAAGATAACCTGAATTACCAGAACTATGTCCCGATCCGCCACAACGTCATCATTGTGTCGAAATCCATCCGCACGACCACTATCTATCAGCTTATCGCCCACAACCTGCAAATCTCACGCGCGATAGAAATCGGGGTGCCGTTAGATCTCACTCCGGTCAGCCTGAGCCGCACCGAGTTCAGCATTCTGAAAATGTGGATGTCAGGGCTGGATACGCTGAACATTTCACAGCATCTGAATATCAAACAAAAAACCGTCGCATCGCACAAAGGCAATATTAAGCGCAAGGTCAAAACACACAACAAACAGGCGATTTATCATGTGGTTAAACTCACAGACATTCTGACTTCCGGTATGTTTGTTGGCCGCCCTCACCCTCTGCGCCCCGCCAGTGAATCCGGAGAAATCGCCCTGACTGCCGGTTAAATACTGACTGCCTGACACTGCGCCAGCAACATTCTCGTCTTACTGTGAAGCTGATGGTTGGGAACACGACTGAAACACGCTAAACTTGCCGGTCGGAACCCTTATCAGTCATGCCGCAGTCAGGCGGGGCTGGCTTAATTCGCCGCAGCGCCCGTTGGATCAACCTGTTCTGATCCGGCACACACGCACGGCCCGCAGAGAAAGAGGCTCAAAACAACGTGGCTCAATACGTATATTCCATGCATCGCCTCGGCAAAGTTGTTCCGCCGAAGCGTCATATTCTTAAGAACATCTCCCTGAGTTTCTTCCCTGGCGCCAAAATCGGTGTTCTGGGTCTGAACGGTTCAGGTAAATCCACGCTGCTGCGCATCATGGCCGGTATCGATACCGACATCGAAGGTGAAGCACGCCCGCAACCCGACCTGAAAATCGGCTATCTGCCGCAGGAACCGCAACTGAACATGGAACACACCGTGCGTGAGTCCGTGGAAGAAGCCGTTTCTGAAGTCGTTGGCGCGTTAAAACGCCTTGATGAGGTGTACACGCTGTACGCCGATCCGGAGGCTGATTTCGATAAACTGGCCGCCGAACAAGGTCGTCTGGAAGAGATCATTCAGGCGCATGACGGCCACAACCTGAACAGCCAGCTGGAACGCGCCGCCGATGCGCTGCGTCTGGCCGACTGGGATGCTAAAGTCGCTACCCTGTCCGGGGGTGAACGTCGCCGTGTGGCATTGTGCCGCCTGCTTCTGGAAAAACCAGACATGCTGCTGCTCGACGAACCGACCAACCACCTGGATGCAGAATCCGTGGCCTGGCTGGAACGCTTCCTGCACGACTTCGAAGGCACCGTTGTGGCGATCACGCATGACCGTTACTTCCTCGATAACGTTGCCGGATGGATCCTTGAGCTTGACCGTGGTGAAGGTATTCCGTGGGAAGGTAACTACTCCAGCTGGCTGGAACAGAAAGATGAACGTCTGGCGCAGGAAGCCTCTTCTGAAGCCGCTCGTCGTAAATCTATCGAGAAAGAGCTGGAATGGGTACGTCAGGGCGCGAAAGGCCGTCAGTCTAAGGGCAAGGCCCGTCTGGCACGCTTTGAAGAGCTGAACAGTACCGAATACCAGAAACGTAACGAAACCAACGAACTGTTTATTCCACCGGGTCCGCGCCTGGGCGATAAAGTCGTTGAAGTGAAAAACCTGAGCAAATCATACGGCGATCGCGTTCTGATCGACGATTTGTCCTTCACCGTGCCGAAAGGCGCGATCGTCGGGATCATCGGTCCGAACGGCGCGGGTAAATCCACGCTGTTCCGCATGATGTCGGGTCAGGAACAACCGAACGGCGGCACGATTGAGCTGGGCGATACCGTGAAACTGGCCTCCGTGGATCAGTTCCGTGATTCCATGGACAACAGCAAAACCGTGTGGGAAGAAGTCTCCGGCGGTCAGGACATCATGCGTATCGGCACCACCGAAATGCCAAGCCGTGCCTACGTGGGCCGCTTCAACTTCAAAGGTGTTGATCAGGGCAAACGCGTCGGCGAACTGTCCGGCGGTGAGCGTGGTCGTCTGCATCTGGCTAAACTGCTGCAGGTTGGCGGTAACATGTTGCTGCTCGATGAACCGACCAACGATCTCGACATTGAAACCCTGCGCGCACTGGAAAACGCCTTGCTGGAGTTCCCGGGCTGCGCCATGGTCATTTCCCATGACCGCTGGTTCCTTGACCGTATCGCGACCCACATCCTCGATTATCAGGATGAAGGTAAAGTCGAATTCTTCGAAGGTAACTTCACCGAATACGAAGAATATAAAAAACGTACGTTGGGTGCCGAAGCGTTAGAGCCGAAGCGCATCAAATACAAGAAAATCATCAAGTAATCTTTTTACTGATGTCTCTGAGGCCCGGAAACGGGCCTTTTTTTATGCCATCAATCCACTGCCCCTATCCCGCCAGCGCCTCACTGTAACTCTTTGCAAAACCGTATTCTTCCAGCATGAACTCAATAAAACAGGCCAGCGCCGGTGAATTCAGTTTTCGCCCCGGATAGACCAGATACAAATCATTTCCTTCGGCTTCCCACGCCGGCAGCACGCGCACCAGCGTGCCTTCCGCCACTTCGCTGTGACATAAAAACGCCGGTAACAGGGTGATGCCTGCGCCAGCCAGCGCGCACTCCCGCGCATACAGCAAATTGTCGGTGGTATGTGCCGAGGGCAGTAACCAGCGGTGATAGGTATCGCCGCGATGTAGCACCCATTCCGACCAGGCGCGGTGGGCGATGCAATGATGCGCTGCCAGCTGCTGCGGCGACTCCAGCGCAGGATGCCGGGCAAGGTACGCCGGAGACGCCAGCAGATAGCGCGGACAATGTCCCAGTTCACGGCCAATCAGTGAGGAGTCCTGCGGTTTGCCGGTGCGCAGCGCAATGTCGAACCCTTCCTGCACCAGATCGACCATCGCATCGGATACCGACACTTCCAGCGACACATCCGGATAACGTTTCTGGAATTCGACGTTCATGCGCGCCAGCAACGTCGCGCCAAGACCTGCCGGGCTGGTGATGCGCAATCGCCCGCTCGGGTTATCACGCAAACGGCGGATCGCCAGTTCCGCCCTTTCGCTGGCCTGCATCATTTCCTGACAGTGGATCAGATAGCGTTCCCCGGCGAAGGTCAGATTCAGCTGGCGCGTGGTGCGGTTGAGCAACCGCAGGCCGACGGATTTCTCCAGCTGGCTGATGCGCTGGCTGACGCTGGATTTCGGCAAACCGGCACGTTTGGCTGCCTGAGTGAAACTGCCGCATTCCGCCACCAGCGCGAACAGCGCCATGTCCTGCAATTGTTTAAACATGATTGTTCACCTGAGACGAACACGTTGTTAGTTATTGTCCATCTTATCAGCTTGCCGCATCAGGGCTAGACTGTCTGTATACCCGAAGCAATAAATGGAGAAATTCAGATGTCCGTAAAAGCAATCGCAGTGAACCCGCAGGATCCGGCCCGTTTCATCGCCGTCGAATTACCGCAACCCGTCGCAAAAGATCACGACCTGCTGGTGGAAGTGAAAGCCGTGTCGATCAATCCGGTCGATACCAAAGTGCATAAGGGCGTGCAAAAAAGCGGTCTGGACGCGCCAAAAGTGCTGGGCTGGGATGCCAGCGGCATTGTGAAAGCCGTCGGCAGCGCGGTGAAAAACATCAATGTCGGTGATGAAGTCTGGTACGCCGGGGACATCACCCGCTCAGGCAGCAACGCGACTGAACAGCTGATCGACTCACGTATTGTTTCCGTCAAACCGAAAAGCCTGAACTGGGCCGAAGCCGCCGCCATGCCTCTGACCGCGCTGACCGCGTGGGAAGCGCTGTTCGAACATCTCAACATTCAGAATGCCTCCGAAGACAAAACGCTGCTGATCATCGGTGGTGCTGGCGGTGTCGGATCGCTGGCGATCCCGTTCGCGTCACTGCGCAGCAAAGTGAAAGTCATTGCCACCGCCTCGCGTGCCGAGTCGGCCAAATGGTGTCTGGATCGCGGTGCGGATCTGACCGTGAATTACAAAGATCTGAAAGGTGAACTGGCGAAACACGGTATCAAACAGGTGGATTTCATTCTTTGCCTGAATGATACCGACGGACACTGGGCGTCGATTTCCGATCTGATCGCGCCGATGGGCCACATCTGTACCATCGTCGAAAATGAACACCCGCTGGACATGAACACGCTGAAGCTGAAAAGCGCCGCCCTGCACTGGGAACTGATGTACACCCGCAGCATGTTCAACACCCCGGATATCGCGCAACAGGGCGAAATCCTGAAGCAGGTCGCCGCACTGGTTGATGAAGGGAAAGTGCAGACCACATTGAGCGATACGCTTCACGGGCTGAGCGTTGAGAGTATCGAAGCGGCGCATGCGAAAGTGCTGGATGGACACATGCAGGGGAAAGTGGTCGTCGCGTTTTAAACCGGCCCTTCTGAAATACCAAAAGCCGTCACCTCTGTGACGGCTTTCTTATTTGGGCGTATATTCGCGAAACGCTGGCGGCTATTCTCCGTCGTCGACCTTCTGCCATCTGGCATCGGGATCAAACGCGACTATCGCCCGCGCCGCGGCATCAGTGTCTGCCCCTAAATCCTGCTGATACACCTCGCCCTGCTGATTAATTATAAAACTGGTGATACCGGTATGCCCGTAACTCACCGGCCAGGCGATCAGCGCGAAACCTTTCGTCATCTTACCATTGTCGATATAACTGTAAGCCCCGCCGCTGGCGCTGGCACCCTGCGCGGTAAGAATACGGAAATAATAACCATGGTAGTCAGACCCCGGCTGTTCGCCCCCAAAGGCAGGGCCGAGCGGGCTGGGTGCTTCGCCCTCTTTTACCGGCCAGTACAAACCATCGTGCTGCCCGTCCGTGCTGATAAACCGTTGGGCATACTGCCCGGCGCTCTGCTGGAACGCGTGCTGCGCATCGGCATAAGCCGCGACGGCCTGAAGGGTGGAAAGCTCGTTGCGCCCGATGGTCCGCGTTGCAATTTCAGCCGCACCGGCCACCATATCGAAGGACCAGCCCTGAGCCGTTTGCTTTATCGGTATCGGCAACTGCCAGCTTTCCGTGCCGACGTTCAGATGGGCCACGTCGCCCTGTTTCACCATCGTATGGCTGACTTCCCAGTCGCGCAGGAATCGGGCGACTTCTTCAGGATCGACATCTTTTTGCGGCAGATAGCGCTGCCAGTCATCACCCAGAAGTTGCTTCAGAGCGGCATCATCGTGTCTGCTCACAGCATCAACCAGTGCCTCAGCAGCCTGCTCCGGCTGCGGAAAAGATTGCTGAGCGAAGACGCAAAGAGGGAGCATCAGAGCACCGGCAGAAATCAGAAGACGGCTACATATTTTCATTACCTTTCCTCAAAAGTTAGCGCCGCTGAAAATGATGGGTTTCCGCACCGGCAGATCGCTCAGGCAGGGAGTCACGCATCTGGTGACGGCTTCTGTCACCGCGCGCCTGTTGTTGCTGCCACGACGGCCCGCGGCTGGAATTCCCGCTGAAGGCTGAACTGTGCGTCATGGCCCCCCCCTGACGCAGATTCCCGCTGCGCTGAGACAGCGGCTGTTGGCCGGAAAACGCCGGATGAGAGGGCGAGTTATGCTGCGGCAACTGGCGGCCGGAAATATGATGGCTGTCGGAGGCGACACCTTGTCTTGCTGGCGGCACCGAACGGGGTGATGCGTGCGTTTGCCCGGACGTAAATCCCGGACGGCTATTCATTACCGACGCCGCCTGCTGACGACGTTGATCCAGCGGCTGATTTTGCACGCCGCCGTTGTTACGCCCCACCGCATTGCCGTCAAAACCACGGTAATTATTACGTTGTGCGGCATTATTCAGCGCACGGTTCTGCGTGGCCCCGCTCAGGTTTGCCGTGCGATGTGGCACGCCATTATTGAAAGCGGCATTATGCTGCCAGCCCGCGGTGGCTGGTGAACCCGGATGATTCACCACATTGTTGTTATTGCCGGATATGCGGTTGTAATTATTAACGTTAACGTTGACGTAATTATTCGGCGAACCGCCATGGTGGCCGTCGTCGTGGTGATCATCATGGTGGTCGTCGTGATGATCGTCATCCCAGTCGATGCTGCCGAAAATGGCATAGGTCGCGGCCACACCCACTCCGAATCCGACCCCGGAAACCACACCGTTCACGAACTGCTGGCCCGGCGGTGGCGGCAGATAGACCGGCGGATAAGCCGGTGTCGGCCATGCGCCATACACCACATTCGGGTTGTAGCTCGGCACGTAAACCACTTGCGGATCAGCAGATTCGATAATGATGGTTTGTTGCGCCGGTGCGCTTTTCACCACGGTAGTTCCGCTGGCTGATGCGGCAGGTTTTACCGTGACTTTCTGCTGCGGCGTGCTTTTCAGCGCCCCGCTCTTTTGCGCCACCTGACGAAATTTCTGCACGGTGTCCATCACGTCGGCCGGTTGCGCCAGAAATGCGTCACCGAGATTTTGCACCCACGCGGGATCTTCACCCATCAGCGCCAGCAATTGCGGAAACGCCACCAGCGATTTCACACTCGGATCCCAGGGTTCATTCGCCACCTGAGTGACGGCGGCGTCGCCCTGACTTTGCGGATGGTCGCGTGACCATTGCACCGCCTGAATGACGTTGGTGGGATAAGTGGAGGCCATCAAAACCTGTGAAAGCAGGCTGTCAGGATAAAGCGCCACGGGGGCGACCCACTGGTCAAGCTGGGCCTGAGTAAAGGCCGCAGGAGCGGGGGCCGGAACAGCAGCAGTTACGGGTTGTGCGACAGGGGCGGACGGCGCCGGAACCGTGGTATCGGCCTGACTGCTGACCGGAAGCCAGCCTTGCATAAACATCACGCTGGCGAGCGCAAACGCGCCTGCGCTGCACAATACTGCGATACCCCAGGGCTTGAATGATAAATTCATTCGGATCACCTTAAAAAGCCTCTGCCGGAATGAGAGGCACAATGAATGAGTATAATCGGACAAATAAAACTCAACGGCCGTCACTGTATTTTTATTCATGGAGGGGACTTACGCATAAAATGCGTATTCAATGAGGGCAAAAATGATTTGCGTTCAATCATTTGAATTCACTCAGGATTTACTTTTCCCCTGTTACAAATTGAATGATTAAAAAAATAACCCGCTGTAATTAAATGACTTTATTGATAATTATAAAATATATAAATTAACCAAAGCATTCATGAAAAGAATGTTTATAGGAATAAGCGCCATAAAAAATGCCTGTCCGGCAGAACAGGCATTTTCATTTTTCAGGACAAGGGCTGATGAAGGATTCAGGAACCGGCAGGCTGATTTAACCGGCTGGTATCCGCCGCCAGCATGTTCTGTACCAGTTCAATACATTCCAGAAAACGCTGATCATAATCTGACGATTCGACGTGAACGTAATCCACATTGTTTTGTTTCAGCATATCGATAAGCAGATTTTGAAAAGACATACGGTCTGTCGTACTGCCCAGACTGCGCAGGCCATCAGCGACCCACGGCGTATTATTTTCCAGCAGGATCACCAGATCGAATTTGTATTCGTCCATCAGCGCCTGCACAAACGGGTGTTCGCGGCCTTCGTACTTTACACAAAACGCCTGCGTGGTCAGAAAATCGGTATCAATAAACGCGACCTTGTTGGCATATTTCACCGCGAAATCGATGTACTGCGCCTGGCCGAGCGCGATTTTGTCGTAATCAGAATATTGCAGCGCCATCTCGTCACCACCAAGGTGGGAGAAAACATAGTCGCGGCCATATTCCCAGGCGCTGGTGGTATTGAAGATATTGGCTAACTTATTGACCAGCGTAGATTTTCCACTGGATTCACCGCCCAGCACCGCCACGGTGCGCACGAAGAATGGCTTCACTTCCGTCGGAATATAATCCCAGTAGCGGAACGGATCCTGACGGATCTGGCGGCCACTGATATTCATAAATGAACGTTTCGGGTCGATCAGCACCGTTTCAATACCGAGGTGCTCACGGTACTGCGGCGCATCCCCTTCTTCGCTGGAATAAATGGTATTGGGTTCAATGCCTTTCTGGCTCATGAACTCCTTGATACCGCGCCCCCAGACATCCCAGCCGTGCGGATACGGCTCCATCCCCTCTTCATTAAAGGCATGAATATGAATGTTTTTTTGATATTTGAAGGTCTGAAGCAACCAGCGCAGCCGATCGCTGACCGTCGGTTGCTGAGACATCGAACTGTTCTCAAACAGCTCGCGATCGCGCGGCTCATCAAAGCCCATGATGATGTGCAGTTCGTCGACCTGACTACAGGCTCGCTGGATCAGATAAATATGGCCGGTGTGCAGCGGATAAAACTTGCCGAACACCACGCCGATATTCTTTTCGCGACGGGGAAACTCAAGGTCAAGGAAGCGGTGCAGCGCCTCCAGCTTTTGCGCGCTGGGGCTTTTTATCTTTGCATTCAATAGCTGGCTGAGATAACCCTTGGTCATCCCGCTCGCTTCGGCCACCTGCTGTAAGGTGCGTCCCTGTTGCTTGATGGCGGTTTTAAGATAATCGAACTGAGACATACCCTGTCCTTATGTTTTTTTTACTAAACAAAAAATAGCACAAAGCCGGACAGGATTCACACTCAAAAACCGTTACAAATCGTCGAGGATCGCCAGCGCGTCGGCCAGTTTTTTGACCCCAAACACCTGCATTCCGGCTGGCACTTTTTTCGGCACATTCGCGTGCGGAACAATAGCGCGTTTGAACCCGTGCTTTGCCGCTTCGGTAATGCGTTCCTGGCCGCTCGGCACCGGACGAATTTCTCCCGCCAGGCCGACTTCGCCAAACACCACCAAATCATGCGGCAAAGGACGATCGCGCAGGCTCGACACCAGCGAAAGCAGCAGCGCCAGATCGGCACTGGTTTCAGTCACTTTTACCCCACCGACCACGTTCACGAAAACGTCCTGATCGGCCATCTGCAAACCGCCGTGACGGTGCAGGACGGCCAGCAAAATGGCCAGACGGTTCTGCTCCAGCCCTACCGCCACGCGACGCGGATTGCCCATCATCGAATGATCGACCAGCGCCTGCACTTCCACCAGCAGCGGCCGGGTGCCTTCCCACAGCACCATAACGGAGCTGCCGGAGGTAATTTCATCGCCACGGCTGAGGAAGATCGCCGAAGGGTTACTGACTTCGCGCAAACCCTGTTCGGTCATGGCAAAAACACCGAGCTCATTCACTGCACCGAAGCGGTTTTTGTGGCTGCGCAAGGTTCGGAAACGCGAATCCGCATCGCCGTCGAGCAGCACGGAACAGTCGATACAGTGCTCAAGCACTTTCGGGCCAGCCAGTGAGCCGTCTTTGGTTACGTGCCCCACCATCACGATCGCCACCCCGCGCGTTTTAGCAAAGCGGGTCAGATACGCCGCCGTTTCACGCACCTGCGCCACGGTGCCGGGCGACGACTGGATATCCGCCATGTGCATCACCTGAATGGAGTCGATCACCATCAGCTTCGGCTTTTCGACATCCGCAATTTCACAAATTTGCTCAATGCTGGTTTCCGACAACATGTTCATATTCGCCGTCGGTAAACCCAGGCGGTGCGCGCGCATCGCCACCTGTTGCAGGGATTCCTCACCGGTAACGTACAGGGTTTTCATGTTTTCGCTGAGGTGACACAAAATTTGCAGCAACAGCGTACTTTTACCGGCGCCGGGGTTACCGCCAATCAGAATCGCACTGCCCGGCACCACACCGCCGCCCAGCACGCGGTCGAACTCTTTAAAACCGGTGCTGAAACGCGGAAGTTCGTCGAGGCTGATGTCCGAAAGTTTCTGCACGCGGCTGACGCCCGCATCGCCTGCGTAGCCGGTCAGGCGCTCGTTGCGCGCCACGGTCGGAGAAGCCGCCAAACGGATTTCAGTAATGCTGTTCCAGGCCTGACAGGCACTACACTGCCCTTGCCAGCGCGGATAATCTGCGCCACATTCATTACACACAAATGCACGTTTTGCTGCTTTTGCCACAACTGACCTCTTCAATTAAATAATGAATACTCATCCCGATACGCTTACCTGAGTAAGATTCGGGTGAGTGATCTCATGCATCCTGAAATATGACGGGTATTCAGGATTGACTGCCGCTGAGAATACACAGCACGCCAAGCAAATCCGCATGACGGATGCACACTGCCGCCTGTTCGTAGACTTTCGGTTTAGCGTGATAGGCAATCCCCATGCCCGCGACGGCCATCATTTTCAGATCGTTGGCGCCGTCGCCAATGGCAATGGTTTGTTCGTGAGGAATTTCCAGTTTCTCGGCCAGTTTCAGCAGAGTGTCGGCTTTATATTGCGCATCGACAATCGGGCCAATCACGCGGCCTGTCAGCTTGCCGTCACGAATTTCCAGCTCGTTCGCCGCCACATCCACCAGGTTCAGGCGGTCACGCAGATATTCCGCATAATAGGTAAAACCGCCGGACGCGATGGCTACGTGCCAGCCCGCTTCCTGTAAACGCTGCACCATGACCGTCAGGCCCGGCATCAGCGGCAACGTGTCACGCACCTGTTGCAGAATGCTGGCATCTGCATCCCTGAGCGTGGCGACGCGCTGACGCAGGCTGGCCGAGAAATCCAGCTCGCCGCGCATGGCGCGTTCAGTCACTTCAGACACCTGCTCACCGACGCCCGCCAGTTTGGCAATTTCGTCGATGCATTCAATCTCTATCGCGGTAGAATCCATGTCCATGACCAGCAGCCCCGGCACGCGCAGGTAAGGCACTTTGCCCAGCTGAGTCACATCAAATTCGAAGGATTCCGCCAGTTTCTGCACGTCAGCGGTGAGTGAACCGGCCAGGCGCACCACGTGATAACCTTCCACCGCCCACGCGCTGACAATCACTAACGCGCGGCCTAACTGACGCTGGAACTGCGTAATGCTGATTTTATCGAGTTTTCTACCGTAGAGGAGCCACCCGGTTTGTCCCGCCCGGTAATCCAGCGGCATCACTTCATCACCGCTCAATGAAAGGGGAAGTCCCGGCCATTGGTGGATCTCCGCAGGAAGATCGCAATAGGTCAGACTGTTTGGCATGATTACTCCGGTAGATTATTAAAAAATAAGTGACTAAAACGGTAGAAAAAGGCAGAGATGCCGCCGATAAAACGACGCATCAAGCTACCTTATCGCCAGCGCTTCTGGCAACATTAAACTCATCGAAAAACGCAAGGAAACGGAATGGCAAAGGCCAAACTCAAATTTCGCCTGCACCGCGCTGCTATCGTATTGATTAGCCTGGCGTTGTTAGTCATTCTTATGCAAGGCGCGTCCTATTTCAGCCTCGGGCATCAGCTCGCCCGATCCACGCAGGTCGAGCAACTGGCACAAACGCTGGCCAAACAGGTGGCGTTTTCCCTCGCGCCGCTGATGGATAGCGACAATGATGGCGCGGATATCGCGCAGATTTCCACTATTTTGAGTCAGCTTACCGATGAAAGTCGCATTCTCGACGCCAGCGTTTACGAATCCGACGGCACTCTGGTGGCACATGCCGGTGAACAGGTACCGGTTCGCGACCGCTTGTCACTGGATGGCAAACGCGCGGGCAGCTACTTCAATCATCAGATTGTGGTGCCGATAGAAGATAAGAACGGGCCGAGCGGCTTTTTACGCATCACGCTGGATACGCACGTACTGGCTACGGAGTCCAAACAGGTGGATAACACCACCAATCTGCTGCGTCTGATGATGCTCGCCGCGCTGGGTGTCGGCATCATTCTCGCCCGCACGCTGTTGCAGGGCCGCCGTTCGCGCTGGCAACAGTCTCCGTTCCTGCTGACGGCCAGTAAACCGGTGAAAGAAGATGATGAACCGGAAGAAGAAACCCCCGAAGAGTTCGGCCCGCCGCCGACGCTGAACCTCACCGAACCCGACGCCGGGGTGGCCCCGGCCAGACCCGCGACCGAAGCGCAAACCAAAGAAGCCGCACAGGCCGCTTACCGCAGCCTGAAACGCAGCAAACCAAAGTGATTCAGGCCAGCCGCTGAACAGGCCCAGTTAACCCTTCCACCTGCGCCAGCATTTCGCTGGCCAGTTGACGAAACTCAAGACTGATGGCGGCATCGTTTTGCACTTTCCGCCAGAATTCCTGTGCCCATGCCAGCGCATTCAACCACTTCGCTTTCGACACCAGAGGGTCGAGCGTTAACGGCGCGGCTTCACGACGCATAGCACCGGCATTTGTCGGCGCAAAAGCCATCGGTAACATGTCATACACCGGCGACATCGTAAGAGATTGTTTTAAAGGATCAATGGCAGGATCGAGAAATGACAGATTTCCCTGATGCATATCGCTGTTGGCAATCAGCTTGCCGAAGGCATAAATTTGCTCAATTTTCTCCAGCGTCGGGGCGGTAATAATCTTGTTCCTGCGTAACTGCTGTGCGGTCGCAAACCAGTTGCTGTTGCCGCCGCCAAATTCTGCCGAAACGGCTTCAAGCGATACCATCCCGCAGCGCCCGCGCACACCTTTCCGGTCAAACCGTTCAACCTCAAGGAAGACCTCGCCGTGTCTTCCGGTAAAGATTTCAGCCGTCGCAGCCGGGATCCCCACGTTTTGCAGTACCTGTAATGCGTGGGCTTCCGCACGCAGCAAATCCCCCCAGCGGCGGGCATTTTCATTGGCTGGTGCAGGGGAGAATTTTACTAAAACCCGGGAGGCTTCCCGATCGGTATGTTCTGCGTAGCAGCTGAATTTAGGCTGCTCGCCACCCGCAGATGAGCCGACCTCCTCTCCGGCCAGACTTCTCTGCGCCAGATTTTCATAGGCCTGAATTTTGTCTTCACAAGAAACGGGAATATCGTCCTGCTTATGAAACCATCTCTGATAAGCGGTTTCTCCGATGATAAAGTTCCCGACCGTGTCATCGCCCGCTCTTGCCAGCGCCACCAGCGTCTGAGATTCGGTCCACTTTTTAATGTCATCAGGAAAATGCAGTGCGGCGTTAATATCACGCCCCCACGCCCGGCCTAAAAAACCCTGGGGCCGCATATCGGTGATAAACCACGGCAGGCCATCAAAAGTGAGCGACTGACCGCTGACCGTCTCCACCGCGTAACTTTCACCCGGCCAGATTGAATACAAGGTGCCGGCATTCCCGGCATTCCCGGCCTCATTAATCTGGTACAACGGGAAGCGCCACTGGTTATCCAGCGGACGCGGCAGAATGTAGCGGGTCGAGCGGCTTTGCCCGATTTTGACAATTTCAGGTGTTTTAGTCAGCCGTCTGGAAAGCGTTGACTGATTGATGTGCAGGCGTTCTGTGATCTCTTTCGCCGTCAGGCTGCCCTGACGCAGTAAATCCACAAGTTCAGACATGAGCAGCTCAGTAATGAATAGAAAAGTGCATAGCTAATAGCATAGATATAAAATTAAAATAAATCGATAAATCCTGATGATATAAATTCAGAGAAGCAAAAAACCATCCTAAAGCGCATAGCAAAACGGGCACCTTTCGGTGCCCGTTTTTGGTTCTGCAGGATGTGCAGTATTTATTCTTTATCGCCCAGCAGAACAGATTCCAGCGCGATTTCAATCATGTCGTTGAAGGTCGTCTGACGTTCAGCGGCAGTGGTCTGTTCGTGCGTACGGATATGGTCGGAAACGGTACAGATGGTCAGCGCTTTTGCACCGAATTCTGCTGCCACGCCGTAGATACCGGCGGCTTCCATTTCCACACCCAGAATGCCGTATTTTTCCATCACGTCGAACATTTGCGGGTCTGGCGTGTAGAACAGGTCTGCGGAGAAGATGTTACCGACGCGTGCGTTGATGCCTTTGGCTTTCGCAGCATCCGCGGCGTTGCGCACCATGTCGTAATCGGCGATAGCCGCGTAGTCATGGTCTTTAAAACGCATACGGTTCACTTTGGAATCGGTACAGGCACCCATGCCGATAACGATGTCACGCAGTTTGATGTCGGCACGCACAGCGCCACAAGAACCCACGCGAATGATTTTCTTCACGCCGAATTCCGTGATCAGCTCTTTGGCATAAATAGAGCACGAAGGAATGCCCATGCCGTGGCCCATCACGGAGATTTTGCGGCCTTTGTAAGTGCCGGTGAAACCCAACATGCCACGCACGTCGTTCACCTGCTTAACGTCCTGAAGGAAAGTTTCCGCGATGTGCTTGGCGCGCAGCGGATCCCCAGGCATCAGCACTACGTCAGCGAAGTCGCCCATTTCAGCATTAATGTGTGGAGTTGCCATCTTCTTATTCCTTTTCAGCGAGGTGTCATATTCATCATAAAAACGCGGCCGGCATCAGTGCCGGCCGCATCTGCAAAGTCTTACAGCATGGATTTGCCGTAGTCCATCGGTGACAGATCGAAGTATTTCGCGACCGTCTGACCGATATCCGCGAAGGTTTCACGGTGTCCTAATGAGCCCGGTTTCACTTTCGGGCCGTAGATTAACACCGGAATGTGCTCACGGGTATGATCCGTCCCGCGCCAGGTTGGGTCACAACCGTGGTCAGCGGTGAAGATAATGATGTCATCTTCTTTCACCAGTTCCAGCAGTTCCGGCATACGGCGGTCGAACAGTTCCAGTGCGGCGGCGTAGCCGGGCACATCACGGCGGTGGCCGTAAGAGGAGTCGAAATCCACGAAGTTAGTGAAGACGATGGTTTTGTCGCCCGCTTCTTTCATCTCTTTGATGGTGGCGTCAAACAGAGCGTCCAGACCGGTGGCTTTCACTTTTTTGGTGATGCCGACCTGCGCATAGATATCGGCGATTTTACCGACAGACACCACATGGCCGTCTTTCTCATCAACCAGTTTTTTCAGAATGGTCGGTGCCGGTGGCTCAACCGCCAGATCGTGACGGTTACCGGTACGTTCGAAGTTACCGGCTTTGTCGCCAATGAACGGACGGGCGATCACGCGGCCAATGTTGTAGCCGCCTTCCGTCAGCTCTTCACGGGCGATTTCGCACAGTTCGTACAGACGATCCAGCCCGAAAGTTTCTTCGTGGCAGGCGATCTGGAATACGGAGTCGGCGGAGGTATAGAAAATCGGCTTGCCGGTTTTCATGTGCTCTTCGCCTAAATCATCCAGCACAACGGTGCCGGAGGAGTGGCAGTTACCGAGATAGCCCGGCAGATTGCCACGCTCAACCAGTTTATCCAGCAGCTCCTGCGGGAAGCTATTGGTGGTGTCGCTGAAATAGCCCCATTCAAACAGCACAGGCACACCGGCGATTTCCCAGTGGCCTGACGGGGTGTCTTTACCGGAAGACAGTTCGCTGGCGTAGGCATACGCACCGGTGATTTCGGAATCACCGTCCATGCCGTCAGGAATTTTACCGGTAGATTCTTCAGCCGCTTTCGCCAGCCCCAGACGGGTCAGGTTTGGCAGATGCAGCGGCCCTTTGCGACCCTTGTCCGCTTCACCACGCGCACAGGCAGCCGCGATATGGCCCAGCGTGTCAGAGCCTGTATCGCCAAAGCGTTCGGCATCTTCACTGGCACCGATACCGAATGAGTCTAACACCATGATAAATGTACGTTTCATTTTGCTCTCCTGCGAATGGTTACGCATTGGGTCACGCGGAACTGCCGCGTACCTGATCAGTCTTAAATGGGGGCGATGTGGCCTGAAATCAAGCATTGCCGCCGATCCGGCGATACACCACCGGCGTAATTTCCGGCGCGCTGTCGCTCAGAACAATGGCGGCACGCACTTCTGCGGCAGCCTGCTGCCAGGCAGCTTCGCTGTTGGCGTGGATCATCGCCAGTGGCTGGCGGGTATCCACCTGCTGGCCGAGCTGCGCCATGTTCGTCAGGCCTACGCTGTAATCGATAGGGTCGCTGGCACGGCGACGACCGCCACCCAGTGACACCACGGCCATGCCCAGCGCACGGGTATCCATCGCGCTGACAATCCCGTTGCCCTCGGCGTAAACCGGTTTGCTCAGCGTTGCCTGCGGCAGATAGCGATCGTAATTTTCAATAAAGTCAGCCGGCCCTTTTTGCGCCGCAATCATGCGACCAAAAATCTCTGCGGCTTTGCCGTTATCCAGCACGGCCTGCAGTTTGCTGCGGGCATCGGCGTCATCTTTTGCCAGACCACCGGACAGCAACATTTCCACGCACAGCGCCATAGTCACTTCAAGCAGACGCGGATTGCGGTATTCGCCGGTCAGGAAGCGCACGGCTTCGCGCACTTCAACGGCGTTACCGGCGCTGGAGGCCAGCACCTGGTTCATGTCCGTCAGCAACGCGGTGGTTTTGCAGCCTGCGCCGTTCGCCACATCGGCAATCGACTGAGCCAAGTCTTCGGACAGCTGATAGGTCGGCATAAATGCGCCGGAACCCACTTTGACGTCCATGACCAGCGCGTCCAGACCTTCAGCCAGTTTTTTGGCGAGGATTGACGCGGTGATAAGCGGTATGGAATCAACGGTCGCGGTGATATCACGGGTGGCATAGAAGCGTTTATCCGCCGGCGCCAGCGAGCTGGTCTGGCCGATGATCGCTACGCCAACGTCCTGAATAATGCTGCGAAAACGGCTGTCGTCCGGGAAAATATCAAAACCCGGAATGGCTTCGAGTTTATCGAGCGTACCGCCGGTATGACCGAGGCCACGGCCTGAAATCATCGGAACATAACCTCCGCACGCCGCCACCATCGGGCCGAGCATCAGGGAAGTCACGTCACCCACGCCACCGGTGGAATGTTTATCCACGATCGGGCCGTTCAGGTTCAGGCTTTTCCAGTTAAGTACCGTACCGGAATCACGCATCGCCATGGTCAGCGACACGCGCTCATTCATGGTCATGTCGTTGAAATAAATAGTCATTGCCAGTGCGGCGATCTGACCTTCTGAAACCTGACTGTCGCGAATACCGTTCACAAAGAAACGAATTTCTTCGTCACTTAAAGGATGGCCATCACGTTTTTTACGAATAATTTCTTGTGCGAGAAACAAGGTATCCCCCTGCCTGAGCTGAACGCCAGAATCTGGACGCTGATTGTGCGGGCGCTGCATGGCAACGCCCCGACAGATGCGCACCGCCTGGGCGGTGCCCCGGTGATCAATAGCTGCTGGTGGCTTTCTGACCGGCGTGACCCAGAGTGGTCAGCAGGCTTGCCAGCAGGCTGGATGCACCGAAACGGAAATGACGTGAGTCAGCCCATTCGCGGCCCAGCAGGCGATCGGCCAGTGCCAGATACTGCGCGGCATCTTCAGCGGTTTTAACGCCACCGGCAGGTTTGAAACCGACGTCTTTGCCGACGCCCATTTCAGCGATCACAGTCATCATCAGCTCTGCGCTGTGCAGCGTGGCGTTTTCCGGCACTTTACCGGTAGAGGTTTTGATGAAATCAGCACCCGCTTTGATAGCGATTTCAGATGCTTTACGGATCAGCGCGTCTTGTTTCAGTTCACCGGTTTCGATGATCACTTTCAGCAGGACATTGGCAGCGGCACAGGCTTCTTTGCACTGTTTCACCATTTCAAAACCAACCTGCTCATTACCGGCCATCAGCGCGCGGTAAGGGAAGACCACGTCAACTTCATCTGCGCCGTAAGCGATAGCGGCACGGGTTTCAGCCAGCGCAATCTCAAGATCGTCGTTCCCGTGCGGGAAGTTGGTCACGGTTGCGATACGGATGTCCGGCGTACCTTGCTCGCGCAGGGTTTTACGGGCAATCGGGATAAAACGAGGGTAAATGCACACAGCAGCGGTGTTACCTGCCGGGCTTTTTGCCTGATGACAAAGCGCGATCACTTTTGCATCGGTGTCGTCTTCGTTCAGGGTGGTTAAATCCATCAGGTTCAGCGCACGTTGTGCTGCGGCGGTTAAATCGGTCATATAACTCTCCAACAATTTTCAATTCCAGCGACCAGCCAGAACTGAGCATACAGTCATGAATTCCTTTCGGCGGGTAACGCCGCAGAAGAATTCTGCACGGTTGGCGAGCGGACTTGGTTCCTTGAAGATAGCGTGCGTAAGCGCTGTATCTGGCTTACGTGGCAACTGAGATCCTTCTCACCGCGCTTGGATTGGCAGACGCCAATTCGTTGTGACTATTTGAACACGTCACATCAGGTTCCTGTGTGCAGTATTTCACACAAAATGAAAACCGTTTGCAACGTTGCTTGGTGAAATGAGATCTGAATCACATTTACCCGGCGTTATGCTCAGTATTCGGCCCATATAAGAGTGTATACCCGATTCATGACAAGCGGAGTTCGGGTGGACACGCGGGGATCACCGACCGGTAATCTTGCCGGTGATGTTATAATAATAACATTTAAAGAGGAAACAAAACTTACAAAACATCACGATCGGCATTTTAATGGGGAATTTTACGAGAAATTAATGTTATTTAAATCACAAAACGATGAATGTGAACATCAATCAGAAGGAAGATTAAACACCCGACGGGTATTCGCCAGCAGCGCGGCGGCGATATCTTCGCGGCGTTCCGGGCGTAACTCACACAGCACATCAAACACTGCGGCGGCGCGTTCCGGGCGATTTGGCTGGCCCTGAAAACCCTGCAACGGCATATCCGGCGCATCCGTTTCCAGCAACAATGAGGAAAGTGGTAACTGCGCCATCACCTGACGGGTTTTCTGCGCACGCGCATAGCTGATGGTGCCACCAACGCCAATGGCGAAACCCAGTTTGATAAACGCCTGCGCCTGAGAAAGGCTGCCAGCAAAACCATGTACCACACCAGTCGCCGGAAGTTTTGCCTGCCGTAACATGGCCGCCAGCTGATCGTGACTGCGCCGTGAATGCAGGATCACCGGCAGCGTCTCACGCTTTGCCAGCGCGAACTGCGCCTTCAGCAAACGCTGTTGTTGCTCAAACATCGGCGTTTCCATAAACAGATCCAACCCGATTTCCCCGACGGCCACCACACGCGGATCGCGCTGGCTGAGCAGGGTATCCAGTAACGCCAGATCCTCGTCTGTATGCTGCGCGATATACAGAGGATGCAGACCGAGCGCGGCATAAAGCTGAGGGAATTTTTTTGCCAGCGAGAGAATACCGTGGAAACGATCGGCGGTAACGGCGGGCACGATGATGTCCCGCACGCCACTCTGTTGTGCCAGATGCAGGCTTTCAGCCTCAGCACCGGTGAACGGCGGGAAATCGAAATGGCAGTGCGTATCAACGAAGTGAATACTCACAGCTTGTCGCCTTCACTGGCAGGATAAATGTCCGCTGACCGCATCTCAGACGGGACGCTTTGCGGTCGGATTTCTGCCGGCGGACTGTCCTGAAAAGCCGCCGGACGCACGACGCCGCCATCGGCCACCATATCGGTGAGCACAGCGGGATCGAGCACGATTTGTTCGACCGTGCTGACGGCCGCCGCCAGCGGTGTCACGTTTTCTGGCTCATTCTCCGGCACCACCACGCGCTGAGGCCGGGTCGCCCGCGGGATAATCTGCGGATAAGGCCGCTCATTTTCACGCGGCAACAGCCAGTGTGCGGCTGCCGACAGGAAATACCGGCCACAGCGACGCCCGAGGTGATAATCCTGATTGAGAGCAGGTAAACGGCTGCCGAGCGCATGGCTGGCCAGCGGTTTCGGCGGGAAGATTTCGAAAATCCGCACGTCGCCCGGTGGGTTTTCAATGAACTGCTGAATACGGTGATAGCTGTTTTCGTGATGCTGCATCATGCGCACCAGTTGTTGCAGGCTGCTTTCGCTCAGCCATTGCTCCATACGCTTCATCCATTGCGGCGTGTAGAACATCGCCGAAGGCACCGTGCGGATCACCACGATGGTATCTGCCCCGCGACGGTAAGCTTCTTCCACCGGAATAGCGTCGCTGATGCCGCCGTCCTGATAGCTGATGCCGTCCAGATCCACGCCCATACGATAAAAACCGGGTATGGCGCTGGAGGCTTTGATCACCGGCAACCAGTTCTCACGCGTCGGTGAAAAATAGCTGGCCGTGTAATCGTCGCTGCGGCAGGCGCACATCAGAAATTCGCGGCCATCGATCAGCAGCTTTTCCGCGCTTTCCATCGCCAGCGGCATGTTTTTTGCGGTTTCATCGACCAGCCAGTCGAGATCGATAAGATGCCCGCCGCGCACAAAGCGCAGCGGATTGAAGAAGTCAGGGCTGGTGGTGTAGCGGGTAATGACTCTTCTGGCGTAACCAGGTTGTCCGCACACGAAGGCGGAAAGGTTTTGCGCGCCGGCAGAGGTTCCGAGGTACAAATCGAAGGGATTGAAATTCGCCCGCTGGAATTCATCCAGCACACCGGCGGTAAAAATGCCTCTCTGCCCTCCCCCCTCGCACACCAGGGCAATCTTGCCCGGCCGGTAGGGTTTATATGCCAGCGGTTCTATATTCCCCAGCGTGACAGGTATTCTGTATCCCAACGCATTATCCTCACACAATTAGCCTTTACGGGCAGGCTTCATTTCTGAGCATACCTCGTCTTATCAGTTTCGGTGAGTTTCTTACCAGGATGTGAGGATAAAATCGTTACTTACTGTTAACGGATCACATAAATGAGAAGGGTCATAACATAAAAAACATCGCCCCCTTTTCTGAAAACACTGCGGTCAGGCAATGTGTTCAGATAAGAGGGCGATGCGGTGTCTTACGAGGGACTTCTGTTAACGTTATGATTTCATAACGTTATATTGTCAGAGTCGTTTACGACCGGTAAACAAGCTGACCAGGAACAGAATGATACCCACTACGAATACGATTTTTGCAGCCCAGGCAGCTGTACCAGCCAAACCACCAAAACCCAGTGCTGCTGCGATCAACGCGATGATCAGAAAAATAATGCCCCAACGAAACATAAGCTTCTCCTTACCCTATATATTCACTTTGCCAGTTTAAAAGGTGACACTCCTACTTCCGGTCTGAAGTCTCGGTGTAACATTTGTCTTGGTGACACTTTATTAGCCGGCAAATACCGGAGATAAAAATCATCACTTACCTAATAAAGATAGTCGGAAAAATGGAAGTGTTAGCAAAAACTAACGCTTATTTTTCAAATAAATGTTCACATCGCTATTGCGTAAGCCTTCAGTGCCGGACAATGGGCAGGAGGTACGGTATATCATTATATGTTATTCAAATCCGGCGCCCTGCCCATGAGCGGACGCCGTTTACTGCTTCTTACGACACACGTTTTGCGAAAATTATGGTGCAACTTTCAGGTCGTTTTTAACGCTTTTCACGCCATCAACGGTTTTCGCAACGCTTTCAGCACGGTCAGACTGTGCCTGGTCTTTTACTGAACCGGAAAGCTGAACAACGCCTTCGGTGGTTTCTACTTTGACGTTACGTGAAGGAACGATGTCGTCTGCCAGCAGTTTGGCTTTTACTGAAGCCGTGGTAGCAGAGTCACCGGCGTAACCTTTCACGCTTTGTTCGCTTTTGTCTTTAGTGTGCAATTTGTCGCTGACAGATTTCACGCCTTCAACTTTGGTGGCGGCGGCAACAGCTTGTTCAGCTTCAGACTGGGAAGCCACAAAGCCGCTCAGCGTAACCACACCAGAATTTGTGGTAACAGAGATGTCGGTGCTTTTGATGGCTTTATCATCCACCAGTGCACTTTTCACTTTTGCTGTGATGGCGCTATCGCCCATGTAGTTATCAACTTTCTTCATGGAGCTATCGATTTTTGCACCTGCGCTATCAGTGGTGCTTGCAGCCAGTGCGCTACCGCTCATCAGTGCGGTACCCAGAACAACGGCCATCATTGAATAGGCAAATTTAGAATTTTTCATCGATTTATTCCTTTCAGTTTATGAGCCCTAAGCCTGGACCCGGTACGCCACATTTTTGGTGACGCCTTCTAACAAATTGTATTGCTGCTGTATTTACTTCCTTTGTAGCAGAGTACGTCGTTTTATTCGGGCTTTTCATCGCCTTTCGATATAACACTCTGCTTCGTCACTTTTAAGCAGTGCTTTACGCCACTGTTTCGTGAACACACATTTAATATAGTCAAGAATGTCCAAAAGAGTAGAGCGATCGCCAATTACGGGGCCGAATGCAGACAAGTCTTAAGATTTCGAAGAAATTATGGGCGAATTCAGGGTGGGAAGATGAAAAAACACACAAACGGGAATGAAAGGAAATGTGACGCTGAGCCAAAAAAGGGCAAAAAAAAGACGGCGCAATGGCCGTCTTCAGGTTGTAAACTACGCAATCAGGAATTAATGCTCGCGGGTTTTGCGGAATTTCACTTCAGGATATCGCTCAGAAGCCAGATTCAGGTTCACCATAGTAGGCGCAATATAAGCTAAGTTATCACCGCCATCGAGCGCCAGGTTGGTTTCGTTCTTACGCTTGAATTCTTCGAATTTCTTCACGTCGTCACATTCGACCCAGCGGGCGGTGCTCACGTTGACCGATTCATAAATCGCTTCCACGTTGTATTCGCTTTTCAGGCGCGCCACGACCACTTCAAACTGCAGAACACCTACCGCACCGACGATCAAATCGTTATTGGCAATAGGGCGGAAGACCTGAACAGCGCCTTCTTCTGACAGCTGAACCAGCCCTTTGAGCAGCTGTTTCTGTTTCAGCGGATCACGCAGGCGGATACGGCGGAACATTTCAGGGGCAAAGTTAGGGATGCCGGTGAACTTCATGTTCTCACCCTGAGTAAAGGTGTCGCCTATCTGAATGGTGCCGTGGTTGTGCAGCCCGATGATGTCACCCGGGTAGGCCTCTTCCACATGCGAACGGTCACCGGCCATGAAGGTCAGCGCATCGGAGATCACCACGTCTTTGCCAGTACGCACCTGCCGCAGTTTCATGCCTTTTTCGTACCGCCCGGAAACCACACGCATAAACGCCACACGGTCGCGGTGTTTAGGATCCATATTGGCCTGAATTTTAAACACGAAACCGGTGAATTTTTCATCGTCGGCTTTCACTTCACGCACGTCAGTATTACGTGGCATTGGCGCAGGCGCCCAGTCCACCAGACCGTCAAGCATGTGGTCAACGCCGAAGTTACCCAGTGCGGTACCGAAGAATACCGGCGTCAGTTCACCGGTCAGAAACGCTTCGTGATCGAATTCATGCGATGCGCCCTGCACCAGCTCCAGCTCTTCACGCAATTGCTTCGCCAGTTCTTCACCGACGGCGGCGTCCAGCTCAGGGTTATTCAACCCTTTGACCGTGCGGACTTCCTGAATGGTGTGACCCTTACCGGTCTGGTACAGATAGACTTCATCTTTGTAGAGGTGGTAAACGCCCTTGAACAATTTACCGCAGCCAATCGGCCAGGTAATCGGAGAACAGGCGATTTTCAGCTCACGTTCCACTTCGTCCATGACTTCCATCGGATCACGGATATCACGGTCGAGTTTGTTCATAAAGGTCAGGATCGGCGTATCACGCAGACGGGTAACTTCCATCAGCTTGCGGGTACGATCCTCGACGCCTTTTGCGGCGTCGATCACCATCAGACAGCAGTCGACGGCGGTCAGGGTACGGTAAGTATCTTCGGAGAAGTCTTCGTGCCCCGGGGTGTCGAGCAGGTTAACCAGACACTCTTTATACGGAAACTGCATCACGGACGTGGTGATGGAGATACCACGTTGTTTTTCCATTTCCATCCAGTCGGATTTGGCGTGATTGTTCGAGCCACGGCCTTTTACCGTACCTGCTGTCTGAATCGCGTTTCCGAATAACAGAACTTTTTCAGTAATGGTGGTTTTACCGGCATCGGGGTGAGAGATGATGGCAAATGTGCGGCGCTTAGCCACTTCAAGGGCGTATTCACTTGGAGACATGTTTTTCACGTTTCTGCGGTTGGTCCGCCCTGCATAGGATTTCACATCACGTCAGAAGGAGACGTCAGGCAAAGCGGTAATAAAAGTTATAGCCGGCTATTTTCACTGATTTAGTCGGGATGGGCAATCAATGGTTTTTTTGTGCTCTATCCCAGCGGCAGCGCCATCATAATGGCATCTTCACGCCCCTGGGCGGCAGGATAGTAGTTGCGGCGAACAGAGAGTTCGTTAAAGCCGAGGCTTTCGTACAACGCAATGGCTTTGGCGTTAGAAGCACGCACTTCCAGCCAGAGGGTGAAAACGTCTTTCTGCTCAAGCTGTTGTATGACCTCTTCCAGCAACGTGCGGCCTAAGCCCTGGCGCTGGAAGGCCGGATCGATGGCGATGTTGAACAGCGTCGCTTCGTCGAGGACGATTTGAGTGATGGCGAAACCGGCCATCACTTCACCCTGCATGATTTTAAGGTTCAGATAGCGCTCGCCCTGATTGCTGGCAAGCGTATTTTCAGTCCACGGAAAAGCATGGCTGGCCTGTTCGATCTGGAATGCGCGGGGAAGATCAGCGGGCGTCAGGATAGAAATCGGGTTCATTTTCACAAATCTGCTGCCACAGCGCGCGTTTGGCGCCGGCATCTTGATAAAGCTCGGCCAGAGCCGGGCTGGATAACTGCGTACCGGTGAGCGGCAGAGGTTCATTTACCCCCAGTCGCCAGACGTTGCAGCGGGTATCTTCAGGTAACATCGTCACCTGTTCCGGCGTCAGGCGGTAAACCTGCTGTCCGGTCAGCGCCAGGCTGCGCAGAACATCGCACACCAGCGGATCATCTTCAGCCGGCGGAACGTCTGCGACAATCAGTAATTGGGTGTCTGCAGGCAGGCTGACGGCGACTTCGCCTTGTAAAACCGCAGGCCGACGCAGCGTCCACTGGGTGATGCCCAGTTGTTGTAACAACGTATCTCTTCTGGATGCCATGCCTGATCCCTGCCCGTTGAAGTGCGAAAAGCCCGGCTATGCTAGCAAACACACGGAACATGCGCCAATAAAGCTCGATTACTCAATCAGGGACGAAGAGTATATAATCGCGGGCCAAACCCTGAGGAGCCTTATCCTGATGTCTGCATTAACTCCGGCCAGTGAAGTCATACTGCGCCATAGCGAAGAATTTGAAGGCCGCCGCGTCCTGTTCGCCGGCGACTTACAAGACAGCCTGCCTGCTGAAATTGACGCCGAAGAAGTCCGCGTCCACACCAATATGTATCACCACGGGCAGATGCTCAGCAAAGCGCTGGGCGACAACGTACAGTTCGGTTTACTCGCCGACGCAGATCTTATCGCCCCTTGCGATGTGCTGATTTATTACTGGCCTAAGAGCAAACTCGAAGCCAAATTCCAGCTGTTTAATCTGCTGTCGCAGATGCCGGTTGGCATCGACGTGTTTGTCATCGGCGAAAACCGCAGCGGCGTGCGCAGCGCGGAAACCACGCTGGAAGGCCTGTGTGAACTGAGCAAAATCGACAGCGCCCGCCGCTGTGGTTTGTATCATGGCCGTCTGGAAAAACAGCCTGAATTTGATGCTGACGGCTGGTGGGATGAATATATGGTCGAAGAAGTGACCATCAAAACCCTGCCGGGCGTATTCAGCCGTGAAGGTCTGGACAGCGGAAGCCTGCTGTTGATCAACACGTTTGAAGAGCCGGTGAAAGGCAAAGTTCTGGATATCGCCTGCGGTTCAGGCGTTTTGGCCTCTGTTCTGGCGACTTACTCGCCGAAGATGAAAATCACGCTCAGCGATGTGAGCGCAGCCGCTATCGAAGCCAGCCGCGCCACGCTTGCCGCCAACGGACTGGACGGCGAAGTGATTGCCAGCAACGTCTATTCAGACATTGATGGCCGTTTCGATATGATCATTTCCAATCCGCCGTTCCATGAAGGGCTGCAAACCAGCCTGCATGCGTCTGAGCAGCTGATCCGTGGCGCAATCAGCCATCTGAATATCGGCGGCGAACTGCGCATTGTGGCTAACGCCTTCCTGCCTTATGCCGCGCTGCTTGATGATGCTTTTGGCAGCCATGAAGTGCTGGCCCAAAACGGCCGCTTCAAAGTGTATAAAGCCGTTCGTGGCCGTGCGCCGCGCGATTCGAAAAAGAAAAGACGTTAATCAGTCAGACACTGAGGATGCGCATCATTTCTGCGTTGTAGCGTTCGCCTGCTGCGGCGCGGAAAGGAAATACTGCTTCGATCGCCGCGATTTCGGCTTCACTCAGGGAGACATCAAGCGCGGCGATGTTTTCCTCAAGATAATGACGATGTTTGGTGCCAGGGATCGGCACCATGTTGTCGCCACGCGACAATACCCAGGCCAGCGCCAGCTGCGACGGTTTTATCCCTTTTTCCTGCGCCAGCTCAGCAATTCTCTCCGCCAGTTGCAGATTCTTCGCGAAGTTCTCCCCCTGAAAACGCGGGCTGTCGCGACGGTAATCGTCTGCATCCAGATCGTCAATCGAACGGATTTGACCGGTCAGAAAACCTCGCCCCAGCGGGCTATACGGCACAAATCCAATACCCAGCCGTTCACACGCCGGTAAAATATCTGCCTCCACATCCCGCGACCACAGCGAATACTCCGTTTGCAGCGCCGTGATCGGATGAACGCTGTGCGCACGTTCCAGAATGCTCACCGACACTTCGCTCAGGCCGATATAACGGATCTTGCCCTCACGCACCAGATCCGCCAGCGCGCCGATCGTCTCTTCTACCGGCACGGCAGGATCGGGGCGGTGCTGATAATAGAGATCGATAACGTCGGTTCCCAGACGTTTCAGGCTGCCTTCCACGGATTGACGCACGTAGTCGGGATGGCCGTTTGTACCGCGCGCCTGCGGATTGGAAGCATCACGCACGATGCCGAATTTGGTGGCCAGAAAGACGTTCTCGCGACGGCCTTTCAGAAAGCGGCCGAGCAACTCCTCGTTGGTATGCGGCCCGTACATATCGGCGGTATCTAACAGGGTCACGCCAAGTTCGAGCGCCCGTTCAAGCGTTTCCAGTGACGCTTTTTCGTCCTGACCGGTGGTGTAAAAATCGCTCATACCCATGCAACCTAAACCGAGCGCGGAGACCAGCGGGCCATTTTTTCCAAGCTGACGTTGTTTCATCTGACTTTCCTTTTGATATGAATGGGGGGGAGTGACGAAATGAAGTGTGGTTGTTGTGCCGGAAAAGATAAATCCGCGTAAACGTGCAACACTGTTCAGAATTCACGAACAATAGAAAGCCACCAGCCATCGCCGGGAGTGATATGGATCAGATTCAGGCTATGAAAATTTTCATCCGTATTGCAGAGCTGGAAAGTTTCAGCCGCGCGGCGGAAGACCTCGACATCCCCCGCGCCACCGTCAGCACCACGCTCAAACGGCTGGAACAGCGGCTCGGCGTCCGGCTGTTTTTACGCACCACCCGTCAGGTGAAAATTACCGACGAAGGGAAAATTTATTATCAGCGCTGCCTGCATTTACTGGCCGCTCTGGAAGAAACCGATACGTTATTCGCCCATCACAAAAATCAGCCCTCGGGCATTGTGCGCATCGATATGCCGCACTCGCTGGCACGCGAACGGGTGATCCCGGCGCTGAGTGCATTTTATCAACGGTATCCACAGATCAACCTGATCCTCAGCGCTAATGATAATGCCATCAATTTGCTGGATCAGGGCGTGGACTGCGTTCTGCGCGCCTGGCCGTCGGAAGATGACAATCTGCAATCGCGTCATCTCACCGATCTGGTGCAACTGACCTGCGCTTCACCGGCCTATCTCGCGTTACGCGGCACACCTCAGACGCTGGCCGATCTGCAATCACATCAGGCGGTTGGCTATTTTTTTGCCCATCAGCGGGCCGAAACGCATCTCGAGTTCAGGGTTGGCGGCAATACGGAAAAAATTATGCTCCCCGCCACCCTGACCGTCAGCGGTGCCGATGCCTACGTGGCGGCGGCAAAAGCAGGGTTTGGACTGATTCAGGCTTCGAAACTGGCCATTGCACAGGAACTGGCGCAGGGAACGCTGATTGAGGTGCTGCCGGAGTACCCGCCACCGCCGATGCCGCTGTACATAATGTACCCGCCCGGACGCTTTCTGGCACCGAGGATCCGCGCGCTGCTGGACTGGCTTATCTCACTGTTTTCATAGCCTGGGAGGCATTCGGTTCACAGGCCGTTATCCTCAGGCATTGTTGAATAAAACATCAATTAACCTGACGATAATGTTACCTCTTCATCTATTCACTGCGGATATGCTGTTTTTTACATCAAACGTCCACAATGGGGGAAATAACTGTTGACGGCTGTGGGAAAATCTCTAGAATTCGCCCCCGTGGTTGTGTTACTTGCTGATGACATTCTGATGAATGCGTCACCACAGTAATCAATTGGAACGCGATGGTGGCGGAATTGGTAGACGCGCTAGCTTCAGGTGTTAGTGTCCTTTGGATGTGAGGGTTCGAGTCCCTCCCTTCGCACCAATACAATCACAAGATTTATATTGCACGGCACGGTACGCGATGGTGGCGGAATTGGTAGACGCGCTAGCTTCAGGTGTTAGTGTCCTTCGGATGTGAGGGTTCGAGTCCCTCCCTTCGCACCAAATCGGTGATATAAATCAAGCAGTAAGCAGAATTCATCTGTGCGAAGGTGGCGGAATTGGTAGACGCGCTAGCTTCAGGTGTTAGTGTTCTTACGGACGTGAGGGTTCAAGTCCCTCTCTTCGCACCACATGATTCTGTTCTCCGGTTTTTCCTTCCTGCATTAACTCTCTCGCTTTTAAAAAATAAAAAATCCCTGCGGCTTTACTGTGTTTCCTGCTTTTCATCTCTTTTCGTTCCTTTTTTATAACAATCACTTATGACTATAGACTAAAATTCAGCGTCACCGCGGCCAGACCACCCGCCAGTGCCATAAATGAGGGTAACAACATGTAATGGCGCAATGTCCGGTGAAAAAGCATCACCAGGGTAACCAGCATCGCGACCACGACCAGTACGCGGAGCTGATCGAGCGTCATATGTGCCATCGCCAGCAACGGCATCAGTGCACAAGGCAATAAAACGCCCCAGCCGCTGGTCAGACGCTTACCCAGCACCCACACAACCGCCCAGATCCCACATGCCATGACAATCGCCGCTATCATAACCCTGCTCCAAACAATGATAATGAGAACCAATATCATATAGGATTTTTTCTCATTTACCATCTATTTGCTGCGCACGCCCCTGGCGAGGTGACACCTGCGTACAAAAGTGCTAGTTTTAACGCCTTAAAAAATACGCATGAAAAATACATTCATAGAAATCTAATAATTACGCATTAAAACCATTGGCCTGCCTGTAAGGATTTAATTAACGGCATTGGGCGATAAGATTCTTTATCTATTCAGACAACAAACACAATAAATAGAGTGAATTTGATGATATCTCATTCCTATGATGAGTTGCTAAAAAGCAAACATCGACTGGTTATGTTGCTATTCTTTTTTTTAAATAGTGCTACTGCGCTATTTTCTATGGTTGATCCGCCGGATAATGCGGTTTCCACTCCTTTCCCGCTGGTTCTGATCTTTGTACTCTGCTGTGCAGGTTTAGTATTTTCTTTTTTCACAAAGAAAAATTACTCTGCTCATTTGAATATGTGCTCTGTCATTATCGGATTACTGTGGGCGTGGTTAATTGCTTTGCGGTTTGAAGAAGTCGGGCATTTAGATAAAAACTACCTTCTGGTGAGTTTACTCAGTATTTTCTTTATCAGCGCCATTGCGCTGTCTGATAATTTTCTCGCTTTTTGCCTCCACGCGGTACCTTCCACTCTGTGCGTGGTCTTTTTAGATGATTTTCAGCACATCGGCCGCATCATGTTTTCCGTCTCCCTGCCGCTGATTGGGTTGTGGCTGCACCATCTGATGCTGCGGCGCAGCGATGAGTTTACCCGCCGGATGCTGTCAAACCTGTACAGCGAAAGGGAAAAATTCAGCGATCTCAGTATGCTTGATCCACTGACCGGCCTGTACAACCGGCGCGGGTTACAGAATAAGCTGGAAGGCCTGCTGAGTCAGGCCTCGGGTCATTATGTGATGTTGCTCGATATCGATCACTTTAAAGCTTACAACGACAATTACGGCCACAGCATGGGCGATCAGGCGCTGGTCAGGGTCTCCGCAGCCATTCGCGACGCCGTGCGTTCGCGCGATGTGGTCGTCCGCTACGGCGGGGAAGAGTTTCTGGTGCTGATGTCTAACGTTAAACAGGAACACGCCATCCGCATGGCCGAGCGGATCCAAAATAAAGTGCTGGGTCTGAATATTCCGCATCTGTTTAACGCCGAGGTATCCACCCATGTCACGGTGAGCGCAGGGCTGGCCGCGCTGGAAGAGGGAGATTTTAATAATGCTCTCAGTCAGGCTGATGTCTCGCTGTATAACGCTAAAAACAGTGGCCGCAATAAAATACTTTATGCCTGGGAAGTGACTGAACAACAGCAGACGTTGAGTGAAGAGAAAATGGCCTGAAAGTAACATTAATAACAATACGCTTATTGTTATTAATGTTATCCCTTTGACTTTCCTGCCCACTCAAATTTATCAGCTTTGGGCAGGCATTCATCTTTAATGCATAACCATTCATATCCGCAGCAGATAAAAGAGGACCATAGAAAAGTAAATCATCGCTTTATTCTAATTAATGTCTGGAGAGAGGTGATTTTCAATTCTGTTTGTATTGTTCAATGACTCAGAATGCTTTTCTGAGTTTCAGAAAAAAATGAAACATAAAGATAATCCTATAGCACTATACACCTGCCAAACCTCTGCTGATCTTCCCGCCATTAAACCGTGAACGCCTCACCGACACGCCATCCTAATTTATTGTTTTAACATGCTTATCATCGGCCTTCAGAGGCGGTTTACCTCGGCGTATTCCCCTTCCGGCGATTTGACTACATGGCCGGTAAAGCGTTGCCGGTAATCACGCGGCGAAACGCCACAGGCGCGGTTAAACACCACCGAAAAGTAATTACTGTCATCAAAGCCGCATTCCGCAGCCACATCGCTTATCGCCATGTTGCCATAACGCAGCAAACTCATCGCCCGGCAAATCCGCAACTGGCGCAGGTAATGGGTCACACTCATGCCGGTATGCTGCTTGAACAAAGCGCGCAGAGCGCGGGGATTGAGCTGATGCTGACGGCAAAACGTTTCCAGATGGAAAGGGGCTGAAATACCTGCCCGCAGCGCCATCAGCAATAAATCCAGCTGATGGGCATCCGGCAGCACGCCGCTGTCGGGCTGATGACGAAAGCGCAGCAGCAACAGCGCCAGCTGCATAAGCAAAGCCTCACTGAGTTGCACCGACAGCGCCTCAGATTTCATGCACTCTTTCGCCAGCTCATCGACTTTATCGCGCAGCACCGACATGCCCAGCGTACTCAGCCGCCAGTAACGCTGTTCCTGACTGACACTTTCGCCGGGCAACAGGTGCGCCCAGTCGGCCGCCAGCCCGAAACGCTCACGGCAATACAACACGTTATCCAGGGCCAGCATATTGACGGATTCATAGCTGTGTCGGTCTTTGGCGTTGATATAAAACAGATCGCCGCAGGTGATGGGATAAGGGATATCGTTCCAGATGTGGACACCATTGCCGCGCCAGACAATCACCAGCTCGTCAAAATCGTGGTCGTGACTGGGAAAATCCGCCTGAGGATGGCGCTCTGCCACCACGACGGAATTCATTCCGGTCAGAAAGAAATCATTTTTATTCAGTTTCAGCGACATAGCAGCAATCTCAACCCGTTTGACCACAAAATAAACGAGGCGGCTCAGGCAGATAATTCCTGAGGCCGCGAGAGGTGCCGCTTAACGTAACTGGTCACGCATGAGTTTTGGCGACACCGAAAATTCCCGACGGAACTGCGTCGAAAAATGGTTACTGTCACTGAACCCGCAGGCATAGGCGATATCGGTAATGCTCTGATCGCTGTGATGTAAACGACGGCGCGCCTCCAGCAAACGCAGACGGTTGAGATACCGTTGTGGCGTCAGGCCGGTGTAATGCTTCATCTGCCGGTGCAGGGTGCGCAGCGCCAGAGAAAAACGGTCTGCGGCTTCAGTCCAGTTAACTTCTTCACTGTAATGTGACTGGAGCCATTGCAACAGTTGATTGACTTTGTTTTCAGAGGTGTCTCGCAATTGTGGCTGGAAACAATCCTGATAAAGCAGGATCAGCAACTGCAGGAACAGGCTTTCACGCGTGGCGATATGCTCCATTTCAATGCTGTCCGGCAGCGCTTCCAGCTGCGCTATACACTCCAGCACCTGCACGACCACGTGCGGGCTGAGTTGCCAGTGGATCTGCGCCTGATAATGATGCTCCTGTGGCAGAAAATGGCCGACGTCCTGAATAAAACGGAATGCTTTTGGCGAACGGAAAAGGACGTTGGTGAGCCGCAGATTCTCCACGTTTTCAAACAAATGGTGATCACTTGCGCGCACAAAACACACGGTGCCGGCCGTCAGCGTATAGGGATTGTCATTAAAGATGTGCACGCCGGAGCCGCTTTCCACCAGCATAATCTCGTGAAAATCGTGGTAGTGCTCCGGGAATACACTTTGCGGAAGACGTCGCTCAACGGTCACCGTCAGCTCAGGTGCCGCAAAATAATCATCACCCTTCAGTAACGTCATTGGATCGCCTCCGGTTTAGACATTCATGTGCTTCGGGGAACCCACCCTACCCTGTGCCACGCCGTCTTACCTTCAAACCGCGGCGCTAAAAACGGCATAAACGGTCATTTTTTCAAGATTCGACCTGTGGTGATGCAGATCTGCGGCGAGGATCACAATCGCTGTGTTCGCGTTACCTGCCGTTTTCATCACCGCCGTCAGCAGGTCTTTGGGCTGAACTGTGATCTGCCTCGCATCTACCTTTTTAATGCTGCCATCCGGTTAAAACCCGTGGCAATCACCGGAAGGTGCCCCCGCCCCACGTCCCCTACACTGGCCAGCATATTCAACAAGGAATGGCCGCTATGAGAACTCACCATCTTGCCGCTATTGACCTCGGTGCCTCCAGCGGCCGTGTAATGCTGGCCACGTTTACCCGCCAGGATCCCGATTCAGCCGCAACGCTGACGCTGACAGAAATTCACCGTTTTCCAAATACTCTGAAGCACGTTGACGGCCACGATACCTGGGATCTGGATGACCTTGAGAAGCACATTCTGGAAGGACTGAACCGTCTGGATTCTTCCGGCGTCCCGCTCGATGGTATTGGCATCGATACCTGGGGGGTGGATTACGTGCTGCTCGACGAACAGGGCCAGCGGGTGGGTTTAGCCGTGGCCTATCGCGACAGCCGCACCGACGGCGTCATGGCGCGGATGGAAAAGCAGGCAGGCCGCCACACCATTTATCAGAAAACCGGCATCCAGTTTATGCCGTTCAACACGCTTTATCAGTTACGGGCGCTGACCGAACAACAGCCCGAAGTCGTGAACACAGCCGCACATCTGCTGATGATCCCCGACTATTTCCATTACCGCCTGACGGGCGCGCTGAACTGGGAATATACCAACGCCAGCACCACGCAAATGCTGAATATCACCACCGGTGACTGGGATAAGGATCTGCTGAAACTGGCGGGTGTTCCACGCCGCTGGCTGCAAAAACCGACGCAACCGGGAAACTCAAAGGGAGTCTGGCACAGCCCGCGCGGGCGCAGCGTGCCGGTTATCAGCGTCGCTTCGCATGATACCGCCAGCGCCGTGGTCGCCGCACCGCTGACCGGCCCGCACAGCGCCTATCTCAGCTCCGGCACCTGGTCGCTGATGGGCATCGAAAGTCCGAAAGCGTTTAATCAGACGAAGGCGCTGCACGACAACATCACCAATGAAGGCGGCATCAACGACAGTTATCGGGTGCTGCGCAACATTATGGGGCTGTGGCTGTTCCAGCGGGTTTGCCGGGAACTGGGGATTCAGGATTTGCCTTCACTGATCACACTGGCAAAAAACATTCCCCCGTTCACTTACCTGATCAATCCGAACGAAGACCGCTTTATCAATCCGCCGTCGATGGTCAATGCCATCCGCGAAGCCTGCCAGCAGGCTGGCGAACCGGTGCCGGAATCACCGGCCGAACTGGCGCGTTGTATTTTCGACAGTCTGGCCATGCTGTATCGCAAAATCGCGCTGCAACTGGCTGATTTACAGGGCGCGCCGCTGGAAGATATCCATATTGTTGGCGGCGGCAGCCAGAACCAGTTCCTTAACCAGCTGTGTGCCGACGTCTGTCAGGTCAACGTCAGCGCCGGGCCGGTTGAAGCCTCTACGCTCGGCAATATCGGCTGCCAGCTGATGGCGCTCAACGCCGTTAAAGACACCGCTGAATTTCGTCGTATCGTGGCCTCGAACTTCGAACAGCACCATTACATTCCCCGTGTTCACGCGGATTTCGCTATTCACTGGCGCCGTTTTGAGGCGCTCTGTCACGTCAATGAGGAGCTCGCTGTATGACTTCATCTATCGATCACGCATGGACGCTTGCTAAAGAACGCTTTGCGCAGCTGGGCATTGATGCCGAAGCCGCAATCACCCAACTCGATACTCTGCCGGTTTCCATCCATTGCTGGCAGGGGGATGACGTCGCGGGCTTTGAGAACCCGGAAGGCGGCCTGACCGGGGGGATCCAGGCGACCGGCAACTATCCCGGCAAAGCGCGAAATGCGCAGCAACTGCGGGCAGATTTAGAACTGGCGATCTCCATGATCCCCGGCCCTAATCGTCTGAACCTGCACGCTATTTATCTGGAATCCGACACGCCGGTGCCGCGTAACGAAATCGAACCGAAGCATTTTACCGGCTGGGTAGACTGGGCGAAGAAAAACAAACTGGGTCTGGATTTCAACCCGTCATGTTTTTCACACCCGATGAGCGCCGACGGATTTACTCTTTCCAGCGCCAACCCTGAAGTCCGTCAGTTCTGGATCGAACATTGTCAGGCCAGCCGCCGCGTATCCGCCTCGTTTGGCCGCGCGCTCGGCACGCCGTCAGTGATGAATATCTGGGTGCCGGACGGCATGAAAGACGTCACCGTCGATCGTCTGGCACCGCGCCAGCGCCTGATGAGTGCGCTTGATGAAGTGATTTCTGAGAAGTTTGAGCTCACCGAACACATCGACGCGGTCGAAAGCAAATTGTTCGGCATCGGTTCTGAAAGCTACACCGTCGGCTCTAACGAATTCTATCTCGGGTACGCCGCCAGCCGCGGCACTGCGCTGTGCCTCGATGCCGGTCACTTCCACCCGACCGAAGTGATTTCCGACAAAATTTCCGCCGCCATGCTGTATGTGCCGCGCCTGCTGCTGCACGTCAGCCGCCCTGTGCGCTGGGACAGCGACCACGTGGTGCTGCTCGACGACGAAACGCAGGCCATCGCCAGCGAAATCGTTCGTCACAATCTGTTCAACCGCGTGCATATCGGGCTGGATTTCTTCGATGCATCCATCAACCGCATCGCCGCCTGGGTTATCGGCACGCGCAACATGAAAAAAGCACTGCTGAAAGCCCTGCTGGAGCCCACCGAATTACTGAAAAAGCTGGAAACCGAAGGCGATTACACTGCGCGCCTGGCCCTGCTGGAAGAACAGAAATCGCTGCCGTGGCAGGCGGTCTGGGACATGTATTGCCAGCGTCATGACGTGCCGGTGGGCGGCCAGTGGCTGGATGCCGTCCGCCACTACGAAACCAGCGTGCTGGCAAAACGTTAACCATCGATTATCACACCAGAAACGCATTCACCTTATTCGCAGGAAAGAACTGATGAAAACATTATTTAGCGCGTGGTTTGTACAGGGCATGGTTAAAGCAACCACAGATATGTGGCTGAAAGGCTGGGATGAGCGTAACGGCGGTAACGTCAGCATGCGTTTGTTACCGGAAGATATTGCCCCCTACAAAAATGATTTTTACGCCCAGCCCCGCACGGTGGAACTGACTCAACATGCACCGGATCTGGCGAATGAATACTTCATCGTCACCGGTTCCGGGAAGTTCTTCCGTAACGTGCAGCTCGCCCCTTCGGAAGCGCTGACCGTGATTCAGCTCGATGACAAAGGCGCCAGCTACAAAATTCTGTGGGGCCTGACCGCAGGCGGCCTGCCGACCTCGGAACTGGCGTCACACCTGCAATCTCACGCCGTACGTAAACGTGTCACCAACGGGCAGGACCGGGTGATCATGCATTGTCACGCCACCAACCTGATCGCACTGACCTACGTGCTGGAACTCGACAGCGCCAAAATCACCCGCAAGCTGTGGGAATGCAGCACCGAATGTCTGGTGGTGTTCCCCGACGGCGTGGGCATTGTGCCGTGGATGGTGCCGGGCACCGACGGCATTGGCGCCGCCACTTCCGATCAGATGCAACATCACAGCCTGGTGCTGTGGGCGTTCCACGGTATCTTCGGCTGCGGTCCGACGCTGGATGACGCCTTTGGCCTGATCGACACCGCCGAAAAATCGGCAGAAATTCTGGTCAAAGTGATTTCCATGGGGGGCATGAAACAGACCATTCAGACCGACGAACTGATTGCCCTCGGCAAACGTTTTGAGGTCACGCCTTTCGAGGCGGCACTGAAAGCCTGATCCGGCGGTTGCTGCTCCGGACAGGATAAATCCTGCACGGGGAACAGAGGATGTTCCCCGTAGCAAGAACGGGCAAAGACCCGGGAGCATCGCCACACAGAACATCAGTTCTATTTACTCTTAGAGGGATTTTTTATGAGTTTTATGTTGGCACTTCCTAAAATCAGCCTCCACGGCCAGGGCGCAATCGAAGATATGGTGGCGATGCTGGCAACCCGACAACCGGGCAAAGCGCTGATCGTTACCGACGGCCAGTTAGTCGAACTCGGCCTGCTTGATAGTTTATTCCACGCACTCAAAAAAGCAGAATTGCCCTACGCCCTGTACGGTGGCGTCGTGCCCAATCCCACCTCCGCCCATGTTGATCAAGGCTTGCGTCTGTTTCAGGACAATCATTGCGATTACCTCATCGCTTTCGGCGGCGGCAGCCCGATTGATACCGCCAAAGGCATTAAAATTCTGACCGCCAATCCGGGGCCCGCCACGATGTATGCCGGTGTGGGCAAGGTCACTAAACCGGGCGTTTTTCTGGTGGCCATCAACACCACGGCGGGCACAGCGGCAGAACTCACCAGCAATGCGGTGATCATCGACAGCCAGCGTCAGGTGAAAGAAGTGATCATCGATGCCAACCTGATCCCGGATATCGCCGTGGACGATCCTTCGGTAATGCTGAAGATCCCGGCGGATGTGACCGCAGCCACCGGCATGGACGCGCTGACCCACGCCATTGAAGCCTATGTGTCACTCGGCGCGCATCCGCTGACGGACCCGACCGCGCTGGCCGCGATTTCAACCATTACCCAATGGCTGCCAAAAGCGGTGGATCACGGCGATAATCTGGAAGCGCGTGAGAAAATGGCGCAGGGGCAATATCTGGCAGGCATGGCGTTTAACAGCGCCGGTCTGGGCCTGGTTCATGCTATGGCGCATCAGCCGGGCGCGACGCACAATTTGCCGCACGGCGTCTGTAATGCGATTTTGTTGCCGATCGTCGAAGAATTTAACCGCGCTTCTGCCCCGCACCGCTTTGCTGATATCGCCCGCGCGATGGGCGTACATACGCAAAGCATCAGTGAAACACAGGCGAGCATCGCGGCCATTGATGCGATCCGTCAATTGTCGGCACGAGTGGGGATCCCGTCCGGTTTCAAAGCACTGGGGATTCAGGAGGCCGACATTGAAGGCTGGCTGGACAAAGCGCTGGCAGACCCTTGCGCGCCATGCAATCCGAGGGCGCCGACACGCGAAGAAGTGCGCGAGTTGTATCTGAAGGCGATGTAGTTTTTAGCTCCTTTCTCTGCGAAGAGTGAAAAAGCAGGGGCGATTTCTTTACTCCTCCCTCCGCGAAGAGGGAGGGGGCAAACCAGGCAGGAGAAAACATGATCCGTAAATCTTTCGTGATGCAGGTTAACGCCAATGCGCACGACGAATATCAGCGTCGTCATTCGCCAATCTGGCCGGAACTGGCAGAAACGCTGAAAGCCCACGGCGCGCATCACTACAGCATTTTTCTGGATGAAAAACGCAATCTGCTGTTTGGCTATGTGGAAATTGAATCAGAAGAGAGATGGAACGCGGTGGCGAAAACGGACATCTGCCAGCAGTGGTGGAAGCATATGGCAGACGTGATGCCTGCCAATGCCGATAACAGCCCGATAAGTGACGATCTTAAACCGGTCTTTTACCTCGACTGACTCCCCGGTTTTCACCTTTCCCCTGTGCTGCCGGTTTTCCGGCTTTTCCTGTTGCCGGCCCTGCGGCGACCGGTTTTTTCCCCGCGCGTGCTTTCCCTGATCCGCTTGCCGGATCCTGTGCCTTCGATGCGGTAAAGCGGGTCGCCGCAGGCCGTGCGATCCCCGAGCGAGGCGGAGCGAAACGAGGATCAAACCCGTCCGGCGGCACCAGACAATCCGGGCGCACGCCAATCAGACGGCGCATGCCCATTGCGGTCAGCGCTTCGCGGATCACCGGCCAGTTCACCGGATCGTGATAGCGCAGCAACGCTTTATGCAACCGGCGCTGACGATCGCCCTTCGGCACCACCACGTCTTCACTTTTGTAATCGACTTTATTGAGCGGATTCTTGCCGCTGTAATACATGGCGGTGGCGCTGGCGAGCGGCGACGGATAAAAGTTTTGCACCTGATCCAACCGGAAGCGGTTTTTCTTCAGCCACAGCGCCAGATTGATCATATCTTCAGTGCGCGTGCCCGGATGCGCCGAGATGAAATAAGGGATCAGGTACTGCTCTTTCCCGGCCTGTTTCGAATAGCTGTCGAACAGCTCTTTGAACCGGTAATAACTGCCCATACCCGGTTTCATCATTTTCGACAGCGGCCCGGTTTCGGTATGCTCCGGCGCGATCTTCAGATACCCGCCCACATGGTGTTCAGCCAGCTCTTTGATATAACGCGGATCTTCCACCGCCAGATCGTAACGCACGCCAGAAGCGATCAGGATTTTCTTGATGCCTTTCAGGCTGCGGGTGCGGCGGTAAAGGTTGATGGTCGGCTCATGGTTGGTGTCCATGTGCGTACAAATTTCAGGATACACGCAGGAGGCGCGACGGCAGCTTTGTTCGGCTTTTGGCGACTGGCAGCGCAGCATATACATGTTGGCCGTCGGGCCACCGAGGTCGGAGATTACACCGGTAAAACCGGGCACATTGTCGCGGATCTCTTCGATTTCGCGGACGATCGACTCTTCCGAACGGCTCTGAATGATCCGCCCTTCATGTTCGGTGATCGAACAGAACGAACAGCCGCCGTAGCAGCCACGCATAATATTGATCGAGAAACGGATCATGTCGTACGCCGGAATGGTGGCCTTTCCGTAAGACGGATGCGGCACGCGCTGGAACGGCAGCGCAAACACTGCATCCATTTCCTCAGTAGACAGCGGGATCGCCGGTGGATTGATCCACACATAGCGATCGCCATGTTTTTGCATCAGCGCACGCGCGCAGCCAGGGTTAGTTTCGTGATGCAAAATGCGCGAGGTGTGCGCGTACAGCACTTTATCGCCCTTCACTTTTTCAAATGACGGCAGCAGCACGTAGGTTTTTTCCCACGGCTTCGGTTTCGGCGCGCGAACGGTGACCGGCTGCGCTGCGTCGGGTGCGGGCAGTTCGCCTTCTGAACAGGGCAAATCTTCGCCGTACGGGTTCATGATCGGCTCAATACGACCCGGTTTATCGAGGCGGGTGGAATCCACCCCGCTCCAGCCAATCAGTGCGGTTTTACGCATCACGGCGGTATTGCGCACATCATGAATGTCAGTGATCGCTTCGCCCGCCGCCAGACGATGCGCCACTTCCACCAGGGGCCGTTCGCCGTTGCCATAAATCAGCATGTCGGCCTTGGAATCCACCAGCACTGAACGGCGTACGGTATCGGACCAGTAATCGTAATGCGCAATGCGCCGCAGGCTGGCTTCGATACCGCCGAGCAAAACCGGCACGTCGCTGTAAGCTTCTTTGCAGCGCTGGGAGTAGACCAGCGTGGCGCGATCAGGCCGCTTGCCGCCGACGTTATCAGGCGTATAGGCATCGTCATGACGCAGTTTTCGGTCAGCGGTGTAGCGGTTGATCATCGAATCCATGTTGCCGGCGGTCACCCCATAAAACAGATTCGGTTTGCCAAGACGCATGAAATCGTCTTTGTTACTCCAGTCCGGCTGCGCGATGATCCCCACGCGGAACCCCTGCGCCTCCAGCATACGGCCCACGATCGCCATACCGAAACTCGGATGATCGACATACGCATCGCCCGTCACCACGATCACATCACAACTGTCCCAGCCGAGCTGATCCATTTCCTCACGGGTCATCGGGAAAAACGGCGCAGTGCCGTAGCATTCGGCCCAGTAACGCGGATAAGAAAACAGGGTGCGATCGGGTTGGATCAGGCTGATTGGCATAAACAGGTTCTTCGTCGGCGGCAAATAATTGGCCGCAAATTATACGGGTGTGGCCTGGGGCACGGGCGGGCAAATGACGATAACTTGTTTTAGATCAATTTTGCTTTTCGCACTAAAAAAACCCACCGGTTTCCCGGCAGGCCTGACATTGAGCGTGTGAATCTACAGTTTAAGGCGCAGATTTTTTTGAATTTCATCAGCAAATACAGGAAATACTCCAGCTTCTTTAGCAAACCGGGGCCACTGGCTGACAATGTCGATCACTTCGTCGATGATTTGATTCGCTTCTTTTTGAAAAGAAGCCGCAGGCACCAGCAGATCCTGCCGTGTAAAATTATCGCGTTTGCCATTGAGCGACATCTGATGAGAGTTAACCCACGGCGAACCGGGTTTATAGCTGTAAGCAATATCAAACGCCGGAGCCAGCTTCCACTGAACCTGCTCGTTAAGGAGAAATCCAAAATTTTTAGTGTGATCATCATGATTTCGGGCAACGATGTTAAACACCATTCGACGATACAGTTCTAATGCTTCGCTTCGGCTTTGACGTAACACACGCATCAGAGTAAATAATTGCTCATAACTGTAGTGTCCTGGCTGCTTATAGTCTGCATGGTCCATTGCACATAGAGACTGATAGTGAATTTTTCGGTTGCCTTCACGATCGAAGCGCTGAGTCATAAAATGTGCGCGATCCCCGTCTGGTAACAATTCGCAATGCGAGATAGCGATCCCCGCTTCTTTAGCCATCAGGTAATAAGCAAATTCCATTCGTCCAAACCCCTGCGGATCACCGAAGGTTTCTTTAGACTTTGATGATTCGACGACACCATCAAACTTCAGTAAGTAATGTTCAAATCCGGCGGGAAGATCAACCTGACCGCTACGAATTTCTGTACGCTCCCGATTGATCCCAATGACGGCTTTAGGGCGGGCGCCACCCGCTGAGGTCCCGACCTGCAAAATATGCATGAAAGCACTCTGAGCATCGGGTTCTTCAAGATGCTCTTCCAGACCAGCCCTCTGATTCACAACGGATTGCGCCATCTTAACCAGACTATTGAGGTCTAACTGGTCGGCGGCATTGAGTCCACGGTCAATGACAGGCAGGTATTCCAGCGCCCCCATTCCACGGATGCCGGTGTAGAGAAGACGTTCAAGCGCTGAAAACCGCGCTTTGTCCTGCCCCGTTCTTGCCAGCCAGTCGTCAATGACCGCATTACCGAAATCATCGGGCAAGGTATCCGCAAAAGCCCCCGGCAACCCTTTGTAAGTATCCCGGGCAAGCGCAGGGAACTGATAAACCTGCGAAGATAAGGGCATTTTTATCGGGCTAATTTCAATACCACGACGGATCCAGCTGTCTTCATACTGAAAAGCACACAAACCGGTGTTGGAATCATATGACAGCGCTCCAACCCAATGCCCCCACATTTCGACGCGCGCAACAGAATGATTCACCATCCTAAATCTCCATTTTCAGATGTTTTATTCGTTTTTTTCGATCCCGCACGTTGCCTCTTTTTACCTTCTAATTTCAGCAGTTCGATAGGACTAAAGGGGGCGGGAGGCAGGAAGCTATCCAAATTTTCCAGTTTGCCTAATATTCTCAGAATACCGATGATGACTTCAAATTTCGCTTTTCCTTTCAGTGCATTACGATAGCTCCCTTTCGAAATCCCCAGTTCTTCCAGGATCACGCGCTGCGGAATATTGGCCTCAAGACGGATCTGTTCGAGACGCTGACCAATTTCCTGAGCGATGGCAGCATCGGTCATCGCATAATAATTAACTTTCGGCATCGCTCATTCATCCAATTTATAGATCTTTTTAATGACCCTTAAACCAATATATAGCATCTAAAGGACAGAATAATACCCCTTAAAATAAAAATAAATTAAAGGTCATAAAAAAGACCCTTAAACGCTAAATTTAGCCATAAAGGTCATTAAAAAAGCCCACCAGTTTCCCGGCAGGCTTTTTAGATGACTACGGCAAACTTATTTCTTCGCCAGCGCCTCAAACACTTTCTCGACAGCCACCGCGCCCGGATCTTTCACCCCTTTCAGGCTGTCACTGCTCAGATAAGAAGAACGGCCGGCGTTGGCCTTCTTCATGCTGGCGGTATCTTTCGCGCCTTTGGCCGCCGCTTTGGCCGCGCCTTTCAGGGCATCTTTTTTGCCCAGCGCTTCCAGCGCCGGTTGCAGGGCGTCGATCATGGTGCGATCGCCGAGATCGGCACCGCCGTAATGCTTCATACGCTCCAGCCCGAACAGTAAGGCTTTCGGTAATTTTTCGCCCTCTTCCACTTTTTTACCGGCAGCGGTAAAGAAGATCGACATCAGCACGCCGCTGGATCCGCCCATCACGACGGCAAGACGATCGCCCACTACACCGAGCAGATCCGCCACATTGTTCAGCGGCAGTTTTTTCGCCTTGTTCTGTTTCTGGATATCACGGGCACCGGTAGCAAACGTCGAACCGGTATCGCCGTCACCGACTTTGGCGTCGAGTTTGTTCAGCTCATCTTCGAGATCGGAAAGCGTCTGGGTAATGGTTTCCACGATCTTGCCGACCTGCGCATTAGAAGACGCTTTTACCGTTTTCTTATCGCTGATTTTCTTGCCTTTTTTGGTCGCCAGTTTTTCCAGCTTCACCAGCGGCTGCCAGCCGGACGCCTCCACTTCTGCAAGCAGGGCTTCTTCAATGCCGCCTTTGAGCGCAACCACCGAGAGCGAAAACCCTTTCATATCCAGCGCACTGACCAGCGAAGCCGGGCCAATCAGATAACGGATCGACCCGCCGAGCGCGGAATGCACCACTTCTTTGGTAATCTGACTCATCTCCAGCGGAGAAACGCCGCCGAGGTTGTTGATCAGTACCGCCAGCTTGTCGCTTTTCTTCACATGCGGCTGGAGCTTTTCGACCAGCGTATCGACGATTTTTTTGCTGTTCTGGGTCTTCATCTTCGACACACCCGGCTCGCCGTGAATGCCTAAACCCAGCTCAACGTGGCCTGATTCGATACGTTGTTCTTCTTCATCTTCTCCGCCACCCGGCAGGCTGCAACCGGCCGCCGCCACGCCGATGCTGGCGGTGGCATCAATCGCCTGCTGGGCGATTTTAGTGACATCTTTCAGAGATTTTCCCTGCTCTGCCGCGTAACCGGCAATTTTATGCACCAGCGCTGTACCGGCGATGCCGCGCGGCTGCTTGTTGTCCGGCAGGGAAATGTCGTCAGACACCATCACCAGCTCGACGTTATAGCCCATGCCTTTGGCTTTCTCAGCGGCCAGACCGAAATTCAGACGGTCGCCGGTGTAGTTTTTGACGATCAGCAGACAGCCCGCTTTGCCGGTGACCGCCACGATCGCGTTCAGCACCGCATCGACGCTCGGCGAGGCGAACACTTCGCCGCATACCGCCGCGGTCAGCATCCCTTTGCCGATAAACCCGACGTGCGCCGGTTCGTGGCCCGAGCCACCGCCGGAGATCAGCGCAACTTTTTTCTTATCCCAGTCGCGCCGCACAACGACGCGAATGGCCGGATCGATGTCCAGTTTTGCCAGATTTTTGTAGGGAGAGGTCAGGATCACCCCTTCGATAACATCGTTAATCAGAGCCTTGCGGTCATTCATGAAAAATTTAGACATGCCGGACGTTTCCTTTTAACTGTTTTCCAGGTGTTTTGAGGGAGTACATAAATTTTTTGATAACCAAAACATAGCACAGGAGGAAAATCGGGAAGGAGACGAGAAAGGCGGTTTCCCGCCTTTTAGGAAATATGAAGGAAAGAGATCAGTTACAAGCCAGGACTTTTATCGCCAGACCACCGGTAGACGTTTCACGGTATTTTGAGTTCATGTCCTTACCGGTTTCGTACATGGTTTCGATAACTTTATCGAGACACACGCGCGGCTCGCTGGTGCGGCGCAGTGCCATACGCGATGCGTTGACCGCTTTCACCGCAGAGATGGCATTACGTTCGATGCACGGCACCTGAACCTGTCCGGCCAGCGGATCGCAGGTCAGCCCGAGGTGGTGCTCCATCGCGATTTCTGCCGCCATAAATACCTGCGCGGTGCTGCCGCCCAGCAACTCGGTCAGACCCGCTGCCGCCATGGAACAGGCCACGCCGACCTCGCCCTGACAACCGACTTCTGCACCGGAAATTGACGCATTCATCTTAAACAGAATGCCGACCGCGCCTGATGCGAGGAAGAAACGGCTGTAAGAATCAGGGCTTATCGGGCGGATAAACTGATCGTAATAGGTCAGCACCGCAGGAATGATGCCGCACGCGCCGTTAGTGGGTGCAGTGACCACGCGGCCACCGGCGGCATTTTCTTCGTTCACCGCCATCGCGTACATATTGATCCAGTCCACCACGCCCATCGGGTCGACATTATTTTTGTCCTGCGTCACCAGTATGCGGCGCAGCGCGGCGGCGCGGCGGTTGATTTTCATCGGCCCCGGCAGCAGCCCTTCGGTGTGAATTCCGCGGGTAATGCCCTCGCTCATGACATTCCAGATCGCCGCAAAATGTTCGCTGATTTCCACGCGCGAATGGCCCGCCAGTTCGTTTTGCAGCATCAGCGCGGAGAGCGACAGGCCGGTGTCGGTGCAGTGTTTTTGCAAATCACTGGCCGAGCGGAACGGATACGGACGCACGACAGGGTTTTCATCCTGTAGCCCAAATTTGCTGGCTTCGACGATAAAGCCGCCGCCAATGGAGTAATACGTTTGTGTGTACAGCAGATCATCGCCGTTAAAGGCGCTGATGGACATGCCGTTTTCATGCAGCGGCAGATTACCGGTGTGGAAATTCATGCCTGAATTCGCCGGGAAATCGACCTCTTTGGCGCCCTTGCCGAGCATCAGACGTCCGGTGGTTTCAACCTGACGAATAAACCCAGGAATCGCATCAATATCAACGTCATCCGGCATATTTCCGGCCAGCCCCATAATGATGGCCAGATCGGTGTGGTGACCTTTACCGGTCAAAGATAAAGACCCGTAAACATCTACCACCACGCGGGTGGTCTGTGCGAGATGACCTAAAGAAATAAGTTCATCAGTGAATATTTTCCCGGCTTTCATCGGGCCAACAGTATGCGAACTGGAAGGACCAATACCAATTTTGAAAATATCGAAGACGCTGATCACGGTGGACTCCATGTCTGAATAGGATTACGGGAAATAACAGGAAAAGAGGTGCAGGAAACAGCGAGCGGGAATATTCCCGCTCACTTTATTTCGGTTTTAATGATTAACCAATCAGGCTAAATACAATGGCTGACATGGCAATCAGACCCATAATTACCACGAAAACATTACTGATGTGGCCGCTGTATTTTCTCATTGCCGGGACTTTACGAATGGCATACATAGGCATCAGGAATAATAACATCGCAATAATCGGGCCGCCGAGGGTTTCAATCATACCCAGAATACTTGGGTTGAGCGTGGCAACCGCCCAGGCAGTGACTAACATGAAGATGCCGGTATAACGGTTGAGCTTAGGTAATGGAATTGTTTTCCCTTTGCTGCGCAGTGATTTAATCACCATGCCGTTAAAACCTTCACGTGCACCCAGATAATGGCCGAGGAAAGATTTGGTAATTGCAATAAAGGCAATAAATGGAGCGATATATTCAATCACCGGGTTAGAGAAATGGTTGGCTAAATACGACAGAATAGAAACGTTCTGCGCTTTGGCTTCCATCAGGTCTGCCGGAGAGAGGCTCAGGACGCAGCTGAAGACGAAGAACATCACCGTCAGCACCATCATGATGTGGCTAAATGCCAGAATGCGTGAGCATTTTTTCTCAGCGTCGTCGCCGTACTCTTTACGTTTTGCGACCGCAAAGGAAGAGATAATAGGCGAGTGGTTGAAGGAGAACACCATCACCGGAATAACCAGCCACAGGGTCATCAGCATGCCGTGCCCTACGCCGTTACCGGACAGGGAGACATTCTCAAAGACTGTGGTGTTCCAGTTTGGGATCAGGTACAGCGCCAGCGCCATTAATACCGCAACGAACGGGAAGACTAAAATGCTCATCGCTTTGACGATCAGATCCTGACCAAAATGCACCAGCGTCATTAAGCCTAACAACAATACCAGCGACAATAATGCGCGCGGAGGTGCTGTCAGATGCATCTGATGAGTAATAAAGCTCTCAACGGTATTGGTGATAGCAACGCTATAAACCAAAAGGATCGGGTAAATCGCGAAGAAATAAAGCAGCGTAATTAACTTACCGGCGGAAATACCAAAATGCTCTTCCACCACTTCGGTAATATCTTCACCGGCATTCTTCCCTGATAAAACAAATCGGGTTAATCCGCGGTGAGCGAAAAACGTCATTGGAAATGCCAGGATAGCCATAATAATTAACGGTATTAACCCGCCAATACCGGCATTAATCGGTAAGAAAAGAACACCTGCCCCAATTGCTGTTCCGTACAAACCCAACATCCACATGGTATCGGTTTTACGCCAGGAACTGACTGACTCTTTAGACAGCGTTCCAATAGTTGTGTTATCCATAATCCCTCAATGCTTATTTATAAAGTAATTCGTTTTCCCCAGAATGGTTGATGTTTTTTTCACTGCACCCGTCATCAAAAAAACCATCCTGACGGATAAAACATACCATTAATGCGGGCATGATACCTATCCGCAGCATAAAAATCTGGGTAACCGCGTGGCTTTGAGATCATGGTCACGAATATCCTAAAATAGCCGCCTAATATTCCTTTAAATTCCAAACCATTAACATTTTCTCCAATTTAATTTCATCAAAAGGAGAGGCTGATAACATTATTCTTAACGAATTATTTGTTATCGCCGTGACTATTATTTAATTAACGGTTGAAATACAAACAAGTTGGATTATTTAACGGCTCAGCCAGGCAAAATATATGTTCAATAAATAAACAATGCGAAAACGAATTACATTAAGACTTCTTCAGTATTCCCTGTTGTGTCTGCCTCCATGTCAACAAATCAGCACAATTGTGCCGGTTTACGGGCAGATAAATTTTTTACTGACGCTTTCAGAAGTATTGCCGATAAAGTTATTCTTACGCCGGTGAAACAATTTTAACCGGATGAATCGCAGAGCGAGCCCATGGACAAAGCCCGACATTCTTTTTGCCTGTCAGTGAAGACGCATAAACGCCGGTTATTCAAGGCGATGTACGGCTTTGCCATGCTCATTTTTCTCACTATCGCCCCGCTGACGCAAAGCGTGGCAGAAACACATGATGACGTGGCGCAGCAGGCGAGCGTCGCCCAGACCGTTAACGGGATCCTCAGCTATTCGCGCTGGCCCGCCGGGGAGGCCTCTTCAACTGCGTTGCGGCTTTGCATCATTCCCCCGGTAAAATTTGCGGCGCAGTTAACGCCCGATGGCAGTGCTTTCTCCGGCAGACCGCTAAACGTGATGACTTACCCTTTCGACAGCCCGATGCTGGCGACGCAGTGTGACGCCATTTACTCCGGCTACACCTCGCCGGAACAGCAGGCAGATTTAAACCAGCGGCTCACAGGCCACGCGGTACTGACCATCAGTGAGCAGGATGACGGTTGTGCATTACTCAATGCCTTTTGTCTGGTGATCACCCCTCAACATACCGGGTTTAAATTGAACCTGGATACGCTGTCACGCAGCGGCGTGCGGGTAAATCCCGCCGTATTACAACTTGCCAGGGAAAAGGAGTAACGATGAAGAATAAAACTATTCCTGTTCCTGAGGTTGAACAGCCGCGCCCGCGTAAAACCCTGGGCGCTGCGCTCAACCGCATCCACGTTATTGTGATTTTGACGGCGATCGGCCTGGCGGGCTTTTTACTGACTTTACTGGCGCTGATTGCCCTGCGCTCACATGCGGAAAGTAATCTGCAGCTGACCGCGCGTGCGATCAGCTACACCACAGAAGCCGCGCTGGTGTTTAACGATGCCTCTGCCGCCCATGATTCGCTGATTTTCATTGCCGATCGGGGAGATTTCTCGCAGGCGAAAATCCTGACCCCGGCGGGCAATACCTTCGCCGAATGGCAACGCCCGACGGAAGGGAACTGGGACAAACTGGGGCAGTTCATCGGACATCTTGCTTTCCCGGATCCGGTGACGCTGCCGGTGATTCATTCCGGCTCGGTGATCGGCACCGTCTGGCTTACCGGCAACGGCACCAGCCTGCTCGGCTTCCTGCTGGAAACAGTGCTCAGCCTGATTGGCTGCCTGGTTCTGACGGCGCTGGTTGCGCTCTATTTCTCGCGGCGGATGCAAAAAGGCATCGTGGACGCACTCGGTCATATCACGCGGGTTACCCACGAAGTGAGCGCCAACCGCTCCTTTAATCTGCGCGTCCCTTCCGCGCCGGTTGCCGAACTGCATACGCTGAGTCAGGACTTCAACAGCCTGCTGACGGAACTGGAAGCCTGGGAAAATCACATGAAAAACGAGAACGTATCCCTGACCAAAAAAGCGTTGCACGACGGCCTGACCGGTCTGCATAATCGCGCGTTCTTTATTGATACCCTCAATCAGTGCTTCAATCCGATGCGCCCGCCGCTGTCTCTGGCACTGCTGTTTATTGATGTCGATAACTTCAAAGAGATCAACGATTCACTCGGCCATGCGGCGGGGGATCGGGTGCTGATGGTGATTGGCGAACGTCTGTCAAAGACCCTGCGCGAAGGCGATGTGCTGGCGCGCCTGGGTGGCGATGAGTTTGCCATTCTGCTTGACCCGATGAACTCTACCGCCGAATCGGTGGCCTTTGCCGAACGCATTGTCGATACCATGAAAACGCCGGTGATATTGCTCAACAACAAGACGCTGGATGTTTCGCTGAGTATTGGTATCGCGCTGTCACCTTCACAGGCACACAGCGCTAAAGAGTTACTGGAAAAAGCCGATGAAGCGATGTACCGCTCGAAAAAAATATCAGGCAGCTGCTGGCATGTTTCAACAGGCATGCCGCTGACCGTCGTGACGAAAGACTAAAAGGAGTTAACACCACCATGCACGCGTATCACACATTGAAAACCTGGTATCAGTTCGCCGCGATGGGACTGTGCATTTTGCTGCTGGCCGCCTGCCAGACCAAACCCGCCGGACTCACTGCGGAACAGATCGCTGTTTTGCAAAAAAATGGCTTCACGCAGACGGCCGCAGGCTGGGAACTGGGTCTGGATGCGAAAGTGCTGTTTGGTAACAATCAGGCGACGCTTTCACCGGAAAGTGAAAAAACGGTCGAAAAACTTGCCAGCGATTTGCTGCATGTTGGCCTGATGAAAGTGAATCTCGACGGCCACACCGACAACTACGGTGATGTCGGCTACAACAACGATCTGTCACTGCGCCGCGCCAACACCGTCGCCGCGGCCTTTGCTCAGGCCGGCATGCCACGCGCCAATATTCACACGCGCGGATTAGGTCAGAGCCAGCCGGTCGCCAGCAATAAAACGCAGGAAGGACGCGCGCAGAACCGTCGGGTGTCTGTGATTATTGTGGTGTAGTTATAACAACCCCACCAGATGCAGCGCGGCCTTGCAGTTATCGGTTCTGCGCCACGCCAGCGCTATCTGCGTCGTCAATGTCTGCCCGGCAATGGGCAGACAGCGCACATTATTCTCATCAATTTTACCGAGCGACGCCGGCACCAGCGCGTAACCAAATCCTGTCGCCACCATACTCAGCGATGACGTGATTTGCGGACACTGCTGACCATAGCGTGGCGAAAAACCCGCTTCTTCGCAGGCCGTCGTCACCGCATCGTACAACCCCGGCGATAAATCCCGTGGAAAAGTGATCAGCGCGTCGTGACGCAATGCCGCCAGCCGGACGTCCTTCCCCTGGCTGAGCGGATGCGTTTTCGGCAGCGCCACCATCATCTCTTCAATATCCAGAACCTTAAAACTGAACGCTTTGCTGCGTTCGCAGGGCAGACGAATAAAGGCCACGTCGAGTGCGCCCTCGCCCAGCGCGGTCATCAGCCCTGCCATGTCTTTTTCCTGCGGCTCCATCACCATGCCTGGATATTTATCCCGAAAGCGATGTAAGAGCGAAAAAACCTGCGGATTAAACGCGGTCGAAGTCGCAAAACCGATGCGCAACGTGCCGTTCATGCCACGGGCCACCGAGCGCGTGCGCTCAAGGGCGGCATCGGTCAGTTTGATGATATTCAGCGCCTCGTCGTACAGCACTTTTCCGGCTTCGGTCAGCTCAACGCCACGGGTCAGGCGTTTCAGTAAAGGGGTACCGATTTCATGTTCGAGCCGCTGGATTTGCTGGCTCAGAGGAGGCTGGGAGATGCCCAGTTGTTCAGCAGCACGGGTGAAGTGCCCCGTCTCTGCCACCGCCACAAAATAGCGCAGATGACGCAGTTCCATATCAAAAACGTCTCAAAGTGAACACCTCCTCATATTGGAACTCAGGGCGGAATGGCGTCAACCTTTAGTTAGCTAAGTTAATCATTCCATCCGGAGCTCTGCATGAAAAACCATTCCGATTCCTGTTCCTGCGTCGCCGATATCGCCCGCACGGCCACGGCGTTTAAGCAACAACATCCTGACCGCGTGTTGTATCAGTCATCACTGATGAGCGCCCTGCTCAGCGGCGTTTATGAGGGCGAGACGACGATGGCCGACCTGCTCCGGCATGGCGATTTTGGCCTCGGCACCTTCAATCATCTCGACGGTGAGCTGATCGCCTTTAACAGCAACATCTTCCAGCTGCGCGGCGACGGCAGCGCAAGACGCGCCAGCCCGGAACAAAAAACGCCGTTCGCCGTCATGACATTCTTTAATCCCACCCATGAATACCACATCGAACGTCCGCACAGCCGCGAGCAGATCCATCACGTGATCGACGAGGTTGTCGCCAGCCAGAACACCTTCTGCGCGCTGCGCATTGACGGGAGATTCAGCCGGGTCGAGACGCGCACCGTGCCGGAACAGCACCGGCCTTATAAACCGATGCTCGAAGCCATCGAAGCCCAGCCGACTTACCATATCGAACACAGCCAGGGCGTGCTGATTGGGTTTCTGACCCCTGCTTATATGCAGGGCATCAACGTCGCCGGATACCACGAACACTTTATTAATCAGGAACGCAGCAGCGGCGGCCACGTGCTGGATTATCAGGTGGAGAGCGGCACGCTGACCTTCGGCACCGTTGAAAAATTGCTGATCGACTTCCCGCAGGACAGCGATTTCCTGCACGCCAATTTATGCCCGGATGATTTGAACGACGCCATCCAGTCCGTTGAAAGTTAATCACCGCCACATCGAAGGAGTGACACCATGAAAAATTCAGACAGTAAAACCGAGTGGAAATGCGGTGCGGATCTGGTGGTCGCGCAGCTTGAAGCCCAGGGCGTAAAACACGTATTCGGCATTCCCGGCGCAAAAATCGATCGCGTCTTTGACTCTCTGCTCGATTCCAGCATTACGCTGATCCCGGTCCGTCACGAAGCCAACGCCGCCTTTATGGCCGGCGCGGTTGGCCGCCTGACCGGTAAAGCGGGCGTCGCGCTGGTCACCTCCGGTCCCGGCTGCTCGAACCTTATCACCGGCGTCGCCACCGCGACCTCCGAAGGCGATCCGCTGGTTGCGCTGGGCGGTGCGGTAAAACGCGCCGACCACGTCAAACAGGTGCACCAGACCATGGACACCGTCGCGATGTTTCGCCCGGTGACGAAGTATTCCGCTGAAGTCACCTCCCCTTCCGCGCTGGCCGAAGTGCTGGCGAACGGCTTTCGCGCCGCCGAGTTTGGCCGCCCCGGCGCAGCATTTATCAGCCTGCCGATGGATATCGTCAACGAACCGGCCAGCGGCAAACTGCTGACCTCGCAGGCACCGGTGCTCGGCAGCGCGCCGCATGATGCGATCATGCAAGTGGCGCGCCTGCTGCGACAGGCTAAAAATCCGGTGCTGCTGCTCGGCCTGATGGCCAGCCAGCCGCGTAACGCCGAAGCGATCCGCCGTCTGCTGCATAAAAGCGATCTGCCGGTGACCAGCACTTATCAGGCGGCGGGCGTTATTGATCAGGCTTCCTTCCACCGCTTCGCCGGGCGCGTCGGTTTGTTCAACAATCAGGCCGGTGACCGCCTGCTGCGTAATGCCGATCTGGTGATCACCATCGGTTACAGCCCGGTCGAGTACGAACCGGCGCAGTGGAGTAACGACAACGCCGAACTGGTGCATATCGACGTCATGCCCGCCGAAACGGACAGCGATTATCTGCCGGACGTCGAGCTGGTGGGCGACATCGCCGACACGCTGGATCTGCTGACCGAACAGATCCATCAGCGCATCGATCTGAGCGCGTCATCTGTCGAGATCCTCGAAGATCGCCGCCAGCAACGTGAGCTGCTGGCTCAGAAAGGCCGCAGCCTGAATCAGTTTGCAATCCACCCGCTGCGCCTGGTGCGCGCGATGCAGGACATCGTCAACAGCGACGTCACCCTGTGCGTCGACATGGGCAGTTTCCATATCTGGATCGCCCGCTACCTCTACAGTTTCCGCGCCCGTCAGGTGCTGATTTCCAACGGCCAGCAAACCATGGGCGTCGCATTACCGTGGGCTATCGGTGCCGCGCTGGTCGATCCGGGCCGCAAAGTGGTGTCCGTTTCCGGCGACGGTGGCTTTATGCAATCAAGCATGGAACTGGAAACCGCCGTCCGTCTGGGCGTCAACCTGCTGCACATCATCTGGGTTGATGAGGCGTACAACATGGTGGCCATCCAGGAAGAGAAAAAATACCACCGCACCTCCGGCATCCAGTTCGGCCCGATAGATTTCAAAGCCTACGCCGACGCCTTCGGCGCCAAAGGTTTTGCCGTCACCTCCGCCGAAACGCTGGAAAGCACACTCCGCGCCGCCATGGACGTACAAGGCCCTGCCGTCGTCGCCGTGCCGGTGGATTACAGTGATAACGCGTTACTGATGGGGCAGCTGGAGATGGGGCGGATTTTTTAGGAGGGGGATTAGCTAGACGTTAAAACGCCCTTGTTAGGGCGTTTTTTGACTTGCAGCGATCATGCTTTTCAATTCATCAATTGAAAGCGTGCGGTCTTTTTTACGATGAATGATCCCATGGCAGTTAGCACAAACGGGAACGAGTTCCGTTTTATAATCCACTGCTTTTGATTGGCCAAACTCCGAAACCGGCACCACGTGATGAATATGGATAAAGTCTTTTGCATACTCTCCGTAGAAATCCTCGAAATTAAAGCCACAGGCATAGCAAGTAGTGCCGTGATAACTTTTAGCGAGTTTTTTTAGCCTCTGATCTCTTTCATAAATGGTGACAAACTTGGAAGATTTTTTACCTTCTTGGTAAGAAACCAGCGATTCTTCGTCAGCTTCATTTTCAACATGCACCGCTTCATTTTTAATATCGCTGATGATGTGGCGAGGTTCAGTTAGCGCGGCGGCTACGGCGATGTCAGCAAAGACATCTGCTGAAATAGGACGAACACTGAAACGCCAGTAATTGGATTTCTGCTGCTCAGGGATTTCTTCGTAATAAGCGCCAGCATTTTTAGCCAGCACAGCTTGCTCAAACTGCTGAAAGTCTGTCAAAACAGCATAAAGATGCCCTGCTTCATCGGGTTTGATTTCGCTTATGCGGCCAATGCCAAAATAGTGTGGTTCACTTGATAAACGCTGTGAAGAATACTGTTTATTCTCGGGCTTTAATCTGCCCTTGTAATACACAAAACGCATGCCAGGGCGGAGTGATTTTTGATACTGCTTAGGAAAATGATATCGCTCACCAGTTTTATCATCCCACTTTGATACGTCATTCTCAGAGAGAACTACGCAAACCTCTTCATCCGCCATCTATCGACACCTGTTAGTTGAATCAATAGGTTGGAAGTATAAGGCGTTCTTGATTCCATACAACTCATGCATTTATTTTTTGAATAGTTTGACCACTTTTACCAAAGTTAGGCGCGATAACCCCCCGTTTACACGTTAAATTCATCCCCTTTTCCAAAACATCTCGCAAAAACCAAAACTGCCTAAAAATTCCTCTTACTGTATAAATCCCACGAATTAGACTCTCTTCGCTGCGCCAAAAATTGCGAGTTGCCTTCCAACTCCCGCAACAAAATACTGTAAATGCATACAGGTTATTTCTTTGGACCTTCAACAAAGATAGAGTGACTTCGCAGCGGCAACTTCCCGGCCGGAAAAGGGATTTCAACTCACTGACAATGGAATGATCATCATGACTGATACCGACAACACCGCATTCACCGCTAATTCCATCACCGTATTTCGTTCACTGATTTCCGAGCTGGACGTAGGACACTTTGCCGAGGCACAACTCTACGATCTCAGCGCGCTGGCGTCCGAATCAGCCGAAGGGTTGTGCCAGGGTTTACTGTGCCTGAGCGAAGGTCTGGAGAATTGCGAGACACTCCCCCCTGAAGGGATTGCGCAGGTCAGTGGTTACCTGAAAGCCTCGGCCCACCTTATCCCTGCGCTGTTCGAGCTGTGTGAAAAAGCCAACAACAGTATGACTAAAACACGCCAGATTACGGCTTATCCAATGAACTGACGCGCCAGGCGAGATCCCGCATCAGGTTTCGCGCCGTCGGGCTGATGCCGCCAAGCTGGAAAAAACCATGGATAACGCCGAGATAACGCTGCGCGTTGCAAGCCACTTTCCCCAACGCTGTTAAAGAGCAACCACAACAACCACACTTAAAAGCGACTGGCTGGAAGATGCGGGGTTTACAACCGGTACACCGCTGAAGGTTCGCGTGATGCCCGGTTGGCTGGTGCTGACCCCACAAGATCCCGAACCCACACCGCCGCCAGAGCCGGAGATTATGCAGACACTGAAGAAGGTCTGTAAGCTCTCGGGCCGTAAGCAACAGCAAATCCTTGAGTTTATTGGGGTGATCACCGCTAAGAAGCCTCCTGTCGGGAAGTGGATTTGACAGCTGACAGGTAAAAATCCCGGCTCGGTGGCCGGGATCTTTCAGTTCATTTGTTTGTATATATGCTTTAACCATTCTTCAGATGAAGGCCATTCGTTAGGGTAATAATAATTACAATCAATTTTGTTAAGCAAAATGTCTTGTAATTCATCATCTGACAGAGAAAGTGCCAACAGATAATCTATTTCAGCTTTCATCTGCAATCGCTCTTCCGCAGTTTCGGTAGCCTTATAAGCTGCTAATGTTTCATCCGCGTTGCCAAAGAGCACTTCAAAATCTTGGTTAAAGTAGCATCTTAGCAAATATGACAAGGAAGGATATTTCTCTTTAATATTCATGGTGTTGGATATCCTGTAATGATTTTATATCCCTCTGGCATTGAAGGATCCCTTCCAATGATAATTCTGGCATTTGTGGTTGGTACAACATTTGTAGAACCACGAGTAACGCTAATACCAATAGCAGCAGAAGATTGATAATCAAGTTCTAAGTAACCTTTTTGGCTACCAGATAAATAACTCTGGATCTTCGATTGATTACTATCAATGGCTTTACTTGTTACAGCTTCTGCTGTAGCTCTATCAGTAAATGTAGATGCTGTTTTTGTATTACCTGTAGACACTCTATCAAATAACTCCGCTTCAGTTTTTCCTACATGTCGATCAATAAAATTGTAAGTATCCCAGCTTTAGTTCCACACACTTTTTGAGATTTCCGTGTTCTCGGCCATCAGCCGGTATTCTTCCGGCGTCAGGTTATTCAGGGATTCATGGGGCCGCTCACTGTTGTATTCATTCAGCCAACGTTCCGTTATTTCCCGTGCTTCATTCAGCGTTCTGAACAGATAAAAATCCAGTATTCGGTCCGGAACGTTCGGTTAAACCGTTCGATAAATACGTTTTGTGTCGGTTTGCCTGGCTTGATAAATTCCAGCATTACATCATGGGCCTCAGCCCTTTGTGCCAGAGCCAGCGATATCAGTTTCGGCCCGTATCCGTTCGCCTCTTCAGCGGAAATACACGGTTTGCCACTATTCTGTCCAACACCCATACAGCATGCTGCGCCGGGATATTCAGGTCAATTTCGATGGTCAGATCCTCTCGGTTAAAATCATCCACGATGTTGAAGGGCCGAACACGTCGGCCACATGTCAGGGCGTCGTGCATAAAATCAATCGACCAGATTTGGTTGAGTGCTTCCGGCGTTGCCAGCGGAGCCGGATCGCGCACCGGCAGGCGTTGTTTACCCTTACGACGAAAATTCAGTTTTAACAGACAGTAAATCCGGTGTACCCGCTTGTGATTCCAGACGTGCCCCTGCCTGCGAAGCACCTGAAAAAGCTTCTTAAAACCGTAGCAGGGATAGCGTTCAGCCGCCTCAGTCAGCCTATGGATCACCGGTTCATCACGTCGCGTATCCGGTTGATAGCGAAACACCGTCCTACTCAGCGATAACGTCCTGCATGCATGGCGTATGCTCATCGTAAACTGGGTGGTCAGATAGTCGACGAGCTCACGTTTTATCGCTGGTTTTAAAGCTTTTTTCGATGACGTCTTTTAACGCGCGATTTTCCAGACTCAGGTCGGCAAACATCTGTTTGAGACGGCGGTTTTCGTCCTCAAGATCCTTCATCTTTTTGATATCAGAGGCTTCCATGCCACCATACTTCGCTTTCCAGTTATAGTATGAAGCCTCAGATATTCCCGCTTCGCGGCAGACATCTTTGACAGTACGTCCGGCTTTAACAGACTTTAGAACGGTGATGATCTGGTACTCGGTGAATCGGATCTTACGCATAGCGATCTCCTCAGGGACATGATCTGTATGTCCGAAGATCTCTAAAAGTGAATGGGCCGGTTAAGCGGGATGCTTACAGTACCACTGGCGTGTCCGTTATTGCCCGCCCCCGCAAGTGAGAGGTTGCCGACGTTAGCCAACAGCGGCAAGATTTGCGGACGGATTGGGTGATAGAGAACGGCGAGGTGATTATCGGTGGCGACTGGCTCACCGAGTCCGGCATTATCGATGCGGAACAACTGGAAGTCACCGCTGCGCCCAGTTTGCTCCGGTTGCAAGGCTGGAAGCTGACAGTTTCAGAGCTTAGAAGCAAAAATCCCGGCCAGTAGGCCGGGACCTATTACAGGATTTAGATTAAATCTTCACTATTTAAAAGAACAATGACATTGTCCGCCCCTAGAGCTTCCCTAATCATCTCAGCCATCTTATCAGTCGATATTTTAAGCGATTTATTATTTACTGATATATAACAATACGATATCGGATCCAACCCAAATTCATTAGATACCTCTTTTTGAATTGGATGTGGTATACCCGCAGTAGATAAATAGTAGTGCGCGGGGAATACATCTGGATATCGTGTCGCAAATTCGTTCAACTTATGTTGCAAATCAGCACAAGTCAGCTTAGTAAAACATGTTAATCCTATAGACATAGCATCCTCACTTCACCCTAATAGCGTTGCCGGTTTTATCAATTACGATAACTTTATCCAATCCCATAATTGGCCACTGCGTTAGCTGTTTTTGAAGTTCTGGAATGCTAACTTTAGTGTCAGACATATTGATCACGACATTAGATGTCTGGCCTTTGTCTACTTTAGATTTAACCTCGCTGTAGATATTTCGCACACTATTAGATCTAGGGGCATAGTTATCAAAGATCTCGCCATTAATCCGGTAATCTGGATTCTTATTTCCAGCTATAGAAGGGTTCTGCTCTATATAAAATCCTGATTGCGAAAGAATTTGAGCACTCTCATTTTCCCTGTTGAGAGAGCGGATATTCTCTTTCGTCATCCCTGACTCCATCTTGGTTACAGGCCCCGTTAAAGACCCCTCAGATTTTGTAATCACATTACCGATAGAGCCTGTTTGCCATATGTTGGAGTTATTCGGTGACGTTATGGCGCCATCTGTCTTACCTATGACATTATTTCCCGCAACACCACCAAAGATTGCCGCTGTCCCTAAGCCGATATTTAGTGCACCTTCTCCGTAGTTGCCATCAACGACCTGACCGATCCCAGTACCGGTTTGATAAGCCCCACCAGCAGCCAGAGTTGAACGAGCAATAATCCCCGGTGCACCTGGCAAAGCGAGTAGAGCATCAGTTCCTAATGCGGCTTGGCCAGACTGGACACTGTATCCTTTCAGATAACTCAGCGCCTCGTTATACGCTTTGATATTTCCTGTGGAGGCGACAAATGCCTTACCTGCAACCAGTGACTGAATAGCGTCAGCCGCGTGCTCTGGGGTATACCCGTACATAGACTGAAGTTCATAACCATACTGGTTAAGCAATCCGGCTAGCTCTCGCTTCTGGCCTTCTGTCAGTGGTTGGCCTGATTGGTACTGTTGCAGCAACACATTGCTAGCTCGGTCTTCATTCGTCAGCCTGACGATATTCTGTGAAGCCTCTAGTAGGTTTTTACCAGCTTTCTGATCCTCAATAGACTTATTCAGTGTTTCAGCTTGTTGTGGGCTAAGGAAATTATTCTCAACCGCCGTCTTCCCGGCAACCGCACCTGTCCCTGCGGCAAACGACGAATCACCGGCTACGCCGCCTGCCAGTCCTGCGGCCAGCGTGCTCAAGGCGCTCACATTCGCCTTTTGCTCATTTGTCAGGTTTTCCGGTTTTACCCCCGGATACAGCTCTTTCACAATCAGCTGCGCCGCCAGTTCGCCGGTCGCCGCACCCGCTGCGCCGCCGGTCACGGAGCCGCCCTGCAGATAGGCAACTACCGCGCCGGCAAGGGCGTGCCCCGTAATATTCTCAGCCTGATTAACGTTGCCTTTGGCGTCTGTGGTCGCCGCCTTCACCGCCAGGGACAAATAAGGTGCCAGCCCGCCCGCCAGTGCCTGACTCATGTCACCACCGGTTAAGCCTGCCAGCGCGCCTGATATCGCCGTGCCCGCCGTCCAGAACGGGCTGCCGATGCCGTATTTCTGCTCAGCAGCAACGTTTTCCGGCGAGTTCTCCAGCATCTTCACAGGCAGAATCGCCCTGGCACTGAGTTATCTCATGAGCACGCGCTTTGTTGTGCGGCAGACTCAGCGCATTATTCTCAAGCGCATTATTACCAGCCTGTGCACCTTCTACCGCATTGGCACTGCTGTCACCGGTAATCACGCCAGCAAGACCCGCTGACAAGGTTGATATCGCAGCTACCCGGCCACTACCTCGACCAGATTGTCCGGAGTTTAGTATTATGATTTTATAGTAAAAGAGATAAATAAATTATCGCCTTTCAAGCCATTAATATGCTCTTTTGCATATTCAGTAGCTTCAATTGGATCAGATGAGGAGCTGAACCAATCTGCATAAAAGTTATTCATACCCCCATCACTTCCACGCTGATAAACATCACCACCTAAAACTAACCAGCCATTTTCTTTAAAAATATCAAGAGCATCATTTGATGAAGATATAGGCAACACTGCCTCATTTAAACCATTTTCAAGTAAGCTATGTCCGCAACGGGCATATAACTCTAAAATTTTTCCAATCATAACTTATAGCCCTCTTTATTTTTTATCCTGAACAAAAAGTCGATGATTAATCGTCCCATCTGGATTTCGTATATATTCGAAAACACCTTCACTTCCTCTGTAAGTACCAGGTATTTCGAGCTTCCAACGCTTGACACCATCACCACCAGTGATCTCGGATACCGTACCTTGTCCAGCATATCCATCGACTGATTCAGGGAAAGAATGATAATCTCCCGAAGATGCTTGTTGGCGTACTTTATCGGTATATGTTGTACCATCTAAAAAATTACCCGCATTAATCCCATCCTGTGACTCTGATATATAGTTCGAGTCATTCTTATCTGCTAGCGCAGGTCTAGGATTAATATAAATACCATCGTTCTTACCGGGCTGGCTTTCCGGTGAAATAGTAATCATGCCTTTATTATCACCAGACAGATCCGGCGTAATCAGTGAAGTCCCTTTGTTCTCGTCCGGAACCGGATTAAACAGGTTCCCTCCCGTCAGATCATCATTCACCGGCACGGTTTGAGTTTTGCTTCCTGCACCGTCTGTGTGTTGCTGGTTCTGCGCCGCAACTATCGCCATTATTACACAGACATCATTCGCCAGACAGTTCGCACCCAGCCCCTGTTTCACGGCTTTCGTTAGCGCTAGCGCAGCCTGATCATTCGCATTACCTTTACCGCTTTCGGCTATCGCCGCAGAGCTCAGGGTTTCATACGCTAGCATCTGCTGAACTAACCCGATACCGACCATGTTATTACTGATTTCATTCTGGCCAGCCTGCGCCCCCACCATCGCATTAGCCGAGTTGTCGCCTGCCAACCCGCCAGCCAACCCTGCCGCTGCGGTTCCCAGCGCAACCAACGTTTGTTTCTGGCTTTCACTTAATTGGCTTACTGGAGTATCACCATACAACGCAGTTTTTATCGCTTCGCCCATTAATGCCATAGTCGCAGCACCCACTGCCCCCGCAGCGGCAGAGTTACCTTGTATTGAGGCCAGTGCGCCAGCTACGACAGCATGGGCCATTACCCGACTGGCTTCATCCGGTGCAATCTCCTTGATAACTTCCGCCAGATACGGTGCACTCCCGCCTGCAATAGCCTTGGCTAAATCCCCACCGGCCAGCCCCTGCATTACCGCCGTGGCAGCCTGTAATCCCTGCTGAATAGCACTGCCCGTACCGTATTTCGCCATTTCAGTTTTGTAGCTGTCGGTATTTTTCAGTGCAGTAACATAAGCATCACGCTCTTTCTCCGTAGCTTCCGGCCCCGGTTTTTTGATCCCAGGGTTGTCGGCATGAGCCTTTTCCAGCCCGTTGATATCGCCCTGCGTTCGCGCAATATCCATCACCTGTCCGCCAATTTCCCCGATGAGCTGAGCCTGTTTTAAACGGTTCTGCTCTTTTTCCTTATCAAATATCGGGCTGATGCTGTCGTTGGCATGTTCCGTGTCGCGGCTGAGGTCTTTGATATTTTGCTGCTGAGCCGCGGTGTCACGCACAACGATAGTGCCGTCCGATACGGCTGACTGACGGATACAAAAATCCCAGCTCAGGGGCCGGGATTAATCGATTAATAATCAGAGTAATATGTAATCTGGTAGGCATCCCCTAATTCGACCTGAAGACATTTAGCGAGTTCACCACCTTCATGGATAAAAGTTAGTTGATCTTCCTTTGTCGCAAAATCTGACGACGCTGGATCTTCATCATTTAATATTGAGTCATATTTTTCCGACCAGTTATTAAGCCTCTCCTTTAATTCATCTGAAAGAGGTAAACTTTCCGGATCAATATTACCAACCTCTCCTGGAGAGTTATTCCACAGCGGAAAGGAGTAATAATCTGCCATTAACTTTATTATTTTCATTTTACTCTCCCGGCAGGATTAGCACCTACCATAAAACCATTGCTAGACACAGTAATTGCGAGGCGGTGAACTTCACCATTTATGACAGTTTCATATATAGGACGCCCTGTACCTTTCCCTTGATACCCAACAATATTCCCTTCTGAGACAGCTTTCATCACAACGTTAGGAATTTGTGCTTCAGATACACCGATATTCGCAAAGTCTTTTGCATGTTCGTCGATGAAGTGCTGCAAACCGGCTTTGCCATTACCGGATTCGAGGAAAATGATTTTCCCATCAGAATTTTTTGCAACTTGTACAATATTTTCAGGTGTGTATTTTATCCCCTGAGAAGACATTTCCTTCAACAACGACGCTTTTACATTGGCTTCTGTACTTATATTTCCTAGTTTACTTGCTGCCGCGCCACCCATTATCGGCGTTACCGAAGCAATAATGATATCCATTCCCTGCTTCGTTTCGGCGTAACCTTCCGCAGTCTTACGGTCTACCCCCAGAACATCCATTGCATATTGCGTCAGCGCATCCTTTACCTGTTGCTGATTCTGCGCATCAACGCTCGTGATATTCAATAGATTAACTATTTTCCCGTACGAGTCCGCGTACATATCACTGATTTTATTGTTATATTGGCCGGTTTCGTACTCGCCCTTAGCCGCTATAACTTCAAGTCTTGCACTGGCACACCCCGCACTTCCGGCCTTGCCATTACTGCACGCATCAATAACCTTTTTGTCGCTGGCGATATCTTTCTCACGCAGGTCGTTTATCTGTTGCTGTGCCTGCTCACGCTCCACCGGATCTTTACTGTTCTGGAGTTTTTGCTTCGCCAGCTCCAGCTTCGTCTTTTCTTCCACGCTGAGGAAGTTATTCTCCACCGCCGTCTTCCCGGCAACCGCACCTGTCCCTGCGGCAAACGACGAATCCCCGGCTACGCCGCCTGCCAACCCGGCGGCAAGCGTGCTCAGCGCGCTCACATTGGCCTTTTGCTCATTCGTTAGATTTTCCGGTTTTACCCCCGGATACAGCTCTTTCGCAATCAGCTGCGCCGCCAGTTCGCCGGTCGCAGCACCCGCTGCGCCGCCGGTCACGGAGCCGCCCTGCAGATAGGCAACTACCGCGCCGGCAAGGGCGTGCCCCGTAATATTCTCAGCCTGATTAACGTTGCCTTTGGCGTCTGTGGTCGCCGCCTTCACCGCCAGAGACAAATAAGGTACCAGCCCGCCCGCCAGTGCCTGGCTCATGTCGCCACCGGTCAAGCCTGCCAGCGCGCCTGATATCGCCGTACCCGCCGTCCAGAACGGGCTGCCGATGCCGTATTTCTGCTCAGCAGCAACGTTTTCCGGCGAGTTCTCCAGTATCTTCTGCTGGTCGGCAGGCGAGGCATTGTTGTACTCCGCCGTGCCTGACAATCTTGCGAGCGCTTCATTTCTGGCATTCACCTGCGCCTGCATTGCCGCGTGCTGCATAGTCTGCACGCCCACCTGGCTGATGGCCTGCGCCAGCGCCTGATTTTCCTCTATCTTTTCCTTATCAAAGATTTTGTCGATATGGCCGTTGGCGTTATCGGTATCACGGCTCAGCGTACCCACATCCTGAGTTTGCTCCCCGGTATTACGTACCGTCACGTTGCCGTCCGCAACCGCTGAACGGGTGGTGCCTGACGCACTTCCGCTATCGCTGGCCATTACCGGCAGCACGCCGCCGGCGTTGTGCCTCTCCTTGCCCTTTTCCTGGGTTGATGAGAAACCGGCGCTCACACCCACGCTGCTGGCGCTGTAATTCGCCTTGTTCTGGATATCATCCCAGCCCAGCGTGCCGGTATTAAGGCTGTTATTTGCCGCATCCGCCGTCGATGCAATGACCGCGCCATTCAGTTGCGTATGGTCACCCACGTAGATGTCATAGCCCTGATTGCCGGCAAACAAACCGCTTTGATCGCCTACACTGGCGTACTCGCTCTTGGTTTTAGCCTTGTTCATACTTAATGAGGCTGAACCGGTCATTGAACCAAAGGTTAAGCTAAACCCGCCGCTGATGCTCTGCTGCCTGGTTTGGTAATCGTCTGTGTCCTGCAGGCTCGTCAGCGTTAAATCACGCCCGACGTTTGCCGTGATTTTATCGCCCAGCGCCTGAGCACCAGAGAGCACGGTGTCACGCCCGCTGCTCAACGACAGATTGTCAGGCATCGCAGAATTATGGGAACCAGCAGTAACAACCAAGCTAACAGCAAATAAGAAAGGCTACCGCAGATAAAACAGTACCGGCGCAAGGCCGGTGTTGAGGATTAGTAATGATCAAGAAAACTCTATTTTACAATTTGGCAGAGGGTTCGAACGGCCATCGGAAATAACAAATGGATCATCTTCTATTCGATATCGGTAGACCTGCTATCACTCACAGAAATTGGGATGTTGGTTTCCGGTTCAGAACTGCGCCTTGCACAAACTGAATTTTTAAATATTCTATTGCTAACAGTTTTCGATTATTTTTGGCTTTTCAGGTCCACACCAAATTATTTTTCGATAAACCCCAGCCAGCATTTTTTGATCCCTTAATAACTCAAACACGTCGGCGGGACACCAATCTGGTCCAGCCGAAAAAAAATCCCTGCATCTCGTAATTTTTCGAATAGCTTTGCCTTAATGACTTGATCGGGAGCCATTAATGATAGTGTTTTTTGTTCCTTGCCGGACACAGCGACGAATCCTAACTCTTCAAGAAGTTCAATCACACTATCATCTAGGACTTTTACTACTATTTCCGATAAAGCGCCTTCGGAAACAAAGGCTTTCGTAACAGAACTCATTTCACTATCACCGTAGTAATGGTTTTCACTTTCGCTGAATCAACCGTCGAAATTGATTCGATAACCATCTCCGGACGTCTATTCAGTGCGCATTACAAACGTGGCAGAGATGTGTTTTGGGTATGCTAATATCTCAGGCATCGCACCCATGGCAAACATAATTAGGGCAATCATGGACAGCAAGACACTCAACGAAACAAGTAAATTTCTAAGTTATATTTTACGTCATAAACCTGACACCATCGGATTGCAACTTGATATAGAAGGCTGGGCAGACATCAATTCTTTGATTATCGGCGCGGCGAAAGAAGGCCGCGTACTTGATCAGGCAATAATTCAGACAGTAGTAAATAGCAGTGATAAGAAACGTTTTACTCTCTCCGAAGACGGCCAGTGTATTCGTGCAGTTCAGGGACATTCAACACCAGACGTGAACCTTCAACATATAGAGAAAAAACCGCCAGAATTTCTCTATCATGGCACTGCAACACGCTTTCTTGAATCTATTCTTCAGCAAGGATTGATTGCAGGTTCACGTCATCATGTGCATTTATCGCAAGACATAACCACAGCCGTAGCTGTCGGACAGCGATATGGAAAGCCTGCGGTGCTAAAAGTTGAAGCCCTGCGGATGCACCAACAGGGATTCAACTTTTTTCAGGCTGAGAATGGCGTATGGTTAACGAACCATGTCCCCGTTTATTTCATTTCGACGGAAAATTAACTTCATGAAAGTTCATTAGATAAAAATACATCTGCTGCAAGCACATGGAACGTAAGGTTCTCTGACAAAAACTGAATGCTAAAATGCTTCAATTCTGGCGGTTCATGGCTCGACGCGGAACGCCATGCTTTCAAATCTTCCCTTACCCATTCGGAATTTCTAAACTCGGTTAACTTACCGAGCTGAAACTCACATGGGTCACCATCAAACTCAAACATGGTTCCTCCTGGGAACGGCTCGCGGATAAAACACCGCACAGACTTGAAAACGATCTCCCGTTTAATGGTCAGTACAACCTCTTCACTATCAACGACAGCTTCCTTTTCATATTGAATATCAAGTATCACATCCGGGCCAACAGAGTAGAACGAGACTCTTGACTCACCATATCCTGGCAGCCACTCATAGGGATCTATTACTAGTCTTGGTTTAGCAATTTTCATGGACGCACCGACTTTAACTGCTCCGCGCCAGAAGGCGGCAACTTGTTATTTTTTAACTGGTCTGCAGCCAAATCATTGAATGTCTTACCTGGATAGGCCTCAACACCGGTCTGATTGCGTCCGAACCAGTGACTTCGAGGGATGGATGCCTGCTCAAGTGCTGTAGAAGTTCGTGTATTCAAAATAAGGCGATTCCCATTTATATCCACATAATCAATCGGAAGCTGCTCTGGCTTAACGACCCCTGTCTTCAAGGCCTCGGCTAAATCATCAACTGTTTTGATCGGTCTACCTGCAAGCTCTGTGTAAACCCTTTGCCCTTCTTCGCTAAAGGATCGATCAGCTTTGATTCTATTTTGAGCAAAATTTGCACCTATTAACGCCCCTTTTTCTGAGTTAGCAGAAGTACCTGCGACTTTTGTACCAATTTCTACAGTCGCCGCCGCTTTTCCTACTCCGCTGATCCCCGCAGCCCCCACCTGCGTCAGGCCGTAAATCCCTTCCGAGTACTCCGGAGAAACGCCCAACCCTTCAAGCAAGTACGCGCCACTGGTTTTCTGACTGATGCCTGACAGGAAACTGTTAGCACCTGCATTAGCCGTATCTATACCTGATGCTGCCAGATAGCTGCCAGCCAGACAAGCCACGCCGGTCGTGCACATTGCTATGCCGCCCAGCGCCTGCAGCTCTCCTCCGGTGGTTTGCGCCAAACCACCTAAACGCGTCCCCACACCGTAGTGGGATAGCGCATCCCCGGTTTGATCACTAACCGAATACCCGAACATCGGCAAACTGGCGCTGGCATAGCTACCCATTGCATAGATCAGTTGGTTGCCGCTCTGTGATGCCAGTAGTGTACGCTCACTGGCATACGCATCACTGTTACCTAACTGTTCCAGCGCCTGCGCTTTCACATAATCCGCAGAACCTTCCGCAAACTCAGCGGAACATTTCACCAGCGCACAGGCCGCCGCTTTCAGACGCGCTTCTTTATCTTTATCCCCCCCGGACAGTTGCTGGATGCGGGCTACTTCATCCGGGTGTAACTGGCGGTTATAGCGTTCAGCAGCCAGTGAGACGGCTGCGCCGGACTGTGCACCGGTCGTTCCGCCAATAATTCCGCCAATTGCACTACCACTTAACGTGGCGGCCCACTGGGTGATAGCCCCTCTTTCATTGCGGTCCAGTTGTGTGTTGTTACTCAGATAAGTATCGACCATCTGACTAAACGCTTCGCTGCTCATCCCGGCCAACCCGCCAGCCAGCGCATTGCCGCCGCCGAAACTCGCCTGGATTGCACCTATCACACCGTGGATCGCGGCTTTTTCGGGGCTATTCGGTCCCCAGCCCATCGCCTCACCAAGATCACCAGCGGCTGAGTTCGCCATCTGCCCAAACACCGCCGCCAGTTCCTGTTGCTCGGCAATTTTCTTCTCATCGAAGATCTTATCGATATGACCATTGGCGTTGTCGGTATCGCGGCTCAGCCCTGCAATGTCCTGCGTCTGCTTCGCGCCACCCCGGATAACGATACTGCCTGCGGCAATGGCAGATTGCGTTGTACCTGAAGCGTCACCGCTGCTCTTTACACCAATGACGGGGACGACACCACCACCGTTAGCCCGCTCGCCCTTATCATTTTTCTCCGATGAGAAGCCACCGGCAAGACCTTGACTACTGGCACTGTACTGCGCTTCGTTATTGATATCGCTCCAGCCCAACGAACCGGTATCAAGCAGGTTCTTATCGGCTGTCGCGGTACTGGCGATGACTGCGCCATCCAGTTGGGTATGGTTACCGACTGTAATATCGAACCCTTTATCCCCGGCAAACAATCCGCTTTGCTCACCAACGCTGGCGTAATCGCTGTCGGTTTTGCTTTTATTAATACTCAGTGAGGCTGAACCGGTCATTGACCCGAAAGTGAAACTGGCGCCGCCACTCACACTTTTCTGCTGGCTGTGGTACTCGTCAGTATCCTGCAGGCTGGTTATCGTCAGATCGCGTCCCACCTCAGCAGTGATTTTTTCACCCAACACCTGCGCACCGGAAATAACCGTATCCCGTCCGCTGCTCAGGCTAAGTCCATCACTGGCGTTGACCCGCGTATTAACATATTCGGTACTCTTACCGTCAGCCGTTCCTTTTGACTGATAACCGCTGGCCGACACACCAATTCCCGTCTCCTGACCCAGCGATATATGCACACCGACATTCCAGCCGTTGCTGTTATTCTTACTGGTTTGCTCGGTGTTGTTCGATGCGGCATCCAGCAGCAGATCATTCTGCGCCACAAGAGTGACATTATTGCCTGTCACACCACTGCCGCTGATATGAAGATCACCGCTGGTACCTTTGTTACCCGTAGCCACCAGCGTGGTATTTCCGCCTGCGCTGAGGGTGCTGCCGCGTACCTGATTTTGTGTAGAACTGGATTCAGATGAGCTTTTACTCGAACCTACGCTGACTTCCACCTTCACGGCATTCATATTGCCCTGGGCTATGTCACTCGCCATGGAAGACGCACCCGCGACAGCTATCCATGCATTGTCAGCCGCCTGCACGGCATAAAGCGTTTTCAGCCGTTGGTCGCTGACCTCCCCACTCCGTTTCAGTGTGCTGTTCGCTGCAAGAATGGCATCGGTCACCGGGCTGGACACTGACAATGTCAGACCGCTCTTTTTCTGCTCGTAACTCTCTTTACGTCTCAACAGATCGTTACCGGGGTCAACCACAATTTCGCCCGCGACAACGTTCAGATTTTTATCGGCAATTACATCCGCGCCGCTGATATGTGCTTTTTCACCGGCGATAATATTTGCGTTACCGCCGGTTGAACCAATAGTGCTGACACTCTGACTCTGAGCGGTACCCTCTTCATTGAGCTGATGTCGCGATTGTGCGCTGCCAATCGTGACACCAAAACCACCGGTACCCATCAGCCCGCTTTTTTTAGTCTCACTCAGCCGGTAGCTGGAGCTGGTGTCGGTGGCTGCAAGAATATTGACATCTTTCCCCGCCTTCAGCGTCACATCGCCATCGCCGACCACCGACGAACCTTTGACCGTCAGGTCTTGACCGGCGACAACGGAGACGTTATCACCACTGAGTTGTGAGGCTTTTTCCGTGGTGGCATAGTCCTCTGCCACAGTGTGTGTGGTCGTTTTAGAGAACAGGTGTTTCTTAGTTTTCGTCTTCTCGTCGTAGCTGTATTCGCTTTCCTGCGCGGTAGTGATATTCACATCCCGCCCGGCGTTCAGGGCCAGGTCGCCGGTGGCCTGTACTTGCGCGGCCTGTGTCGTAATGTCACGCCCGGCGGCAATCGTGGTGCTCCCGCCGCTGACAACCTCCGTCCCTTCCTGCCCGATATTTTCACGAATACTCACGCTTTTGCTGCCATGGGTTTCGCTGTAGGTGCTGGTCTGCTGCGCGTTCAGATTGACGTCGCGACCGGCGCTGAGTGAGGCATTCAGGTCGGCGGTGAGTTGTGCTGCCTTCGAGTTTAGGTCACGGCCCGCGCTGAGCGTCAGGTCGCCGCCGCTACTCACGACCATCCGGGTAGCGTTGTTATCATCAGCCTGATTTTTTCCGCTGGTCTGATGGCTGCTCTGGTCCATCGTGTTGAGATTGATGTCATTGACTGCCACAAGCTTAGCATCGCCTTTGGCGGTGACGGCGCTGCCTGCCATCGTCAGATCGTTGCCTGCGCTGGCCGACAGATTGCCGCCCGCACTGACCGTACTGGCCTGACTGTCGGTGCTCTGCGCGCTACCTTTTGCCGTGGTTTTTCTGGTGCTGAGCGCATTGCCGGTGATGTTGATATCGTTCAGCGCCACCAGCTGCAAATCACTCCCCGCTGTCAGTTTGGCGCCGGTGTTATTAATGTTATTCCCGGCGGTGAGCGAAAGCCCTTTGCCAGCGGTAATACTCGCGACGTCCCCGGTCTGTGTCTCACTGAACGTCAGCAGCGCTGTTTTATTTTTACTGCTGCCCGGTGCAGCATTCCACTGCTGCGCCTGGGTGACGTTATTGATGTCCCCGGTGACGGATTGCAGCGCAACGGTCTGCCCGGAAATCGACGAGCCAATGTTATTGATATCTCCCAGTGCAGCGAGTTGCAGGCTTCCGTTGGAGGCAATAAGCCCTGCGCTAAGATTATCCAGCGCGCCGCTGCTTTTTGCTGTCAGTTGGGTTCCGGCCTGCAACGTGCTGCCTGCATTGACGATATGCCCGGACTCAAGATTGACGGTGCTGCCTGAGATCACACTGCCGCTTAACACTTTGACGTCATTGGCGGAGAGATAAAGTTTTGGTGCAAGAACGGTCTGACCATTAACCGTGGTTTTCTCCCACCAGACGATACTTTTGGTCAGCGCCGCGACCTGAGCAGGTGACAGGCTAACGCCAAGCTGCAAGCCAAGTGCACTTTGCTGGTCGGCGGCGTTGTCGATCAGATACTGCATCTGTTCCAGATCAGAACCGGTTCCTGCAACGTACCGTTGCCCTGTCTGGCTGAGTACCGCATTACTGATATAGCGGGTATCAAAGGCGGCATCGCCAAGGAATTTATAGTCGTAATCGGGTCTGAGATTAAGCCTGTCCAGAAAGTATGAGGACCCGATAAATTGACTTTGATCGGTGTACAGCGCAGCCGTCTCAATACGCGGCGTGGTGGGCGTGCCCGGCGTAACCGCAGGGTTCAGGACCTGCCCGGCGGCCGGGATACCGCCCGGTAATGCATCAAGGCTCAGCGCAGAACCTGCCGGCCGTGCGAGATAATCATTCAATGCGTTAAATAACGATGGATCGGTTTTACCCACACTTCCCAACTGCGGATTGGTGGTGATCAGATACGGGCTGGAAGGATCCTGGCTTGCCACGAATAAACCGTTATTGCCCGAAGGTAACGGATAATCCGTCAGCGCCGCGCCGCTGTTACCGATTTGCTGAAGGGCGCTGCTGACGGATTCATTCCACTGAACGGATCCGACCACCAGATCTTTTCCTGACGCCAGTTGCTGGCTTTGCGTGCCGCTGACCGGTTGCAGGTTTGCCGTACCCGAAAGTGTGGGCGCACTGATGACATGCGACAACCCGCCCGCATTGGCGGTCGTGGTCGTGTTGCTGATGTTATTGCTAAAGCTGGCATTAACGGCACCGCCCGCCTGAATGACTGAGCGATAACCTTCGCCGGTATTCACCGTCTCATAGACCGGACCGCCGACAAGATTGTAGGTAACGATGGTGTTGGTGGTATTTGACCTAAAGCAGCACCGCTCTGAGTCAGGGGCAAAGAAGGCGAGATCGTGTCTGTTATCAAACTCCTTGTTCGCCAGGGTGCCGGTATATTGATATGTCAGATACTTATTCTGGACACCATTTTCATAGGACTGATTATTCAGCGAGCGTCCGGACAAGGAAATATTACCGCCCGCGAGAATATTACTGGCGATATTATCGAGAGTATCCGCCGCAACCGTCAGATTTCCGTTCGCCGCAATACGCCCGGCACCACCGTTAGCCTGAGCCGCAACAGTTGAGGATGCCACTAAATAGCGTTTTTCAGCAGCGGTGCTGTTTGGGGCGAGATAATAGTGATCGTCAACGGAGCCGTTACCCTGCCCCATACTGCCGCCCGTTCTTACCCGCTTGGTGTAGAAACCTAACTCATTTTCGTCTAAATCTCCCAACCTCAGATCAACCGAGCTTTGCCCGAGCCAGGAAGGCCCGTCAACCGGCGTGAGCGAAGAGTTGACGACTGTCAGCCCGTCGCGCTGATTCAGCAGATGGCCGGTGTTAACCGTGATATCACCGCGCGTGGTTTCGATATTACCGGAGGTGTTGACGACTTCGGTGCTGGCATTGCCCGCCGCATCCTTCTGCATCCACAGGCTGTTGCCCGCAAGAATGTCACCGTGCGTGTTCTGCAGGCTGTCCGCCAGCAGCTGCATGTTGTTGCCGGCGTAAATCAGCGCGCTGTTCACAAGCTGAGTGGCCGCAGTCATCACCAGATTACCTGCCCCGCCGATGAACCCGCTGTTGCGGATAAAACCACGGCTGTTCAGGATAATATCGCCGCCGGACTGCACGCTGCCGCTGTCGTTGAGGGTGATGTTACGTGCATCAATGCCCACGCTACCGCCACCCGCGCGAAGCTGGCCCTGGTTTACAACGTCCCCTGTCGCACTGAGATGGATGTTATTCCCCTGCAGTGTGCCCAGCACATTAAGGTCGCCCTCAGTGGTCAGGGTGAGTGCCTGACCGGCCGCCAGCGTTCCGCTCTGAGTGAATCCTGAGCCAAGCTGCAGCGTCATATCACCGAGTGCCAGCACGCTGCCCGACTGGGTCAATGTCGGAGTGACCAACGTCAGCGAACCTGCGCTGAAGAGATTACTGCCCGACTGGTTTTCAATATTTTGCAGCTTAAGATTAAGCGCCTGGCTGGCGAACAGCGTTCCGCTGTTGTGCAGGGTGTTACCGGTAAGTTGCAGCCGGTCTCCCTGTAGCTGCCCCTGATTATTCACCGTACCCACGTTCAGCACGCCGTCGGCCTGACCGGTCAGCGTGCCACTGTTATTGAGTGTATTACCGGTGAGGGTAAGCCCGTTAGCCTGCAGTACGCCGCTGTTGCTGAGGGTCGGCGCAGAGAGCGTCAGTTTATCGCCGGTCAGCAGGCTGCCCTGATTATCGAGATTATCGGTCAGAATAACCTGGCTGACGCCGTCGCCCTGTATGTGCCCCTGATTACGCAGCGACTGCGCGCTGAGATCGAAGGTGCCCTGGCTGCGCAGAGTCCCGCCCTGCAAATTACTGACGTCGCGCCCAACGGTTGCCCGCAGGCTGTTCTGCCCCTGAAGCTGGCCGGCATTCGACAGGCTGTTGGCGTTCAGTATCAGATCGTTTGCCTGAATATTGCCACTGTTGGCAATACTGGCCGCATGCAGACTGCTGGTGCCGCCGCTGAGCAGTGCGCCGCTTTGCTGCACCTGCAATGTGTCACCGAGCGTGGCAGCAAGCTGGCTGACGCCGGTGACCGCACCGCCGTTAATCAGATTTTCGCCCTCAAGCGTGAGGTTGTCGGCGGACCATTCTCCCTGATTATTCAGGCTGGCCGCCTGCAGAATGGCCAGCCCGGAAGAGATGATTTTGCCCTGTGCGCCGGTGTTGAGTTCACCCTTAAGCATCAGCGCCGCGCGCGAGACAGTTTGGATCGCGCCATTGAGATCAAGCTGGCTGGCGTGCAGTTCGGCATCATCAGCCTGCCAGTTACCGTCGTTGATGACGTGACCGGCGGTGACCTTCAGCGCCCCCTGCGTCAGCAGTTTACCGGACGTCGCATTGCTGAGATCCTGCGCCAGCTGTGCGGTCAGCGCTTTCAGGCCAATCAGGTTGCCGCTGTTATCGGCATCGTCAGCGGTGAGCGTCAGCGTGTCACCCTGAATTTGCCCCTGATTGCTCAGATGCGAGACGGCGATCGTGGCGTCTTTTCCACTGAGTAACTGACCGCTGTTTTCAAACGTAGCGGCATCGAGCGTCGCGCTACCCTGCGTCAGCAGGCTGCCCGAGTTGTTGACGGCGTCCTGTAAACTCAGGGAAAGTCCGTTGCTGCCCAACACCGTCCCGCTGTTGATAAGGTTGTTGCCGGCAACGGCGAGCGTGCCCCCTTGCAGACGTCCCTGATTTTGAAGTTCATCCAGGTGTAAATCGAGCACTCCACCGGAAAGTACGCGCCCCTGATCACCATTGGTCAGGCTGCCTGCAACGAGCTGAAGGTCATGACTCCCCTGCAGCAAACCGTTGTTGGTCATAGTGTCAGCGTTGATGACTGCCGTTCTCGCGGCCAGCGCACCGTCATTTAACACAGAGCCCGCGGTCACGCTTGCGCCGTCTGTGGCCGTGATGACGCCCGCCTGTTGATTGGTCAGCGTATCAGTGGCGTTAACAGTCAGATTGCCCGCGGTAATACTGCCCTGATTAGCGAGTTTGCCGCCTTTAAGGGTCATCTGGTTTTTAGCCGCAAGCTGGCCGTTCTGGTGAAGGGTATCAGCCTCTATCTGCAGGCTGTCATCTGCGGTGATGCTGCCTTCATTGCCTGCCACACTGGCCTGCATGGCCACCGCGTTGGCACCAATCGTGGCTGCGTTATTAAGTATGCCAGCCACGAGCGTTAACGCACCCGGCGTAACAATTTTCCCGTCTAAATCCGCCTGCTGCGTTGCCGTGAGGCTCAGCGCATTTTTGCCCTGCGTTTGCGAGCCGCTGCCCGTGGTCAGGTTTGCGGTTGTCAGCGTCATCGCCCCGTCCGCGGACAGGAACCCGTTGAGCGTGGCCGACTCCGCGTTCAGGCTGACATCGCCCTGGCTGGTTTGCACCGAACCGACGCGGCTGGTCAGAGACGTGCCGTGGAGATCTGCCCCCAACGCTGCGGTTAACGTCCCGCCCAGTTCTGCCTGGGCCGCGCGAAGCGTCAGATACCCGCCCGACAGCAGCGTGCTGCTATCGCCGGACGTCATCCCGTCACGTACGTTGACGTCCACATTTCCCTGCGAGCCGATCAGTCCCTGATGATTGAGCTGGCTCAGTGTTAATGTCTGAACGCCACCGGATTGCGACGTGCCGTTGTTATTGAACGTTCCACCACTCAGCCACTGGCTCCCCATCGACTGAAGCAGCCCGTCGTTGTTTAACGTGTTGAAACTAAATTGCCCGTTACGGTTAGCGGCAAGCGTACCGCCGTTGCTAAAATCACCGGCGGTAAACGTCAGATCCTGACCGGCAATAAGGCTGCCTGACCACTGGCCGCCGCCGGTGATGTTGGCGTGAATATCGCTTTGCGCTGAGGTCTTACCGCTGTGTGCAGCATTGAGCTCACGGGCGTCAATCGACAGATTTCTGCCGGCACCGGCCACGCCGTCAAGTTGTTGCCGTGTGGATAACAGGCGCATATCGCCCAGAGACGTCAGCGAACCGGTGTCCGCCAGCGTCATCAAACCGCCGCTGACGTCCAGACTTTGCCCGTCCATTGCACCCGCCACCGAGGCCTGATTTGTGGCGAAAATCGTAAGCCCCGCATCGCTGTGAATACGGGCACCCGCGCCTGCCAACAGATCGTTGCCGTTCAGGCTGATATTTCCCGGTGTCGAAAGCTCACCGTACAGCGATTGCTGCGCTGCACTGAAGCCAATATCACCGAGGCTGGTGATCAGGGAGTTTTGTCCGGCGAAGAGTGATGCCGCATTAAGCATCAGGCCGTTTTTACCGGTCAGCACGCCGTCAACGGTCATCTGACCGCCATCCATCGTCAACCGGTCACCGGCAAATATTGAGCCCGTGTCACTCAGCGTTAGCCGATCGGCGGTGTGTAACGCCAGCGATTGCTGCGAGCCGATAAGCCCCTGATTGTCCAGCCTGTCAGCAGTAATCTGCGCGGCCCCACCCGACTGTACTTTGCCGCTGTTACTCAGCGCTGAGGCGTTCAGGGTTTGTGCGCCCTGCGCCTGTATCAGCCCGCTGTTGGTCGCCTTTTTCGCCGTCACCCGGCTGTCGCCACCCGCAGCCACCGTGCCGCTGTTTGACATATCGCCGTTGACGGCGAGCGTTAACGCGCTGTCAGTGGCCAGTGTGCCACTATTATTCAGGCTGTCGGCCTGAATGCTCTGCACACCTTTGGTCTGAATTTTACCCTGATTATCCAGCCCCGTTGCCTGCAGGGTTTGCTCTCCCTGTGCCTGCAACGTGCCGGTGTTAGTCAGCTTGCCTGTGGTGAAACGGGCATTCCCGTCCGCCGCCATCAGTCCGCCGTTGGTAAGATCCGCAGCCTCGACGTGGAGATCTTTTCCTGCCGTCAGGCTGCCCTGCCACTGCCCGCCGTTGCGGGCGCTGGCGTGAATATTCCCTGCGGCAGACACCTGCGCCGGGCTGTCAGAGGTGAGCTGACCGGCTGCCAGCGCCATGTTGCCTCCGCTGGTGACGCGGCTGCCCTCAACCGCGAGCGTGCCGTCGGCGCTCAACGCCATGTCGCCAGCGGATTGCTGGGTCCCCTGAAGCGCAATATCCTGCGCATTTGCCGTGACCTTACCCGCCGCCGTGGCATTGCGCAGCGTCAGTTTCCCGCTGGCATCAATCTGCATATCGCCGACTGAGGCATTGAGATTGCCGAGGTTAACGCCCACCCCTTTTTCACTGGAGACCAGGCGGATGCGATTGGCATACATCCCGCCGAGGGCCCCGGTATCTATGGCGACCTTAGGTGCATCGCCGGTACCTGCTATCGGGGTAATGTTCCCCGCAGCATCGACGCGGTTTGCACCGAGCGTGATCTCAGCCTCTTTGGCATAAAGCTGGGCGTTAATGTCCGTTGCGCGGGCAATCAGCGCGAACTTGTCACTCTGGCTGGCATCCAGGCCTTTTCCCTGAATGCTGATTGCGCCCTGCGTCACTTCCAGCGACTGCAGTTGCCCGTCTGGCCCCATCACCGGCTTGCCGGTGGTCAGCGTCGCATTCGGCGTATTGATAAAACCGCAGCCGCTACAGGTAATTCCGTACGGGTTAGCCACCATGACATTGGCCGCTTTACCTGCCACTTCCATGTACCCCTGAAGCTGGGAGCGGTTAGGTGCCACTACCTCGTTGATAATGCCCTTCGCTTCCTGCCCGGCTTTCAGATTCGGGTTGTTCTGTATCAACCCGCCAAGCTGGCTTTGCGTCAGCTGGCCGGTGGCATTATTGAGAATGAGGCCTTCATTGCCGACGTTGAATTCGTTGTATTTATTATGGGAAATACCGGCCTGGTTGGGCGTAGCAATGTTGACGACCGGGACGCCGTTACCTGCTTTATCCAGCGACGTATTCCCTTCTGCAACGCTGACGCCCGCAGCCAGTGCGGGAAGCAACGGTTGCCAGGCAAGCAGGCTGCAGAGCAGATAGGTCAGGCCACGCTGCGACAGTTTGACGGGTTTATTCTTGTTCATCCCTGATACCTTTCCCTGATCATTAAAGTACGACGTTCACGCGGTAATACACTGAGACACGGTCGGGCTTGAGCCAGTCTGGATAGGCAAGCGGCCAGCCCACGGTGAACTGACTGCTGTAATAGCGGTTACGACTGCCCACGCCCACGGCACCGCCCCACAGCGTGCCGGATGCAAAGCTGTCCTGATTGTCGTGCCGGAGATAGCCGCCATCGACGGCCGCCACTGCGTTGAGGGTGCCAATCAAAGGCAGCGTAACCAGATCGTGATTCACTTCATTACGCCAGTACCCGCCGTTATCACCGGAAAGGTATTGTTCTTTGAACCCCCTGACCGAGCTTTCTCCACCGAGCGTCATACGCTCGCTGCCGTAGAGACGGTCAGGCGTCCACTGCCCGTAAAAGCTGGTGAGATAGTTCCAGTCCTGCGCCAGTGGCAGATAGTAGCTGCCTGATAAGGACCCTTTGTTGAACTCGGCACGGGGCGCATCGCCAGATTTATCAGCATCGCTCTCGGCGCCAAGCCAGGGCACACCACGGCTGAAGGAAGGATTCAGGGTGGCATATCCCCCCCATACTTTCTGGCTGTGATTTACCCCCAGCGTCACGCTGGTCAGTTTGCGGCTGCTGCTTTCAAGGCGGGTATCATTGAGATAATTACGGCCAATGCGATGAGACAGGCCGAGGAATGCCCCAGTTTTCATGTCACCGTTGCGAAAAAGGACGCGGGACAGGGTCAGGCGGTGGATTTGACTGTCACCGTCAGAGCGCCAGTCAAAGCCGCGATCAGTAATGGTGGTCAGATAATCGCTGTAAGAGTAGTTGTAATCTAAAAGCCAGTAGCCGTAAGGCACGCTGAAACCGGCCTGCACGCTACGGGCATTGTGATCGCTGGCAAAATCGCTGCTGCGCGCGCCGGATACAAACCACTGATCCGCCAGCCCGAGCAGGTTATTGGCCGTCAGTGACCCGTTGATCTGCCCGGTACCGGTACTCTTTTGTCCGCTGTTATCAAAGCCGATGCCTGCCGTCACTGGAAACTCAGGCGTGGCCGTCAGATTAACGATCGAATAACCTGGCCGCGTGCCGGGCAAAATTTCGATTTGAACCGGCACTTTACGCAACCGGTTGATACTCTCCATTCCCTGTTCGATATCACGCAGGTTAAGAATTTTATCCTTCAGCCCCGGAAAAGCGGTACGCAGCATTCGGGCATCCTGCTTCTCAATTTCGATGTCCTCCAGCTTTCCTTCAAGCACCTGCAGACGTAACTGGCCGTGAGAGAGATCTTGCTCAGTGAGAAAGGCGCGGCTGGTGATATATCCCCGGCTGATGTACCAGTCTGACACCTGCTTCACAAGCGTTTGTATCTGGCCAAGAGAGAGGCAGCGTTGAAGATAAGATTCAGTCAGCTCACGCTCAGCCTGCGCCGGCAGATGTTCAGCCCCGGAAAGCGCAATGGAAGAGATGAGAAAACATGGGCCACCCGGCTGCTCCGCAGGAGGACGGGCAGCAGGCAAAGCAGGCGTTATGCTGCGCTGCAGGGATTGTCGCTGCTGACTGTTTTGTTGTAGCAATTCCTGCTGCTGTTGTTGAACGGCATCGCGATCGGCCGGACTTATCAACGCGGCGCTGGAATGAACCGGCATGACTCCCCAGAGAGGAAGTAAAAGCACCGAGTGACGGAGGTGGGATAATAATTTACAGCCTTGCACTACAGCCGAAGATTTCACTGAATTTAATACACTCAGATATTTATTATTTTTGGTGACACCATAAGGGCGGAGTGATTTATTCTTTTGCGTGCAGATGTGCTTATCCATTGCGTCAGCCATGACAGTCAGTCCATGAGAAATTTACGAAGGTAAAATACGCTTTTCTATTAGCAACTCAAGTGGAAATGTAATCTTTCGTAAGGTTATTATTACCAATGCGTAATGATACTTTATTTTTGATTCAAAACAAGATAGTAACCAGGAGTATCCCTTTATGGGAATTTGATTATAAATACCTGTTTTTTAAGGATTAAAAATGACACCCAATAGTTATGCGCATAATACTACAGTTGCATATTAAGACCGGGCATGGCTAAGGCTGCATCCCAAAAAAACATGATTACGCCTTTAGGATTATTATTGCTGTGAGTATTTAATTCCTGAAGCGCTCTAATTAGTAGGATTTTTCTGTTGCCTGTAATCAGATAATGTTTAAAACCGGCGAGCCAATGCGTGACTATTAACTTTTAGCGGCTGTGCAGTTTGGGTTTCCTGGCACGGGAGCCTTCAAGATATTCGGTGGGTCAGATAAAGGCTGGTTCCCTGTCTCTGGCTATCCCTATGAAGCTCGCACCGCTGCCACGCCTGGGTGATCCCATACTGATGGGGGGGCTAAAACGTACTACCGGGGCTGCGGGAAGATAATCTGGATGAAATGCGGGAAAAGGTGACGATGAAAGAACAAAAAAATCAGAGCAAAATTAGCAAAATCAACTGACAGGTTGGCGGCAATTTCAGCTTTACCAAAGCCACAATACCACGCGCGAAACCTGCATAATAACAGACGGAACTCCTGGCAGTGCTTTCTCCAGGGAGCCACCTGAAGCGCCTCCTTATCCAGCATGGCTTCGGCAAGCAGCTTCTTGAATCTGGCGTTCTCTTCCTCAAGCGACTTCAGGCACCGCCATACTTCTTACGCCATGCGTAAAATGTGGCATCGGAAATGGCGTGTTTGCGGCTAAGTTCACGTGTGGAGACTCCCGCTTCAGCCTCGCGGAGAATATGATGATCTGTTGGTCGGAAAACACTTCTTCAGGGGGATGTCCTCATGGAGCTTATGAAGACATTACTCACTTCGGGGTGTGCTAATTAACGGGGAGCAGGGTATGAGTCAGGGCCTTGATGGTATTCCTTCTAAATGCTGCCGTGAGTATAAAAGCATTATCGAACCAGCATATACCCGGTTCTATACTCCCAGACATGTTGATGTGAGGTAACTTAGATTGACGTCGGTTGACTAATAAGCGGGGAAAAGCCTTGCGGGGACTGGATTTCAGACATAAAAAAAGCCACCCGTGGGTGACTTGATTTACATACTAATGGTGCGAAGGCCGGACTCGCCAAATCAATATAACTATCTGAATTATAAGTAAATAGATCAAGACAAAACCACTATATATACTCACTTATATACTCAATTGATTTTTACATAAAACAACATTAAATCAATAAGTTAGTTAATTTGTGGTTTTGAGATTTTACGTGATTTTTCTGAAGAAAAACAGATTTTAGAAATGCCTAGATTAGATGCTTTGCGCTAACATTCCGGGGTAGTGTTTCGCGATGATGTCATTCATCTTGTCGATTAGCTCTGGGCGCTTAAACGTCAAGTGTCCGGTACCCTTCTGGAAATATCTAATATAGAAGTAATCATCTTCATACGACTGCTGGCTTGGGTTATCACGCACATGTTCCATCAGCCGGGTACTTATGTCGCCTCTGTTGTCAGGGATCGGTTTTCCGTCCAGCAAAAATAACATCCTTTCCAAATCAGCCAACTGATCTCGTCGCCAGCCCCAGTTCAGGCTGTAGCCCCAGCGATTGTGAGTTACCAGATTATTGATGATGATCTTCTTTCCAAAACTGCACGGACTATTAGTTTTGTAATCCCATGACAGCCCCTTAAAGACGTTGATAATCCCCCGCTCAAATACCTCCAGTTTACTATGATGTAGCTGCTCGAATGTGCTGAGAATGTTCTCTTCACTAATCGCAGGAAAATCACCCTCTTCCAGATTTTTCCGCCATTGGTCGCGAGCCTGTGCATCCATTAATGCCAACATCCCAGACTTCAACATCAGATCACGCCAGACACTACAATCAATGCTTCGAGTAATGGCGGGCATCGCTTCACTCACTGGCTTGGTCAGCCTGCAATCATGACGATGCCCTTGTTGCATTGCCCAGTCTTCGGCTATCCCACCGCCAATCCTGCTAGACAGCTCAGAAATGTCATTGAGGTTTTCAATCAACGCGCCAATCTGCCTGAGTGCGGCATCGCGGCCCGTGACGATCCGCTCGATATTGGTCGAGCAGATGAGTTCAGTATGGTCAGTTAATACTTCAGTTTCTGTCTGCATAATTAGTTTTCCATGCACAAAAGCAAACACGCCTGCCGGGAATGGCTGGCGCATTATGCTGGGAGAGTCGGGACAAGAAAAATCAGACGTTCAAATCAGGAATGCGGCTCGCAAGATTTAAATACTTAGCGATCCAGTCAGCTGTTTGTTGCCAGTCAGAGAGGGGAATATCAGTATTTATCTGCCAGGTGGCAGGGCAATAGTAGTTAGCTAATAGAATAACCACCCTGACCAAAAAACCATAAGGCAGGTTATTAGTATTGCAGCTGTAGTCGGCTGTTTGATGCATACCGCGAGTCAGTATAAATGCATCCCCAGCCTGCTGGCGGGCTCCGCTTCCGTTAAATGAAATGACGCCTAGCCCAATTAAACTATCGTCAAACCGCAGCGACGTATTACCTGAATGCTCGCAGATGGTCAGGCTGGGATGGCCTGTGGTTTGCGATTGCATTCTTATGTTGCGATAAGCGAAAGTCACGGCCCTGCATAGATCCAGCCACGCATCTGGTTCAGCCTCCTGAACCTGTTTGATACGATATATTCCAGTATTGGAAGAATTGTTATCGTTCATGGCCTCTCCCCTTTTGTTTGAGAAAATATTCCGGTAGCCCGCCGCGCACGCAGAACATCGACGACGTTGAGATAAGGCTCTTCCCAGGAAAACCCATCGTGGTCTGTCCGTATTAATGCATAACGCTCAACCTGGAAATTCACCGCATCTGCCAGCGAGATCCCCGCATCGATATGCTCCTGTATGACCCGGCTTTCACTGAACGGCGTATCATTTATCGTCAGGCCGTAATGTTGCTGAAAGAGATAGGTCAGCAGGGTCTGCCAGGCTTCAGTCGGAGTCACTGCTTTAGAACTTGAAGTCATCCGAGAATCTCCTCACAGCCAACCGCGTTCGGCAAAAGATATCGATTCGCCGTGTCCGATGACGACATGATCCAGCACCTTGATACCCATCAGAGTTGATGCTTCGATCAAACGGCCTGTCACGGAACGGTCTGTACTGCTGGGCTCCGCAGAGCCTGATGGATGATTGTGTGCAAAGACCACTGCCGCCGCGTTGTGGCTTAAGGCACTTTTGATGATTTCCCGTGGATAAACAGAGGTAGCGTTGATGGTACCCAATGACATCATTTCACTGGCAATGAGGCGGTGCTGAGTATCCAGATACAGCACCATAAACACCTCACGTTCGAGTTGCTCCAGTTGTAAACGCAGGTACTGCAGGGTCACGGCGCTGGAATTAAAACTAACGGGTTTCTGTTTCATCTGTTTTTCGAGCAAGGTCAGCGCCATCTGGATCACTCGCTGCTGGGTTTGATATTGCATGTGGAGAACTCCAATAAAAGAAAAGCCGCTATCCGGTGAGATAGCGGCCTTATCGTGATGACATTCAGTAAATTAAAAATAGATAAGAGAAGGATCAGGAGGCCAGTTCCAGCATGTTTTCAGCCATAACCCAAAGGGCCCGGTTGAGCTTCACATCGCCATCGATACCTTTCACGGCGCGAGTATGGGCACGTTTACCTTTGGTCGTTCGCCCCGACAGTCCACCTTTAATCAGGTTTTCCTGGATTCGTTGATAAGTGGTCCAGAGATCGATACTTTCATCCTGCCATCGGCGAGCGCTGAGAATTTGTGATTCGGTCACTGGCTGATGCTCTTCGCCAAAGCGATACGTTAACGCAGCCTTTGCCAGCGCTTGTTGTGCAGGTGGCGGTAACAACAGAGATTGCATGGCGTCGCGTTTCTCCTCTACCCGATCAAATATCCCCAATACTTCGTATGCTCCCTCGATAACCTTCTCCACCACGTTGCCTTTATGTGGCACGCGCACTTCCCCAAAACTCTCACCGCAAATCAACCCATTTTGGCAAACTGACCTGAAGAGCCCCGGCAGCATCTGATACGAGCTGGAGCCGTCGTGGGAATTGAGGAGGATTATTTCCGGCACCTGATGCCCGGTGATTTGTCCGGTGCGGCGCAGGCGAAGCATATGTTTGGTGTGCTCGCGTTTGTTTGGGTCACGTACGCGGGTTTGACAGGCAAAGAACGGCTGGAAGCCTTCACGCTGCAGATTGTCTAAAAGTGAGATAGTCGGGATATACGTATATCGCTCACTGCGCGACTCGTGTTTCTCTTCGCTGAATACGCTGGGAACAAAGTGCGCAAGTTCATCACGGGTTAACGGACGATCACGGCGAACGAGATTGGCCGCACCAAAGCGGCTGGCTAATTTCATGAATAAATCCTTATCTGCTAGAAAAAGAAAAGGCCGCCCCTCCCGAAGGAGGAACAGCCCTGTCAGTACGGTCATATATGACCGGCTATGTATTTGTCGGTGAAAGTTTTGGACCCGTTTTATGCAGGCTGCAATACAGCTGTTATTTCCAGTTAAAGGTAAAAGCGCCTTTACTGGTTTGTACGCTTAGCTCCAGAGGACGACACTGCGTGAAGTTGCTGTTACTGGGTGTGGTAAAGGACAGAGTCTGACCGTACCCCAGACGTTTGTTCACATTCTGTCCCCTCCCCGACATTGAAATCAGACAGTTACCCCGGTTCAGGGTGATTGACTGGATAGTGATGTCATTTTCAAGGCTGGTCAGCGTCAGTTGCCAGACTGGAAAATTAACTTTCGGGAGATAAGTTCCCTGTGCATTGACAGACAACGGTGCGTTATCCGCCAGCGCAGGAAGCGCGACGGCAAGTAGTAGGGTGGTAAGCAGGGTTTTAAACATCATTAAAATTCCTTATTAACAACGACTTGTATTCTGGCGCATAGGCCAGATGCAGCATCAGAAGCCATTGGCCTGGGCAACCCCGTCATCCGCCAATGCGTGGCTGATGTTGTTCACCACCGTATGAGGGTCGAGCTTTACCTCTGCCAGCAGTTTTCCGGTGTCCGGAGCGCCCTTAAATACATAAAGTGAAGCTACTGGCTCACCCTCATCGTTTGATCCAGCGGATACCTGGTAGCGGGTTTCTCCGTTACGAACAGTGAATTCCTGAATACTGATGACCTGATTGCTCTGGTACGCGTAAGTGGTGCTGGCCGCTGGAACAGTGATATCCATCTCTTTATTTGTTGCTCCGGTTTTGCCAAAGGAATAAGACACGTGCAGGGTATCAATACAGATTTCGACTTCTTTGTTATGGTTGAGCGTCTGCGCATAAAAGACCGGCTTTGCACAGTGGGGACCTTCAGCCTGGACAGCGTTCATACATGACAGCAACAGCCCGGTGCTTAACAGCAGAACGCTGACGATACTTTTTAATTGTTCTGTCATTTTTATTCCCCAAGTTCGGGTAATACGACATAAATATCCCTGCCCCTAACTTCAATGGTCATTGGCTCCTTGTTACCGGTATTCATCAGTGCCTGAGCCCGATAAAAACGCCCGCTGACCTCTTCCGTTAAATCCGTTACGCGAATACAGCGTTCATCAATGCCTTGCCGTTGCATGATCTGGGTAACAGTAGAACAGGCGCTCTGTGCAAGTTGTTCGGTGCCCGACTGCTTTTTAAAATGATTACCGGCCACGACTGACAATACGGTGCAAATCAGCCAAATCTGTAACAAACGCCAGGGTTTCCCCTGACGCTCGTCACGTTGTCGCAGATAAACCATCGGTAATAGGAAATATAAAAATGAAGGTGCGCGTTTTTCTTGTTTCATCAAACTGAGTCGGTCGAGCAGCACCCAAATAAGGGAGAGCACCATATACAGGCCAAGGGCAATCTCTTTAGGAAAGAAAATGGCGAAGGGTACCCAGAGTATTGGAAGGCCAATGGACAAACACCAGGCGTAGGTGTCTTGCTTGAGAAACGGATAAGGTTTCAACATAGAGAAATATTCCTTTATTAATAATCAATTAGAAAATGTTGGGATTAAACGACCTCCCCAGCGAGGGGATCGTATCGGGATGTAAAGAGGAGGGATAATCGTTAGTGAAGATCAATAAATCGAAACCGATCGTTGAAACCTATCGATAATAACGATCAAAAATAACAATTCAATAGCCTAAGGCTATTATTATTTTATGTTCGATCGGCGAAACAGATCGAACGCGTGAGCTGCTGACCGTGAGAAATCAGAACAGGAGATGCCAGACGGCACGGACAGCAGAAAGCAGCCTTTGGCGAAGCCGTTTAAACTGACGGACCAACACACCAGTGGTTTGCATTGCACAGAGCGCATCATCGAAAATATGGCCAACTCCACGGGCAAAGTTGTCCTGCGCTGTGTTGATAACATTGTTCGTACGATACTCAGGCTCAAGCTGACGGGTAACCGCACTGGTGGCACTATCCGGCAAAGCACGAATGAAGGTTTCGGCCCAAAGGAGCATATTGAACCCCTCCGACGCCGATACGGCCAGAACAGGATGCTGGGGGGAAAACAGGGCATTGACCTGCGCTATTTTTACCTGCAGGTGCTGTTGCTGAAGTAAAGAAGGTTGGTGAGTGACGAGATCCCATTCCCGGCAAGGCTCTATTTTATCGGCCTGGTTGAGGACGAACAGAAAACGGGCGGGGTCTGCCCCCTGAGAAATCAATTGATTATAGCAACGGATATCATCATTCCACGCCCGGTCATCAGCTTTCAGCACCCAGATTATCAGGTCCAGTTGACTCAGCCAGTGTTGATATAACCGTGTATAAATGCGGTCAAGTTCCGGCGTTTCACCTATTCCAGGAAAGTCCACAAGGAGTAAGGCATGCGGCGCAGGGCTCAGTTGATAACGCTGTACCTGTCGGGTACACCCCTTGACTGCGCTGACGTTGGCGGGTGGCGGATCGAATAAGGTATTGCAGAGGCTGGATTTACCCACTCCGCTTTTACCCATAATGCCAATCGTTGGTTCGTAATGAATGTACTGATGTATATGCTTGAGAATGGCAAGTGAGAGGTATTCAGGGAGAAAGGATAGTGGTTGTATCAAGGCAGAGATGTCTTGTTCGGTTTTATTTGGCACATTAACCTCCGTGATTTAAAATTACAAAACGGCAGAAAAATCTGCTGCCGTTCTCATGGAGATAATATAAGTCTGAATATTTATGGAGCGAAAGGCTTTAAGGTTTTTTTGAATTTCACATCTCTGTGATGAATATGTACCGTGCAATTTACAGATTTTTTCACCGTATTATTTACTATATTCATGCAATGAAAATCCTTATACTCATCCGCAATGTAATCCAGCTTGTATAAAGAAACCCCAACGAAGTACCCTCCCGAACGAGAAGTAGATGCGTTATCTATTAAAACCAACCGTTCATATTTCACGTTACCCCAACCATTTACGGCTACATCCTTGAACTGTTTAAATTTGACCTGAAGAAGGTCAAGGGGACTATTCATCGCATCATTAATGAAAAGTGGTAATGCATGCAACTCAGGTCGAATTTTAAATATGATGGAGCCATGGTCATCACGATAATACCGAACTACTGCTTTCTTAACGAATAAATGAAGAATATCTGGTGTGCCACCAAGCTGACCAATGACGATTGGCACCCTACTGATAACATACTCTTTCAGTGACTCTCGGATTAGTTTTTTTAATTCATCACTAACATTAGCCCCCAAAGTTCCAGACTGAGTATGCCTCGTAAATTTTACATCAGGAGCTGCATATTGATAATCAGGTAGCACTATTGACCTGGCATTTAACGTAACCAGCTTATCTGATGTGTACTCTTCTTTCGGCACCGGCAAGGTGTGATGGAGAATACGTGTTAAATTTCGCTTTTGTATCTTCACTTCGTCTGTGTTTGTATCTGCGCGTAATCCCTCCAGAAACAAAGTATCCGTTGCATCAGACCTGAGGCTGGCGATAACGATTTTCTGCACAAGTCCAGAAAGCGTGAGCTCCGTCTTTAGAGCTAGTTTTTTTAGCGCACTGTAGAGTGACTTGGATGGGAGATTAACGGTTATCCGGTTATGACTAGGCATTTTTACCTCTTAAGGTGCTGCACTTTTAGAAACCAATTTAGTGCGGCACTTTTTATAACACATTGATATATTATCACATACACCTTCTCGCACAACAATAAAGAGGCTCGACTTTTCTGACCCCTTTACGGCAGCCAGCCCAAACCTTTCGCTGTTTTAAGTAATTTTTTACTGGGCATTGTATTGCATGTAAGACTTAGCCATTTCGCTCTGCTCACAACCTCTCTTGCCGATTACTGCGTTTGCAATCCTCCAATCGTTGTTCTGGCAAACCAACTTAGGCTTTGCAATACAGAAAGAGGCTATACGTTCTTCAGTTAAAAATTACTGCAGGCCCTAACGCTTTTTGATCCACTTCAGACAGCATTCAGACAACGCATAAACGCAAGAGGAATATGAGCTAAATCCCTCGAAAATCTTAACGATAACTCGGGAGTAATTTCAGCAGGTTTACAGGCTCGTCGAGGCCTGATTTTGGCGAATCCTTCTACTATTGCAAACTGCCTTTATCCACTCGCCCTTGTCTCCGTATTGTTAATAATGGACATCAAGTCATCTAAAGATATAGGGGTATGAATAGAGCTATTAGTACGACATAACTACCTGTATGCACTTGAGTACTGTCAGTACAAGAGAGGCTGACACTCAGTAAAAAATTACCAGAGATCCGATGAACTGAACTCAATCAGCTAAGGACTCAATGTAATGAACAAGAAGAAATCAGATAAATGCACGCCTAATGAATACTATGTCAAAAGGATCAGCGAAACGGTAGATAAAGCCCTTGCGGACTATCCTCGTGTGATGGCTGTCAGATTTGATCTTCGCTTCCCCGATGAAGAAGAAAGGATGGATTGTCCTACACGCTATTACGACGCTCCCGATGTTATTTCCAACTTTATTGCCTCAGTGAAATCCCAGATTGAAGAGGACATCAAGCGCAAGAGAAAAGCAGGTAAGACAACGCTGACCTGTAAGGTAAGGTTCGTATGGGTGCGAGAACTCAATCAGGATGAAACAAAACACCACTATCACGTCCTTTTTCTACTCAACAAGGATGCCTATCCCTGGCCTGGTAAAAGACGAACAGAACCATTGATAAATTTTTACAGCATTTATCAAATAGTAATTAACGCCTGGATCCGAGCAATTAAACGTAATTGCCATGAAAAAAACTATCATGGGCTTATCCATATTCCTGCTGGGGGTTATTATTCTTTAAATCGTAATAAACCTCACTTTGAGACTGACTGCCAAGCATTAACCGAAAGAGCGATGTATCTGGCTAAAGAATTTAGCAAAGACCATTCAGATGGCAGACGTAATCTGGGGTGTTCTCAGGGGTAAACGTTAAGACAGTAATTTATTACTCGCATGTGGATGTTGAGAAGGAGAAAGTGCCAACGGTCAATCAGACCTATACGGCACATCTCCATACCTCTCAACGTTCCATATGGAGACCGTCATTATGACAACTCAGAATAACTTACCCTTCCTGCATAACGACGAGCTTGTCGATATGGCATTCATCACCACCTACACCAAAATGACGGATAAGTGGTTCTACAAACTTATTCAGGATGGTGCTTTCCCTAAGCCCATCAAGCTCGGGCGCAGCTCCCGCTGGCTCAAAAGCGAAGTGGAAACCTGGATGCAGCACCGTATTGCCCAGTCCCGCTCATAATCCCCAACTCAGCCATTTACCGCTAAATCACCGCCCATCCATCTGAACTAAATCACTCCGTCATACACACCCCGCCAGTCTGCCCATACAGGGACGGCTTTCGCCTGCGTGCTGTCTGGCGGTAAGGAACAACATCATGTATGCCAAATCTTTTATTGCCCATGCCTCTCGTGGGCGCCTGACCTCTGCAGTCACTGCAAAAACATACCCTTACGACCGCTACGTCTGCCATCTGTGCGAAAGTGCGCTGGTCTTGCATCCTGAGTGGGGCACGGATCGCCCCTGGTTTGAACATACCGCAGATGCACTCACTGAGAACGGGCATGAACACTGCCCCTACGTAACTGTCGTTCTCAATGAATTGACCCTTATTCAGAGGCTGCGACGTCTGGTGAAAGATACACGTCCAGTGGTGCGTAAGGGTGATTGGCAATGTGCTGGTTGTGGTCGCCACTACCACGGAGAACGCTACTGCCTCAGTTGCCGTACGGGTACTTACAGTAAGGAAGTGGCGTTGTCACCAACGCTAAAGCCTGACACCGTAACGGGAGGTGCCGCATGCGCATGCTGAAGTGTTATCTGGCAAGCGACAGGGTCGGGCAATTTGTTATAGCCAAAGATGCGATGCGCTCACCCGGCAGCGCATGGACCTGTGTCTCGTGCGGTTGTCCATTGGTGCTTCATGCTGGCATGCCCGGTGAGTCGCCCTGGTTCGAGCATGACCAGCACACCGTCGCCACGAATGTACTGATGAAATGCGCGCACTTAGATCCCCAGGTCAAGGCCGACGTCCGGTTAAACCAGCTACGCAAGGCTATCGGCGAGCTAGATGCTCATGCCAGCGTGCTGTCATGGTACTGCGCGTGGTGTGGCAGCCATTATCATGGGGCCAAATTATGCAGCGCGTGCGGTACCGGAATATATAGTATTGAAGAAGTAAACTGGCAGGCGAATTACGCCTGAATTGCCCGTGCGGCTCAATGTCATTAGGCGATACTGCTTCCTATGACAAACATTCTTACACCCGCGAATGCTTGGGGATATTCTGTTGCCGACGCTTCAGAACGACTTGGTGTTTCAGCACACCGTCTTTATAAATGGCTGCGTTCAGTAAAACCTCATAAAAGCGGGCATCAGGCTCAGGATTTACTGGATGCAAGGACGGAGATCCTCAGGCTGAAAGCGCAGCTTAAACCCACTGAGGAAGAGCGGGATATCCTGAAAAAGGCAGCGCGGTACTTTGCAAGAGAGCCCGATTAAAGTACCGCTTCATCAACGATCACCGTGATATCTGATCGATCGCCGCGATGTGTCGGGTTTTGAAAGTTGCCCGTGCTGGATTTTACGTCTGGCTTCATTGTCCTGTCTCTGCAGGAGAAAAGGATAACCAGCGATTATTGCAATTAACCCGCGACTCTTATGCACTGAGCGGCGGTATTTACGGCTATTGCAGGGTTCACTGCGACCTACGTGAAGTCGGTAAAGCGTGCAGCAGAAATCGGGTGGGCTTTCAGCGTATTGCCGCTGATGTTCAAAGGCTATGAAAATGGGGATGAGAATAGTGACATCAAAACTGTGGTGCCCGAGATACCTCAGGAAAGCGTCGCCTCTGGAGGAAACTGCACCTTGCGGTGGACGGCGCAGATATGACTGAAAGTGTACGGATTGCCTGAGAAAATGACTAATAGGGTTTGTTTTATCTAAACCCTATTTATTCTGCAAACCCTAGTGAACCATAACGTCGCTTTTGACTTAACGCCAAATAATCAACATAGCATGACCACTATATGGCACTATTGTTATTGACCTGCCTATTGCAAATCTATGATTATGATTTAAATAGAGGAAAACTGAACAATCATGACTACTGCGTTAAGACATTAATTGGGAAAAAATCATAACAGGAGAGCACCATGCCAAGGAAAGAGCAATCCAAAGTCTGCATACACCTTTTAGAAAAAGAAAAGCCCTATTACTTTCCACCAGAGCAACAAAAATCCACTTCAGACTCCTTTTTTCAGCATGCGTTGAAACTAGCCTGGGATAATCACAATTACATTGCAACCTGCTGCTGTGATCCGTCCCAGGAACTTAAGCTATATGTAAGAAGCAACAAAGGTTCCGGTCCATTTACTCTCTGTCGTAACCCAAACACTGGCCCCAGGCACAAACCGTCTTGCTCTTACCACTCGCGTCTAAATACAGATGGTGGTGCAAAAACATATTCCTCATCGGCTGTCATGGAAGAGGAGGACGGGACCCTGCGTATCGGACTGGATTTTTCGTTACGCGTATCAGTGACTGACTCTGGATGCGCAACTCCTGCTGTAATGCATCCTCCAAGGGAAAAAAAACAAGTAAAGCGCCTTGGGAAGATGAAGATGCTAGGTCTACTTCATTTACTTTGGGAGAACACGGGATTAAATGAATGGGCCCCATGGCTTGAAGGCAAGAGAAGGCTTACAACAGTCATGACCCGGTTGCAAAAAGAAGCCAGTAGCATTAAACAAGGCCGCACAGTTCTGGCCGATGTTCTATTGCTACAAGGGAACGAGCATACCAATAAGAAGGCTGTAAGTTACGCCTGCGCAAACAGTCGTCGTCTGATTGTCATCTCAGAACTTAATGAATGGTCTCCAGCTCTGATTGCTAGCAACAATCTCCCTTTGGTTGGAACCACGAAGACCAGTCCCCCTGCCGGGATGCCATATCTAACCATCGATAACTCACGTTGGGAAAGTTCCTTAGCCAGATTTCCACGTGATGTAGCATGGTGGCAGCACGGGGGTAAAATTATCGCAATTGCGGTTACAGACGTGCCAGAAGAGAGAAAATCTGCCAAGTCTAACCGAGTATATTTTTCCGCATGTGTTCGTCAGGTTGTTTTAATGATGGTGAGTGAACGATGGATCCCACTCGATTCATCTTACGAAGGAATTATTGAAGAAAAGTTGGCTAAGGAACGACGCCAGTTTACCAAGCCATTGATCTATGATTCAGCGGAAGACCAGTACCATCCCGATTTCCTACTAACGGATGTCAACGGTTCAGACTACGTTCCGCTCGAAGTATGGGGGCGTGATACTGAAGATTATTTACAGCACAGGGCAGTGAAAGAAGAATGGTATCAGCAGGAATTTGGCGACGCCTGGTGGTCATGGGGCGCTGTAAGGGATCCGAGAAGCGAAGAAATACCGACCTTCCCACTGCGAAAGGAATACTACGAATTCAGATACCCTATCGAGAAAAAGTCTTAGGTAAGTATGCAAGCTGCTGATGTTGTTCTACCTACCCCATGGATTAACTCAATGCAGTTAGAACGCATCATCTTAGACAAAGAATAAGCAATATCACAGCAGAGGAAAAGTCACGATGACTCTTGTCGATAGTGTCGCAGCAGGCAAGCTGACGATCAGTGAATTGATTGATACCCTGGCGAAAGATAAAAATTATGCAGCTTCCAAGTGGGATCAGCGATACCGCGAATTTACGGCCTTGCTACAGCAGACCTCAACTTTTGCTGGGCCTGATACGGATGATTTGGTCAAACGGCTTTGGTATGAACGTGGCAACGGCATTGCCAGTATTCGTCAGGGTGTTCCATCTTTAGCTGAATATCAGCAGAGCCTTCCATTGCTTAGAGAACTAACCGAGCGTATTCGTCAGCAACCGGATGAAGCAACATACCAATATGTTGGCGATGCTCTAAAGCAGGCCAAAGAAACCGGACTTCTGAAGCGTATGTATTGGAGTTTGAGAAATCGTGTCTTTGCCGCGTTTTCGCCAGAAACCTGCACCAGTACAGTGGATGAGAATGCGTTTACTAAAGCAGCAAATTTTCTGAATAAGAAATTCCACCTCGGTTTGGCGCTGAACGGTAATTGGTTGCAGAAAAACAATGCATTGAAGCAAGCCATACACGCCCAATCTCCAAATGCAGATCCTTATTACGTGAATATGGCTATTTGGCATCTCTATGAATTGCTACGTGAACGCGATAATGAACAAAAACAGGAGAAAGTATCCAGCACCACATCAACAACCAGTAGTAAGTTCACCGAAATTAAGCCCCTCTCACATTCACCAACTAACGTGATCTACTTTGGTCCACCAGGCACTGGCAAGACCTTCACGTTGCAGCAAAAGATGAAAGAGTACACTTCTCATGCTGTACCGGCCGATCGCGATGCCTGGCTGGATTCTCGCCTTGAATCGTTGAACTGGATGCAGGTTATAGTGCTGGTGTTGCTCGATCTTGGTAAACGAGCCAAAGTTCGCCAAATGACAGAACATCAGTGGTTCCAACGCAAAGCGCTACTAAATGGCCGTAGTAGCAACTTTTCGCAAACTGCCTGGGCGACGTTGCAATCCTTCACCATTCAGGGATCAACTACCGTTGCTTATAAAGGTCGCCGAGAACCTGCGATCTTCGACAAAACTGCCGATAGTGAATGGTTCCTGGTTGAATCCCAGTTAGAGCAAGTGGATGAGCTGCTTTCTCTGTATGCTGATCTAAAACACGGCCCTAAATCTGCCGAAGCCATCCAGCGATTCGCGGTGGTTACTTTTCACCAATCTTACGGCTATGAAGAATTTATTGAAGGTATCCGCGCTCGCTCAGACGAAAGTGGCAATATCTCTTACCCTATTGAGCCGGGTATCTTTATGCGCCTGTGTCAGCGCGCCAATGCTGATCCAGCGCATCGCTACGCCATTTTCATTGATGAGATCAATCGCGGCAACATCTCCAAGATCTTTGGCGAACTGATTTCGCTCATTGAAATAGACAAGCGTGCGGGTATGTCCAATGCAATGAGCCTGCAACTATCTTATAGCGGTGATCACTTCAGCGTACCCGCCAATGTCGACATCATCGGTGCCATGAACACTGCGGATCGTTCTTTAGCTCTGATGGACACGGCTTTGCGCCGTCGCTTTGACTTTATCGAGATGATGCCTGATCTCTCTTTGCTGAGTGGAAGTAAGGTGAAAGGCATAGAACTCGAGTCGTTGTTAGAAAATCTCAACAGCCGCATCGAAGCACTTTACGATCGTGAACATACGCTAGGACATGCGTTCTTTATGCCGGTAAAAAATGCACTCGATGCCGGTGATGAAGCAACTGCGTTTAAACAATTGAAGATCGCATTCCAGAAAAAGATCATTCCACTGTTGCAGGAATACTTTTTCGATGACTGGAACAAGATCAGGCTGGTGCTGGCAGACAACCAGAAACAAGACGACAGTCTGCAATTCGTGATTGAGAAAACAGACGATCTAGAAACGCTTTTTGGTAACAACCATGATTTACGACGCCATGATCAGCAATCGACAGCTTACGAGCTCGAAGCATTCGATCAAGAGATCTGGAACAGGCCACAGGCTTACCGTGCTATTTACCAACCCCAACAGACCACTCTTGATGAGCAGGCTGTAAACCATGGGTGAAGTGATCTCTGTTTTTGAATATGACTTGTTAGGAAGTGAAAATTCAGCCCCAGTTGGAGCAAAGCAATTAAATCCAGAAGTCTTTGCCTACTTGGAGGAACTAAGCCTAACTAGCATTCAAGGAAACCAGTTTCTCAAACTCACCTCACGCTCAGGGTTCAAATTGCTTCAGGTGCAAAACTACGCGGGGATGCTTTCTACACCTCACGGTTTCCAACTTGAGATACTACCCAAGCTTGGTAAAAACCTCACTACTGAGAGTGCACGAGAAACATTCATCACGATGCTAAGTCACCTGCCTGGGTTTCGACATATTCAAACCCAGCAGGCCAATCTTCAGGCGCAGCACATGCCTTTGCTCGAGATTTTTATCAACCAGTTTTTGCATAGCGTCAGCCAATTGCTTAAACAAGGTTTACGATCCGACTATGTGAGCGAGCAAGGTAATCTGTCTTTTATGAAGGGAAAGCTGATGCTTTCCGCGCAGTTGCGGCATAACGTGGTGAATCGTCATAAATTTTGTGTCAATTATGATGACTACATGCCAGATTGTTCAGCCAATCGGCTTTTACATTCCGCGCTAGATAAATTACTTAGCCTAAGACTTTCATCTGAGAATCAACGCTGGCTTTACGAGCTGCGCTTTGCTTTTGACGGTATCCCACTTAGCCGAGATATCGAGAGTGATATAAGCAGCTTACGCCTAGAGCGTGGTATGGCTCATTACAACGAGCCATTGGCTTGGGCACAATTGATCCTGAGAGAGATGAGCCCGAGTGCGTTGCAGGGAAATACCAATGCAATATCACTCCTATTCCCTATGGAAGCGGTATTTGAGTCCTTTGTTGCACAAACCCTTCCCGACGAATTACCACCTCAACTCAAAGTTAAATCGCAGGCTGCCACTTATTCCTTGGTGAAGCATGGGCCTAATGACTGCTTTAAGCTTCGCCCAGACTTGTTGATTCAATCACGCCAACCTGTTCAAGCCAAAATGGTGATGGATACGAAATGGAAGCTGGTGGATAACAACCCTCAAAAAAAATCACTGTATGGACTAGCGCAATCTGACTTCTATCAAATGTTTGCCTATGGACAAAAATATCTTGATGGGACTGGTGAAATGTACCTGATCTACCCTGCGCATGATGACTTTAGCCAACCGATACCGCAGCACTTTGCTTTTTCAGAGACTTTAAAATTATGGGTTGTGCCATACCAGATAACAGCAAAGCGCGGCGAAAGGATGATATGGGCGGGAGATGTGCTTAAGGTATCGAACGACTCAAATGTTCAGCTTAAGTGATTGCAGTCAGGTACATTGCCATGCAGGAAAGTAGATATTTTCAACACTTTCCTTATGCTTTCCTTAACCACACTACAAACTCCTTTCTCAAACAAACTGTTAACTGTTTGTACTTTATCAACAACATCATCACCTAAATCATTCTTTCTTACGAGTTGCCCAACTTCGGAAGACAAACCTGTCAAGTGAGCAGCAGATTCAAAGCCAACATAGTGATATTATTTGATAAAACTCATCACCACCTCATGATGAAACCAATACATCAGAAACAATGATACTTACCGGTTTGGGGTCAAAAGCTTTGTAGTTTGTAAGAACTGCTCGTAGCTGCGAACCTTATGTAAGTTGAATGACGTCGGAACCTCAGAACCCAGCGTTAATAGCATTAAGTAAAAGGAACGAACAAGATGGCACTTAGTAGTTCAAACAATAACGGTAAAGGCGGAGACCTCGGCTTCGAGGCAGAGCTCTTCAAGACCGCTGATAAACTTCGCGGCAACATGGAGCCATCGGACTACAAGCATGTTGCGCTTGGACTTATTTTCCTCAAATACATTTCGGACGCCTTTGAAGCTAAGCACCAAGCGCTATTGAACGAAGACGCTCAGGCTGCCGAGGACAAGGATGAGTATCTTGCAGATAACGTTTTCTGGGTACCGAAAGAGTCGCGTTGGTCACACCTGCAGGCCAGCGCCAAGCTCCCGATTATTGGCTCACTAATTGATGACGCGATGCGTGCCATTGAGAAAGATAATGAATCGCTCAAAGGCGTGCTACCAAAAGACTACTCACGACCAGCGTTAAATAAAGTGATGTTAGGCGAGCTGATCGACCTTATTTCCGGTATTGCTCTCAATGAGGAAGATAGTCGTTCCAAAGATATCTTGGGACGCGTATATGAATATTTTCTAGGTCAGTTTGCTGGTGCAGAGGGCAAGCGGGGTGGTGAGTTCTACACCCCTCGTTCCGTTGTACAGGTACTTGTAGAAATGCTTGAACCCTACTTTGGTCGCATATACGACCCTTGCTGTGGCTCTGGTGGGATGTTTGTCCAATCGGAAAAATTTGTGCAGGAACACGGCGGTCGTGTAGGTGACATTGCTATTTATGGACAAGAATCGAATTACACCACCTGGCGTTTAGCCAAGATGAACCTGGCAGTACGGGGCATCGATTCTGACATTCGATGGAATAATGAAGGTAGCTTCCATAAGGATGAACTCCGTGACCTGAAGGCAAATTTTATTTTAGCTAACCCGCCTTTTAATATCTCAGATTGGGGTGGAGATCGCTTACGTGAAGACGTGCGCTGGAAGTTCGGTATCCCCCCTGTGAGCAATGCAAACTACGCTTGGTTACAGCATATTTATCACCACCTTGCACCAAACGGTCATGCTGGCATAGTACTGGCAAACGGCTCCATGAGCTCCAACCAATCCGGCGAGGGGGAAATCCGTAAAGCAATGCTTGAAGCCGATGCTGTAGATTGCATGGTCGCGTTGCCTGGACAGCTATTTTATTCTACACAAATTCCCGCATGTCTTTGGTTTTTAGCACGCAATAAAAATCCTATCAATGGTCAAGTAGGTGGAAAGCGCGACCGACGTGGGCAAGTTTTATTCATTGATGCCCGTAAATTAGGTGTATTGATGGACCGTACCCGACGTGAATTCACTGGCGAAGAAATCCAGAAAATTGCAGATACATATCACGCTTGGCGTGGGGAGGACGGTGCGGGTGAATACAGTGACGTGGCGGGATTTTGCAAATCAGTTTCACTTGAAGAGATCCGCAAACATGATTATCTACTGACCCCGGGACGTTACGTTGGCGCAGCAGAGCAAGAAGATGATAATGAACCCTTCACGGAAAAAATGGCTCGTCTATCAAAGCAATGGCATGAGCAACGTGATATTGCAGTTAAGTTGGATACCAAGATTGAGACAAATTTGAGAGGGCTTGGGTATGGAGACTGAGTGGAAACAAATCCGTCTTGGGGAGGTCTGCCTCAAAATTGGTAGCGGTGCAACGCCCCGTGGGGGTAAGGAAGCGTATCGAGGTGGCATTACTGCTCTAATACGTAGCCAAAATATATACAACGATCGATTTTCTCGCGAAGGCCTCGTAAATATAGATGACTCTCAAGCGTGGGAGTTGCGAAATGTAATAGTCGAGGAAGGTGATGTTCTACTCAACATTACCGGAGATTCAGTAGCACGTTGCTGTCAGGTTGATCAAACAGTTTTGCCAGCACGGGTAAACCAACACGTTGCAATTATTCGTCCTCTGCCAGAGATGCTAGATAAGCGTTTTTTACGCTATGTTTTAATCAGCCCATTAATGCAAGAGCATTTATTGGCTTTAGCTTCCGCTGGGGCAACGCGAAATGCGCTTACAAAGGCAATGATTGAGTCGTTGGTTCTTCGAGTTCCAGGACTCGACCAGCAGCGTGCCATTGCAGATACTCTTGGCACATTGGACGATAAAATAGCTCTAAATCGACGGATGAACGAGATACTAGAAGAGATGGCTAGTGCCTTGTTTAAATCGTGGTTCGTAGATTTCGAGCCAGTCAGGGCTAAAATGGAAGGCCGCTGGCAGAAGGGGCAATCATTACCTGGACTCCCAGCAGACCTCTATGACATTTTTCCCGATCGGCTTGTTGAATTAGAGTCGGGAGAAATTCCAGATGGCTGGAAATGGATACCAGCAAACGAAATTATCGACTTTAACCCTAGTGAGCCCCTCCGTAGAGGAGTAGAGGCTCCCTATTTAGAAATGTCTTCACTGCCTACTAATGGATGTTGGCCCGCCCCTCCGGTCATGCGATCATTTGGCAGTGGTATGCGTTTTCGCAATGGCGACACACTGCTAGCAAGAATTACACCATGTCTTGAAAACGGTAAAACTGCATTTATTCAATGCTTACCAGATAACTCGGTAGGTTGGGGCTCGACTGAATATATAGTGATGCGTACTAAGTATCCTGTACCTGCTGAGTTTGGATATTTGCTTGCAAGAGACAACATTTTTCGTGAACAAGCTATGCGAAATATGACGGGTACGTCTGGCCGCCAGCGCGTTCAAGCCAGTTCGGTGGCCTCATTCAAATTAGCATCACCATCAAATGAGAATATATGGAAAGCATTCTCAAATATCGTTATGAATAGACCCGGGTTTCGTAGACACTTTTTTGCCTCATAATGGAGGCCTAATGAAGGAGTGTTTATGTCAGTCAAAACGTTCACTGAAGAATTCAAAATTGAAGCCGTAAAACAGATCACTGAGCAGGGGTACCCTGTATCTGAGGTCTCCTCTCGACTTGGTGTATCCACTAATAGTCTTTACGCCTGGGTTAAGCGCTACCAGAAGCCCGAGCCGCAGCGTAAGCAGGACGATGCACTTCAGCATGAAGTAAAGCGCCTCAGGCAAGAACTTAAGCGAGTAACTGAAGAGCGGGATATCTTAAAAAAGGCCGCCGCGTACTTTGCAAGAACGTCAGGCTGAAGTACGCCTTCATTAAAAAAATGTCGTCCTTTTATGCTGTACGCAGGTTATGCCTGGTTCTTGGCCTCCATCACAGCGGTTATTACCAGTGGCTAAAGCGGCCTAAATCTTTGCGTACCCGGCAAGATGAACGGCAAACAGGCTTGATTAAACAACTGTGGCTTGAAAGCGGTACGGTTTACGGCTATCGAAAAATCTGGCTCGATATGAAAGATCTGGGTGAATGCGTCGGACGTAACAGGATCGCGCGCCTGATGAGGCTCGCTGAACTAGCATCTCAGACTGGATACCGAAAACGACTCTATTACGGTGGCGGAAAGCCTTCTTTTGCCAGTCCAAATTACCTTGAACGCCAGTTCGTTGTCCCAACCCCAAATACGCATTGGGTGAGTGACATGACTTATATAAGGACGCATGAGGGTTGGCTGTATCTGGCTGTTGTTCTTGATCTCTTCTCACGCCGGGTTATCGGCTGGAGCATGGGCGCACGAATGACCGCTGAGTTAGTAATGGATGCATTATTGATGGCGGTATGGCGACGTAAACCAACGGCAGAAGTATTAATCCATTCAGATCAGGGCTCTCAATATACGAGCGAAAGATGTCAGCATTTTATGACAGCTCACAATTTAAAAAGCAGCATGAGTCGTCGGGGTAATTGCCATGACAACGCAGTGGCAGAAAGCTTTTTCCAGTTGCTAAAACGGGAACGCATAAAGAAACGGATCTATAAAAATAGGGAAGAAGCGAAGGCGGATATCTTCGATTATGTCGAGATGTTTTATAATGCTAAACGCCGCCACAGTGCCTGTGAGGATCAAGCCCCTGCAGTTTATGAAAGTGCCTGGTTCATGAGGCACGGAACAGTCTAGGAAACTAGGGTCTATTCAAAGAGCATTTGTTGTAATTGTTGAACAAAGGGTACATTAGCTGCGGCAGAGCATCTCAATGCTACATCGATCCCTTCTTTTAACTGTACTCTTAAGCGGTTTTCATGGAATGAACTAAAAGCCTCATATAGACTCCTTGGATCGAGAATCATCTCTTCTGCTAAATTATTCATTTCAAGCCTGAGCACATATCTGCCACCATTCGCAGAACGAAGGATTTCAAGAGTATTGCGAGCCATATCGCTGCGATAAGAATTCCATGTCTTTATACGCTCATCAGAGGCTGGGACCTGCTCTCGATTAAAAGCTTCTTTGAGATAATGTTTAAGCAAGTCCGAAGGCGTGAACATAAGCCAATTAACTTCATGTGGCCCCTCCTTGCTTGCAGAATTTATTATACGAAGTTCATTCTCATCAAGGTTATCTAAATCGATCTTTTGTCCCAATCTTTTAATAAGAGTTGTAGTCTTTCCAGTTCCTGGGGGGCCTAAAATAATCAACTGACTATCTATTGGCAAACGAAATATATCACCCTGAAATTGATCGAGAACGGGTTGGTCTCTCAATCCCATTGCTGTTCGTATTTGATGACTAATCCCTGACTGGATACCACCTGTTGCAGCGGAAAGCTCAAGCATCCGTTCTAGTTCATCATCTACATCTATACCTTGTCCCCGTAATAATGAACGTAGAGATTCAATAGAGAAAGTCCCTCGTTCTATATGACGATACTGACTGTTAGTCGATTCCCATTCACCATCCACGACTTGAGGTGTAAAACTTGTCTTTTCAATTAATGATAAAACCTGAGTTTTCTCATTAAGAGTAACATTACGCTCTTCACCAACCGGTAATTCAGCGAGTTTCCCAATTGCTGACCCATAGCTAGCAACTTGCTTACCCGACGCTAAAAGTAAATTGCTCTTTCGTGCAATATAAACTACAAGAGATTTACCATCTTCATCTTCTAATACTAATCGCGCTATCGAGGGCTCTAGTTTTAAGGCTGTCAAAGCATCACGGTTTTCTTTCGTAATTTTATCAAGATTCTGATAGGCTTTTGACCCAGTAAGAGTATTACCGCTAGCAAAACTATCAGTCGAAATAGTAACCCCGGATACGAGTTTTCGTGCAGCCCCATCCGAAATTTCTGCAAATGTTACTAACGACTCTTCAGCTAACTCTTCAAATTCTATTGAGTTCATTACCCCTCCGCCCTATGAATTGAGTTCGTTTTATAGTATTCATTTTGGGAAACAAAAAGATGATCAAAATGAGAGTGTTGATTATTTCTTCCCGAAATCAAAAGAACTAACCCCCTTATCTCTATTAGCATCCAGAAAATCAGCCCACCACTGTAGCATTAGCCTGCGTTCATCCAAGTGCTCTGCCTTATGAATGTAAGACGCACGCACAGAGTTACGTTCCTGATGGCTCATCTGCCGTTCTACTGCATCCTTAGACCACATTCCTGACTCAATCAATGAACTACATGCCATGGTTCTAAATCCGTGGCCACAGACTTCCACTTTCGTGTCGTACCCCATAACCCGGAGTGCATTGTTAACCGTGTTTTCACTCATCGGTTTACGTGGGTCATGATCGCCAACGAAAATTAAATCGCGATTACCGTTTAGTCGTTTTATTTTCTCAAGGACTTCAAGGGCCTGCCGAGATAACGGTACCAGGTGCGGCGTTCGCATCTTAGATCCACGGTGAGAATGTTTAACACCTTCTAATGGTTCACGATCTGCCGGTATCGTCCACATTGATGTATCGAAGTCGATCTCTGACCAACGGGCGAAACGCAACTCACTGGAACGGATAAAGACCAGCAGCGTCATCTCTATAGCTAACCGAGTGAGCGGTCTGCCGGTGTAGGTATCGATACGGTGAAGCAGTTCAGGGGTACGGCTAAGTTCTAAGGCGGGACGATGCTGCCGTTTTGCTGTAGCGACGGCTCCAGCCATTTCCTGCGCGGGATTATAGTCGGTCAAACCGCTTTGTACGGCATAGCGCATGATTGCCGTCGTGCGCTGCTGAAGACGAGAAGCAACTTCAAGACGACCAGACTTCTCTACCGCTTTGATAGGTGCCAACAAATCGCGGGTTTTGAGTTCGGTGATATTGTGTTTGCCGATGGCCGGGAAAAGAAAGTCTTCCAGCGTTTTCAAAACACGATTGCTGTGATCTTTCGACCACTTCTTATTAGTCGCATGCCATTCTCTGGCAACCACTTCAAAGGTGAAGACTTCTTTAGCCAACTCTTCTTTTACTGCACGCTTTTGTTCACGGGGATCAATGCCTGCCGCAACCAGTTTTCTGGCAGCTTCTCTTTTATGTCTGGCATCAGCGAGAGATGTCTCTGGGTAAACACCAAAGGCCATCAGGTGTTGCTTGCCGCCAAAGCGAAAGCGGAAACGCCAGTATTTGGAGCCCTTAGGGTGTATCAGCAAAAACATGCCGTCGCCATCGACGAGCGAGTATTCCTTTGCTTCAGGTTTTGCCGAACGCACCTTGGTATCAGTCAGGGCCATGATGGTATTCCTTCCATATGCTGCCGTGAGTATATAAGCATTATCGAACCAGCATATATACTCGGTTCTATACTCACAAGCATGTTGATGTGGGGTAACTCAGATTGACGTCGGTTGACTGAAAAGCGGGGCAAAGCCTTGCGGGGACTGGATTTTAGGCATAAAAAAAGACCTCAGTTGAGGTCTATTTACATACTAATGGTGCCGAAGGCCGGAATCGAACCGGCACGCCTTGCGGCGGTTGATTTTGAGTCAACTGCGTCTACCGATTTCGCCACTTCGGCACAGAAAGTAGTATGCGGAAAACGTGGGCATTATACCCAGCCCAGCAGGTCACGCAATAGTTATCCCACCCTGTTCGGTTTAAGTGTTGAAAAAACAAACATCAGCGGCGGTAAGTGGGGGTTTTGTTGACAAAAATCTTCGATTTGGGCGCGTTTTTCTCATGCCGTTTCTCAAACTTCGCATTAGTATACAAATCACGAATAGTTGATGCCCTGTTGATGGATACCCGCTTGTTGAAAAAAATCTCTCTTTCGCTCCTTGCCCTGGCCTTTGCCAGTACGCCTTTATGGAGCTATGCGCAACAAAACGCACGTCTCGCGTCGCAGGTCGTGGATGACCATGCAGAACACATTTTTTACGGCAGTGGCGCAATGGGAATGGCGCTGGTGGTGGTGGATAACAATCAGCAGGTGTTCCGCAGTTTTGGTGAAACCCGCCCCGGTTCCGATGTGCGTCCACGTGAAGACTCCCTCGTGCGCGTTGCGTCGCTGACTAAGCTGATTACCAGCGAAGTGCTGGTCAAAATGGTGCAACAGGGCAAAGTCAGTATTAATGACCCGCTGCGTAAATATGCACCTGCCGGTGCCCGCGTACCCAGTTACAACGGCACCAATCCCATCACGTTGCTGAATCTGGCGACGCACACCAGTGGGCTGCCGCGTGAGCAACCGGGTGGCGTTGCGCACCGTGATGTATTTACCTGGCCGACGAAAAGCGACCGCTGGAACTGGCTGAGCGTCGCCAAAATGACCGTGCCGCCGGGCGCCCGCGCGTCTTACTCTAATCTGGCATTTGATCTGTTGTCGGATGCGTTATCAAAAGCCGCGAATAAACCTTACACCCAACTTCTGCGCGAGCAGATCACCCAGCCGCTCGGTATGATCGATACCACGCTCACGCCAAATGCCAGCCAGTGTGCAAGGCTGATGGTGGGCCTGCGACCGACGCCATGCATCAACACTACCGCAGCAGCAGGCAGTGGCGGGCTGTACTCGACGCCGGCTGATATGGGCCGCTGGATGCGTCAGTTTCTCGGGCAACGCACCTCTACCGCCGATATGGCGCAGAAAATGTATTACAAACGTTCTGATTTAGTGTCGCTCAAGGGGATGGACGTACCGGGCATGGCGGACTCGCTGGGCATGGGATGGGTGACCATGGCGCCAACCCCACTGTTACCGCGCATCATTCAGAAAACCGGTGGCGGCGGTGGTTTTATCACTTATGTTGCGATGGTACCGCAACGCGGTGTCGGTGTGTTCGTGGTGGTGACCCGCAGCGAGCTGACCAAGTTTAAAAACATGAGCGATGGCGTGAACGATCTGGTGGCTGATCTGGTGCGCAATAACGAGATCTGATTGTTCAGACCTCCGCATTCAGACGTAAAAAAAGCAGGCCTCTGTAAAGAGCCTGCTTTTTGTTTATCTGAATCTGCGGTTTTACTTTTTCTTCAACAGTAAATACATGCTGATGACGAGGAACAGTCCGCTTGGCAGCAATGCGCCCAGAATCGGCGGAATGCTGTAAACCAGGCTCAGCGGGCCGAAAATCTGATCAAGCACGTAGAACAGGAAACCGAAGCAGATCCCCGTCACCACCCGCACGCCCATCGGCACGCTGCGCAGCGGCCCGAAGATGAACGAAAGCGCCATCAGCATCATTACGGCAACAGACAGCGGAGAGAAGATTTTACTCCACATGTTCAGCTGGTAACGCTTGGACTCCTGGCCGCTCTGCTTGAGGTATTTTACGTAGTTGTAGAGCCCGCTTATCGACAACGCATCCGGATCCAGTGCCACGACACCGAGTTTGTCCGGTGTCAGGTTGGTTTTCCACACGCCGGAAAGGGTCTGAGAACCGGTGATTTGCAGCTTGTCGGTCAGGTCTGATTCATCCACCTGAGAGAGTTTCCACTCGCCATTATCAAAGGTAGCTGAAGAGGCATAACGCACCGATTGCAGCTTATTCTGATCATCGAAATGGTAGATGTTCACGCCAGTGAGTTCTTTCTCACCCGCAACACGCTCAATGTAGATAAAGTCATGCCCGTCTTTTGCCCACAGCCCATTTTGGGTAGAGAGCAGCGAACCGCCGTACATCTGCTGCGCACGATAGTTACGCGCCATCTGCTCGCCCTGCGGCGCGACCCACTCGCCAATCGCCATGGTCAGCAGCACCAGCGGAATTGCCGTTTTCATCACCGATGCAGCGATCTGCATACGGGTGAAACCAGAGGCCTGCATGACCACCAGCTCACTGCGTGTTGCCAGTGTGCCAAGCCCCAGCAATGCACCGAGTAGTGCGGCCATCGGGAAGAAGATCTCGATATCTTTCGGAACGCTCAGTAAGGTGTAAAGCCCTGCGCCCGCCGCTGAATATCCGCCCTGCCCGACCTTACGCAACTGGTCGACAAACTTGATGATGCCGGAGAGTGACACCAGCATGAACAACGTCATCATGATGGTGTTGAAGATCGTGCGACCGATGTACCGGTCTAATACGCCAAACATCAGGCAACTCCTCTCAGACGCGCGCGGACCTTACGAACCGGCAAGGTATCCCATGCATTCAGAACCAATGCCAGTGCGAGGTAGAGCAGGTTAGTGCCCCACATCCAGACCATCGGATCCAGTTTACCTTTCGCGCCATTGGAACGCAGGGAGGTTTGCAGCAGGAAGAAAATCAGATAAAGCAGGATAGCCGGCAACATGCTGAGCACGCGACCCTGACGCGGGTTCACCACGCTAAGCGGAACCACTAACAGCGCCATGATAAAGACCGACACAATTAATGTGATACGCCAGTTAAGCTCTGCACGCGCTTCCGGCTCATCGGAATGCCAGAGTTGGGACATGCTCATCTGATCGGACTCGTTCGGATCCAGCTGAACGGTCTGATGACCAATAACGGCAAGATAATCGGTAAAGTCAGTGACGCGGAAATCGCGCAGCAAGGCCGTGCCCTCATAGCGCGTGCCCTGATCCAGAGTCACGACCTGAGAACCGTCCGGACGTTGCAACATGTGGCCTTTATCTGCCACCACCACCGAAGGACGCTGGTTGCCACTCGGGCGCAGCTGCGCCAGGAAGACGTTATGGAATTCCTTACCTTTCACGTTACCCACGAACAGTACCGCATTGCCGTTTTGTGCCTGCTGGAACTGGCCTTCAACCATCGCCGCCATACTGGGATTGGCTTTGGCTTCCGCCAGAACCGCATCCTGATGTTTCGATGACCACGGGCTTAACCATATCGCGTTAAAGCCGGCGAAAACTGAGGTAAATAACGCCAATACCATCGCCGCGATGACCAGCGACCGTTTTCCAAGACCACAGGCATGCATGACCGTGATTTCACTGTCGGTATACAATTTACCGAGCGTCATCAGCAAGCCGAGGAAAAGACTGAGAGGAAGGATAAGCTGCGCCATTTCCGGAATACCTAAACCCAGAAGTGACAGAACTAAATTTGTTGGGATATCGCCATCGACTGCCGCTCCAAGCACCCTGACCAGCTTCTGACAAAAGAAGATGAGAAGCAGAATGAACAGAATGGCAAATTGGCTCTTGAAGGTTTCCCTAACCAGATATCTAATGATGATCACGCTTAATACGCCTGTGAAAACTTGTCTTTTTGAAGGAAAATCGCTAGTTTCATCGCTAATCCGTCATTTATTCTCATCATATGGCAACCTTCACAGCTAAAATAGTATTACAACACCGAGAATTGGGGTGTCCTATAGGAACATGCTTATAGCCGCCAAAATAAAAACTAACGCCGTTTAAGGTTAACACAGGTCGTTAACACAATGACGGGAGAGTGTCTCCGGCAACCATTCTAGCCGTACCTCCCGCCCTTGTCTTTAAGATTCAGGAGAGTGCATGGAGTTCAGCGTAAAAAGCGGTAGCCCGGAAAAACAACGCAGTGCCTGTATTGTAGTCGGCGTTTTCGAACCTCGCCGTCTGTCACCGATTGCCGAACAGCTCGATAAAATCAGTGATGGCTATATCAGTGCCCTGCTCCGCCGTGGCGAACTTGAAGGCAAAGTGGGCCAGACCCTGTTGCTGCATCATGTACCGAATATTCTTTCAGAACGCATTTTGCTGATTGGTTGTGGCAAAGAACGCGAACTGGATGAGCGCCAGTACAAACAGGTTATCCAGAAAACGATCAATACCCTGAACGACACCGGTTCTATGGAAGCCGTTTGCTTCCTCACCGAGCTGCACGTAAAAGGGCGCAATACTTACTGGAAAGTGCGCCAGGCGGTCGAAACCTCTAAAGAATCGCTTTATACCTTCGACCAGCTGAAAAGCAATAAAGTCGAACCTCGCCGTCCGCTGCGTAAAATGGTCTTCAACGTGCCAACCCGCCGTGAACTGACCAGCGGTGAGCGCGCCATCCAGCACGGTTTAGCCGTCTCCGCTGGCATCAAAGCCGCGAAAGATCTGGGCAATATGCCACCAAACATCTGTAACGCCGCTTATCTGGCGTCACAGGCGCGTCAGCTCGCCGACGCGTTCAGCACGAACATCACCACCCGCGTTATCGGCGAACAGCAGATGAAAGAGCTGGGGATGAACGCTTATCTGGCCGTCGGTCAGGGTTCGAAAAACGAATCGCTGATGTCGGTGATGGAATATAAGGGCAATCCTAATCCGGACGCTAAGCCTATCGTGCTCGTCGGCAAAGGCCTGACCTTCGATTCCGGCGGTATTTCCATCAAGCCCGCCGCAGATATGGATGAAATGAAGTACGACATGTGTGGTGCAGCCGCAGTGTATGGCGCAATGCGCGTCGTGGCTGAACTGAATTTGCCGCTCAACGTGATTGGCGTCCTCGCTGGCTGTGAAAACATGCCTGGCGGCCAGGCGTTCCGTCCGGGTGACATTCTGACGACAATGTCCGGCCAGACTGTCGAAGTGCTGAACACCGACGCTGAAGGCCGTCTGGTGCTGTGTGACGCGCTGACCTACGTCGAACGTTTCGATCCTGAGCTGGTGATTGACGTCGCCACGCTGACCGGTGCCTGCGTGATTGCCCTTGGTCATCACATCACCGGGTTGCTGTCGAACCACAATCCGCTGGCCCATGAGCTGATTGGCGCCTCCGAGCAGGCAGGTGACCGCGCATGGCGTCTGCCGCTGGCTGACGAATATCAGGAACAGCTGGACTCCAACTTTGCCGATATGGCAAACATCGGTGGCCGTGCAGGGGGTGCTATCACTGCCGGTTGTTTCCTGTCGCGCTTCACCCGTAAATACAGCTGGGCGCATCTGGACATCGCCGGTACTGCATGGCGTTCAGGGAAAAACAAAGGGGCGACAGGTCGCCCGGTCGCGCTGCTGTCACAGTTCCTGCTTAACCGTGCCGGTCTTGACGGTGATGAATGATCTGATTCGCCCGTCAAATAAGGTATAATTTCACCCTCAGGGTTTGGCTCGCCAGACCCTTCACAGGCGGGCGCACCCAGTTGCGCCCCTGTTTTTTCTCAGCAGCACAGTGAACTCATCATGAAACAGGCAACCTTTTTTCTTCTCGATGCGCCGGATGCAAGTGGCGAGCTCAGCTCACACGAAGCGCTGGCCTGTCAGGTCGCCGCTGAACGTTACCGGATGGGCAAACGTGTCCTGCTGGCTTGTGAAGATCAACAACAGGCCGAGCGTCTGGATGAAGCACTCTGGAAGCGCGATCCGACCCACTTTGTGCCGCACAATCTGGCGGGCGAAGGCCCACGTTTTGGTGCGCCGGTGGAGCTCTGCTGGCCAGGTAAGCGCGGCAATGCGCCACGCGACCTGCTGATAAGCCTCCTGCCTGAGTTTGCAGATTTTGCTACTGCTTTCCATGAAGTGGTAGACTTCGTTCCTTACGAAGATTCCCTTAAACAACTTGCGCGCGAACGCTACAAAGCCTATCGCAGCGTGGGTTTCTCTTTGACGACGGCCACGCCGCCCTCCGTCACCACATCGACCGACGAAAATACGAAGCGAAATGGATAAGACATATAACCCGCAAGACATCGAGCAGCCGCTTTACGAGCACTGGGAACAACAGGGCTATTTCAAGCCACATGGTGATACCAGTAAAGAAAGCTTTGCCATCATGATCCCGCCGCCGAACGTTACCGGCAGCTTGCACATGGGTCATGCTTTCCAGCAAACCATCATGGACGCCATGATCCGCTATCAGCGCATGCAGGGCAAAAACACCCTGTGGCAGGCGGGCACCGACCATGCGGGTATCGCAACGCAAATGGTGGTTGAGCGTAAAATCGCGGCCGAAGAAGGCAAAACCCGTCACGACTATGGCCGTGAAGCGTTTATCAACAAAATCTGGGACTGGAAAGCAGAATCCGGCGGCACCATTACCCGCCAGATGCGCCGCCTCGGCGACTCCGTGGACTGGGAGCGCGAGCGCTTCACCATGGACGAAGGCCTGTCCAACGCCGTGCGCGAAGTGTTTGTTCGCCTGTACAAAGAAGACCTGATTTACCGTGGCAAACGCCTGGTGAACTGGGATCCGAAATTGCGCACCGCCATCTCCGACCTCGAAGTAGAAAACCGCGAATCCAAAGGTTCCATGTGGCACCTCCGTTATCCGCTGGCTGACGGCGCGAAAACCGCTGAAGGCAAAGATTATCTGGTTGTCGCCACCACCCGTCCGGAAACCGTGCTCGGTGATACCGGCGTGGCCGTTAACCCGGAAGATCCGCGTTACAAAGATCTGATCGGCAAAGAGATCATTCTGCCGCTGGTGGGCCGTCGCATTCCTATTTTGGGCGATGAACACGCAGATATGGAAAAAGGCACCGGCTGCGTGAAGATCACGCCTGCGCATGACTTTAACGACTATGAAGTCGGTAAACGTCACGGCCTGCCGATGATCAATATCCTGACTTTCGATGGCGATATCCGCCAGACCGCTGAAGTGTTCGACACCAATGGCGAAGAAAGTGATGCATGTGCCAATGATATCCCTGAGCAGTTCCGTGGCCTTGAGCGTTTTGCTGCGCGTAAAGCCGTGGTCGCAGCCTTTGATGAAGCGGGCCTGCTGGAAGAAGTTAAACCTCACGATCTGACCGTACCTTACGGCGACCGTGGCGGCGTGGTGATCGAGCCAATGCTGACCGACCAGTGGTACGTCCGTACCGCGCCGCTGGCGAAAGTGGCAGTAGAAGCCGTTGAGCAAGGTGAGATCCAGTTCGTGCCTAAACAGTACGAAAACATGTACTTCAGCTGGATGCGTGACATTCAGGACTGGTGTATTTCCCGTCAGCTGTGGTGGGGACACCGCATTCCGGCGTGGTATGACGCCGAAGGCAACGTTTTCGTTGGCCGCGACGAAGCGGAAGTACGCAGCGAAAACAATCTGGGCGCAGACGTCGTGCTGACTCAGGACGAAGACGTGCTCGACACCTGGTTCTCTTCCGGCCTGTGGACTTTCTCCACGCTGGGCTGGCCAGAACAGACGCCTGATCTCAAAGCCTTCCACCCTTCAAGCGTGGTCGTGAGCGGCTTCGACATCATCTTCTTCTGGATCGCGCGCATGATCATGATGACCATGCACTTCGTGAAAGACGAAAACGGCAAGCCACAGGTTCCGTTTAATACCGTTTACATGACCGGTCTTATCCGCGACGACGAAGGGCAGAAAATGTCCAAGTCCAAAGGTAACGTTATCGATCCGCTGGATATGATTGACGGTATCTCGCTGGAAGACCTGCTGGAAAAACGTACCGGCAACATGATGCAGCCTCAGCTGGCGGAAAAAATCCGCAAGCGTACCGAGAAGCAATTCCCGAACGGTATCGAACCGCACGGCACCGACGCCCTGCGCTTCACGCTGGCGGCACTGGCTTCTACTGGCCGTGACATCAACTGGGACATGAAGCGTCTTGAAGGCTACCGCAACTTCTGTAACAAGCTGTGGAACGCCAGCCGCTTCGTACTGATGAACACCGAAGATCAGGATTGTGGCCTGAACGGCGGCGAACTTGAGCTGTCACTGGCTGACCGCTGGATCCTCGCGGAATATAACCGCACGGTGAAAGCCTACCGTGATGCGATGGACAGCTATCGCTTCGATCTGGCTGCCAGCATTCTGTATGAATTCACCTGGAACCAGTTCTGCGACTGGTACCTGGAGCTGACCAAGCCGGTCATGAACGGGGGCAGCGAAGCACAACTGCGCGGTACCCGTCATACGCTGGTGGAAGTGCTGGAAGGTCTGCTGCGTCTTGCGCATCCGATCATTCCGTTCATCACTGAAACCATCTGGCAGCGCGTGAAAACGCTGAAAGGCATCACAGCTGAAACCATCATGCTGCAACCTTTCCCTGAGTTTGATGCGGCGAAAGCGGATGAACTGGCGCTGGCCGATCTCGAGTGGATCAAGCAGGCGATCATCGCAATCCGTAACGTGCGTGCCGAGATGAACCTGTCTCCGGCCAAGCCGCTGGAACTGCTGCTGCGCGGTGCAGGTGCGGATGCACAGCGTCGTGTGGAACAGAACCTGAGCTTTATTAAATCTCTGGCGCGTCTGGAATCCATCACCATTCTGCCTGCCGGCGACAAAGGCCCGGTGTCTGTCACCAAACTGGTCGAAGGCGCGGAACTGCTGATCCCGATGGCGGGTCTGATCGACAAAGATGCTGAGCTGGCACGTCTCGACAAAGAGATCGCAAAACTCGACGGCGAGATTGCTTCCATCGAAGGCAAACTGTCTAACGAAGGTTTTGTCGCGCGTGCGCCAGAAGCCGTTGTCGCAAAAGAACGCGAACGTCTGGCAGCCTGCGGTGAAGCGAAACTTAAGATTGCAGAGCAGAAAGCCACGATTGCCGCGCTGTAAACTCGCTAAAGCAAAATGATAAAGGCCGCGCAAGCGGCCTTTTTTTATGGGCGGCGAAACTCGTGTTTATCCGCTTCCCTGATATGTTCAATCCGTGACTGCATCGCCGGGTGCGTACTCAGCCAGTCCGGCAACGTGCTGTCGTGGATTTTTTCATTCTGCGCCTGCGCTGAGAGCAACATATAAATTTGCGCCATTTGCGCCAGCGACCGCCCTTCCCGCTTCATCTCTGCGATCGCCCAGTCATCCGCCTCGCGCTCCATGCTGCGCGAAAACTGCAATTCATTGGCAAGTGACGCCGTCTGAAGCAGCGTATCACCGATACCGCTGACATCTCCGGTCATCCACAGGAGCGTGAGTGACACCAGCGAAGAGCGCACCAGCATGCGCATCGGATGACGATAAGCATGATGAGCCATTTCATGCAGCATGACTGCCGCCAGCGCATCATCCCCGGGGCTGAGCTCCACCAGCTTATCGCTGAGGATCAGCGTGCCATCCGCCAGCATAAACGCATTAGCGGTATCAGGAATATTCATCAGTTTCAGGCTGACCGGCGTTCGGTCATCGCGCAATGATGGCGGAGTCACCTGCCGGAACAGCGCCTGAAGAGCGCTCTGCCGGCCATCGGGCAGCGCCGATGCCTGAAAATCACTGGCTTTCAGAAGCGTCATCGTATGACGACCAAGGTTCTGCTCAATGGTGGTCGGAATTCGCAGCGCAATGGCATGACTGGCCCAGGGTAATAAACCGTAGACATAAAAGATAATCAGCAGGCAGGTCGACAGCAGCGCAAGGATGACACCGCGCTTGTGGCTTTCCATACGATAAACCCAGCCCGGCTTTCGATGCTGCGACAGCCATTGACGAAACGGCGCGTCATCGGAAGGTACAAAACGGCTGCCGTCGGGAAATGTGAGGAATAAAGGGATAGTGCCGAGCGCGTCAGAAACATCAATATCACGCAGCGAAAATCGGGTCTGCGATTCCGGCGTGTTCAGCGTCAGCTGCTGTCCTTCTTCTAAAAAGAGGCGGGCAGCCTCACGCGCTGCCCGTCCCGGAGGCTGATAAAAGCCTTCAATGATCATGCATTACATACCGACGCCAAGATCAAACGCCTGTGCGACTTCTTCGGCAACGGCGGTGTTAACAGAATCGCTGTGTGCCTGCACATCCAGCAGTGATAAATCGCCAGAAACAGCGGTCGATGCGGCGATGTAACGCGCCATACGCACATGGGCCACCGGCGTCGCCAGACCCAGTGAGAACACCACAATCAGCGCATTAGTCAACAGAAGCCCCAGGTAGGAGAGGGTTTTCATCGAGGAATGCAGCTTAACCCCGTTGCCAATCCGTGTCTGGTTAAAGACGTAATTACGGATAGCCACGACCTGATAACTGGCAACCACCAGGGAACCCACCAGCAGAATGACGATGGCAAGGAAGAAACCAAACAGATTGCCCATCAGCATCGCACTGGCCATTTCATCAGACATACCGCCCATCAGAGCCATCTGATACAGGGTGGTGATAAACGATCCCATCAGCCAGAAGGCAAAGATAAGGAATGGCAGGAATAATAAAATGCCCAGCAGGCTGTATTTAATAAATGCGGCTTTCTTTAATTCGGCACTGAATGCCGTCTTTCCAAAGAACATATTATTGACGTACAGGTCGTGGGTCATAGCGCTGATAATCCCCTGAACGGCAGCAATACCAGGGACTAAGGCGACAGCCACCAGCACCACGCTCAGTAATATTGCACTGATACTGGCTGTCTGAACTGCAATCAGAACGATGGCCACAATCGGAATATACAACGCCAGCATCAGCAGGATCGGACACAGGTACAGGGTCCAGTAAGCGCGCCCTGTTTTGCAGTGATAATTAAAACGCACACCACGGTAGCTGGTCATGATCGCATTGTAGAGCCAGCTGCGAATAATCACCCACGGCAGCAGGGCGAAAAAGGCCAGCACGAACAATAACGCCAGATGCGGCATTATTGCCGCCAGAATATAAAAGACAATGATCCCTGCAATCACCAGCAAACGGCCTTTCAATATTTGAATTGGCTTTGCGTGATAATCAAAACGATCACCGTTTATTTCAGTATTACCCAGAAAATAACGACGACGGCGTACTGTCGCCCATGCAGAATAAATCCCTAATGTGACAATGGTCAGTAATGCATTAACCAGCCAGATTGCGAAATATTCTCCGCCCTTACCATGAAAACGGACCTGATGCAGGTTGTCGTTGTGTTGATTATTATCAGACATTTTTATCTTTCGTCCTGAAAGGAATGAGAAACCGTCTCTCCTGTAATTAAGAAAGAGGCGTAGTGCTTTACATAACGATGAAGATTTAATCACGCTCCGGTACAAGGAGGCAACGAATTCTTTACAATTCAGATGAAAAAGACTCTCATTTGCGTTAAGGAATATGCCGCAGAGGGGACGGCAGCGTTGCGCCCACCCGCCCTTAAATGGTATTAAAACGGTCTGTATGATTGCCGATTATTGAAACTGAGTGAGTAACATGACGACCACCTTTCCTGTCAGCGTGCTGGTGCGCCCGATCCGCCCTGAAGATAATGCCGCTATCGCTAACGTGATCCGCCACGTTTCTGCCGAATTTGGCCTGACGGCTGACAAAGGCTATACCGTCGCTGATCCGAATTTAGATCATCTGTATGAAAGCTACAGCCAGCCGCGCTGTGCTTATTGGGTGGTGGAACTGGATGGCGTGGTGGCCGGTGGTGGCGGTATGGCACCGCTGTCAGGTGCAGAGGACGATTTGTGCGAGTTGCAGAAGATGTACTTCATGCCTTCTTTGCGCGGCCAGGGTCTGGCAAAACGTCTGGCATTACAGGCCATCGATCATGCGCGTCAGCAAGGGTTTGCCCGCTGCTATCTGGAAACCACCGCCAGCCTGACTCAGGCCATTGCCCTGTATGAACGCCTCGGCTTCCGGCACATTGATGGCGCAATGGGGAATACAGGTCACGTCGATTGCGAAGTGACGATGTTGAAATATCTCTGACACCGCTTTCGTTCTTTAATCGATCATTGCAAACAGGCGCCTCATGTTCACACACAAAGCCATTTCCGCGTTAAATGAACTGGAACTGACGGTCTATAACTACATCGTCAAAAATGGCGACAAAGTGATGTACATGACTATCCGCGAACTGGCGGATGCCGCAGGCGTGTCTACCACCACTGTTTTGCGCTTCTGTAAAAAGATGGATTGCGACGGTTACTCAGAATTTCGTATCCGTTTTAAGCTGTTTTTAGAACATGAAGAAAAGCCGCCGGTATCTTTTGGAATCAGTGAAATTATCAGCTATTTCAAAAGTATTAATAACAGCGAGTTTGATGAATTATTAGATCAGGCCGCAAAACAAATATCTGATGCCCAGCGCATTATATTTGTGGGTGTGGGAACGTCAGGGTCACTCGGGAAATACAGCGCGCGTTTTTTCTCTAATGTTGGGAAATTCAGCACCTTTATTGACGACCCTTATTTCCCGATCAACAGCGATATGTATAAAGATGCCATCGCCATTATTCTTTCTGTTTCCGGTGAAACGGAAGAAGTGCTGCGCTTTGCCACACAGTTCAGCCAGCACAATTGCAAGATCATCAGCCTGACCAACAGCGAGAACTCCACGCTGGCGCGCATGGCAGACCTCAACATCTCTTACCACATGCCGCAAATCGTTCTTGAAGGCCAATATAATATTACTACGCAGATCCCGGTACTTTATATTATTGAAACTATCGGCAAGAAACTTCCGTTAATAAAACGTGACGCAGCGCAATGAAAAAACAGGGTGTTTTTACGTTGTGACATATTCCTAATCATGTTTTTTGTTATATCGTGACTTCATCCTTTCTTTTGCTACACTCCTGCCAGCGATTAAAAAAAATAAAACTCATCTCTGTACACCCCGGCAGGAGAATAATAAATAATGGCCATTGATTACGCACAAACAGCCCAGGATATTGTTAAATATATCGGCGGCAATGCTAATGTGATTAGCATCACACATTGCGCGACCCGTTTACGTTTTGTTCTGAAAGATAATAAAGCCGTCGATAAAGAAGAATTAAAACGTGTAAAAGGCGTGATCACAGTGATTGAGGCCGGTGGCCAGATGCAGGTGGTGATCGGCAACCATGTCAGCGATGCCTATAAACAGGTATTACAACTGATCGACATCGATGAAAACGCACCTGTTTCAGCGCCAAACGTCGGTATCGTCAGCCGGGTTATGGACGTCATCTCCAGCATTTTTACCCCGTTCCTTTATCAGCTCGCCGCCTGCGGTATTTTACAGGGGATTATCTCCTTCCTTGCCGCTGTCGGGATTATGGATGCGAACAGCGGCACCTACCGTATTCTCAACTTTGTGTCGTGGACGGCGTTTACTTTCCTGCCGGTAATGATTGCCTTCACCGCCGCCAAAAAATTCAACGTGAACCCGTTCACCGCCGTGATTACGGCCTGTGCGCTGATCAGCCCTGATTACATGAACATGCTGACGGCGTTCAAGATCACCTCAATCAACTCCGCTGACCCGGCCATGCAGCAACTGATGCGCGAAGCGGTGAGCAACCCTGATATCGCCAACATTCTGCAAAACGTGGTCGGCATTCCGGTTTCTGCACCGACGCTGGATTTCCTCGGCATTCCGGTGAAATACCTGAGTTACACCGCCTCCGTTATCCCGATCATTCTGATGGTCTGGGCGATGTCGTACATCGAGCACTTCTTTAATAAAGTGCTGCCGGTGGTTATCCGTAACCTGTTCACCCCCATGTTCTGTATCGCCATTATGGTGCCGATGACCCTGCTGGTGTTCGGCCCGGTCGGTAACATGATCGGCGGCGCGATCGGCGGCGTTTATAATTATCTCTATCACCTCAGCCCGATCATTGCCGGTTTCGTGGTCGGCGCCTTCTGGCAACCGCTGGTCACGCTGGGCGTTCACTGGGGCATTACGCCGGTGACCGTCGGCAACTACGCGACCTTGGGTTATGACACCTTTACCGGCCTGCAGGCTTCCGCCGTCTTCGCGATGACCGGCAGCATGTTCGGCGTGTACCTGAAAACCCGCAGCCGTGAAATGAAAGGCATCTCGCTCTCCGCCGGCGTGACCGGTCTGTTTGGCATCACTGAACCGGCCATTTACGGTGTGGCGCTGCGCCTGAAAAAACCGTTCCTGTGCAGCTGCGTTGCGGGCGGTATCGGCGGCGCGATAGCCGGTTCCTTTAATGCGGTGTCATGGAGCTACTGCCTGCCGGGTATCGCCGTGCTGCCGGTGTTCTTTAAAGAAGGCCACATGCCGCAGTTCCTTGGCTTCCTGCTGTCGATAAGCGTGGCCTTTGTTCTTGGTGCGCTCTTCACCTGGCTGGTCGGCTTCAAAGACGAGCCCGATGTGGTAGCCACCAAAAAGGTACAGGCGGAATCCCGGCGTGCCGCGCAGGCGGAAATGAATTAAATCTGACATTACGATCTACAGGGCAGAAGCAATCTGCCCTCATCAAGTATCCAGGGAGAATCAAATGAGTCATCAGTTACCGAAAGATTTCTTGTGGGGCGGCGCGGTAGCGGCGCATCAGGTTGAAGGCGGCTGGAACAAAGGCGGCAAAGGCATCAGCATCTGCGACGTGCTTTCCGGCGGCGCACATGGCGTTGACCGCGTGATGACCGACGGCGTGCTGGAGGGTTACAGTTATCCAAACCACGAAGCCGTCGATTTCTACTCGCACTACAAAGAAGATATCGCGCTGTTCGCTGAGATGGGCTTCAAATGCTTCCGCACCTCGATTGCGTGGACGCGCATCTTCCCGAACGGTGACGAATTACAGCCTAACGAAGCCGGTCTGCAATTCTACGATGATATGTTTGATGAACTACTCAAACACAATATCGAGCCGGTCATTACCCTTTCTCACTTTGAGATGCCGTGGCATCTGGTGAAAGAATATGGCGGCTGGAAAAACCGTCAGGTGGTGGATTTCTTTGTGCGTTTCAGCCAGGTGGTAATGGAGCGTTACAAAGGCAAGGTCAAATACTGGATGACCTTCAACGAGATCAACAACCAGCGCAACTGGAAGTACCCGTTGTTCGGTTATTGCTGCTCCGGCGTGGTGTTTACCGAGCAAGAAAATCCGGAAGAAACTATGTATCAGGTGCTGCATCATCAGTTCGTTGCCAGTGCCAAGGTGGTCAAACTCGGCCATGCCATTAATCCTGATTTCAAAATCGGCTGCATGATCGCCATGGTGCCGCTTTATCCGTTCTCCTGCCATCCGGACGACGTGATGTATTCCGTCGAAGCGATGCACGAACGCTTCCTGTTCAGCGACGTACATATGCGAGGTTACTACCCGGCATATGCGCTGAAAGAGTGGGAACGTCGCGGTTTCAATATCAAAATGGAAGACGGCGATCTTCAGGCGCTGCGCGACGGCTGTGCCGATTACATCGGCCTGAGCTATTACATGAGCAACGCAATTTCGGCGCACAACCCGAGCGATGATAACGGCCTGTCCGGCTTTGCGGGCAGCGTGCCGAATCCACATGTGAAGGCATCCGACTGGGGCTGGCAGATTGATCCTGTCGGTCTGCGTTACACCCTGAATATCTTGTACGAACGTTATCAGAAGCCGCTGTTTATCGTCGAAAATGGCTTTGGCGCAATCGACAAAGCCGGTGAAGACGGCGTCATTCACGACGATTACCGCATCGCCTATCTGAAGGCGCACATCGTGCAGATGAAAAAAGCCGTGCTGGAAGATGGCGTAGATCTGATGGGCTACACGCCGTGGGGCTGCATCGACTGCGTGTCGTTCACCACTGGCCAGTACAGCAAACGTTACGGCTTCATTCACGTCGATAAAAACGACGACGGCACCGGCACGATGGCGCGCTCTAAAAAAGAGAGCTTCGGCTGGTATCAGAAAGTGATTGGCAGTAACGGTGAAGTGCTTTAAGAAGAGAACAGCCAGCTCCCGCGAGCTGGCTTTTTTATGGCTATCGGGCGCTCATCGAAAAATAGGCAAACTCGCCGTAGCCCGCATCAGCATTGACAGCAGAGGCCGCCGAATAAAGGCCAATTTTCGCCCCCACCCATTTCCCTGCTGAAATTGAAAATTGAGATTCAACAGCTTTCCACTCTTCCGTTTCGACCTGCCTGAAGGAAAAATGACAAACGCCACGTGACAATACATCCGCCCTGATGAACACCGCGTCATGACCAGTGAGCGTTGCCAGCACGGTTCTTTTCTGGTTCAGAAAGCCTTTATCGCTCATCCACCCGAAATCGAACACCAGCACCCACCCGCCATCCTGCTGACACACCGAAACCGCTCCGTATCTCTCGCCATACACAATCAAACCGCTTTGCTCACCGTCATGGTTAAAATGCGGTATCAGACGGGTGGTCACCGTGAATTCAGGGGCGGAGAGTTTCTGCAAAAGCAGTTGCGGCGTGTCATACAAAGACCGTGCGCCATAAGGCTGGCAGGCCAGTTTCAGGCCAGTCGTCGACGGGATTACCCAGTCTGGCTGCGGGTTCGCCTGCCACTGCCATTGCAGGCCAAAGCGCCCGTCGGCAAAACTGTCCGACGTTTGCGGAACGTATCGCATCCCCTGAGCGTATGCAGCAGGTTTTGTGTACACCGATACCGGCTGCCCCAGCCCTTCGGCATTGATTTTTTTGCCGATCACCGGCCAGTCATCGCCGTTCCAGCGCATCGGTTGCAGGTGCACTATCCGGCCATTGTGTGCGGCATCCTGAAAATGAACAAACCAGCATTCGCCGTTTTTCAGTTCCACCCAGCCACCCTGGTGAGGGCCATTCACGGTCGTGGTACCCTGATGTAAAACATCGCGCGCCTCAAACGGGCCGCTCAACTGGCGGGAGCGTAATACGGTCTGCCAGCCACTTTCAACGCCGCCGGCAGGGGCAAAAATATAATACCAGCCATGACGCCGGTAGATTTTGGGCCCTTCGATAGTCGGATGGGAAACCGCGCCATCGAAAATGATTTTACCCTCATCGAGCAGGGACGTGGCGTCCGGGGACATTTCGCAAAGCTGTAGCTGATGCTTGATTCCGGAACGACTGTAGGCGAATGCATGAACCAGCCACGCCCGCCCGTCCTCATCCCAGAACGGACAAGGGTCGATCCAGCCTTTCACCACTTTAATACACTGCGGCTCGCTCCATTCTTTGGCCGGGTCTTCGGCATAAGACATAAAAATGCCTTCATCGGGCATGCTGTAAAACACCCAGAACAGCCCGTTGTGATACCGAATACTCGGCGCCCAGATCCCTTTACCAGGCTGCATGCTGTCGTATGCCAGCGAGTTAATCCGCTGCACGACGTGATTAATGATTTTCCAGTTCACCAGATCGGTTGAATGAAGAACGGGCAGGCCCGGAATATGGTTAAAACTCGAGGCCACCATATAAATATCGTCGCCCACACAAACAATATCCGGGTCCGAATAATCCGCATGCAAAACAGGATTCTGATAACGCCCGTCACCCAAATCTGCGCACCAGCCAGCGTGGTTAATCTTCTCCATATTCATCTCCCCCTTATTTAACCGCCATCACAGGCGCAAGATTACCGGCTGCGTTTTCCTGCTCGCGGGCAATATCACCGCTGCGTTTCGCCAGATCCGTCTGAATATTCTTCATCGTGGCATCATCGAGTTTGTAGAAGCGGGCAAGGAAATAGAGGATCAGATAGGACACTGAAGGTCCGACGGTCAGCAGACCGATGATGCCAGTGGTTGCCAGCGCGGTTTGGGTTTCTGCACCAGCGTGATAACCGAACCAGCCGAGTGAGAACCCGACGAACGCCCCGGCAAAGGCCATCCCCAGTTTTAACGCGAACAGATTCCCTGAGAAAGAGAGGCCGGTGATCCGCCGCCCTGTTTTCCACTCACCATAATCCGCCGCATTGGCCATCATGTTCCATTTAAACGGCTGGTACATCTGGTGTAAAAAACCAATGATGAAATACAACGGGAAAATCACCGGCAGGAATTTCGGCGGTACGAAAAACATCACAACGCCCGTCAGAACCAGCAGCAGGTTGATATTTTTAAACATCGCCAGCGTGCTGAACCGTTTGGCAAAATACCCCGCCGCCATCGCCCCGAATATCGTGCCGACCACGCTGGTGGTAATAAATGTACTTTTCATCGCCGTACCGCTGACCAGACTCTGCCCCTTATCCAGCATCAGATACGTCGCGTAATACAACGTGGCGGAGCTGCGCATCACTCCGGCCATACTGGAGAAAAAGGTGATAATCGCGACAATACGCCACTGATCGTTCGACAGCAGATTTTTCAAATCACTCATCACCGATACCTGACGGGTATCCTCCGCCGTGATGCGTTCTTTGGTGAAACAAAAACAGAACACCAGCATACACACCGCAATCGCGCCCATCACCGCCATCGTCGCCTGATATCCGGCCTGCAGATTCTCTTTACCAAAATAATCCACCAGCCACAAAGTACCGACAGAAACCAGTAAACCCGCCAGTGAGGAAATCGTGAACCGGTAGGATTGTGCAGAAAGCCGGTCTTTATCATCTGTGGTAATCACCCCACCCAGCGCGCAGTAAGGAATATTGATAAAGGTGTAACACAGCATCAGCAGCGAATAAGTAATGTAGGCATAAAGCAGTTTTCCGGAATGACCAAAATCAGGCGTGGTGAACGTCATCACCGCCAGCACGGCATAAGGAATGGCGAACCAAATCAACCACGGGCGAAAATGCCCCCAGCGGGTTTTCACGCGGTCCGCAACAATACCGGTGAGCGGATCGCTGACGGCATCCAGAATGCGTGTGACCAGAAACATCACCCCGACCGCTGCCGCGGAAAGCCCGTAGATATCGGTATAAAAGTAGGTCAGAAACATCGTGACGGAGGAATAAACGATCCCGCAAGCGGCGTCTCCCATACCAAAACCAAGTTTTTCTATAACAGACAATTTCTTTACGGCTGCCATAATCTGACTCCACACCATGAGGTAGAATATCTTTCAGAATTGGTATGTTAACTTTTGGCAGGTGCGTTGAATTTAACCATATTTCACTTAGGGTTTATGAAATTTGCTTAATGCGAAGGGAGTCACAAAGGGGGGCTGTCATGCACAAACAAAAAAGGCCACCGTCTCCGGCAGCCTTTTCTTTCTTCATGAATCGAAATTCAGAAGCCCGACTCAATCAATGACGTTTGCCGTCATCATCTTCGTCGATGAAATCTTCGTCTTCGCCTTCTTCACCTTCTTCGTCGTCGTCGCCTTCGAAGTAAGTGCCCCAGCCGTCGTAGTTAACGCCGTTGGTTTCGGCCAGATTCATCAGTTGCTCAACCTGTGCGTCGATAAGCTCTGCATTCAGCGCCACTTCGCTAATCACGTCACAGCACATCATGACAGTACCGTCTTCAGCTTCCAGCTCTTCCGGGTCGGAAACTTCATAACCCAGTTTGAAAGCTTCTACGACCGCTTTCTCCAGAACTTCGAACTTTTCTGAAGATAAGTGGTGTTCAATGGTGTAAAGCGCGTCAGGATCGCTGCCATCGTCCAGCAGCTCTTCGATGATTAAGCGAGTTTCTTCACGTTGTTCTTCCAGCAATTCACGGTTTGCCATTTCTCAGTCCTCAATCAATTTGACGTTTGTACGCTATTTTCACACACCATAGAGCGCGCCTCCACTATTAAAGAGAAAGTTTTCTCTGCGGGGTTGTAATTGCATATTCATACATATAAATTGAATTTTAATTCAATCCGAAATGCTTACGCGCTATGGAGCGACATCATGAGTTTGTTGAGTAAACGTCATTTTCTCAGGTTACTGGATTTTACCCCGTCAGAGATTTCGTCCCTGCTGACACTCTCCGCTGAACTGAAAGCGGCAAAAAAAAATGGTACCGAGAAAGCCCGCCTGCAAGGCAAAAACATCGCGCTCATCTTCGAAAAAGACTCAACCCGCACACGATGCTCTTTCGAAGTTGCCGCATATGACCAGGGGGCAAAAGTCACTTATCTCGGCCCCAGTGGCAGCCAGATCGGCCATAAAGAATCGATGAAAGACACCGCCCGCGTATTGGGCCGGATGTACGACGGTATTCAGTATCGTGGCTTCGGTCAGGATAAAGTGGAAACGCTGGCGGAATATTCCGGCGTGCCGGTATGGAATGGCTTAACCAATGAATTTCACCCGACGCAGCTGCTGGCCGACCTGCTGACCATGCAGGAGCATCTGCCAAATCAGCCGCTCAAAGGGATGCGCCTGGCGTATCTGGGCGACACACGTAACAATATGGGCAACTCGCTGCTGGAAGCTGCCGCGCTGTGCGGGCTGGATTTACGCCTTGTGGCACCGTCAGTATGCTGGCCCGATGCCGAACTGGTCGCGACCTGTCAACATCTCGCAAATGAAAATGGCGGCACTATCACGCTCACCGAAGACATTGCCACCGGCGTGAAAGACGCGGATTTCCTCTATACCGACGTCTGGGTGTCGATGGGTGAACCGAAAGAGGCCTGGAAGGAGCGCATCAACCTGCTGCGCCCTTATCAGGTGAACAGCGCGATGCTGGCGCTGACCGGCAATCCTGACGTGAAATTCCTGCACTGTCTGCCTGCGTTCCATGATGATCAGACCACACTCGGCAAACAAATGGCCGAAGAATACGGTTTACAGGGCGGTATGGAAGTCACTGACGACGTCTTTGAGTCCCGCCACAGCGTCGTGTTCGATCAGGCGGAAAACCGTCTGCACACCATCAAAGCCGTCATGGTTGCCACACTCGGTACAGAATAAATTCCACGGCATCATCCCGACTTTTTTGCGGATGATGCCGCCTTTTTCCTCCAGAATTCTCCGTTATCCCCCCTTTTGTCGCCACAGCCGGTCATTTTCAACTAACCTTTTTAAAGCGCTTTCGTTTTATCGTCTTTGTCAGAAAAACAGAAATGCAGTGAGAAGGAACCGATATGAGCTCAGTAAATCTTGAGTATGTCCTGCGGCTGGAAAGCCTGTTAAGCAGGATTTACCCCAGGGAACACATCGCCGATCTGCTGAAAAAAATTCTGCATCTCGCCAACAAATGGGATTACGGCAAACACCGCACCACCGGCTGGGTGGACGGTACGAATATTTATCTGATTACCTATGGCGATAATATCCGCCAGGGCAAGCAACCGCCGCTGGCAACGCTGAATCATTTTGCTAACACCTATTTGCGCGACATTATCAGCGACATACATATTTTGCCGATGTACCCGTACAGCTCGGATGACGGCTTCAGCGTGATCGACTACCGGCGAATCGACGAAAATCTCGGAGGATGGTCTGACATTCATCACCTGTCAGAGAACTTTAATCTGATGTTCGACTGCGTGATTAATCACATCTCGCGTTCAAGCGACTGGATGAAAGGCTATCTGCACGACGATCCCTATTACAAAGGGTATTTCATCGACGCCAACCCTGAACTCGATTACAGCCGCGTTGTGCGCCCGCGCGCTTCGCCGCTGCTCTCTCCCTTTATCAAAGCCGACGGCACCGAGCTGTATCTGTGGACAACCTTCAGCGAAGATCAGGTGGACATTAATTTCAAAAATCCGCAGGTCCTGCTGGAAAGCATCGACGTGCTGCTGCAATACGCGGCGAGCGGCGGGCAGTCGATTCGCCTCGATGCCATCGGGTATATCTGGAAGGAAGCCGGAACCTCCTGTATTCACCTGCCACAGGCGCACAACATCATCAAAGTGTGGCGCACGATTCTGGATGAAGTGATCCCCGGCACGCGGTTGATTACCGAAACCAACGTTCCGCATCACGAAAACATCAGTTATTTCGGTGAAGGCGATGAGGCGCACATGGTGTATCAGTTCCCGCTGCCGCCGCTGACGCTGCATGCGTTTTTACGCGAAGACACCACCACACTCACCCGCTGGGCACAGAGCCTGAATGCCGAAGCGCGCTACCCTGACACCACGTATTTCAACTTCCTCGCCAGCCACGACGGGATCGGCCTGCGCCCGACAGAAACCTTTCTCAGCGATGAAGAACGCAAATACATGGCGCAGGAAACGCTGCGCAAAGAGGGGCGCGTCTCCTACAAAGACAACGGCGACGGCACCCATTCTCCTTATGAGCTGAATATCAATTACCTGAGCGCACTGACCGAGCCGGAAGACAGCGTCGAAATGAAAGCGCGCAAGTTCCTGGCGGCGCAGGCGCTGTTGTTGTCGTTCATCGGCGTTCCGGCGATTTATATCCACAGCCTGCTGGGCAGCGAAAACGATCTCGACGGCATGCATCAGTCCGGGATCAACCGGCGCATCAACCGTAAAAAGCTGGATCTGAGTAAAATTGAGGCCGAACTGGAAAAGAAAGACAGTTTGCCCGCGCGGGTTTTCGAGGGCTTACAGGCACTGATAAGGCACCGGCGCGCCCATCCGGCGTTCTCGCCACAGGCTGGTCAGCGGGTGTTTGACCTCGGGAAATCGCTGTTTGCTATGGAACGCTATGATCCGAAAACAGAAGACCGCATAACCTGCGTGTTTAACATCAGCAGCCGTTCACAGGTGCTGAAACTGGCGGTAGAAGGCAAGGATCTGATTGGCGGGGACGTGTTTAACGGGCAGACGCGACTCCAGCCGTGGCAGGTGGTGTGGATCAAACACAAACTGAAAGCGCCAGAACGCCTCGGAAGACTGCGTCGCTGGCGGATGAAATTGTTTAAACGTACTAAACGTCAGCCTGCAGAGCGTTAAGCGGGTAACACGCTGGCGTCCATTTTCACCACGGCTTTGCGCACGTTGGCCGGTTCGCCAACGGCGCACAGCGGTTTATGCACTTCGCCCGGATAAAACACCACGAAATCGCCGGTTTGCATGATCATGGTTTTTTCCTGTTCACCGGCAGCCAGAAACGCGATGTCCTTGTCGGCCAGCCAGTCGGTGTCAACGTACCCTGCCGGTAAGTTGCTGAAAGTCATGCCTTCAGTCCCATTGAGGATAATCTGAATATCCAGATAACGCGCATGAAACTCGGCGCGGCGTTCTGCCTGAGGTGCCGTTGAATCATTGGAAATCAGCACGAAAACGTCATCGCCACAGATATCGTGTTTACCCAGCGGGGTATCGGCGTTGATGTTCTGTTTGACGAATTCGATCGCTTCTCGCAGCGCGGCAGGCAGATAGGGGACTAAATGTAACTGATGAATATTACCGGTAATCATGATTTTCCCTTTGCTGTAGTAAAAATGAAATGATGTTTCAATGTTGGAACATGATAATGCACTCTTGCCCTGCGCCCCTTGATCCAGTTAACACTTTTTGCCTGCGGATCCGGCCACAGCCAAACGTTTGCCTGCGGGCGATTTTCCGCTTGATGTCGCCGGTTACGCGCGTATAATGCGCCACAATTTGCCGGGAGAACCCATGAACATTTGCCACGTTTTGCGCTCAGACGATCGACCAGACACCGTGCCATCAGGCAGCCCGCTGCCGTTGTTCTTCCGTTGTATTGCTGGTCAGCGTTCAGTTGATCAAAAAGAAAGGCCCCTCATTGCAGGGGCTTTTTTTTGTCCGAAATTTGAGTGTGCAGCCACTGCAAGCACATCTTTTAAGCACAAAGAAACAGGAGAATGACGATGGCGAATCCGCTGTATCTAAAAGACATCATTTCAATTAACGATCTCAGCCGCGAGGAGCTCGAGCTGGTGCTCGAGACCGCCGCCAGCCTGAAAGCCAGTCCGCAGCCTGAATTGTTGAAACACAAAGTCATCGCCAGCTGTTTCTTTGAAGCGTCCACCCGCACGCGCCTGTCGTTTGAAGCCTCCGTTCACCGCCTCGGTGCGTCGGTGGTCGGGTTCTCGGACAGCAGCAACACGTCGCTTGGCAAAAAAGGCGAGACGCTGGCCGACACCATTTCGGTGATCAGCACCTACGTCGATGCCATTGTGATGCGCCATCCGCAGGAAGGCGCGGCGCGTCTGGCCACTGAATTCTCCGGCAACATTCCGGTACTGAACGCCGGTGACGGTGCGAATCAGCATCCGACCCAAACCCTGCTGGACTTGTTCACTATTCAGGAAACACAGGGCCGCCTGGATAACATCAACATCGCCATGGTCGGCGACCTGAAATATGGCCGCACGGTGCATTCCCTGGCGCAGGCGCTGGCGAAATTTAACGGCAACCGTTTCTACTTTATCGCCCCGGACGCACTGGCGATGCCGGGCTACATTCTGGCGCTGCTGGAAGAGAAAGGGATTGAATACAGCCTGCATAGCAGCATCGAGGAGGTCGTGCCGGACATCGATATTCTGTACATGACCCGCGTGCAGAAAGAGCGTCTTGATCCCTCAGAGTACGCCAATGTGAAGGCGCAGTTTGTGTTACGCGCCGCCGATCTGACCCATGCTCAGCCGCATCTGAAAGTGCTGCATCCGCTGCCGCGTATTGACGAGATCACGCCGGATGTCGATAAAACGCCTTACGCCTGGTATTTCCAGCAGGCCGGAAACGGCATTTTTGCGCGCCAGGCGTTGCTGGCACTGGTGCTTAACGCAGACACTGCCCAATAAACTTGAGGAGAAACGATCATGACTCACGACAATAAACTTCAGGTTGAAGCGATCAAATGCGGTACGGTGATCGACCATATTCCCGCGCAGGTCGGGTTTAAGCTGCTGTCTCTGTTCAAATTTACCCAGACGGAACAACGCGTCACCGTCGGCCTGAACCTGCCGTCCGGCGAACTTGGCCGCAAAGACATCATCAAAATCGAGAATACGTTTCTGACCGACGAGCAGGTCAATCAGCTGGCGGTGTACGCCCCGCGCGCGACGGTAAATCGCATTGATGATTATGAAGTGGTGAAGAAACTGATGCCGACGCTGCCGGACCGGATTGTGGGCGTTTTACGCTGTCCGAACGGCAACTGCATCAGCCGCTTTGAGCCGGTGGATTCCAGTTTTGCGGTGAAACAGCGTGCTGACGGCGTGCACCTGAAATGTAAGTATTGCGAGAAAGAGTTTGAGCACCAGGTGGTGCTGAACAACGATTAACCCTTTATACTGAGGGATAATTTTTCATTCACCTTAACTCAAATCAGGAGACATTATGTCCCGCGAAATCAGCACTGAAAACGCTCCGGCAGCCATCGGTCCTTATGTTCAGGGCGTCGATCTGGGCAGCATGATCATCACGTCCGGTCAGATCCCGGTGGATCCTAAAACCGGCGCCGTGGCCGACGATATCGCCGCTCAGGCACGCCAGTCACTGGAAAACGTGCAGGCGATCGTGGAAGCCGCTGGCCTGAAAGTTTCAGACATCGTGAAAACCACCGTTTTCGTGAAAGATCTGAACGACTTCGCCACCGTTAACGCCACATATGAAGCCTTCTTCACCGAACACAACGCGCCATTCCCAGCCCGTTCTTGCGTTGAAGTCGCGCGTCTGCCAAAAGACGTGAAAATCGAAATCGAAGCCATCGCTGTACGCCGTTAATTCGCGCCACCGATGCACCAGACCAGCCTGCGGGCTGGTTTTTTTTGCCCCATTATCAGGCAAAGAACCCGCTTTCCGCCCTATAATTAAGCAGCCCTGCCTCTTTTCTCCTGATTTCCAGCCCATTTTGCACGCTGGCACACTTTATGCCTGATCTTCATTGTTATTGAACGATTCAATTGCAGCCTGTCCAGTTTGTGAGGTGATGATGATCAAGATTGACCTTTCCGATTCACCCTTTTTTGATGAGATGTTAATGGCTGAAGGGAAACACCGCAGCCATTATCAGGCTTACTGGCAGTGGTTGCAGCAGGCCGATCAACAGGCCGTCCAGCGCAAAAAAGAGGAAGCTGCGCTGCTGTTCCACCGGGTGGGGATTACCTTTAATGTTTACGGCGAAGATGATGGCGCGGAGCGGCTGATCCCGTTCGACAGCGTGCCGCGCATTATTCCTGCCGGGGAATGGCAAATGCTCGATCGCGGTATCCGTCAGCGGGTACAGGCGCTGAATGCGTTTCTGCATGATATTTACCACGACCAGAAGATCCTCAAAGCCGGGATCGTGCCTGCCGAACAGGTGCTGGCAAACGATCAATATCAGCCTTGCATGCAGGGCATCGATCTTCACCGTGATACTTACGCCCACATCGCCGGCACCGACATGGTGCGCGGCGGCGACGGTGAATATTACGTGCTGGAAGACAACCTGCGCACGCCCTCCGGCGTCTCCTACATGATGGAAAACCGCAAAATGATGATGCGGTTATACCCGGAACTCTTCGCCCAGCAGCGGATCGCGCCGGTTTCGCGCTACCCTTCTCACCTGCTGCAAACCCTGCGCGAAAGCACACCGGTGAACGATCCGACCGTCGTGGTGCTGACGCCGGGCCGCTTTAACAGCGCCTATTTCGAGCACAGTTTCCTGGCGCAGCAAATGGGCGTTGAGCTGGTGGAAAGCGCCGATCTGTTCGTGAAAGACGGTGCCGTACTGATGCGTACCACCGCCGGGCCGTGCAAAATTGACGTGATTTACCGTCGCATCGACGATGCGTTCCTGGATCCGCTGGCGTTTCGTGCTGATTCCATGCTCGGCGTGCCCGGCCTGCTTTCCGTCTATCGCGCGGGCGGCGTGGTGCTGGCGAATGCGATCGGTACCGGCGTGGCGGATGACAAATCGATCTACCCGTATGTCCCGGAGATGATCCGCTACTATCTGGCCGAAGATCCGATCCTCAATAACGTGCCGACCTGGCAATGCCGCAAAGAAAGCGATCTCTCTTTCGTGCTGGCGAATCTGGACAAAATGGTGGTGAAGGAGGTTCATGGCGCAGGCGGTTACGGCATGCTGATTGGCCCGATGGCCAGTCAGGAAGAGCTGGCCCGTTTTCGCGATCTGCTAAAAACCCGCCCTGAAAATTACATCGCGCAGGAGACACTCGCGCTCTCAACATGTCCGACGTTTGTCGAAAACGGCCTGGCGCCGCGCCATATCGATTTACGGCCTTTCGCCCTGACCGGTGCGGAAATTCGCCTGGTGCCCGGCGGGCTCACCCGTGTTGCGCTGGCCGAAGGCTCGCTGGTGGTCAATTCATCGCAGGGCGGTGGCACCAAAGATACCTGGGTGCTGGAAGAAGATTCGACGGAGGACGACGCATGCTAAGCAGAACCGCCAGTGAGCTGTACTGGATGGCGCGTTATCTGGAACGCGCCGAAAATATCGCCCGTCTGCTGGACGTCACTAACAAGCTGTCGATGATGTCGATCCGCGACGTGACAGCACGCGACGAAAATAACGATCTGCTGGTACCGCTGACCATGACCGGCACGCGCACGCTGTTCGATGCGCATTATCCACAGCTGACGATGAGCAATCTGCTCAACTTTTTTGCGTTAGACAACATCAACCACGGCAGCATTTTCAGCTGTCTGCAAATGGCGTGGAATAATGCTCACGCCGTGCGCGGCAGCCTGTCTTCTGAAGTCTGGGAAAGCATCAATGCCACCTGGATCGAGATGAAACTGATCCGCCGGCAAGGCGTCGGATCGGCGGGCGCCGATTCATTTTTCGACTGGGTTAAGGAGCGCTCACATCTGTTTCGTGGCGCCATGTTCGGCACTTTGCTGCGCAGCGACGCCCAGAACTTCATCCGGCTCGGCACCATGCTGGAGCGCGCAGACAGTACAGCCCGCCTGCTGGATGCCAAAAATCAGCTTCTCAACGCCGATGAAGATCCGGTACGCGAGTATTACCGGATGGACACCCTGCTGCGCGCGGTCAGCGCCCGCGAAGCGTTCCACACGCTCTATAAGCAGCAACTTAGCCAGAAACGCATCGCTGAATTGCTGATCCTGCGCCGTGAATTACCGCGCTCACTGCTGTCTTGTGTGGAAATCATGGCCGAACAGCTGGAAGAAATCGGCGGCACCGCAGGCAACCTGCCACGCCGCCGCGTTCATACCCTGCACGCGCAGCTTCGTTTCACCGAAATGGAAGAGATTGTCGAAATGGGCCTCAGCCCCTGGTTGATGCAGTTCCTCGACCAGACCGGCGCTATCGCCGAGAGCATCCATCAGACCTATCTGGAGGCACAATAATGAAACTGAATGTCAGTCATCAGACGCATTACACCTATGCGCAGCAGGTCAAACACAGCACGCAATACCTGCGCCTTACCCCGCAAAACTCCAGCCATCAGAAAATCCTGTCATGGGATTTAACCTTGCCGGAATATGCCACCCGCACCTTTGATGCCTACGGCAACGTTTTGCACGTGCTGACCCTCGACCAGCCGCATCAGGCGATCACCATTGAGGCCAACGGCATGGTGGAGATTGAAGACAACACCGAAGACGACAGCTGCGGCCATCTCTCGCCGCTGGTGTTCTTGCGTACCAGCCCGCTGACGCAGGCCGACGGCGCGATCCGCGATTTTGCGCATCGTTATTACCGGCCACAGGCACAGCACGAAAGCCTGTGCAGCCTGATGGGTGAGCTGCTGCTGAAAATGCCCTACAGCCCCGGCACCACCACGGTGAAAGACAGCGCGTCGCAGGCGTTTTCCGCGCAGCAAGGCGTATGTCAGGATCACACTCACGTCTTTCTCGCCTGCTGCCGCAGTCTGGGCATTCCGGCGCGCTATGTCAGCGGCTACCTTTATACTGAAGATTCCGCCCATGTGGCGATGCATGCCTGGGCAGAAGCCTGGCTGGATGACCGCTGGCAGAGCTTTGACGTCACCAATAACACCTGCCAGCCCAATCAGCATTTGAAACTGGCTATCGGCATAGATTATCTTGATGCTTGCCCGGTCCGCGGTATCCGGTTAGGTGGAGGATGCGAAGACATGCGCACTGTCGCGGCAGTTGAAATGTTCGACATACCGCAATAATCGATACAGGAACGAATCCTATGACTTACTGTGTGGCCATGCGCTTGTCCTCTGGCCTGGTGTTTGTTTCAGACTCGCGCACCAATGCCGGGGTGGATCACATTTCCACCTTCCGTAAACTGCATGTTTTTCATCACAGCGATGAACGGGTGCTGGTGCTCCAAAGTGCCGGAAATCTGGCGACCACACAGAGCATTATCAGCCTGCTGCACCGGCGTTGCCTCGATGATCAGCGGGAAAATCTGCTTAACGTGGAATCGATGTACGACGCCGCCAGCCTGCTCGGGGAAACGGTGCGCGAAGTGATTGCCCGTGACAGCGGCGCCAATCAGGGCGGCACCACGGATTTCAGCTGTAACCTGCTGCTCGGCGGCCAGATTAAGGGGGAAGGGTTGCGGCTGTTCCATATTTATCCCCAGGGTAATTTCATCGAAGCCACCCATGACACACCCTATTTTCAGGTGGGGGAAAGCAAGTACGGCAAGCCGATTATCGATCGCGTGCTGAACTTCGATACTCCGCTGGATCAGGCCATGCAGTGCGCGCTGATTTCGATGGATTCGACGCTGCGCAGTAATCTTTCCGTCGGCCTGCCGCTGGATGTGCTGACCTACCCGGTCGACAGCTACAGCACGGCGCAGCAGTACCGGATCACCGAAACACACCCGTATTTCGACATGATCCGCAAAGGCTGGGGCGAAGGCCTGCTGAGTATTTTTTCCCAACTGCCACCGCTGAAATTAGACGAGTAAACCTCCGCCACATCAGGTCTGGGGAACATGGACAACCTCAGACCTGCCCCGTATTATCAATATCCCGTCCTTAATACGGATATTTGAGGTGAAATATCGTGGCAGTCACTATTTATGATATTGCCCGTCTGGCAAAAGTCTCCAAATCTACCGTATCGCGAGTTATCACTCATCAAACCAATATTTCGCCTGATGCGCGCGAGCGTGTTCTGGAAGCTATCCGCACCCTGAATTACCAGCCGAGTAAAGTGGCACGGGCGCTGACATCTAAAGGTTTTGATGCCATTTTGGTCATTTCCACCCGCTCCACCAAAACCACCGCCGGTAATCCGTTCTTTTCCGAAATACTGCAATCCATTGCATTGCGCGCGGAAAAAGAGGGGTTTGATGTTATTTTGCAGACCTCCAAAAATAGCGAAGAAGATTTGCAAAAGTGCGTGGCAAAAATAACGGAAAAAATGGTGAAGGGCGTGATTATGCTGAGTTCACCGGCTGATGAACACATTCTGGCGCAACTCGATCATTATCAGGTTCCCGTTGTTGTTATTGGTAATATCGAAGGCGCTTATAAACATGTTTTCTCCGTCGATACCGATAATTTCCAGGACAGCTACCGGCTGACACAACATCTTATTTCGCTCGGTCATCGGGATATTGCCTGCCTGCATGCTCCGCTGGATTACCACGTTTCGATTGATCGTTTGTCCGGGTATCAGCACGCCATGCAGGACGCCGGGCTGCCGGTACAACAAGACCTGATGATTGACGGCGGCTACACAGCGGAAAGCGCCTGTCTGGCGGCAACGGTGCTGCTCAAAAGCGATCGGCCGCCGACTGCCGTTTTCGCCACCGATGCCTTAAAAGTCATGAGTATTTACCGCGCTGCCCATGATCAGAAAAAAAGCATTCCTGACGAGCTTTCCGTTACCGGCTACAGCAGCGACAACGTTTCGCCCCTCCTTTCTCCAGGTCTTACCGGCATTGAAATTCCGATCCGGGAATTAGGCTGGCAGGGTTGCAGTGTGTTGTTTGATAAAATTTTCGACCGCCCGTGTGCGCACGCACGAACGCTTGTGCCCACGCAGTTAGTCGTCAATCATTCCGCCCGTTGTCTTAAGGCCGTGAAATAAGTCAGTCCAACAGGAAGCGGCGCCCCCTGTTGGATGAGTCAGTGCATCAGAAAGTGTACGTCAGGCCGACACCGGTATAATGGAATTTGGTTTTCGCATTGGCGCTGGCATCGATATTATCGTGCAGCTGCAATTCGTAGGCATATTCCAGAGATATCGCAAAACCGGCCGGTAATGGCTGATTAATTAACAGTCCGAAACGGGTATCGGTTTCCCCTTCCCGCTCTGCGCGGTCGTCATTGTAATAATAGGTGTCGAGCGTTCTGCGAACGTACGGCGTCAGCACCGTTTTTCCGCTGGAAAAGAGATCCACACTCACCGGTAAATATACGCGGGCTTCCTGTTTGGCGAATTCGCCGCGCTGACTGTCTCCGGTATTCCATCCGCGATCTAAATAATAATTCACCTGAATGGCAATATCCCCGGAGAAACTGTATTTAAGACCCGTTTCGCCTTCAAATTCTTTATTCAGATAACCATTATTGTCCATATTATTATAATAATTGTATAACGCCATCCAGCCGTTATATTTCAGGTTCGGGCTGAGTGAAACCGACCAGTCGGGCTGAACAGTGTAACGCTGGGTGTTGTAGGATCCGCTGTCTTTCTTCTTATCTTCATTATACTTCCACTGATAATTTCTGAACCCCAGCATCAGCCCAAAGGCGTAATCATCGTTATCGGCAAACTGATAATGCGCATCGAACTCGTACTGATTGAACCAGTCGCTGCGCGTATCCTGAGAATAATCAACGTTATGATCTTCCTGATAAAATGCTCCGTACAGATTCCACTGTCCTTTGCTGAAGTTAATAAATACCGTCGGTTCATAGGCACCGTCTTTATCGCCCTGACCTTCCGTGTTTTCAGTTTCCTGCATCACACCGACCTGGATCTTCCAGGGTTCAGAAGGCAGGGCCGCCAGGCCGATGGGCACCGGCGTCAGCATTTCCGGTGAATTATGATCTTCATTCTTATTCACGCTTTCGCCTTCGGCAGAAAACGCAGACGAGCAGACTGCGCCGCAGAATAAGGCGGCAATGAGATTTATTTTCATTATATAAATTCCTTTTACAGTAGGGACAGCGAAATATTAAGACAACGGGTAACCTCTTTTTTAAATATCTGTAATAACGACTTCAGAATCGCAATCAAAGAAATGGCATTTATTCATATCAAAACGCAGGGATAATAATTCACCTGCCTGATAATCCGTATTCGCGCCGGAGCGACAGACAAACTCATGTCCGCCAATAGAGCAATACAACATAAATTCTGCGCCCGTCAGTTCGGCTACGGTAATGCGCGCTTCAAAATGCGCATTTTGCGAAGCCGCACTGGCGATATCCTCCGGGCGGATGCCCAGCACCAGCGGCTTACGCTGATAATCGCGTGCATTGAGGACCGCCAGTTTTTCCTGAGGCACCGGAATGCGCAGGCTTTCGGTGACAGAGAATTCACCATCGAGTGCGCCACGGATAAAGTTCATCGCCGGGGACCCGATAAAACCGGCAACGAACATATTTTGCGGGTGGTTATACACCGTCTTCGGCGCACCGACCTGCTGGATCACACCGTCTTTCATCACCACAATCCGCGTCGCCATGGTCATGGCTTCGGTCTGATCGTGGGTGACGTAAATCATGGTGGTGTTGAGTTTGTGGTGCAGCTTGCTGATTTCCGCACGCATCTGCACACGCAGTTTGGCGTCCAGGTTCGACAGCGGTTCATCCATCAGAAAGACTTTGGCATCGCGCACAATGGCGCGCCCGAGGGCCACACGCTGTCGCTGCCCGCCGGATAACGCGCCGGGACGGCGCTGGAGATACTCTTTCAACCCGAGGATTTGCGCGGCATATTCCACACGCTGGTGGATTTCCTCCGGCGCAATTTTTCTCAGCTTCAGTCCGAACGCCATGTTGTCGTAAACCGACATATGTGGATAAAGCGCATAGTTCTGAAACACCATCGCAATCTCGCGATCTTTGGGCGCCACCTCATTCATGCGCACGCCGTCGATCAGCAGGTCGCCGTCAGAAATCGCCTCCAGCCCTGCAATCATGCGCAACGTCGTGGATTTTCCGCAGCCCGACGGCCCGACAAACACGATGAACTCTTTGTCTGCGATCTCCAGACTGAAATCCTTCACTACCTGAACCTGCTTGTCGTAAATTTTCTGAATATGTTGCAGTGAAATCTGAGCCATAATTTTTCCTTAAATGTCAGCCTGATGGCGTAACCACTGTTGCCTGATCACCGCCCATGACAGCCCGTCGGTCGAATCAAGACGGTAATCTGCCCCTTCCAGCGTGGCACCAATGCCTATCGCAAAAATGCCTCCGGCACGCAACGCATCAATGCCCGCCTGCGCATCTTCAATCCCCACGGCCTGTCGCGGCGCGATATTGAGCGCCTCACAGACGTGGAGAAAAATCTCCGGATGAGGTTTGGAATGCACGATCTGGCGCGTATCTGCCACATAATCAAATGCCTGCTGTAATCCCAGCGCGGCCAGTACCTGCGGGGCATTTTGTGACACAGAGGCCAGCCCGATGAGAACGCCCTGATCACGCAGCCGGTGCAGCAGTTCGCTGATCCCCGGCAGGATGTCTGCGGTGGTAAGCCCGGCGAGTAAACTGACGTAATCGGCATTTTTTTCTGCCGCCATCGCTGAACACTGCGCCGGGGTAAAATCCTGTGCTTTACCGCCTGCGGCCAGGATCCGCAGCAGCGATCCCTGCCGGCTGACGCCTTTGAGTTGCTCATTAAATGCCGCATCAATTGAGATGCCGATGCGCTGCGCCAGCCGTTGCCAGGCGACAAAATGCAGGTGTGCGGTATCAACCACCACGCCGTCGAGATCAAAAATGACGGCGCGCGGCGAAATGTCAGATTTCATCATGCGATCCTTTCAGAATGAGGCTTTCCGTAAACGTGTGAGACAGGCCGTTAACCCGGACTGTCAGCGGGCGGGCATCCGTTTTGCACAGCGTGAATTGCTGCGCGTCGATCGTCACTTTCAGGCGTGACCCGCGCCAGCACAGAGGAAACTGTAACTGCCGCCAGCCCTGCGGCAGCGCAGGCCGGAAATGCAGTTCGCCCGACTGATAATCCAGCCCCGCAAACCCCATCAGCGCCCCCATCCAGACCGCCGAGGTCGCCGCCGCATGAATGCCGTCGTCGCTGGAGTGCGGTTCATCGCCTAAATCTATGCGGCACGCCTCACGGTAAAACTGCAATGCCTGCGCAGCCTGCCCGGTGCGGGCGGCAACAATGGCATGGACGGATTTACTCAGTGAGGAATCATGGATGGTGCGTGGCTCATAAAAACGCAGGTTGGCGGCCTGACAGTGCGGGGTAAATTGCGCGGGCAGCAGGTGCATCAGCATCACCACGTCAGCCTGTTTCAGCACCTGCATCTCGTTGATTTCAGCGCGGGAATAATCCAGCAAAATGGCCTGCGTGCCCTGCTGCGTTTTATAGGCGGTCAGGTCGCATTGCGGCTTGCTGAGAAAGGTATCATCCTGCGCGATCACGCCCTGTTGATCCGGCTGCGGCAGATACAGCTGCGTGAGAAAATCCTCCGCCCGGCGGAAGAACGCCTCATCCTGATGACCGGACTGGCGCAGGTATTCGCAGGCTGTCTGCACGTTGTAATGCGCCATATAATTGGTAAACGCATTATTATCAATGTGTTCGGTGTATTCATCCGGCCCGATAACATTGAGGATTTCCAGACGATGGTGGCGACGTACGGCGCGGCTCATCCAGAACAGCGCTGTTTCTTTCAGCAACGCCAGCCCCGTTTGCTGCATAAACTCGCCATCTTGCGTCGCCTGAAAATAGCCTGCGGTGGCATAGGCGACATCGGCCACCAGATGATGTTCAGCCAGTGCAGACGCCACCCGCTGCCGCTGACCGGTACGGATGTTGATGGCCGCAAACTCCGGGGTTTCCTCTTCGCCGCTGAAAGCGCTTTCCCACGGGAACAGCGCGCCCTCATAGCCATTGCGCCGGGCTTTATCCTGCGCCGGTGAAAGATGGCGAAAACGGTACTCCAGCAGTTGTCGCGCCTGCTCCGGCGCATTGAGCAGGGCAAAAGGCAGGATAAAAATTTCGGTATCCCAGAACACATGCCCCTTGTAGCCCTCACCGGTCAGCCCTTTCGCCGCCACACTGGCGCGGGCATCATGCGCCGGGATCATCAGCTTCAGGTGATACAGCGCAAAATCCAGCGCACGCTGATCTTGCGGATCATCAGATTCCACGCCGACGCGCGACGCGCGCCAGTAATGCTGCCAGTGGCCGGTATGTTCCATCAGCAAATGGCCGTAGCTATGCTGCGCAACGGCAGAAAGCGCCTCCAGGCAACGTTGCGGCCAGGTATTATCCGGCCCGGCATCCGCATCAAGCGACGTGGCAATCCAGCTGAATTTCTCAAGCGTCACCGCTTCACCGGCCTGCAATGGCAGGCTGATATGCTGCAACAGCTGGCGGTTTTTGGCAGAGAAACTGCTGCTGGCACCGGGCGGGATCACACACCGGCTGGTGATAATCGCCTGCTGCTGCCCGTCGGTGGTCTGATAGCAACCCTGTAAAACGTTGTGATCGAAAACCCGCACCGAACATTCATTCAGATGCTGTCTGCCGCTGTTGGTCTGCGTGGCATCAATGCCGGTGCTCACGCACAGATGCGCATCACTCCCGAGAGCGGTGACGGTTAAACGGCAGGCCACCAGCGCCAGCGGAGCCAGCGCCACAAACCGCCGGGTTTCAATTTTAAACTGCTGACCGGCGGGTGACTGCCAGACCAGTTCACGGTAAAGCTCGCCGTTCATGGTGCGCAGTTCGCGCTGATACGACATCAGCGTGCCGGAAAGCAACGAGAAGCTTTCGCCGTCCAGTTCAATGCGCATCCCGGTGATGTCTGGCAGATTCACCAGTTCAGTCACTTCCGTGGCATTCGCCCGGTGATAAAAACCGGCAACGAACATTCCCCGCTGCTGATCGGTATAGGCTTCTTCGTGACAGCCACGAATGCCGGTCCGGCCATTGCCGCAGGTATGCAGGCTGGCGTATTTATTCAGGCGATGAGGCGAAAATGGCGCTTCGTGCAGGATCTGAGTCTGGATCATAGATACACGCTCTCCCCTGAGGTTGCAGAGGCATAAATCGCTGCCACCAGTTGCTGAATGCGGTACCCCTGCCCGGCATCAGCCAGGCTGACTGTTTCCCCGCGAACCGCCGCCACGAAAGCCTGAAGGCTGCGCGCATGGCGCTGGTCGTCGGCCACCTCGCGGCTAAATAACGTCACCAGCTGGCCCTTTTCATCGGTATACACCTGTGCCGGAAACAGCGTGGCACCGGCCTTGTCACCGCAAAACTCGACGTTCATCACCGACTGCGGCTGAATGTTCAGCGCAAATGCCGTTTCCACCCGCAGCAACCCGCCATCGCAAAACTCGATGGCGGCAAACACGGAATCTTCCACGCTGTATTTCTTCGGATCCCAGCTGCCGAACTGTCCTTCACTTTTGCGGGTACCTATTTTCTGAAACATCTGCGCCGTCACCTTGCGCACCTCCGGAAAACCGAGCACGTACATCGCGGCATCCAGCATGTGAATGCCGATGTCGATCAGCGGTCCGCCACCGGACTGAGTGATATCAGTAAAATTGCCCCAGCCGGGAACCCCGCAGCGCCGCAGCGCGCGGGCGGTGGTGACATACACCTCACCCAGTTCTCCGTCTGCGACTTTACGGCGCAAAATGCGCGCATCTTCGGCGAAACGGTGGTGAAAATCGTAGGCCAGGATGCGGTCAGCCTGTTGCGCAGCCTGCCACATCTCCAGCGCCTGAGCGGGATCCATGGCGGGCGGTTTTTCGCAAAACACATGGCAGCCATGCCGCAATGCGGCGATCACCTGCTGATGGTGGAAAAGGTTGGGCGTACACACACTGACCGCGTCGGGGCGTTCGGTGAGTAACATATCTTCCAGCGACGTATAGGCCCGCGCGATGCCGTTACGCTGCGCAAATGCCTGAGCGCGTGCGGCATCACAATCCACCACCGCCACCAGTTCAAGGCCGGGCTCCTGACGGTAACCGGCCACGTGAACCTTTTCCGCCACCTGGCCTGCACCGATCAGCGCGACCTTCAGCGTTCCTGCCGTTTTCGTTATAAATTCCATTTTACGGCCTGTCAGTCAGAGTAAATTACGAAGGCAGGTCAGTGAATCCTGATAGGCCTGCGCCGGATTGTCTGCCCGCACGCGGCATTCGTAGACGATATATCCGTCATAACCGTCCTCTTCCAGCTGGCGGAACGCGGGGGCAAAATCAAGGCTTCCGCTGCCTGGCTGATAGCGATGGTTATCAGCGATATGCACGTGACCGAGCAGATCACGTTGCTGATGAAACGCGGCACTCAGGCAGTCTTCCTCAATGTTCATATGATAGAAATCGCCGATGATTTGGACGTGCTCAAGCGCGCCCTCTTCGATGTAAGCGCGCGCCTGCGCCAGCGTGTTGATCATGTGATCCTGATAGCGGTTCAGCGGTTCCAGATACAGGGTGGTGCCGGTGCGTTTTGCCACGGCGTCCAGCGCCTGCAACGAGGCGCTGATCGCCAGACGATCGCCGGCCGGCGTGCGCGGCGGGGTCATCGGCGGCAGACGACAGGTAAACATGCCCCAGGCGGCGGGCACGATAATCCCTTTGCCGCCGACCTGTGCCAGCGCTTCCAGAATGGCGGTAATTTGCTGCACGCCATTCAGGCGACGTTCTTCGATAAAATCGCCGATCCAGCCGTCATAGCCTCCGCAGGCAGTGATCACCGGCAGGCCGGTTTCCTTAATGGCGGCTTTAACGTCATCGAGATGCGTCACCAGCAACCTGCCGTCAATTTCAAAGCCGTCAAATCCCATCGCTTTGATAAATTTGAATTTCTCCAGAATATTTTCCGGAAAGAATGCCTGATTTTGTGTGCCGATTTTCATGTCTGAGTCCTTTTAGAAAGTGATGCCGAGTTTGATGCTCTGATCGGGGTGTTGATCGACGTATTTCATGTAGCTTTGCGCGCTGTCGCTGAACGTGACCACCGGGTCGATCAGGTCTTCGCAATTGAGGTAGCCGTTCATCAGCAATGCCCAGCAGGTGTCTTCGATGCGTTTACGGTTCCAGCGCGGAAAGTCCGGATTGGGTTCGCTGCAGGCGCGGGAAAAGACGATTCTGGCGTTGTTGAAATGCGCCTCACGCCCGAGGTTGAAGCCTTCAGCGAAAGGTTTGGCAAAGGCGACGTAAGAAATGGTGCCGCCGTAAGCGATGCCGCGCAGCGCCGCCTGCAACGCCTGTGCGTTTCCGCTGGTTTCGATAATCACGTCGGCACCCTGTTTGCCGGTGAGCTTTTTGATCTCCAGCCCGATGTCCGTGCCGAACGGATTGAACACCGCATCCGCGCCGTTTTTCAGCGCAATCTCGCCGCGTTTTTCCAGCGGATCGACACCGATCACGATGGCGGCCCCGGCCTTTTTCGCTAACTGAAGGGCAATCTGACCGATAGCCCCAAGCCCGACGATCACCACAAAATCCCCCACGCGCACGTTGCCGTCGCGCACGCCACTCATGGCAAACTGCGCCGGGTCATAACAGACGGCGTTTTTCCAGGACGCACCGGCGGGCATCTTGCGTAATTTGTAATTGTTCACTCCGTTAACGATCACCGTTTCGCTGAGCGGCCCGTAGGTGCAGACCTCATCGCCCAGCTCATAATCCGTCACCTCGCTCCCCTTTCCGCACACCGTACCGACCACCATATTGCCGAGCTGGAACTCACCAAATACGATGCCGCGCGGCGCTTCTGCTGGACGCGGCACAAACATGCCCCATTCGGCGGAGAATTCTTCGTCGGTAAACGGGCTGATGCCGCGAAAATCCACCACTTCGGTGCCGTGTTTCGGCGCGCCAAATTTCACGCGAATTTTGACTTCATGCGCCGCCACCGGGCGGTCTGTGTATTCCATCAGTTCAGCCACCCGTGGCTGAGTTGCGACCAGTTTTTTCATCGGATATTCCTTATCTGTAGTCTGTGAATGTGAGTCATTAACGTCAGCCTTTTACGCCGCCGTCGGTGAGATTACCTTTGATAAACCGCTCCGAAAGCGCGTACATCAGCACCACCGGTAATGCGGTCACCAGCGAGGCGGCCATCATTCTTCCCCACACGTAATCCGGCGTGCTGAACAGCGTGTTCAGCCCCACCGGCAGGGTGAAGTTGGCAGAACTGGAGAGGAAAATGGAGGCGAAGAGATAGTCGTTCCAGGCCACCATAAAGCAGTAGACGAACACCGAAATGATGCCGGATATCGCCAGCGGCACGGTGATGTAAAAGATGATTTGCACGCGGTTGAGGCCGTCCATCATCGCCGCCTCCTCGATGTCATGAGGAATGGTGTCGAAGTAACTTTTCAGCATGAACACCGCCGTCGGTAAGGTCTGAACGACCATGGTGATCACCAGCGCGGTGGTGGTGTCGTAAAGCCCCAGCGCCGAAATGATTTTAAACAGCGGCACCACCAGCAAAATGCCGGAAAACATATAGACGGTGTAAAAACTGGCGTTGATGGTGACGCGCCCTTTGAAACGCAGGCGCGACAATGCATATGCGCCGAGAATGCCGAAAAACACGGCGATCACCGAGGCCAGCACCGACACGGTCAGGCTGTTTTTGAAGTAACTGAGAAAGGGAAAAATCTGCGGATTGAAAATATCCACGTAATGATGGAAATCCCATGCCTGCGGCAACAGCGTCGGATGGCGGGAAATCGCCTCTTTGCTGCTTTTAAAGGAGGTCATCAGCATGATGAAAAAAGGGAATAACATCGCGCCGAGGAAAATCAGCAGGCTGGCATAAAAGCCCGCTTTGCGCAGGATCTTGCGATTAGTTGCTGCCATTGAGGTTCACCCGTTTTCTGGCAAGAAGGATAACGATAAAGATCAGCGCAAACAGCACCATAGAAATGGCGGCAGCTTTACCTAAATCGTTAAAGGCAAAGGCGGTTTTGTAGAGATACACACCCAGAATGTTGACCTTGTTGGTCAGCAGATAGACGTCGGCAAACATGTAGAACATCCAGATGGCGCGCAAAGTGACCACCGTAACCAGCACCGGCATGATGGCGGGCAGCGTGACGATGCGGAATTTTTGCCAGGCGTTTGCGCCGTCCATACCGGCGGCCTCGTACAGGGATTTATCCACGGTCTGCAAAATCGCCAGAAAGGAAATAAAGGCATACGGGAAGTAACGCCAGATGGCGAAAAGCACCACCAGAACGAAGCTGCTGACCGGATTGTCGAACCACAACGGCGCATCGCTGAACACATGCAGCACATCAGCGCCGATCACATTCACAATGCCGTAGCCGTTGTTGAACATATATTTCCAGGCAAACACCAGCGAAATGGAGGGCGTGACGTAGGACAAAATCACCAGTGAACGCGCTGTTTTCCGAAAACGGAATTCCCGATTAAAAAACAGCGCAACGCCCAGCCCCAGCCCGGTACTGCCCGCCACCACCAGCGCGGTGTACCAGAACGTCACCCACAGCGAATGATAGAAACCCGGATCGGTGAGAATGCTGAGGTAGTTATCCAGCCCGACAAACCGGTTATCGAGACGCGGATTCAGCGGGATTTGCAGAAAGCTGATCTGGATATTCGACAGCATCGGATACGCCACCAGCAGGCCCAGCAACAGAATGCTGGGCGCGAGCAGAAGCAGCGCAAAACGTCCATCGGAATGGTTAAATTTACGTGATTTCATGGTCTTCCCTGAGAATTCAGTCGCCTGCGTTTAGCGCTTTTGCATCAGTGCTTCGATACGCTTTTGCCCTTCCGCCAGCGACTGCTGCGGATCCTTCCTGCCGACGGTCACACCGTTGAGCATTTCGCTCAGTACCGCCGATCCGGTGACATCGCCCATGCCCGCAAAGTTTTTCTCCCCGACGGAACCGAACACCTGTACGTTGGCAAACTCGTTCACCAGCCTCTGCGGCAGCGTACCAAAGGCTTTGATCACCGGATTGTTCTGCCAGACAGGGTTGCCCGTGACGCCTTTGGTGACCGGCAGCGCCGCACCGGGCGACATCAATACCCACGCCGTCGCGTGATCGGCTTTTTCAAGGAAACTCACCCAGCGTTCGGCGGCCTCGCGGTCCGGTTCGTTCAGCCCATTGGAAATGGTCAGCGAGGTGATGGTGCCGTAAACGGCTTTGGATTTTTCTGTCGGTACCGCAAACCCGAGATCGGCGGCTTTGCCTTCGCTGTAAACCGCAGGAAGGATGTACGTGGAATAAATCGCCATCGGCACCGTACCGTTCATAAAGGCGTCTTTGATTTCCATCACATCGTTGGAACCTGGCATGGAGAAGGTTGCGAGCTGGCGGTAGTAATCCAGCGCCTGTTGCATTTGTGGCGTGTTCACCGTGATTTGCCCCTGCGCATTGAAAACGTTGGCATTGTTGGAAAGCGCAAACTGGGAGAACGCCTGTTCAGTCAGGACACTTTCCGCGGTGGGCAAGGCAATGCCGTATTTCTTCTGTTCGGGCTGATTAAATGCCGTAGCGATGTGGATGACGTCCTGCCAGTTTGACGGGGCTGCTAATCCGGCATCGGCCAGTTGCTGTTTGTTGTACCAGATGCCCTGGATCCAGCCGTGGATCGGCACACCGGTATAGTGCTGACCTTCTTCGGTGCGCACGATGCGCAGCACGCCGGGGTAAAACTGGTCAGCGCCAATACTGTCGATTACGTGTCCGATAGCATCGCGGTCAATCAGCTGTTCTTTATCCATCACTTTGGCGTAATCGTGGCTGACTTCGATCACCGCAGGCAGCGCGCCGGTGCGCGCCAGGGTGATCACTTTGGTGTTATAAGCGTCTTCCTCCACCGGCACCGGTTTTATAATGATCAGCGGATTTTCTTTTTCGAATTGCGCAATGAGCTGGTTAATCACCACCTGACGCTCCTGCTCCACCGAAGAATGCATAAATTCAATGGTGACCTGTTTTTCTTTTTCATTATCACAGGCGGATAAACATAACGCAGACGCTAATACCGGGATAATAAGGATATATTTTTTGGTCATTTTTATATTCATGAACATCTCCTTGACAGTTTTAGGGCCAGCCGCAAGCACTGGCCTGTGAGTTTCACATGCTCTGAATGGGAATAACGGAACTGATAAGTTAATTAATGGCACAGCCAGATATATTGATAAGGCGCTAAGTTTATTTCTCCGACACATTCCACGGGCGTGTTATTGGGTATATCCCGATAATGTCCCGCGGGCAGATTTATCTGCGTATGTTTATCTGAAAGATTAAACAGACAATATATTTCCTGACTTTCTGCGCCACGCCTGAAAGCAAATACACGATCATGACAATCGATAACCTGCATCGGCGAAGACGGATGAAATGCCGGTTGCCGGGTTCTGCTGGAAATTAATGTGCTAAGTGCCGAGAATACTCTTGCACGTAATGAATCAGGTTCGGACAACGCCTGTTCAATTTGTGAAATGTCATATTTTTGCCGGTTTATCGCCCGGTGATACCCGGCACGTTCTGCGCCCTGATTGTCGTTACGTGAACCAAGAATACTTTGAATATACACCGCAGGAACGCCGGGGAATGCCAGCAAAATGGCATGTGCCAGCATGAAACGTTGCAGACGCACATCGTCGTGATCGTCCTGCCCGCTCAGCGCATCCATGTAGGTGACATTGATTTCATACGGGCTGGTACTGCCGTCAGCATTATTCTTATACGACACCCGCGCGCCCTCCTGCTCCAGCGCGTCCACCAGCGCGAGGATCTCTGTCTCGGGCAATAAACCGCGTAACGGGTTCAGGCCGATCCCGTCGTGCGAGGCAAGAAAATTAAAGAAGGTGGTAGCAGGCGAACAGGCGCTAAGACCGGCGGCCCAGCGGGTGAGCGTCGCGGCATTTCCGCTGTGAACAGCATGCAGAACCAGCGGCGGCAGCGGGAACTGATACACCATCTGCGCCTCGTCCGTACCGTCACCAAAGTAGCTGATGTTGTCCTGATGCGGCACATTGGTTTCGGTAATGAGCACGGTGCCCGGCGCAACATACTCCACCACGGCGCGGAATAACTTCACCAGCAAATGTGTTTTTGGCAGATGAATACACGAGGTACCGGGCTCTTTCCACATGTAACCGACCGCGTCGAGACGCACATACTCCGCGCCTTCCGCCAGATATTTCAGCAACACGTCGAGCATGTCACACAGTACATCCGGGTGGGCGAAATTCAGGTCAATCTGGTCTGCACTGAAGGTCGTCCAGACGTGACGGACATCTCCCCTTTTGCCGCGAAACGGCGTTAATAAAGGCGAACGACGCGGACGGGTAACGGCGGTTAAATCCGTATTTTCATCAAGGCTGATGAAATAATTTTCATATTTCGGATTTCCCGCCAGATACTCTTTAAACCATTCGCTGCCTGCGGAAATATGGTTGCAGACATAATCAAACATCAGGCGTGTTGACTGACCCAGTTTACGAATATCTTTCCAGTCCCCGGCAACCGGATTGACCTGCTGATAATCAATCACAGAGAAGCCGTCATCCGATGAATACGGATAAAATGGCAGCAGGTGAACAATATTAAATATGTCGCCGAGATATTGCTGATAGAACTGGTTAAATACAGAAAGTGTTTTCTGATTTTGGTGTGTGAACTGATCTGCGTAGGTAATCAATACCACATCTTTTTCATCCCATCCCTGTTTGGCTGAATAGTTTCTCTGATTTTTAGCCACCTCAATGCGAGTAATGAGATCATCTAAAAATTCCAGCGATAACTTCCCTGCGTATATATCCTTCAGTAATCCATTAATAACATCCATGATTTATCCCTTATCCGTGGGACCGCTCCCACAAATGCGAAAACTACTCCTGCCCCCAGAGGTTGTCAACGCGTCAAACTGGGGGAATTAATCAATACGAGGGGAAACGGAGAATTATTATTAGGATCTGTGAGCGGATTCAAAATAAGGGAGAAGGCGTATTATGCACTCAAAAGCAGGGATTACCCCTGCTCATCCCTCTTCTGCAGTATCTTCTTCTCGACCTCAAACGGGTCGATGCCGCGCAGTTGCAGGCGGCGGAAGCGGATGATGTTAAAACCGTTCATGACGAGGAAACTGCCTTCGATTAGCGAGCCGCCGATCGAACCGAGCCAGATGTTGTGCGCCACCCAGCAACAGGTTGAACACCACATAATGCAACGTGTGGTCAGCCCGCTGGTGCGAAACAGCGCCCAGGTACTGACGACGGTGGCGCCGACGGGCAATAATTCCACCCAATGGTGTGCGCGGCTCAGCCCTAATACCAGCGTCAGGACGATGAAAACCACCATGATCCACTGGTTGCGGGTCCGCAGGGAAATCAGGGTGCGCAGGGAGTTGAGTAAGGCGCTCATCCCGGCGGGCGCTGCGCCCATCATCAGGAAATGCACGCCGATAATGGCGCTGTAAGCGGAAAGTTGTTGTTTGAAGCGGCGGTCGCTGCGGTTGAAAAACATCGTGATGCCGACCACAAAGGCCACAACACCGACTGACTGTGCCAACCAGTAATACGTCATTTATCCTGATCTCATCCGTGGAAGATTTGCGCTGCAAAAGCAAACGGCGTTCCATAACTGAAACGCCGTTTCATCCTAACGATAAACCTGACCGGTTACAATGTGACACCGCTTTTAAAGATGGCTAATTCGCGGAAATCATTGAGTTCGTTTTTGGCTTTGCGGCCATCGGCGATCTCCACGATCAGATCCACAAACTCTTTCAGCAGTTGATCCATTGTGACATCGTGGATCAGTTGCCCGGCATCGAAATCGATCCAGTGCGGTTTTTTCGCCGCCAGTTCGCTGTTGGTCGCCAGTTTGACCGTCGGCACAAAACCACCGTATGGGGTGCCGCGCCCGGTGCTGAACAGCACCATGTGACAACCGGCTCCGGCCAGTGCGCTGGTAGCGACGGCATCGTTACCCGGCGCGCTCAGCAGGTTCAGCCCCGGTTTGGTCAGACGTTCGCCGTATTTCAGCACGTCCATCACCGGGCTGTGACCGGCTTTTTGCGTACAGCCGAGCGATTTTTCTTCCAGCGTAGTGATACCGCCGGCTTTGTTGCCCGGCGACGGATTTTCGTAAATCGGCTGATTGTGCTCGATGAAATATTGTTTGAAATCGTTGACCATATGAACGGTTTTTTCAAACGTACTTTCGTCGTGGCAGCGGCTCATCAGAATACGCTCTGCGCCAAACATTTCAGGCACTTCGGTCAGTACGGAAGTGCCGCCGTTAGCGATCACGTAGTCCGAGAAGCGCCCCAGCAGCGGGTTCGCCGTGATGCCGGAAAGCCCGTCAGAGCCGCCGCATTCGAGGCCAAACTTCAGCTCACTGAGTTTTCCACTTTCACGTTTATCGTTGCGCATTGCGGCATACAGTTCGCGCAGACGTTCCAGACCGGCTTCCACTTCGTCGTCGAACTTTTGCATTGTCATGAAGCGTACGCGCTCTTCATCTGCTTCGCCCAGCGTCTCGCGGAACACGTCCACCTGATTGTTTTCACAACCGAGGCCAATCACCAGCACTGCACCGGCGTTCGGGTGACGTACCATATTTTGCAGCATGGTGCGGGTATTGACGTGATCGTCGCCCAGCTGTGAACAGCCAAACGGGTGCGTAAACAGGTAAACGCCGTCGATGCCTTCCGCGTCGTTGGTTTCTTTCAGGAAACGTGTCTGGATCTGGCGGGCAATGCCATTCACACAGCCGACGGTCGGGATCAGCCACAGCTCGTTGCGGATCCCCACCAGACCGTTTTTACGGCGGTAGATCTGTACCTCACGATCTGCCATCTGCTCCGGCAGGCTGGCGAACTCCGGCTGATATTGATACTCGTCCAGATCGCTTAAATTGGTTTTGCCATTTTGTGAATGGATATGCACGCCTGGCGCGATTGCGGTCAGCGCATGGCCAATCGGCAGCCCGTACTTGATAATATTTTCACCCGCCGCAATCGGGCGCAGGGCGAATTTGTGACCCCGGGCCACCGGCTGAGGCATCACGACATGATAGCCGCCAGCCTCTGCCTGCTCACCGTTTTCAATGTCGCGCAGTGCCACGGCGACATTATCTGCAGGATGAATTTGAATGATACTTTGCATAGTCGCCCTCTTAACTGTAAGCCGCCAGCGCATCGCGCATGCCACGGTCTTCGATCGCCTGTAACTGTCCGGTCACTTTAGCGGTCAGGCCAGGCACGGTATTGAGATCCCGTCCCCAGTGTTCTTCATTGGCCAGCACGGTTTCCACCAGCCCGCCGAGTGATAATTCGCCGTTACGCACGCTGCTCCATAATTGAGAGAAAAGGCTCAGCCAGTGCGCATCGTCCTGCAACGGGTAGATTTCACCTTCGCGTTCGCCACGGTAGAACGCCAGCAAGGCGGCAAGAGCAAACGTCAGGCGCGGTGGCAGGATCTGATTCTTTTCCTGGCTCGCCAGCAGCTGCGGCAGAATGCGGGTGCGGTATTTGGTCATCCCGTTCAGGGCAATCGACAACAGCTGATGCTGAATAAACGGGTTGCGGAAACGGCTCAGCACCGCCTGCGCGAACGACGTCAGTTCATCCTGTGGCAGATCCAGCACCGGCGAGATTTCTTCGGCAATGGCCAGTTCCACAAAGCGGCTGATCTGCGCGTCATTCATCGATTCGCCGACGGTATTCAGCCCTGACAGGAAGGCCACCGGCACCAGCGCGGTGTGCGCGCCATTGAGGATCGCCACCTTGCGTTCTTTGTACGGTTTGATGTCATCCACCAGGCGGATGTTGAGCGGCAGTTTGTCCAGACGCAGTTCCTGAGCCAGACTTTTTGGCCCCTGGATCACAAACAGATAGAAGTGCTCGGCGCTGTCAAAGAAGCTGTCCTGATAGCCCAGTTCCTGTTGCAGGCTCTCCACTTCGCTGCGCGGATAACCGGTCACGATGCGGTCAACCAGCGTTGAACAGAAGGTATTGCTGTTTTCCAGCCACTGAGTGAATGCCGCCGGCAGCGCCCAACGTTGTGCGTATCGCAGCACCAGTTCGCGCAACGCTTCGCCGTTGTAGTCGATCAGTTCACATGGCAGCAGAACCCAGCCTTTATCGGCTGCGCCTGAGAAATGCGTGAAGCGCTCAAACAGTAAACGGGTCAGTTTGGCCGGGAAACTGGCCGGTGGCGCATCCTCCAGACGATCGCTTTCAACATAGCTGATACCGGCTTCGGTGGTATTGGAAAACACGAAGCGGATATTCGGATCTCGGGCCAGCGCCAGATACTCATCAAACTGATGATAGATATTAATTTCGCGGTTCACCGAGCGGATGATGCGGGTATCCCGCACCGTTTCGCCCTGCTCGTTCAGGCCGCTGATAATGGTGGTGTACAGACCATCCTGCGTGCTGAGTGAAGGTGGGAAATCGGTGTCAATCGGGCGAACAACCACTATCCCGGCGTCCAGATCGGTATGTTCATTCAGCAGGTCTATCTGCCAGTCTACGAACGCCCGCAGGAAGTTACCTTCCCCGAATTGAATAATTTTGTCCGGGTGCTGACGGCCTGGGAAGTCACGGCGATTTAACCTTTGCATCTCACATTCACCTTAATTTGCTCAGACGCCGGTCTTTGAGGACAATCGGTGTGTCCTGTGGCCGCCGTGCTAAATGGGATAATTAGTTGTTTTTGCTTTATTTATTTACGGAGCGCAGGAACCTGCGCTCCGTCGTGCTTTTTTAGTTCAGTTCGATCTGGAAATACTGTTTGGCGTTGTCGAAGCAGATGTTTTTCACCATATTGCCCAGCAGTTCGATATCTGCCGGTGCTTCGCCGTCTTCCACCCAGCGGCCAATCATCTGGCACAGAATGCGACGGAAGTATTCATGACGCGTATAAGACAGGAAGCTGCGGCTGTCGGTCAGCATGCCGACGAAGCGGCTCAGTAAGCCCAGGTTGGCGAGCTGAGTCATCTGGCGTTGCATCCCGTCTTTCTGGTCGTTAAACCACCAGCCGGAACCGAACTGCATTTTGCCCGGCATCCCTTCGCCCTGGAAGTTACCGACCATGGTGCCGATGACTTCGTTATCACGCGGGTTCAGGCAATACAGAATGGTTTTTGGCAGGCCACCGGCCAGACCTTGCGCGCCCAACAGTTTGGACAGCGGTTCTGCCAGCGGCTGGTCGTTGATGGAGTCAAAACCGACGTCTGCACCGATCAGCTGGAACATACGGGTGTTGTTATTGCGCAGCGCGCCAATGTGGTACTGCTGTACCCATTCACGACGTTGATATTCGGAAGCCAGATACAGCAAAACGCCGGTTTTAAACTGGGCGATTTCTTGCGCAGTTAGCGTTTCACCGCTCAGACGACGGGACAGAATGCTGTCCAGCGTGGCGTCATCCGCTTCGCCGTAGACCACTACATCCAGCGCGTGATCAGAGACTTTGCAGCCGTGCGCCGCGAAGTGATCCATACGTTTTTTCAGGGCGTCACGCAGATCGCTGAAACGGGTAATCGACACATCAGCAGCGGCTTCCAGTTTCTTCATGTAATCAGCAAACGTCGCCGCTTCAATGTTGAACGCTTTATCCGGGCGCCAGCTTGGCAGAACTTTGACATCAAAACTGGCGTCCCGGGCGATAGCTTTATGATGTTCCAGAGAATCGATCGGGTCATCGGTGGTGCCGACCATTTTCACATTCATCTGTTTCATGATGCCACGGGCGGAGAATTCATCCTGTGCCAGCAGTTCATTACCACGCTCCCAGATTTCGCCCGCAGTAGACGGAGAAAGCAGTTTGCCGGTAATGCCGAACGGACGGCGCAGCTCAAGATGCGTCCAGTGGTACAGCGGGTTGCCGATGGTGTGGGGAACCGTTGCAGCCCAGGCGTCAAACTTCTCGCGGTCGCTTGCATCACCGGTACACATACGTTCAGGCACACCATTGGTACGCATTGCGCGCCATTTATAGTGATCGCCTTTCAGCCAGATTTCATACATGTTTTCGAACTGATGGTTTTGCGCGATCAGTTCCGGCGGTAGGTGACAGTGGTAATCAAAGATCGGCTCATCTTTCGCATAGTCGTGATACAGGCGACGTGCAAATTCAGTGTCGAGAAGGAAGTCTTCTGTTAAAAACTGCGCCATCTTAGGTTCCTCATCATGAATTCTGTAGAGTTGTCTCTCAATGGTGCGAAGTTATCACACCAATTCAGTTTATCGTCCAGCTCTTTTTAGGGGTACTCCGGCGCGAAAGGGGGCGATTCGCGGCCATAAACACACACTAATCCTCTGTAAAACAAAAACTTTAGAGTCTTTAAGCACCGGAGGCTATTATCCTCACATTCAGAGTGTCATTTTGTGATGTCACTCAAACTTTAAATCGGTATAACAAGTTATTTATGGCTCTGTGCCTTGTATCTCGTCTTATTCACATGACACCGCCCCGTCTGCCGCCCTGCGCCTGAATGTGATCATCAGGTAAAGTTGTTACACCAATTTTGTAGAGATTTTCATTCCCAGCTTGTTACATCCTCCCCTCAAAGTGTGAAGCCGATCAACAAACCTACCATTACCTGTGTAAAATCAAGTAAATAACCGTGAAGTTAAAAAAGTTAAGTAAGCACACAGTTTAAATGTGGTTTTGTGATGTCATTCAAATTTTAAATCTGTATGACAAGTTATCTTTGCTGCGTCCGGACAAGAGCGTCAGAGATTACCTGCCACGTCCTTTCGCTGTTGTCCGGATAACACTTACCGGGCGCCGTTCGCCGGAAGACAGTGCAGTTGTTCTGGTGTGCAGGAAGTTCATCGGATCCTTACGCACAGATAACAATAAAGCAGTGCGTGAGTCATCGGGCAGCTCCCCCAGCGAGATTCTCTGGCGGCGGTGTACCCGGAAAAACACTTTAAGGAAGCCAGAAGCCCATGCTGAGACAGATGGCGCGAAATACGCCGTGACAGCTTTGGCCGTCATCGCCGGATTATTTACTGGGAGAGAGTTAAATGGGTAAGATTAAAGGGTTACGCTGGTACATGATCGCATTGGTCACATGCGGCACTGTACTGGGTTATTTAACACGTAACGCCATTGCCGCCGCAGCGCCAACGCTGATGAGCCAGTTGAACATCACCACACAGCAATATTCTTATATTATCGCCGCCTATTCCGCCTGCTATACCCTGATGCAGCCGGTTGCCGGTTACGTTCTGGATGTGATGGGAACTAAAGTGGGTTACGCCATGTTCGCCATCATGTGGGCCATCTTCTGTATGGCCACGGCGCTGGCAAGCAGCTGGGGTGGCCTGGCCATCGCACGTGGTGCTGTCGGTATGGCGGAAGCCGCGATGATCCCTGCCGGTCTGAAAGCCAGCAGCGAATGGTTCCCGGCGAAAGAACGCTCTATTGCCGTGGGTTACTTTAACGTGGGTTCGTCTATCGGCGGGATGATTGCCCCGCCACTGGTTGTCTGGTGCATCATCATGCACAGCTGGCAACTGGCGTTCATCATCACCGGCGCTCTCAGCCTGATCTGGGCCATCAGCTGGTTAGTGTTCTACAAACACCCGAAAGATCAGAAAAAACTGAGCACCGAAGAACGCGCTTATATTCTTGATGGTCAGGAAGCACAGCATCAGACCACCAACGGCAAGAAAATGTCTGCCATGCAGATCCTGCGTAACCGTCAGTTCTGGGGTATCGCGCTGCCACGCTTCCTGGCTGAACCGGCCTGGGGCACATTCAACGCCTGGATCCCGCTGTTCATGTTCAAGGTGTATGGCTTCAATCTGAAAGAAATTGCGATGTTTGCCTGGATGCCGATGCTGTTTGCTGACCTCGGTTGTATCCTCGGCGGCTACATGCCTCCGTTCTTCCAGAAGCATTTCAAAGTGAACCTGATCGTATCTCGTAAAATGGTCGTGACGATGGGTGCTGTCCTGATGATCGGCCCGGGGATGATCGGCCTGTTCACCAGCCCGTATGCGGCTATCGCCCTGCTGTGTGTCGGTGGTTTCGCTCACCAGTCACTGTCCGGCGCGCTGATCACGCTCTCTTCTGACGTGTTCGGTCGTAACGAAGTGGCGACGGCTAACGGACTGACCGGGATGGCCGCCTGGATGGCAAGTACGATGTTTGCACTGGTGGTCGGTGCGCTGGCCGATACCATCGGTTTCAGCCCGCTGTTTGCAGCCCTTGCGGTCTTCGATCTGCTCGGTGCCATCATCATCTGGACAGTGTTGCAAAACCGGTCCGCAGTGGAGCCTGTGCCGGTTCCGCTCAGTACCGCGAAAGCCTGATAGCCTGAACGCAGCCCGGTAAGTCACTTTACCGGGCTTTGCTATTTCCTGACTTTAACCGCCAACCTTTCTGACCAATGCACGGTGCATCCCCTCTTCTTAAATCGTATACTGGAGTTGTATGACAGGTCCCGGGATCTTTCAGGCACCCATCCGGCAGGTTTCACTACTTTAAAGAGCACTCACATGGAATCCACAGACACCAGACGCCTTTATCAACAACTGGCTGCCACGCTCAAGGAACGCATTGAATCCGGAGTCTATCCGGTTGGCGAGAAACTTCCCGCTGAACGTCTGATTTCCGATGAAATGAACGTCAGCCGCACCGTGGTGCGTGAAGCGATCATCATGCTGGAAGTGGAGGGCTATGTGGAAGTGCGCAAAGGCTCGGGCATTCATGTCATGTCCAATCAGCAGCGCCATCTGGTTGTGCCGGATTGCGGCAGTGAATTTGGTACGGCAGGCCCGTTTGAACTGTTGCAGGCGCGCCAGCTGATTGAAAGCAACATCGCTGAATTTGCCGCCACCCAGGTGACCAAACAAGACATTATGCGCCTGATGGAAATTCAGGAGTACGCGCGGCAGGAAGACCGTTTCCGCGATTCCGAATGGGATCTGAAATTCCATGTGCAGGTGGCGCAGGCAACCCAAAACAGCGCACTGGCAACGATAGTCGAAAAGATGTGGAGCCAGCGATTGCATAATCCGTACTGGCGTAAATTGCATGAGCATATCGATGAGCGCTCAATCGAAAGCTGGTGTGAAGAACACGATCTGATCCTCAAAGCGTTAATCCGCCGCGATCCGCACGCCGCAAAACTGGCGATGTGGCAGCACCTGGAAAACACCAAGCAGATGCTTTTCCGCGCCACCAGTGATGATTTTGAGTTCAATGTAGACCGCTATCTTTATTCAGAAAATCCGGTGGTTCATCTCGATCCGCCGCTGATGAATTCTAAATAAATCCGCATTACGGCAGGTTCATTCGTCCAACCTGCCATTTATCTTCCTCTGCCCGATTTCGCCCTTCCCTGTCAGCCACTGTCGAGTAGTGTCAGTCAATGTAAAACCCTTTTTCATATCGTGCCTGAGGCTTAAATGATCGCCGCCGACGCGCTATATTTACCTGTCTGACTTATTGTTATTTTGTTACAGTTAGACGACTTTTCTTACCCGTTTGCGCCAGGTGAAACACGCCAAAACGACGCGCGGGAAATGGCAGTACCCGTAACCAGACAGCACGCCAGGGAACAGGCGACCTTTTTCAGCTGTACATGCCGCGTCGAGACTTTCTCCGCAGATGTATTTCGCTGACTCACTGAACATGATGGAGTTTTAGAAACCAGATGGAAATTATCAGTTCTCTCATCGATGCACTCTGGCAACAAGACTATAAAACCCTGGCCGATCCTTCGCTGGTCTGGGCGCTGTACCTGATTTTATTCATGATCATTTTTCTGGAAAACGGTCTGTTGCCCGCGGCGTTTTTACCCGGTGACAGCCTGTTAATTCTGGTCGGCGTACTGATTGCCAAAGATGCGATGAATTTCCCGCTGACGGTTTTCCTGCTGACCAGTGCGGCCAGCCTCGGTTGCTGGCTGAGTTATGCGCAGGGAAAATGGCTGGGAAATACCCGAATAGTACAAAGCTGGCTGGGGAATTTGCCGGTGCATTATCACGAACGTGCCCATGCACTTTTCCACAAGCATGGCCTGTCGGCGCTGTTAGTTGGCCGTTTTCTGGCCTTTGTGCGTACCCTGCTGCCGACAATCGCCGGTTTATCTGGCCTGAGCAACAGCCGCTTTCAGTTCTTTAACTGGGTCAGCGGATTGTTATGGATCCTCATCCTCACGTCTCTGGGCTATTTCCTCGGCAAAACACCGCTGTTCCTGAAATACGAAGACGCCGTGATGAACTGCCTGATGTTATTGCCGGTTCTGTTATTAATTGGCGGGCTGGTCGGTTCGATCATTGTGCTGTGGCGTAAAAAACACGCCGACCGCCAGAATAAAGGCAAGAGCGCATAATGAACCGCAGGTTTCTCAAACGTTCCCTACTCTGGCCGGTGATTATCATGATGCTGGCAGCGGCCGCCATGATCGGGCTGGCTATTTCACGGATGCCAGCCAACGGCAATGCGCTGCAAATCCGCCCGGCCAGAACCGGTATCTCATTGCCAGACGGCTTTTATGTGTATCAGAGCCTGAGTCAGCGCGGCATCCATATCAAAAGCATCACGCCCCTCGATGACGGTTTAGTCGTGCAGCTCGACTCCGCTGAGCAGCGCCAGATGGCGCACAGCGCGTTGCAAGACATCCTGCCGGAGGGATTCATCATCAGGAATTGTGAACCCTCCCATTCCAGAGCGTTGATGGAAAAACTCAATCATAACCGGCTGAAGCTCGGTTAAGCCTTTCGTCAGGTTTAGGGAAAATGTCTGATATCACCGTCCATTCGACGGTGATATTATTTATGGGGTAGTCATTCATGTGACCCATGATTTGACACGCAGTCCCCTGTTCAAGGAATTAAGTGCCACACTCACTTAACCATCAAAAGGAAGCTACACGATGAAACTGACTCTCTCCGCCCTCGTATTCGCCCCGGCATTGTTGTTCACCTCCGCCAGTTTTGCTGCGCCTCAGCCAGAAAGCTGCGTGACCAAACAAAACGAAATTCAGAAACAGATCGACGAAGCCCGTGCCCATAAAAACCAGAACCGCGTAGACGGTCTGGAAAAGGCACTGCGTGAAAATAAGGCACATTGCACCGATGCCGGTCTGAAAGCTGAAAATCAACAACGTGTTGAAGAGAAGCGTGAAAAAGTCGCTGAACGTGAGCAGGAGCTGAAAGAAGCTCAGGCCAAGGGCGATCACGAAAAAATCGTTAAGAAACAGCATAAACTGCAGGAAGCACAGGCAGAACTGAAACAGGCCCAGGGCCTGTAATCGTGTTCCGCCAGCGGTGATTTTGCACCACGCCACAGCGGATTATTCGGGGATCTTGCGTTTTGAAACAGACAATTCGCATTTGCGATCACCCGAATATCCGCTATGTTAAAAGTTCGAATCAGTTAACGTATGGAGTGACTTACACATGGCGAGTAATACATCAGAACAACTGCGGGCTGAATTAAAGTCATTGGCAGATACCCTGGAAGAAGTGCTCCAGACCTCTACCGATAAGCCGAAAGCTGAACTCGATAAACTGCGTGGTAAAGCAGAATCCCTGCTGAAAGATACCCGCGAACGTCTGAGCGACACGGGCGAAAAGATTGCCTACCAGACCAAAGAAATTGCCGGTAAAGCCGACGATTATGTACATGATAAACCCTGGACGGGCGTCGGTATTGGTGCCGCGGTCGGCGTAGTCATCGGCGTTCTGTTAGCTCGCCGATAACCATGACTGAACCGTTAAAACCTTCACCACAAGGACCGGGTAAGGGGCTTTTCGACATCATTCAACGTGTCGCCACTGTCGTGGTCGGCATTGTCGAAACGCGCGTCAGACTGGCCGTTATTGAGCTGGAAGAGGAAAAGGCCAATATTTTCCAACTGCTGCTCATGGCCGGCATTACCCTGATCTTTACAGCCTTCGGTCTTATGAGTCTGCTGGTGGTCCTTTTCTGGGCTATCGATCCGGCATACCGTCTGATGGCGATGGGCACTACCACAGGCGTGCTGTTATTGCTCGCGGTGATCCTGGGCATGTTGACGCTGGCGAAAGCCAAACGTTCGACGCTGCTCAGCCTTACGCGCAAGCAACTGGACGTTGACCGTGCCCTGCTTGAAAAGGATGACGAGGAATGAGCATCCCGAACCGCGCTATCGAAAAAGTCAGAATTATGCGCAAGATTGAGCGCCAGCGGCAGGAGTTATCTCGTGCCGGTGATGACTGGCTGGATGCCACAGCGAAAATCGATCGCGGCTGGGTGAAACTCGTTGATATGCGCAAATATCTGGTAGTGGGCTCAAGCCTGATTGCCGTTTATGGTATTCGCCACCCCAGCGTGATTGTGCGCTGGTCACGACGGGCTTTCGGGATCTGGGGAACGGTCAGACTGTTCCGTAAGACTTTCGCTCAGAAATAAACGCTCTTTTTTCGTATCAATGCTTTCACGTCTGAGGGCCGGATGAATACTCATCCGGCCCTTTTCTTTTGAATAACAATCCAGAGTCCATTCAATTTTTTTGAATCATTCAGACAGATTTACTTGCTAACAAAACTTATTCATCCGACCTATTATTCCGTCATCAACTGATGCGGTAACGGCAGGAAACATTTTCCGACCGGGCCGGTAACATTTTTAGCTCAATTTGAGCGCATGACCTTTCGGAGATGAAGATGACTAAGTTACAAGACACTGCTTTGCTGGTTGCACGTATCCTGATGCCCATTCTGTTTATCGTTGCAGGCTGGGGCAAAATCAACGGTTACACCGCCACAGCGGGCTACATGACGTCCATGGGCGTGCCAAGCTTCTTCCTGCCACTGACTATCTTGTTAGAATTTGGCGGCGGTCTGGCGATCCTGTTCGGCTTCTTCACTCGTACTACCGCGCTGATCACGGCAATCTTCACCATACTGACCGCCGTCATCTTCCACACTGATTTCGCCCAGGGCGTAAACCAGATGATGTTCATGAAAAACCTGTCCATCGCCGGTGGTTTCTTCGTCCTGTTTGCTTCGGGTCCTGGTGCATTCAGCATCGACCGTCTGATCAAGAAAAACTGGTAATCGTCCGCACCAGGGATAACGCCGGGCATCGCACCGGTAATACCACGCTATACTCAAATAATTAGATAATATGTAAGACCTGCAGGGCGATGTGATTTATCACCTCGCCCTTTTTTATTCTGAAAATACATCTGATAAAAAGGTACATAACGATGGGACAACTGGTTGACGGCATCTGGCAGGACACCTGGTATGACACCCGCTCTACCGGCGGGCACTTCAAACGTTCCGTTTCGCAATTTCGTAACTGGATCACCGCAGACGGCGCACCGGGTGAGCATGGTGCGGGTGGCTTTACGGCAGAACGCGATCGTTATCATCTGTACGTTTCTCTCGCCTGCCCGTGGGCGCACCGCACCTTACTGATGCGCGCGCTGAAAGGCCTCGAAGAGATCATTCCCGTCTCCGTCGTGCATCCGCTGATGCTGGAAAACGGCTGGACCTTCGGAACGGATTTCCCGGCGGCCACCGGCGACGATTTGTATCATCTGAATTTTGCCTATGAAATCTATCTGCGCGCGCAGAAGGATTACACCGGGCGCGTCACTGTGCCGATCCTGTGGGACAAGAAACAGCAGACCATCGTCAGTAACGAATCTGCCGATATCATTCGCATGTTCAACAGCGCTTTTGATGCGGTCGGTGCAAAAGCCGGGGATTATTATCCGCAGACCTTGCGCCCGCAGATTGATGAGATTAATGAATGGGTCTATCCGCAAATTAACAATGGCGTCTACAAAGCCGGGTTTGCGACGTCTCAGGATGCTTACGATGAGGCCGTTGACGGTGTGTTTGCCGCACTTGACCGTGCCGAGGAATTACTGGGTAAACACCGCTATCTGACGGGGAACCAGCTGACCGAAGCCGATCTTCGCCTGTGGACCACGCTGGTGCGATTTGACCCGGTGTACGTTACGCATTTCAAATGCGATCGCTACCGGATCAGCGATTATCCGAACCTTTACGGCTTCCTGCGCGATATCTACCAGATGCCGGGCATTCGTGAAACCGTGGATTTTGCCCATATCCGTCACCACTATTATCGCAGCCACGCGACGATCAACCCGCACGGTATTATCTCCACCGGACCCGCGCAGGATTTAGAATCTGAGCACGGGCGTGATACGCGTTTTTGATCTGCATCTGCACCTTCCCCTTTCATCAGGGGAAGGTGTGGCGCAGCAACTGACCGACGCTTACTTCACTTCACGCGTAGCCAGCAGTTTGACAATTTCACGCAGGAACCAGGCTTTCGCTTCGCCCATGCTGTCGCGACGCCACGCCATAATGATGTCGGTTTCGTGATTGTATTCGGCACTCACCACACGCAAACGCCCTTCGGTAATGTCTTTTTCGACCATCGGATAAGGCATCGTCGCCACACCTAACCCTGCCAGCAATGCCTGACGTTTTTCTTCCAGCGTACTGACCGTCAGACGTTGCTGCTTATCCAGCAGTTGCACGGTCAGCACCGGGCGCTCGCGGGCAGTATCCGCCACCGCAATGCCCCGGTACTTCACGCGGCTGACGTCAGACAACGGCTCGGCTTCCAGATGGATCGGATGATCCGGTGCGGCAACGTACACGCTGACCAGCTTGTAAAGCTTACGGCTGTTAATTTCTGTTGATGAGCGAAAGTGCATATCCGGGGCGATCACGATGTCTGCGCGCCCCTGCTCAAGGCGCTCCCACGCGCCGGCCAGCACTTCAGTGATCAGCGACACCTGCGTATTGGCTTTCAGCGCCAGCTTTTCAATCAGCGGGAACAGTTTCGTTGCCGGTGACAGCGCTTCACACACGATGGTGATATGGGTTTCCCAGCCACGCGCCAGCGCTTCGGCATCCACGGTCAGTTTATCTGCCGCTTCCAGCAACACGCGGCCACGCTCAAGCAGCATACGGCCAACGTTAGTGAATTTTGTCCGATGACCTGAGCGGTCGAATAACACCACATCCAGCTCTTCCTCCAGCTTCTGCATGGTGTAGCTCAGGGCAGAAGGGACGCGGCCCAGCTCGTCGGCAGCAGCGGCAAAGCTGCCCCGGCGGTCTATCGCATCCATGACCCGTAAGGCTTCCAGTGTGAGTGCGCGATCCTTAGCCATTCTTTTCTCTTTCAGGAAATTTGAATATAGCGACCAGATTAACTGGCTAACAATCACACGTCCAGACGCTTACCATTTATCCATTGATATTTTTAACTGAGGCGACCGCCATGATTACCAGCAGAACGGCAAAAGAGTGCGGCACCGCTGACTTTGGCTGGCTGCAAGCCCGCTACACGTTTTCCTTTGGTCACTACTTCGATCCCAAGCTGATGGGCTATGCCTCTTTGCGGGTGCTGAATCAGGAAGTGCTGGCACCGGGGGCGAGTTTTCAGCCGCGAACTTATCCACGCGTTGACGTGCTCAATCTGGTGTTGCAGGGCGAGGCCGAGTATCGCGACAGTGAAGGTCATAGCGTGCGGGTGAAAGCCGGAGAAGCGGCGCTGTTATCGACGCAGGCCAGTGTCAGCTACAGCGAGCTGAACACCCGCGAGAAGCAGCCACTGACGCGGATGCAGCTGTGGCTGGATGCCTGCCCCGAGCATGAAAATCCGATAACCCAGAAAATGATGCTGCCGGATGCGAAGCATTTCCTGCTGGCCTCGCCGGATGGTGAAGCAGGCAGCCTGCAGTTGCGCCAGAGCGTGTGGATCCATCATCTGGATTTAGCCGCAGGCGATCATATTTCGATACCGATCCGCGGACCGCGTGCTTATTTGCAGTCGATTCACGGGCAGGTTGATGCACAGGGCGCGGTCAGCAACGAATCGCAAAGACTGGCCTGTGGCGATGGGGCCTTTATTCATCAGGAAAACAGCCTGACCGTGTCTGCCAGCACCCCATTGCGCGCGCTGCTGATTGATTTGCCGGTCTGAGTTTTCGGATTTCAGAAAGGTGAAAGCCCGCGCAGTTAACACTGCGCGGGCTTTCTTTTTGACGAGGGAGTTGACCGTTAAGCCGGGTTCTGTCGTGGACAGTCATTCGTCTAGGCCAGCAATCGCTCACTGGCTCAAGCAGCCTACCCGGGTTCAGTACGGGCCGTACCATGTGAACCCCTATTTGGCCTTGCTCCGGGTGGAGTTTACCCTGCCACGGACTGTTGCCAGCCGCGCGGTGCGCTCTTACCGCACCCTTTCACCCTTACCTGATCCCACTTGCGTGGGCCATCGGCGGTTTGCTCTCTGTTGCACTTGTCGTAAGCTCGCGCTTCCCAGGCGTTACCTGGCACCCTGCCCTATGGAGCCCGGACTTTCCTCCCCTCCATCTGTCTCCCCCGAAAGGGACGGCAACGAAGCGGCGACTGTCTGGTCAACTCCGCGGCGGATGATAGGGGAAAATCACCTACTTGTCACCCTCTTGCTCATCAAGCGCGTATTTATACAACGCATTCTTCTTCACACCGTGAATTTCTGCAGCCAGCGCGGCGGCTTTTTTCAGCGGAAGTTCTTTTTGCAGCAGCGCGAGCGTGCGCAACGCTTCCGCCGGCAAAGCCTCGGTATCGGCTTTGTGACCTTCAACGATCAGCACCATTTCGCCACGCTTGCGGGTTTCATCTTCCAGTACCCAGGCGAGCAATGCGCCAACCGCGTCACCACGAATATTTTCCCAGGTTTTGGTCAGCTCGCGGGCGAGCACCACGTAGCGATCCGGCCCCCAGACTTCCACCATATCCTGCAGGCTGTCGAGCAAGCGGTGGGTCGATTCGTAGAAAATCAGCGTGCGCGGCTCTTCGATCAGGGCCTGAAGTGTATCTTTTCGTGATTTCGTTTTGGCAGGCAGAAAGCCTTCATAACAGAAGCGGTCGGACGGCAAACCGGCGGCAGACAATGCCGCAATCGCCGCACAGGCACCCGGCAACGGCACAACGCGCACACCCGCTTCACGGCAACAGCGCACCAGATGGTAGCCAGGGTCATTGATCAGCGGCGTTCCTGCATCGGAAACCAGCGCAATGCTTTGACCTTCCTGAAGTTTTGATAATAAATGTTCCGCTTTTTGCTGTTCATTATGATCATGAAGCGGATACATTTTTGCGCTGATACCAAAGTGATGCAGCAATAATCCGGTATGACGGGTATCCTCCGCCGCAATCAAATCCACGCTGCTCAGCACGGCCAATGCCCGTTGGGTGATGTCCCCTAAATTGCCGATTGGCGTGGGTACGATGTACAGCGTTGATGCAGAAATATCTGCTTGATCGTGTTGATTCATTGTTTCATCCGGATTGCCGATTTAATATTGAGCATCTTGAAAAAACATCACTGGAAACTGAATGCCTTCCTCAATGACTTTTCGTACCCGTTCGGGACGTTTACTCCCTGCCATTATCGTGGCGATGCTTCTCGCCAGCTGTACCGGTCAGGCGCCACAGGCACCGACTGAAAGTGTCCAGGGCGCGGCGACTGGCAGCTCTGATTATTATCTGCAACAGGCACAGCAAAGCGGTGATGATAACAAGGCTGACTGGCAATTGCTTGCAGTGCGTGCCCTGGTGCGTGAAGGCAAAGCGGCTGAAGCCTACAATCAGCTGAAGACCCTGCCGCAAGAACTCACTGCCGCGCAGCAGCTGGAGCAAAAGCTGACGACGGCCGAAGTGCAACTGGCCATCAAAGATTTCGCCCCTGCGGCGACCACGCTGAGCACCATCGATCCGACCGCGCTGACCAACGATCAGAAGGCGCGTTACTATCAGGCGCAAATCGATGCCAGCCAGGGACGCGTCAGTCTGGGCGTGATCCGCGCGTATATTTCGCAGGAGCCACTGTTGCAGGGCCAGCCGCATCAGGACAATATCGATCGTACCTGGATGTCGCTGACGCAACTTTCCCCGCAAGATGCGAGCAGCATCGTGATCAACGCAGATGAAAATACATTGCAGGGATGGCTGGATTTACTCAGCGTCTGGCAGAGTAACAAGCAGGATCCCGATCTGCTGAAAGCCGGTATTAAAGACTGGCAGCGCCGTTATCCGGTCAATCCGGCCGCAAAAAACCTGCCAACGCAGCTTAATAACGTGCTGACGTTCCAGCCTGCTTCTACCGGTAAAATCGCCCTGTTCCTGCCGATGAGCGGCCCGGCGCAGGTTTACGGTAACGCCATTCAGCAAGGTTTTAACGCGGCAATGACCGGTCAGGTGTCACAACCTGCGCCACAAAGTGCTTCTGCCGATCAAAACGCTCAGGCGCAACCACCGGTCGATCCGAATGCGGCCGTCAGCACCTCAGCGCCGGAGGCGACAGCCTCCCAGGCTGAACAGCCACAAACGCCTGCGCCTGTCGCCACTCCGGTAGCCAGCAGTAATGCTCAGGTCAAAGTTTACGACACCAATGGTCAGCCTCTGGCCGCGCTTCTCACCCAGGCGCAGCAAGATGGCGCAACGCTGGTTGTCGGTCCTCTGCTTAAAGATCAGGTCAACGAACTCGCTTCAGACCAGACACCGCTGAATGTTTTAGCGCTCAATCAGCCAGAAACTGAGAAAAACAGCCCGAATATCTGTTACTTTGCCCTCTCTCCGGAAGACGAGGCACAGGATGCCGCACGTCATATGTGGTCACAGCAAAAACGGATGCCGCTGTTGCTTGTTCCGCGTGGCAACTTTGGCGACCGTATCGCGCAGGCTTTTGCCAATGAATGGCAGAAACTGGGCGGTCAGACTGTCCTCAAGCAGGGGCTGGGTTCAGCAGGTGAATTACGCTCTTCTATCGGCAGCGGTATCCGTCTGACCGGTACCCCGGTGATGACCAGCAATACCGCTGCTCCTGCCCAGGCGCAGGGCGTGACCATTGGCGGGATCACCATCCCGGCGCCACCGACCGATGCGCAGATCGTGCAGGGCAGTTCAGGAGGTGCCGTGGATTCGGTGTACGTCGTCGCCACGCAAAGCGAACTGACGCTGATCAAGCCGATGCTCGACATGAGCGGCAGTGGCCGTTCACGTCCGTCCGTTTACGCCAGTTCCCGCAGCTATCAGGCCGGTGCAGGCCCGGATTATCGTCTGGAAATGGAAGGCGTTCAGTTCAGCGACATTCCGTTGCTGGCGGGCTCTAATCCGGCGCTGATGCAACAGGCCTCCGCGAAATTCGGTAACGACTACTCACTGGTGCGTCTGTACGCGATGGGGATTGATGCCTGGAGTCTGGCGAATCACTTCTCACAAATGCGCACCCTGCCGGGCTTTGAAGTCTCCGGCAGTACCGGGGATTTGAGCGCCAACAGCAATTGCGTTATCCACCGTAAAATGCCGTGGCTGCAATACCGTCAGGGCTCACTCGTGCCGGTTTCCTCTTAAGAACGGCTATCGCCACTCTCGGGAACCGCTCTTCAGAACCGGTATTCCGAGAGTGACAGGTACAAGGATGTACTGATGTTTGAAAAGGTGTCAACGCCGCGGCTCACTGGCGCAAAATCGTGTGGAAACCAGTATGAAGCTTTCGCACGTCGCTACCTTGAGAGCGCCGGATTATTCTTTGTGGCCGCCAATGTGGCGTGCCGCACCGGAGAGATCGACCTGATAATGCGCGACCAGCAAACCTGGGTGTTTGTTGAAGTTCGCTACCGGCGCACCGCCCGTTTCGGCGGCGCAGCGGAAAGCGTAACGCGTCAAAAACAGCAGCGTTTGTTAAGCGCTGCGTCTTTCTGGCTTGCAGGACGCCATGCAAGCTTTGACACATCATCTTGCCGTTTTGATGTTTTTGCCATCACCGGTAGCCAGATAGAATGGCTGCGTGATGCCTTCAATGCGGAATAAATATTATGACGACTGACTGGACGAAAACCCGTGCTGGATAGAATCAAAGTCTGCTTTACCGAAAGTATCCAAACCCAGATTGCCGCGGCAGAAGCTTTGCCTGACGCGATTTCCCGCGCCGCAATGACGCTGGTGCAATCGCTGCTTAACGGCAATAAAATTCTCTGCTGCGGTAACGGCACCTCTGCGGCAAATGCCCAGCATTTTTCCGCCAGTCTGATTAATCGTTTTGAAACTGAACGTCCCAGCCTTCCTGCAATCTCACTATGTGCAGATAACATTGTGCTGACCGCTATCGCTAACGACCGGCTGCATGATGAAATCTATGCCAAACAGGTGCGGGCCTTAGGCCAGGCGGGCGACGTCCTGTTGGCTATTTCTACGCGCGGCAACAGCCGTGATATTGTCAAAGCCGTTGAAGCCGCGGTCACCCGTGATATGACCATTGTGGCGCTTACAGGTTATGACGGCGGCGAGCTGGCGGGTTTGCTGGGTCCTCATGATGTTGAGATCCGAATCCCGTCTCATCGCAGCGCCCGTATTCAGGAAATGCACATGCTCACAGTGAATTGCCTCTGTGATCTGATTGATAGCACGCTGTTCCCTCACCAGGACGATTAAGGAGATCAAATGAAGGCAAGTCCTCTCTTTGCAATACTGTTTAGCGCCCTTCTGCTACAAGGTTGCGTTGCCGCCGCAGTGGTTGGCGTTGCTGGCGTTGCCACCAAAACCACCACGGACCCGCGTACCGTCGGCACACAGGTTGATGACAGCACGCTGGAAGCCAGGGTGTCTAATGCCATCAGCAAAGACAAACAGCTGAAGGACGAAGCGCGTATTGTGGCGACGGCGTATCAGGGCAAAGTCCTGCTGACCGGCCAGACCCCGACACCGGATATGGCCGCGCGCGCCAAGCAGATCGCGGTTGGCGTTGAGGGTGCAACGGAAGTGTATAACGAGCTTCGCACCGGTAAGCCTGTGACCATGGGTACCGCCTCTACCGATACCTGGATCACCACCAAAGTCCGCTCGCAGTTGCTGACCAGTGATTCAGTGAAATCTTCCAACGTGAAAGTGACCACTGAAAACGGCGAAGTCTTCCTGCTGGGTCTGGTGACACAGGATGAAGGGAAATCTGCGGCAGGTATCGCGGCAGGTGTCAGCGGCGTGAAACACGTGACCACGGCATTCACCTACGTGAAGTAATTCCGGCGGCCATCATGAAAAAGGACAGCGCATTGGCTGTCCTTTTTTTATGTGCGTTGCTCAGGAAATTAATGCAGTTTATGTTCCACCAGGAAAGACTCACCGCCGAGCTGGCTCATCTGGCGCAGGATCCACTGTTGTCTGCGAATGACGTAGGCTGAAGGCGCGTTGACCTTAAACAGGTGTGGATTGGGGAGCACGGCAGCCAGTAATGCCGCCTGAGAAGCGGTCAGTTTGCTGGCCGGTTTATGGAAGAAATGCTGTGCCGCCTGTTCAACGCCAAAGACACCGTCGCCGAACTCCACGATGTTCAGATAAACCGTCAGAATGCGTCGCTTTGTCCATACCGTTTCAATGCCAACGGTCAGCCCGGCTTCCAGCCCTTTGCGGATCCAGCTGCGACCATCCCACAAAAATAAATTCTTGGCCGTCTGCTGCGAAAGCGTCGATGCACCGCGCATTTTTCCGCCGTCTTTATCACTGTCCAGCACCGACTGAATGGCATCCACGTCAAATCCCCAGTGTTCAGGGAATTTCTGGTCTTCCGCCGCCATCACCGCCAGCGCCATCGGCGAGGAAATGTCATCCATCGCGACCCAGTCGGAATGGGCGACGTAACCAAAGTCACCGGTCAGCCACGCCGACACCTGCCTTTCCACCATCACGGCAGAAAAAGGCACCGGTAAAAAGGCGAAAATCACAATTCCTGCTATCCATAAGCAGGGTAGCAGTATCAGCACACGTTTGAGCCATAACAGTGGCTTACGTAAAAGACCTTTTTTTGCAGATTTATTCATTAAGCGCTTTCCGTAACACATCTGACCATCTAATCAATCTCCGCAAGAACCACCGGATTCGGCTAGCGAAACTAAGACGCAGATTGCTAACAATCTGGTCAGGCCTATCCCATTTTTAACCGCACATTAACCAAATTAAAAGGCTTTTGATCCATATCATCAATGAGTTCCAGATCCTGGGAACCGGTTCCCAGGGGTTTTCACCCCCCGGCATCGACTGTATTCTTTTGCTACATTCCGTAACAATTCATAAATTTATTGATTAACAAAACTTATACATTCAATTTTAGATAGTGAACGAAAACTCATCAGATACTCGCCCGCCTCTGGCGTCACTAAGTCAAATCGGTTACTCAAAAAAACCACAATGCAGACGAAAATTCACACAACGGACGGGCATTCAGGACGTCTACCTAAGTGAAATTATTTCACTACATAAAATGAGATGAAATCTTATGCCATGTAACAGACGGTCCGAATCCACTTTCACGCATACACCATGGTTTACAGTAAGTTGCCGCGGGTTCCGTGCAGCGTGTTCAGGGGGACTACGCACAGTTTTTGTAGAAAAAACCAGCAAATCGCCGTCTGAATTTTCACGAACATAAGCAAAATTGCATGCCGTCATAACGTCATCAACAACCTTCATTTGTATTCTCTCAAAAATCCTGCGATAAAGACTTGATGTTTTGTATAGACAAAGACTAATCTACATCACAGTTTTTAATGAATGTTGTAACAGTTCAGCTTATATTTGTTATGTTGATGGCTACAGGATGTATTAGACTTACCCTGAATTCCAAGACCTGCGAAATCCAAACCCTAACAACTATCGTGGGTTACCATTTTCCCTGGTGTTGGCGCAGTATTCGCGCACCCCGGCTTCGGCTGGGGTTATTTTTTTTCAGCGTTTGAAGTCCATTCACGCAGCACCTGAATATCATTTCGCCACTCCGCCTTCAGCTCATCAATCCATTCCTGAACGTTATCCCACCAGGCCGGCAATGTTGGCGTTTGAATTTGTTGCGCCAGCTGCTGTAAATGCTTCAGACCGACAGATCCCGCTGCACCTTTGATTTTATGCCCTTCTTCGGCAATGCCTTTCTGGTCACGCGCCGTCATGTTGGAATCCAATACCGCGAGATAACCCGGCATCATTTTTTCAAACATATCTGCACTCTGATAAATCAGTTGCGGGCCCACCAGGTCGATGTACTGCTCCAGCATGGCGGTATCGAGTAAAGTTTCGCTGTCTTTCATCACTGCAGGCTCCTTTTCCATCACGGATACTTCTGGCTGATGATCCCAAAACTGCTGGATCATCGCGGTCAGGGCAGAAACAGACAGCGGCTTGCTCAGCACGTCGTCCATTCCGGCGTCGAGATACTCTTTTTTGTCTTTGAGCACGTTGGCCGTCAACGCAATCAGCGGCGGCAAATGCTTACCGGCGTAATCGGTGCGTAATTTGCGGGCGATATCCAGCCCCGTCATGTCAGGCAGCTGGATATCCAGCAGAACCAGGTCGAATTCGTCGGGATCGAACATCTCCAGCGCATCATGCCCGTTCATTGCCACTTCCACGCTGTTACCCAGTTTCTCCAGCACCGAACGCGCCACAATGACGTTCAGCTCGATATCTTCCACCAGCAACACATGAAGCGCCGGCAGCGGCATCTCCTCCTCTTCATCGTCGCTTTGCGTTACCGGCGCATCCAGCGTCGGCGCACGCACCGTCAGCGTGAAGCAGGAACCCTGCCCCGGCACGCTGCTGACGGTAATATCGCCGCCCATCGCCTGCGCCAGACGCTTAGAAACGGCCAGACCGATCCCGGTTCCGGTTGCGGGTTTGCCCCCGTTACGGTCTTTCACCTGATAGTACATGGCGAAAATTTTATCCTGCTCATCCTGCGGAATGCCCATTCCCGAATCGCGCACCACGAAGCGCAGCATGTCGTTCGCTTCGTAATGGACGCTCAGCACGATTTCCCCTTCACGGGTAAATTTGACGGCGTTACCGATCAGGTTCCATAAAATCTGGCGTAAGCGCGTGCCGTCAGTGGTGATGCTACGCGGCAAGGGTAAATCCGGATCCATGATGAATTTCAGCCCTTTCGGCTGTGCCAGAAGGCCGGAGAGGTTTTCCAGATCGGACAGGAACTCGGTGAAATCGACCGTCTGGTTATCGAGCTGCACTTTGCGGCGCTCGATTTTGTCCATTTCAATGATGTCGTTGAAGATATTGCCGAGGGTGATGGCGCTGACGTGAATGGTTTTGAGGTAGCTGTGCTGCTCTTTGTCCAGCTCCGTGTCCAGCAGGATGCGGCTGAGCCCGACGATGCCGTTAAGCGGCGTACGCAGCTCGTGGCTGATGGTCGAGATAAACGTCGTCTTTTCCCGGCTGGCGTTCTCCAGCGCGTCCTGATAGCGCTTACGCTCGGTAATATCGCGCCCGAAGCCCATCAGGCCGTGGCGTTTACCGATGCGATCGTAGAACGGCACCTTGCGCAGCTCGAAACAGGCTTTCCGCCCGTCCGGATAGACCAGCCATTGTTCATAGGTGAGGGAAACGTTGTGACGGAACACCTTCTCATCGGTTTCCACCACTTTCTCGGCGATATCGGGGGTATAGACATCGTTCGGCGTCAGACCGATCAGCTGCTTCTCGCTTTTGCCGGTGAGCAATTCCATCGCACGGTTACAGCCGGAGAATTCTTTGTCTTCGTTACGGTAATACACCAGATCCGGTGAAGCATCGAGGAAGGAGCGCAGTAACGCCGATTGCTGACTCAGTTCGATCTGCGCCTGTTCACGATGATGCATTTCGAGTTTCAGCTTATCGACCACGGCCAGACGCGCTTCTTCTGCTTTGACGCGGTCAGCAATTTCCTGATTCAGCTGGGTAATATTGTCTTTCAGCTGCTGATTCAGTTCGAGATCGCGATGGCGCATCTCTTCAAGCTTATCGACCAGACGGGTGAGACGCTGGCGCGACTCCTCGAGCTGCTCCACCACCACCGACAGAAAGTACACTGCCCAGGGGGTGATCAGTAATCCAAAGAAAATGGACCGGACGACGTCGATACTTTCCACCTGACCACGCAACAGCATGGTCACCGCCATCTGAACAATCATCGCCAGCACCACCAGCGCAGAAGCCAGAAGCAGTGAGAATCTCACCAGCCCCAGTTTGACCATCAGATCGACATAATACTGCGCTAAAACCCGGATTTGCTTCATAACGGTTCCCTTAAAACGAAGTCGACTGAATCATACCGCAAAACCTTGCCGGGGTGAGCGCGGGGCGGTATTGAGCTGAAAGTTTGTGACCTGCACCGTGCAGGGGCTTACGGTGGTGCAATGCGGGAAATAAGTGCAGAGATATTGACTAATTTCTGCCGCGATATTATTAATATCGGCCGGCAATTTTCTGCCCGTTGCCAGGCCAACTGCCCTCTGGCTAACGTATTTCTCCTTTCACTCCCTAATCCTTTCCCTAAAGGCGCTGCCCGCACAGGCATAACTATTCATTATTACTGCAAATAAAGTCATTCATGGCAGTATGAATAATTCTTATTACATCCGCTGCATTAGCACATTATTACGGCCCGGTTAAAAACAGTGACAAACCGCATGGGGGCTGTGTTTTGCAGTATAAAATACTGGTAAATAGTCGCCTGCCAGCATGGTGCGGAGATCTGAAGCTTTCTCCATAGTGAGTCAGCTCACACTTTACAGGCATGACCACACCGAAATTACGCCAATAAAATCACCATAATCTATATATATTTCAAATAATTAAATCCCTTTATATCACTTTTAATATAACTTAAATCGCCATTTGACCTGTCAATGCTTTCTCGCTAAGTTGGGAGTCCGCTGGAAGCAATCTCGACGGGTGAGCAACTCGTCATATTTATGCAGTAATTGAAGACTCCCTCATTAAAACAAGTCAACCACCACTTGTGAGAACCATCACGAGAGGCCTTTGACGGAGATGCCCGGGCATTCAACGCACCGCAAGAGTGCGCGAAAATGCGAGCAATCTCTGTCTATAAGTCCCCTCGCGGTTGGTGTGAGAGTCTCGCAGAGCCTGGGGAGGTTCACGTTATGTTGTACGATAAATCCCAAGAGAGGGACAACTGTGGTTTCGGCCTGATCGCCCATATAGAAGGCGAACCTAGCCATAAGGTCGTGCGTACAGCCATTCACGCGCTGGCCCGTATGCAACACCGTGGCGCGATCCTTGCTGACGGCAAGACCGGCGACGGCTGTGGCCTGCATTTACAGAAACCGGATCGGTTCTTCCGGATGATCGCCGAAGAGCGCAACTGGCGTCTGGCGAAGAACTATGCCGTTGGCATGCTATTCCTCAGCAAAGATGAAACAGAAGCGGCTGCCAGCCGCCGCATTGTTGAAGAAGAGTTGCAAAACGAAACGCTGTCCGTGGTGGGCTGGCGTGACGTTCCGACCAATCCGGACGTTCTCGGTGAAATCGCGCTTTCCTCCCTGCCCCGTATCGAACAGATTTTTGTCAACGCGCCTGCCGGCTGGCGTCCGCGTGACATGGAGCGTCGCCTGTATATGGCGCGCCGCCGCATTGAGAAACGCATTCAGGATAAAGATTTCTATGTGTGCAGTTTCTCCAACGTGGTCACGATCTATAAAGGCCTGTGTATGCCTGCGGATCTGCCACGCTTCTATTTAGACCTGGCCGACCTGCGTCTGGAATCGGCGATCTGCCTGTTCCACCAGCGCTTCTCGACCAACACCGTTCCGCGCTGGCAGCTGGCTCAGCCCTTCCGCTATCTGGCGCACAACGGCGAAATCAACACCATCACCGGTAACCGCCAGTGGGCGCGTGCCCGTGCGTATAAATTTAAAACACCGCTGATCCCCGATCTGCAAGATGCTGCGCCTTTCGTCAATGAAACCGGCTCCGACTCCAGCTCGCTGGATAACATGCTGGAACTGTTCCTGGCGGGCGGGATGGATCTGCTGCGCGCGATGCGTTTGCTGGTGCCGCCAGCCTGGCAGCAGAACCCGGATATGGACAACGATCTGCGTGCGTTCTTCGACTTTAACTCCATGCACATGGAACCGTGGGACGGCCCGGCCGGTATCGTGATGTCAGATGGCCGCTATGCCGCCTGTAACCTCGACCGTAACGGTTTGCGCCCGGCGCGTTATGTCATCACGAAAGACAAGCTGATCACCTGTGCGTCCGAAGTCGGGATCTGGGATTATCAGCCGGACGAAGTGGTCGAAAAAGGCCGCGTCGGACCTGGCGAACTGATGGTAATCGACACCCGCAGCGGCAAGATCCATCACTCCGCTGAAACCGACAACGACCTGAAAGGCCGTCATCCTTACAAAGAGTGGATGGAGAAAAACGTTCAGCGTCTGGTGCCGTTCGAAGACCTGCCGGAAGATCAGGTTGGCAGCCGCGAGCTGGATGACACAACGCTGGAAACCTTCCAGAAACAGTTCGGCTACAGCAGCGAAGAACTTGATCAGATCATCCGCGTACTGGGTGAAAACGGTCAGGAAGCCGTCGGCTCGATGGGTGATGACACGCCATTTGCCGTGCTCTCCAGTCGTCCCCGCATTATTTATGACTACTTCCGCCAGCAGTTTGCGCAGGTGACCAACCCGCCAATCGATCCGCTGCGCGAAGCTCACGTGATGTCTCTGGCGACCAGCATTGGCCGCGAGATGAACGTGTTCTGCGAAGCCGAAGGTCAGGCGCACCGTCTGAGCTTCAAATCACCTATTCTGCTGTGGTCTGACTTTAAACAGCTCACCACGCTGGACAGCAAACACTATCGCGCGGAAACGCTGGACCTGACTTACGATCCGAGCGAACAGAACATGGAGCAGTTCGTCCAGAAACTCTGTGACGAAGGCGAGCAGAAAGTGCGCAACGGCGCCGTGTTACTGGTGCTGTCTGACCGAAATATTTCGGCCAACCGCCTGCCGCTGCCTGCGCCAATGGCCGTCGGCGCACTGCAACTGCGTCTGGTTGAGAAAAGCCTGCGCTGCGATGCCAACATCATTGTTGAAACCGCCAGCGCCCGCGACCCGCACCATTTCGCCGTGCTGATTGGTTTTGGTGCCACAGCGGTTTATCCGTATCTGGCCTACGAAACCCTGGCAAAACTGGTCGACTCTCAGGTCATCGAGAAGAAATACCGTGAAGTGATGTTGAATTACCGCAACGGCATCAACAAAGGCTTGTACAAGATCATGTCCAAAATGGGCATCTCAACCGTGGCCTCTTACCGCTGCTCCAAACTGTTTGAAGCGGTCGGTCTGGCAAAAGATCTGTGCAACACCTGCTTCAACGGCGTGGTCAGCCGTATCGGCGGTGCCGGTTATACGGATTTTGAACAAGATCTGCTGAACCTGTCCAAACGCGCGTGGCTGAAACGCAAAACGCTGGATCAGGGCGGCCTGCTGAAATTTGTCCACGGTGGCGAATATCACTCATATAACCCGGACGTGGTCACCACACTGCAAACCGCAGTGAACAGCGGTGATTACGACGATTATAAAAAATACGCCAAACTGGTTAACGAGCGTCCGGTAGCGACACTGCGTGACCTGTTGAAAGTGACACCAAAAGGCCAGCCAATTCCGGTGGATCAGGTGGAACCGGCGGAAGGCTTGTTTACCCGCTTCGATACCGCGGCGATGTCTATCGGTGCGTTGAGCCCGGAAGCGCATGAATCTCTGGCCGAAGCAATGAACAGCATCGGCGGGCGTTCTAACTCCGGCGAAGGCGGCGAAGATCCGGCGCGTTACGGCACCAATAAAGTGTCCCGTATTAAGCAGGTAGCTTCCGGTCGTTTCGGTGTAACACCGGCGTACCTGGTGAATGCTGACGTTATTCAGATCAAAGTCGCACAAGGTGCAAAACCAGGGGAAGGCGGCCAGTTGCCGGGTGACAAAGTGACGCCGTACATCGCGAAACTGCGTTATTCCGTGCCGGGCGTGACCCTGATTTCTCCACCGCCGCACCACGATATTTATTCTATCGAGGATCTGGCGCAGCTGATTTTCGACCTGAAACAGGTCAACCCGAAAGCCATGATTTCGGTGAAGCTGGTTTCTGAACCGGGCGTCGGCACTATCGCCGTCGGCGTGGCGAAAGCCTATGCGGATCTCATCACCATCGCCGGCTACGATGGCGGCACCGGCGCAAGCCCGCTGTCTTCGGTGAAATACGCCGGTTGTCCGTGGGAACTGGGTCTGGTGGAAACACAGCAGGCACTGGTCGCCAACGGCCTGCGTCATAAAATCCGTCTGCAGGTGGATGGCGGCCTGAAAACTGGCCTCGACATCATCAAAGCGGCGATTCTGGGCGCAGAAAGCTTCGGTTTCGGTACCGGCCCTATGGTCGCACTGGGCTGTAAATACCTGCGTATTTGCCACCTGAATAACTGCGCAACCGGCGTGGCAACTCAGGACGATAAATTGCGTCGCAACCATTATCACGGCCTGCCAGAACGCGTAGTGAACTACTTCAAGTTCATCACGCAGGAAACCCGTGAAATCATGGCCGAACTGGGCGTGAGCCAGCTGGTCGATTTGATTGGTCGTACCGATCTGCTGACCGAGCTGGATGGCTTCACCGCCAAACAAAACAGTCTGGATCTCTCTGCGATGCTGGCAACCGCCACGCCGCATGAAGGCAAAGCGGTGTACTGCACCGAAAGCAACCCGGCGTTCGATAAGGGTCAGCTGAACAAAGACATTCTGGAGCAGGCTGCGCCGCACATCGATTCTAAGCAGAGCAAAGCGTTCTACTTCGATATCCGCAACACTGACCGCTCCGTCGGCGCCATGTTGTCCGGTGCGATTGCTGAGAAACATGGCGATCAGGGTATGGCGGCAGATCCGGTGCGCATTAACTTCAACGGCACCGCGGGCCAGAGCTTCGGCGTCTGGAACGCAGGCGGCGTCGATTTGATGCTGACCGGCGACGCGAACGACTACGTGGGCAAGGGCATGGCCGGTGGCCGCATTGCCATCCGTCCACCAATCGGTTCAGCGTTCCGCAGCCACGAAGCCAGCATCATCGGTAACACCTGTCTGTACGGCGCTACCGGCGGCAAAATGTTTGCAGCGGGCCGTGCGGGTGAACGTTTCGCCGTGCGTAACTCCGGTGCCATCACTGTGGTTGAAGGCATTGGCGATAACGGTTGTGAATACATGACCGGCGGTATTGTGTGTGTGCTCGGTCGTACCGGCGTCAACTTCGGCGCAGGCATGACCGGTGGCTTCGCTTACGTTCTTGATGAAGACGGCGAATTCCGCAAACGCGTTAACCCGGAACTGGTTGAAGTCCTGGAAGTGGCCGATCTGGCTATCCATGAAGAGCATCTGCGCGGTTTGATCATCGAACACGTACAGTTGACCGCCTCGGCCCGTGGTGAAGAAATTTTGGCGAACTGGCCTGAATGGGCAGCGAAATTTGCTCTGGTAAAACCGAAGTCCAGTGATGTCAAAGCATTGTTGGGTCACCGTAGTCGTTCCGCAGCTGAGCTGCGGGTACAAGCGCAGTAAGAGGTTAAGATGAGTCAAAACGTTTATCAATTTGTCGACTTACAGCGTGTTGATCCGCCTAAAAAAGCGCTGAAGATCCGTAAAATTGAGTTTGTGGAAATTTACGAGCCGTTCTCAGCAACTCAGGCTGCATCACAGGCAGACCGCTGTCTGTCCTGCGGTAACCCTTATTGCGAATGGAAATGCCCGGTTCACAACTACATTCCGAACTGGCTGAAACTGGCAAACGAAGGTCGCATCATGGAAGCCGCCGACCTCGCGCACCAGACCAACAGCCTGCCGGAAGTCTGCGGACGCGTTTGTCCTCAGGACAGACTGTGCGAAGGTTCCTGTACCCTGAACGACGAGTTTGGTGCGGTGACCATCGGTAACATCGAGCGCTACATCAGCGATAAAGCCATCGAAATGGGGTGGCGTCCGGATATGTCTCACGTGCATCCTACCGGCAAACGCGTGGCGATTATCGGCGCAGGCCCGGCAGGCCTGGCTTGTGCTGACGTCCTGACCCGTAACGGTGTGAAAGCAGTGGTTTACGATCGCCACCCGGAAATCGGCGGCCTGCTGACTTTCGGTATTCCGGCCTTCAAGCTGGAAAAATCGGTGATGACCAAGCGTCGTGAAATCTTCACGGAGATGGGGATCGAATTCCAGCTCAATACTGAAGTCGGTAAAGACATCACCATCGACGCCCTGCTGGCAGAATACGATTCTGTGTTCCTCGGCGTCGGGACTTATCAGTCCATGCGCGGTGGTCTGGCGAACGAAGATGCGCCGGGCGTGTACGATGCCCTGCCGTTCCTCATCGCCAACACCAAGCAACTGATGGGTTACGATGACAGTCAGGAAGAGCCTTACGTGACGATGGATAAGAAGCGCGTGGTGGTTCTAGGCGGTGGTGACACCGCGATGGACTGCGTGCGTACATCAATTCGTCAGGGCGCAACGCATGTGACCTGTGCGTACCGTCGTGATGAAGAGAACATGCCGGGCTCACGTCGTGAAGTGAAGAATGCGCGCGAAGAAGGGGTGGATTTCAAATTCAACCTGCAACCGCTGAGCATTGAACTGAACGATTCAGGCCGCGTCTGTGGCGTGCGTATGGCGCGTACCGAACTTGGCGCGCCGGATGCGCATGGCCGCCGTCGTGCAGAAATCGTCGCGGGTTCCGAACATGTGATGGAAGCCGATGCCGTGGTGATGGCGTTTGGTTTCCGCCCTCACAAAATGGAATGGCTGGCAGCGCACGATGTTGAGCTGGATACTCAGGGCCGCATTCTGGCACCTGAAGGCAGCGACAACGCCTTCCAGACCAGCA